>CAWKIN010000001.1:0-82721 GCA_963849875.1 uncultured beta proteobacterium
CTCGGCAAACCAATGGCTTCCTCGAAGCACTCAATGGTTTGTTCCAGGCCGCCAAACGCAAAGCTCGGGGCTACACCAGTATTCACACCATGCGCACGGTGATTTTCCTTATCGCTGGCAAGCTCGATTTCCATAGGATCAACCCTCATGCCGCTTAACCCACTCGTTTTTCAAAAGAGCCATAATTTATTTGGTTGAACCAATTATCGAGGGCTATGTTTCACCGACTAATCGGCTTATACCGAATCCGCTTAGGCTTCGCGCCTTCCTCACCCAAACGTTTCTTCTTATCTGCTTCGTATTCCTGATAGTTACCATCAAAGAACGTCCACTTGGAATCGCCTTCTGCGGCGAGGATGTGGGTGGCGATACGGTCTAGGAACCAGCGGTCGTGGGAGATGACGGCGACGCAGCCGGCGAATTCGAGCAGTGCATCTTCCAGCGCACGCAGTGTCTCGACGTCGAGGTCGTTGGAGGGTTCGTCCAGCAGCAAGACGTTGCCGCCCGCGATCAAAGTTTGTGCCAAGTGCAGACGGCCACGCTCACCACCGGAGAGTTGGCCGACCAATTTGGTTTGGTCGCCGCCTTTGAAGTTGAAGCGGCCGATGTAGGCGCGCGCGGGGGTTTCGTATTTGCCTACGGTCAGAATCTCGTTGCCGCCAGAGATAGCTTCGAACACAGTCTTGTCGTTTTGCAGAGAGTCACGCGCTTGGTCGATGTGCGCGATCTTGACGGTCTGGCCGATCTTCAAAGTGCCGCTGTCGGGTGTCTCTTTGCCAGTGATCATACGGAACAGGGTGGATTTACCCGCGCCGTTCGGGCCGATGATGCCGACGATCGCGCCAGCCGGAATCTTGAAGCTGAGGTTGTCGATGAGCAGACGGTCGCCATAGGCTTTGCTGACGTTCTCGAATTCAATGACTTCGTTACCCAGACGTTCGCCCACGGGGATGAAGATCTCTTGCGTCTCGTTACGCGCTTGGTGTTCTTGCGAGTTCAGTTCTTCGAAGCGTGCGATACGGGCTTTGGATTTGGCCTGACGCGCTTTTGGATTCTGGCGTACCCATTCCAATTCCTGCTTCATCGCTTTTGAATGCGCATCGAGTTGCTTCTGTTCGGTTGCCAGACGCTCGCCCTTTTGTTCCAGCCAGCTGGAGTAGTTGCCCTTCCAGGGGATGCCGTGGCCACGGTCTAGTTCGAGTATCCATTCAGCGGCGTTGTCGAGGAAGTAGCGATCATGGGTAACGGCCACTACGGTGCCGGGGAAGCGCACCAAGAATTGTTCCAGCCATTCGACAGACTCAGCGTCTAGATGGTTGGTCGGCTCGTCCAGCAACAGCATGTCGGGTTTTTCCAGCAGCAGTTTGCACAGCGCCACGCGGCGCTTCTCACCACCAGAGAGGTTCTGGATAACAGCATCCCACTCAGGCAGACGCAGCGCATCGGCGGCGATCTCCATCTGGTGTTCAGCATCGGAGCCAGAGGCCGCGATGATGTTCTCTAAGCGCGCTTGTTCGGCAGCGAGGGCGTCGAAGTCAGCATCTTCTTCGGCATAAGCGGCGTACACCTCGTCCAACTTTTGCTGCGCCTGCATCACTTCGCCCAACGCGGATTCCACTTCTTGGCGCACGGTCTTGGTCGGGTCGAGCTTGGGCTCTTGTTCCAGATAGCCGATTTTGATGTTGGGCAGGTGTTGCACCTCGCCGTCATATTCTTTGTCCTGATTCGCCATGATGCGCAGCACCGTGGACTTACCTGAGCCGTTCAGACCCAGCAGGCCGATCTTGGCGCCGGGGAAGAAACTCAGCGAGATGTCTTTGATGATCTGACGTTTAGGGGGAACGATCTTGCTCACACGGAGCATAGACATTACATATTGACCTTGTGCCATTTGCGGATTCTCTAAGGGGGATTCAGGAAGGGGCGTAGCTTACCGCAAAGCACCTGCCGAATGAACTCGAATTGGGTATCATGCTGGCCGGGTTGGCGAGCGCTGACCCGATATGTCGCTTCTAAAATCCAATAACCACAGGAGAATCAACATGAGTCTTTTTGACAATATCGTTAGTGCAGTCACGCATCAAGCAGGCGGTCAGAGCAATATGCTGGAATCCGTAATGGGCATGATCAGCCATCCGGACGTGGGCGGTTTGTCTGGTCTGGTGCAAAAACTTTCGCAAGGTGGCCTGCAAGAACAAGTCGCTTCATGGGTCGGCACAGGCCAAAATCTGCCGGTCTCTGCAGAACAGATCCAAGCCTTGTTGGGCTCGACTGGCCTGCAAGACATCGCTGCTAAGTTCGGCTTTAATTCCGCAGATGCGGTTGGCCAACTCTCCCATCTGTTGCCTCAAGTCATCGACAAGCTGACACCACATGGCCAAGTGCCAGCTGAAGGCGACTTGCAACATCAGTTGTTGGCAGGCTTGGGCAGTTTGTTCGGCAACAAGACGGCTTAATTCCTTAGCCAGCTTCAATAAAAGGGCCTGCAGCGATGCAGGCCCTTTTTGCTGCGCGGTTTTTTTGCAACCCTGTGTAAGGTATCGTGGTCTCACACGACCAAGGCACAGGAGGAAACAAATCATGCAACGCAGAAAATTCTTACAAGTCGTCTCGTCACTGTCGCTGGCTTACACGCTACCCGCTTGGTCGGCCACGTCTATGGTCAGCATCATGCAATATTCCGATACTGGAAAAGCTTTGGGGCGAGCGACCTTGCCCAAGGTGAATAAAGACGCGGAGTGGAAGCGCACGCTCACACCGCTGGCCTATAACGTGACGCGTGAGCAAGGCACCGAGCGCGCCTTCTCTCAGCCCGGTTATAACAACCATACGCCGGGTTTGTATCGCTGCGTGTGTTGCGACAACGCGCTGTTCGACGCCAAGACTAAGTTTGACTCCGGCACAGGTTGGCCTAGCTTCTGGCAACCCATCGCCGCCGAGAACGTGCGCAATATCGAAGACCGCTTGTTCGGCATGGTGCGCACCGAAGTTCGCTGCGCTTTGTGCGAAGCGCATCTGGGCCACGTGTTCGACGACGGCCCCAAACCGACAGGCTTGCGCTACTGCATGAATGCCGTGGCGATGCGGTTTTTGGCGTATGGAAAAAGTTAAGTGTTTAGCATTCCCTCCCCCTTGCAGGGGGAGGGCTACCCGCAAGGGGCATGTCCGTAGTTGTAAGGCAGCAAGTGCTGCCAACAACATACGCCAGGGTGGGGGTGAAATTGTGAACTCTCACTGCTACACCCCCATCCCAACCTTCGCCCCTATAAGGGGGAAGGAGTTGGTGCGGTGGACACCTAATATCTCAGGAGTTTTTGCATGTTGATTTTTCTTTTTGCTTATTTGGGTGGCATGCTCACCATCTTCAGCCCTTGTGTGCTGCCGGTGTTGCCCTTTATCTTTGCGCGTTCTGGACAGTCATTCCGGCGCAGCGGTCTGCCGGTGTTAATCGGTATGGCAGCGACGTTCACGGTGCTAGCGAGTCTGGCGGCGGTGGGCGGGGCGTGGTTGGTAGCGCTCAATCAATACGGACGCTATGCCGCGCTAGCCTTGTTGCTGGTGCTGGGTTTGGCGCTGCTGTTCCCCGCTTTGTCGGAACGCATGATGCGTCCCTTCGTTGCCTTGGGCGGTCGCTTGCAGGCACGCGCCGACCAGCAAGCCAGTATCCAAGGTTCGCTGTTGTTAGGTGTGGCGGTGGGTTTCTTGTGGGCACCGTGTGCGGGGCCGATCTTGGGCTTGGTGTTGGCGGGTGCGGCGCTACAAGGCGCGAACTTGCATAGCGCCTTGCTGTTATTGGTTTTCGCTGCAGGTGCGGCGACTTCGCTGGGCTTGGCGCTGCTGGCGGGTGGTCGTGTGTTTGCCCTGATGAAGCGCAGTTTGGGGGCAGAAGAATGGTTGCGACGCGGCTTGGGTGTGTTGGTGGTGGCGGGTGTGATCGTCATTGCGCTGGGTTGGGATACACGCTTCCTCGCGCAGTTCACTTTCCTCAGTACCGCGAACACTGAGCAGAAGTTGATCGCTAATCTGGCAAAGTCGGCTGCGCCTAAGCAGGCGTTACGCATCGCGCCGGAAGTGCAGGGTGCGACGCAATGGCTGAACTCGCCCCCGCTGCAACTGAGCGAATTGCGCGGCAAAGTGGTGTTGGTGGATTTCTGGACTTACTCCTGCATCAACTGTTTGCGCACGCTGCCTTATCTAAAAGCCTGGGACGAGAAGTATCGCGCGCAGGGCTTGGTCATCATCGGCGTGCATGCGCCCGAGTTCGCCTTCGAGAAGGACGAGCGCAATGTGCGCAAGGCGGTCGCTGAGTTAGGTATCAAATATCCAGTGGCGATGGATAACGACTTCGCGATCTGGAACGCGTATCAGAACGAATATTGGCCCGCGCATTATCTGATCGACGCGCAAGGTCGAGTACGCGAACAGCATTTCGGTGAGGGCAAATACGCGGAGACCGAGCAGGCCATCATGGGCTTGTTGCAAGAGGCGAATGGCGGAAAGGCGGCAGGCGATGGTGCGCTGGTCGCGGTGCAAGGCGAGGGTGCAACGGCTGCTTCATCCGGCGATTACAGCCGCTCACCTGAGACCTATCTGGGCTACGCGAAACTTTCTCATTTGGTCTCGCCCGAGTCCTTACTGAAAGATGCGGTGCAGCACTACAGCACACCTAAAACGCTCAAACGTAACGATTGGGCGCTGGAGGGCGACTGGTTAGTGGCTGAGCAAGTTGCTGTGCTGCACGGTAAGCGTGGCGCGATCAGCTACCGCTTCTATGGCCGCGATCTGCATCTGGTGCTGGGCACTAAGAGTGGGCAGCCGCTGCGTTACAAAGTGACGTTGGATGGCAAGGCGCCTGCCGCCGCACATGGCGCGGATATAGACGCTCAGGGCTTGGGAGCTATCAATGAGCAACGGCTGTATCAGCTGATACGTCTGCCCGGCGAGTCGGGTGAGCATGTATTCCGTATCGAGTTCTTGGATAGTGGCGCGGAAGGATATGCGTTTACGTTTGGTTAGTCTGGATATTCCCTCCACCGTCTAGGGGGAGGGCTTACCCGCAAGGGGCATGTCCGTTGTTGTAAGGCAGCAAGAGCTGCCAACAACATACGCCAGGGAGGGGGTAGAGATGAGGAACATCAACCGCATCACCCCCCATCCTAACCTTCCCCCTGCAAGGGGGAAGGAACTGAGTACATGAAAGTACATCGTGTCGAAACAAAGGAGAACAATATGAAAAGATCGTTACTGAATCTGACCCTGCTGATGGGCTTGGGTGTCGCCAACGTCAGTCTGGCAGCCACGCAGACGGCCGTGTTCGCGGGCGGCTGTTTCTGGGGCGTGGATGCGGTGTACAAGCATGTCAACGGTGTGACGGAAGTCGTGTCGGGCTACGCGGGTGGCGCGGCAGATACCGCGCATTACGAACTGGTGAGCGAGGGGAATACCGGCCATGCGGAAGCGGTGCGGGTGACGTTCGATGACGCGCGTGTTTCCTATCAGCAATTGCTGCAAATATTTTTCAGCGTGGCGCATGACCCCACGCAGCTGAATCGCCAAGGGCCTGATGTCGGTAGTCAGTATCGTTCCGCGATCTTCACCACCACGCCCGAGCAGCAACAGCAAGCGCAGCGCGCGATACAGACGTTGAGCGACAAGCACATTTTCGCCTCGCCCATCGTCACGCAATTCGTGCCGCTCAAACAGTTCTATGCCGCCGAGGCGCACCACCAGAACTATCTGGCGCTGCATCCCGATCAGCCTTATATCGTGTTCAACGATATGCCCAAGCTGCAGGCCTTGCAGCGTGTGTTCCCCAAGCTGTATCACTAGACGAGGCGGCCCGCTTTGAGGCTGCAGGCGGTGTGCCTGTTCTTTGAGCGGCTGGTACGGCATTTTCATCTGAGTTGAGGGATATTGGATGCCGTTGGCGAACACTTACCCTGCCTATGCGCCAGTGATGCGGTAAGGTGAAGAATCAATATGAAGCTTTACTGAAAATTATCCGGTAGTGATGCAATAATGCAGACATGGTTTCAGTTCATAACGTAGTTGCAAACGATCCAAATAACACCGCCATATGGTTGGAAAACCTGGGCGGTGTTTTTACGCCTGCCGAAGTCGAGACTATTGCCCGTGCGATCGACTATGCGGCGCCCTTGTATGGCGACATGGTCGAATTGACCGGTACGCCGTTGCTGCAACATGCGCTGGGTGCGGCCTCGATACTGCTGCAAATGAATATGGATGCGGCGACCATCACCGCAGCCATCCTGCATGGCGTGCCCAATTACGAGCCGGAGTGGGTCGAGCGGGTGGAGGCTGATTTCGGCGCCACGGTGCGCATGCTGGTGCTGGGTATCTCGCGCATGGAGCAGATACGCCAGTTCAGCGAGATGCCCGCTTCGGCCAAGGACCCGGCCGGCAGCGCGCAACTGGAGAGCCTGCGCAAGATGTTGTTGGCGATGGTGGAAGACATTCGTGTGGTGTTGATCCGTCTGGCGCTGCGCACTCAGACTTTGCGCACCTTGTCCGGTGCCGATCCCGAGCATCAGCTGCGCATCGCGCATGAGACGCAGAGCCTCTTCGCGCCGCTGGCCAACCGTCTCGGCGTGTGGCAGCTGAAGTGGGAGCTGGAAGACCTGTCGGTACGCTATCTGGAGCCCGAGCTTTACAAGAAGGTGGCCAAGTTGCTCGATGAACGGCGCGTGGACAGGCAGGACTATATCGCCGCGGTGCAGGAGCGGCTACACGACGAACTGCTCAAGGCGGGCATAGAGGCCGAGGTGAGCGGTCGCCCCAAGCACATCAACAGCATCATCAACAAGATGAAGCGCAAGCAGCTGGATTTCGAGCAGCTCTACGACGTGCGCGCGGTGCGTATCCTGGTGGACAGCATCAAGGATTGTTATGCCGCGCTGGGTGTGGTGCAGGCCCTGTGGGTGCCGATCGCCAGCGAGTTTGATGACTATATCGCACGCCCCAAGAGCAACAACTACCGCTCGCTGCATACCGCCGTGATCGGCCCGCGTGATCTGGCGGTGGAGGTGCAGATACGCACGCACGAGATGCATGCCGCCTCCGAGCTGGGTGTGGCTGCACATTGGCGCTACAAGGAAGGCGCGAAGTCGGACAGTCAGTTCGACGAGCAGATCGTGTGGTTGCGCCAGATTTTGGAATGGAAGTCGGACGTCGCGAAACAGGATGACTTACGAGATCAATTCAAGAACGAGATGTTCAAGGATCAGGTCTATGTGTTCACGCCGCAAGGCAAGGTCATCGACCTGCCGCACGGTGCGACGCCGGTGGATTTCGCCTACACCCTGCATACCGATCTGGGACACCGCACGCGCGGCGCCAAGGTGAACGGCAACATCGTGTCGCTCAATACCAAGCTGCATAACGGCCAGCGCGTGGAGATACTCACCACCAAGCAGGGCGCGCCGAGTCGCGACTGGCTCAATCCGCAGCTGGGATTCTTGCAGAGTTCGCGCGCGCGCGCCAAGGTGCGCAATTGGTTCAACAATCAGAACGTCTCCGACAGTGCCGCGCAAGGGCGTGTGCTGCTGGATAAGGAGTTGCACCGTCAGGGGGTGCACGACATCAATCAGGAGCGTCTGGCGCAGAAGCTGGGCTTCCATAAGCTGGAAGACATGCTCACCGCCTTGGGGCGCAACACCGTCACGCAGCGGCGTATCGCACAGGCCATCCACTCCGAGATGCCCGGTAAGACGCTCGTCGTGCCGGTGCAGACACGCCCCGAGGGCGAACCCGCCAAGCAGGTGCCGCTCACCGTGGGCGGGGTGGGCAATCTGATGACCAAGACCGCGCAGTGCTGCCGACCCAATGCCAACGACACCATCGCGGCCTATATCACGCAATATCGGGGCATCACCATACATAAGTATGACTGCCCGTATTTATTGCAACTGGAGGAAGTGCGCCCCGACCGTGTGCTTAGCGCGCAATGGGCGGCAGTCCCGGTGAAAAAATGAACGGTGTGCATCTGGAAAAGTTGCTCACGCAGCGCATGCCCTTCGGGAAATATCAGGGCCATCTCATCGCCGACCTGCCCGGCAACTATCTGAACTGGTTTGCGCGTCAAGGTTTTCCGCCCGGTGAGATAGGCAAGCTGTTGGCGCTGATGCACGAACTGGATCACAACGGCCTGTCAGAATTGCTGGACCCGCTACGCAATAAAACTGATGCACGAAAATAGCTGTCCAGTCATTTTCATGTAAGCAAAATACAGTACACTTTCGCCCGTTTCAAACATCAAAATATCAGGAGTGAACATGCAGTCAGCAAAAGGGATTTTTGTCGCCGCGTTGGTGTGTGTGGCGTTGACGGCCTGTGCCAGCAACATCATAAAGCCCAGCAAGGGTGCGGAGCGCGTCTCTCTGGCCAATGCTGATCAGGTGGCGGCGTGCCAGTCCAAAGGCAAGACCACGGTGGATGTGTTCGCCAAGGTCGGCTTCGTGAAGCGCGATGCCGACGAGGTGGAAGCCAATATGTATAAAGTGGCGCGCAATGACGCCGTCGAGATGGGGGCCGACACCATCGTGAAGGGAGAATCCCCCGAGTTTGGCCGCCGCATCTTCTTGCTTTACAAGTGCCGCCCCTGATCGTTCACTAGGCCACCTTGCGGCTGTTCAGGCTGATGATGAGAACGCCGCACAACACCAGCGCGGAACCGGCGATCTGCAGTGCAGTGATACTTTCACCGAGAAAGAGATAGGCCATATAGATGGTGCTGATCGGGCCTATCGAGCCTATCAGCGAGGTAGTGCCTGAGCCGATGCGACGTATCGCGTAGGACAGCAGGAAAACAGGCAACACGGTAGAAAAGATCGACATCGCGATGGACAACTCGTACACGCGCAAGGGCAGATCCAGCGCGCGTCATCGGCCGCATCACAAAAAACTGCAACAGACTCGCCGCGCTCGCCACCATCATCGCGTAAGCGGTGAAGCGTGTCGTACCTATACGCTGCACCGCATGTCCGACTCCCACCAGATAGGTCGAATACGACAAGGTGCTGGCGAACACCAGCGTTGCCCCCAACACGACGCTACCACCCTGCTTTATCCCTACATCATGCAGGAACACTAGCGCGATACCGGCATAGCTCAAAGCCATCGCCATGAAGACTTTGCGATCTATGGGACGCTTGTAGATGAAGGCTGCGAGGATGACAGTCATGGTCGGGTAGAGGAACAGAATCAAGCGTTCCAAGCCTGCCGAGATGTATTGCAGGCCAAGAAAATCCAGCAGGCTGGACAGGTAGTAGCCGATCAGCCCCAGCGCCAGTATCAGCAGTTTGTCGTGACGGTTGAGCGGCGCGGCGTGATGTTTCTGTAGCCACACTGCCACGGCGATGAAGAAGGGCACGGCGAACACCATGCGCAAGGCCAGCAGGGTGATGGCATCGACGTGGTCGAGATAGGCCAGCTTGACCAGGATGGCTTTTCCCGAGAAACCCACCGCAGCGAGCAGGGCGAAGATCACGCCTAGCATGGCGTCACGGGTGTGGGGCGGGTTGTCGTTCATCTCGGAATAGGGCGCATAGAGTGGTGCGCTACAGTTTGCGCGGTTTGGTCTACGCTGCTTTGTTCGCCTCGATATCGACATGGCAGGCTGCCAGTAACAGATGCGTCAGGTGCTCGGGTGACTGGTCGAGCGTCTGGGCGGCAAAAGCGGCCAGCCCGGCATCCTGCGTTTCGCTCAATGTGGCGATCAGAGTCTTGGCCGCAGCATGCATGCTGGGCATGCCGACTTGATAGGCGGGACTGTCCTTGTAATGCGACAACAGATGTTCCTTGTGCGCCAGATAGAAAGGGCTGCTGCGTGTGTAAGCGATCTCAGCTTGCTTGGCTGCGACCTCGGCATCCATCTCGGCATCGCTGTGCTTGTAGCGCGCCTTCTCCGCCTCGTTCCAGTGCGGTTTGTCGCCCTCGGTCTCGCGCAAGGTGACGAAGGTGTTCCTTAATACCATCTGCGAATGCGTGTTCACATCGCGGAACACATGCAGTATCTCCTTGCCCTGCGTCTCTTTGCCGACATAACGCATGTCTTCGGTGATACGACGGGGATTGAAGTTGAACTGGCGCGCACACGCGGCGCGTAACACGTCGAACAATTCGTTGGTCTTGGAAGCGGCACTCACAGGGTGATCCTTTCGATGATGCCGCAGCGTTGCGAGTGCAACGCCAGGCGGAAAGCAGGATACACCTCTTGCTCCGACCCGGCGGTACTTACGCGAGTTTAGCCCGCCAAACCCACATAGACGTTCTGCACGTCGTCGTCGCCGTCGATGGCTTCGAGGAACTCTTCCACCTCGGCGCGTTGTTCATCGTTGAGCGTCACGGCATTTTTGGGACGGTAGCCGATTTGTGCAGATACGACGGTGAAGCCGAAGCTGGGCAGGGCTTTGCATACCGCATCGAGATCGGTGATGTCGGTGATGAACAGCGTCGCGCCTTCTTCGCTGGGCTCGAAGTCCTGCGCGCCCGCTTCGATGGCGGCGACTTCGGCATCGCTGTCTTTGTTGATCGGCGTCGCTTCTACCATGCCCACATGGTCGAAGTCCCATGCCACAGAGCCGGAAGCACCCAGTTGGCCCTTGCGGAACAGCACGCGGATATTGGGATAGGTGCGGTTCACATTGTCGGTCAGGCATTCCACGATGACCGGCACCTTGTGCGGCGCGAAGCCTTCATAGATCAAGCGCTCCAGCGTCGCGCCGCCGTCCAGCAGACCCGCGCCCTTCTTGATGGCGCGCTCCAGGGTTTCTTTGGGCATGGACACTTTCTTGGCTTGTTCCACGACCAGTCGCAGACGCGAGTTACTGTCGGGATCGGCACCGCCGCGCGCGGCGACCATGATCTCCTTGGATAACTTGCCAAATATCTTGCCTTTCGCGTTTGCTGCGATCTCTTTGTGTCTGGCTTTCCACTGTGCGCCCATACGATTCTTTCCTAATTACCCGCAAATTGATGACTTATTCCTTCCCCATTTCAGGGGGGAAGGTCAGGATGGGGGGTGATTGTTGTTGGGTACTCACGCGTATCACCCCCGCCCTAGCCCTCCCCCTAGGAGGGGGAGGGAATATTTTTCGAGGGGCGCATCTTGCCTCAAGTGAGGAAAGGCATCAATCGCCACAGGGGAAAGCGCTCAGTGCTTGGGGATAGGAAAATACAGTGGGGGTAGGAAGAAACCGATAGCCGCGTTGTGTTTCGCAGTCTATGAAACGCGGACTATCTGGCTACTGACAAGGTAGCTAGCCTTAACAAAATACGGGCTCAGGCTTTTTTGACGATGTCGACCGAGATCTCCACGGCTCGAGTCGAGCCTCTGTTTTCCAGCCAATGTGTGGTGTTCCTGTCCTCGAGCCAACCGACTCCCGGACCATAATCAGTAGCGATGCCATTGCGATGGTCGGTGATGGTTCCTTCTAGGATGTAGACGGTGCCCGGTCTGTCTATATGGTTGTGTATCGGGCCGAAGACGCCGCCGGGCTCGATAGTCACCATACGCATACGAAGTTCCCGTCCGGCCATGCCCGCTATCTCAGGGCCAAGATCCACCGCAGTCAGTAACTTCACCGTGACACCTTTAGTTTCGGGTGCGAGCTGTGCTTTGCTCATGATGCACTCCTCTCTATATTCGGGGGCCGAATGACGGCGTAAGCATGCGCGTTTTTTCTTCGGTCTGCCAGAGCGGATTAGCTGCAGCGCCGTTTGATCCAAGCATCCAGTGACAACTTGCCCGCTCCGTGGAATACCAGCACCAGCATCAGCGCGCCCCACAGATAGTGCTGGCGCACCGCGCCTATATCCAGATCAGGATAGGAAATCACCGCGATGGCGTTGAATACGAACAGCACGGCAGCGGCGCCACGGCTGCCTAGTCCCAGTAGGATGAACGCCGGCAGACTCAATTCGGTGGCGGTGGCCAGCCAGGCGGCGGTCTCGGGCGGCAGATAGGGCACGCTGTATTCGTTCTCGAATAACCACAGCGTGCTGTCCCAGCTTTGTATCTTGGTCAGGCCGGAGCGGAAGAACACCCATGCCAGATAGCCGCGTATGCCCAGGTCGAATAGCGGGGTGAGATAGCGTTCCAGCAGGGTGACGGCGCTGAGGTAGAAACGGGAGAGGCATTGCAGGGCTGACATGATTTCTCCTTAGATGATGAAGCGGCTGATTGCGCCGTTGTTGATGTGGCGTAGCAGACAGCTGCCCAGATCAAAATCGGGGTTGATCGCCAGTGCGGCCTGTAGTGCATCGCCCCAACGTAGTCCTTGTTGGAGCATGCTTATAAAAGCGTATTCTGCTATGTCCAAGTCCAGCACGCTGACTGTGTCGGCGTGGCGCAATACCAACATGTGTGATGCACCCTGAGCGAGGTCTATGGTTTCGTCGCCTACATAGTCGGGCTGATTGACCTGCCAGATACGCAGCACCGGATAAGGGGACGCCAGCAGCGCGCTGGCACGATTAAGCGCTACACGTAGTACGGCATAGCGATCGGCATTGAGCTTTTGTAAGCAACTGAGATCGGGTGGAGCGGAACGAGGCTGCGCCAGCACGTGTAGGCATTGCCATTCCAGACACGCCACATCGGGCAGATAGGGGAGTTGGGTCGCGACCTCATGGTCTTGCAAAAAATCGGCAAACCCCGCGCCATACACGCGCACATCGCCGCTCAGCGAGGGCGTGCTGGCGATATAGGTGTCGCTCAGCATGCGGAAATAGTCCGCGCCCACCAGTTGCTCAAGCACCGGATAACTATGGGTGAGGCTGTTGCGATAGTTGCCGTAGACGTTGTTGCGATAGATGGCTAGGCCGGACGCGACCGTGCCGCGCTGTGTAGCGCGCAACAGCGGCTCGACCGCGTGGTTGTTGTCAAAAAGTGCGGCGGCGAAGCTGCGTTGTTGTTCGCTCAGGCTAGGCATGGTGTTGTTCCAGTATCGTGCGTGCAGTGGCGGCTTCGCCCAGCAACACTTCCAGCTCGGGGATGTCGTTGTCCCACTCGATCAGCGTGGGTCGCGCGCCATAAAGTCTTAGCGCCTCGCGGTATAAGTCCCACACCTCTTCGCATACCGGGCGGCTGTGCGTGTCGATGAGACAGTTCTGTTGCGCCTCATGTCCAGCTAGATGCAGTTCGCCCACGCTCGCGGCGGGCAGGGTGGCCAGGTAAGTGTGCGCATCGAAGCCGTGATTGATGGCGCTGACATAGATGTTGTTCACATCTACCAGCAGGCCGCAGCCGGTGCGTTGCGCCATGCTGGCGATGAAGTCCCACTCGCTGTACTCCTCTTGCTGCCAGCGCAGATAGCTGGACACGTTCTCGATCAGCAGGGTGCGACCCAGCGCGTTTTGCGCGGCATCGATGCGTTCGCACATCAAGGTCAGCGCCTCGTGGCTATAGGGCAGGGGCAGGAGGTCGTTGAGGTGGCGCTCGCCCAGCGCGCCCCAGCACAGATGCTCGGACACCAGTTGCGGGGCGATACGATCTGCCAAGCGGCGCAAGTCCGCCAAATGCGCGAGGTCTAGACGGTCGGCGCAGCCTAGTGACAAACCCACACCATGCAGGCTGATGGGATAGTCGGCGCGCAGTTGTTCCAGCACGTCTATGCCGGGGCCGTCGTCAAAGAAATTCTCGCTATGTACTTCCAGCCAGGCCACATCGGGGCGCTCGCTGAGGAATTGGGGGTGATGCGGAGTGCGCAGCCCCACCCCGACTCCCGCCAATTGGGCGGAAGTTTGGTGCATGCTAGGGGTGGGGACTGTACTCATCATTTCTTCATCGCATCCATTTTGCCGTCGTCCATCTTTGCTACCAGCATGCCGCCGGCGATCTTGGCGCAAGTACCTTTGGGAACGGCGATCCAGGCGCTGGGCTCGTTGTCCTTGGTGGTGTGGCCCGCGCAAGCGTTACCTGCTGAAGCGCAGTCGTTCTGCCCGGCTTTGACGATGCCGGCACATTTCTCCATGTCGGCTTTAGCGGCGAAAGCGGCAGTGCTGTTGGCGGCGAGACCCAGTGCCAGCAGGCCAGCAACGGCAGTACGGATAGTCAGATCGGTTTTGTTCATGATGTATCTCCTGATTGGTTTAAGTTAGACAAGCACTGCCTGTCGAAAGCTTAGTCGCGCCAATTTTGCAGACCTTACAAAATATTTTTTGGTGATAAGCGAGAGGAGAGAAATATTCGTGTGCTAGCATCGGCCCCACTAATCAACCCGCACGTATCTATGAGCGCCAACGATCCCAACCAACTGCAAGCCGCCCTGCACCAACAGCGTGATTACCTGTTGCGTTTTGCCATGCTGCAACTGCGTGACCCGCATCTGGCCGAGGATGTTGTGCAGGAGACTTTGCTCGCAGCACTAGAGGGAAAGGCGCGCTTCGACGAGCGCTCGGCTTTGCGCACTTGGCTGGTGGGCATACTTAAGCACAAGATATTGGACCTGCGCCGCAAGCAGGCACGCATCACTGAGTTGACGGGGTCGGATGACGAGAGTGATCCGCTGGAGAATATTTCTAGCGAGTCTTTTGACGACACCGGTCATTGGGTGAGTCCGCCGCAGACCTGGGCCAACCCCACGCAGACCTTTGAGAATCAGAAGTTCTGGGAGATGTTCGAGTTCTGCTCTGAGCGCATGCCCTTAGCCGGCGCCCGTGCTTTTATGATGCGTGAGTTCATGGACATGTCCACAGAGGAGATATGTAAGGAGTTGTCCATCACCACGACTAACTGCTGGGTGGTGCTGCACCGGGCGCGCTTGGCGCTGCGGGAATGCTTGGAGCTGCACTGGTTTGGAAAGAAGGAGGCGTGATGTTGGATTGCAAACAAGCATCGGAACTGATGTCACAGGCGCAAGACCGTGACATCACACTACGCGAGCGTCTTACCCTCCGTCTGCACCTGCTGTTCTGCCACGGTTGTCGCAACTTCTCCCAACAATTGGACGTGATGCGCGCCGCCTGCCGCCGCTATCTGGATCATTGATCTACCGCTGTTGCTGTCTGTTTTATTTCAAGTCCCTCTTCGGGACTTGAAATATGCCGACTCGCCCCCATACTTCCCTCCAGCCGTACAAATACCGCCAATCAACGACAGAAAGGACTCGTAATGACACAAAGCGCTACTGTGAATCGCGAAACGATGGGCTTCCAGACCGAAGTCAAACAACTGCTGCAACTGATGATCCATTCCCTGTATTCCAACCGCGAGATTTTCTTGCGCGAACTGGTCTCGAATGCGTCCGATGCCTGCGACAAGTTACGCTTCGAGGCTTTGCACAACGATGCTTTGTTCGAGAACGATTCCGAGTTGAAGATACGTGTCGCGTATGACACGGCAGCCAAGACGTTGACCATCACCGACAACGGTATCGGGATGAATCGTGACGAGGTCATCAGTCACCTGGGCACGATCGCCAAGTCCGGCACCCGCGAATTCTTCTCGCAACTGAGTGGCGACCAGAAGAAGGACGCCAGCCTGATCGGCCAGTTCGGCGTGGGCTTCTACTCTGCCTTCATCGTCGCCGACAAAGTCACGGTGCGTTCGCGCCGTGCCGGAGAAAATGCTGCGCAGGGCGTGGTGTGGGAATCTGATGGTGGCGGTGAGTTCACCATCGAGATGACCGAGCAAGTGGAGCGCGGCACCTCCATCACCTTGCATCTGCGTGACGACCAAGGCGATCTGCTGAGCGGGCACAAGCTGCGTTCCATCGTTCATAAATACTCCGACCATATCGTCCAGCCTATCGTGATGAAAAAGGAAGAATGGAAAGACGGCGCGCAGGTGATGACCGCTGATGACGAGACCGTCAATCAGGCGTCCGCCTTGTGGGCACGTGCCAAGAACGACATCACGGAAGACGAATACAAGGCCTTCTACAAACATGTAGGCCACGACTATGAAGACCCGTTGGCTTGGACGCATGCACGCGTGGAGGGTCGTCAAGAATATACCCAGTTGCTGTATGTGCCCGCGCGCGCGCCGTTCGATCTGTGGGATCACAACGCACGTCACGGCATCAAGCTGTATGTGCGCCGCGTGTTCATCATGGATGATGCCGAACAGTTGCTGCCGCCTTATCTGCGCTTCGTGCGCGGTATCGTCGATTCCAGTGACCTGCCGTTGAACGTGTCGCGCGAAATCCTGCAAGAGTCCAAGGATATCGAAGCCATACGCAAGGGCTGTACCAGCAAGGTGCTGGGACTGTTGTCCGACGTGGCCACGAACGACAAAGACAAGTTCGCCACGTTCTGGGAGCAGTTCGGTCGCGTGTTGAAAGAAGGGGTGGGGCAGGATCACGCCAACCAGGAGAAGATCGCAGGCCTGCTGCGCTTCGCATCCACGCATAACGATACGGAAGAGCAGACCGTCTCGTTCGCCGACTATGTGGCGCGCATGAAAGAAGGTCAGGACAAAATCTATTACATCACCGCCGAGACCTTCAATGCGGCCAAGAACAGCCCGCATCTGGAAGTGTTCCGCAAAAAAGGCATCGAAGTGTTGCTGCTCACTGATCGCGTGGACGAGTGGGTGGTCGGATCATTGACCGATTTCTCCGGTAAGTCTCTGGTGTCGGTCGCCAAGGGCGGTCTGGATCTGGGCAGTCTGGAAGACGAAGCCGAGAAACAGGAGCAAGAGAAGCAGGCTAGCGATCACAAGGAATTGGTCGACAAGATCAAAGCCAGTCTGGACAAGCGCGTCAAGGAAGTGCGTGTCACGCATCGCCTCACCGACTCGCCCGCGTGTCTGGTGGCCGATGACAACGACATGAACGCCAATATGTTGCGCATGCTTAAAGCGGCAGGCCAGAAAGTCCCGGCCAGTCTGCCGATACTGGAGATCAATGCCACGCATCCGGTGGTGCTACGCCTGAACAGTGAACAGCAACATTTTGACGATTGGGCTGCCGTGCTGTTCGAGCAAGCGCTGTTGGCCGAAGGCGGTCAGCTGGATGATCCGGCTGGTTTTGTGAAGCGCGTCAATCATCTGATGTTGAATATGGGCAAGTAATTTGTCGGGCTACCCTGACAGCTTGGGTTAAAGCTCGACCTGTGTAAATGCAAAAAGGCTAGTCGCGAGACCTAGCCGTTCCGCAAAGGTGTGTAGGTTTTTAACAAGTAGTCCATAATGCCCTCTAGTGAAAGCTAGAGGGCATTATCATTTTCGGCACAAAATCTTCCGCGTAAAGCCAGCCTGAATCCCAGTCGGAGCCGATGGGATTTAGGTCAAATACACAGCTTATCAAGCTTTTTCAACCTAAAGCCGACAACGCAGCCTCCGGTACTTTGTCTAGCACTTTCAAAAGTGCTTTGGCCGCACCTGTCGGACGGCGCTTGCCCTGCTCCCAATTGCGTATCGTTTCGAGCGAAACATCGATGCGATGCGAGAACTCAAGCTGACTAAGCCCTAGGCGATGGCGAACACGGCGTGCAAACTTTGCAGCGTCCTGCATTGCTTCGTCATCATCCTGAGCCATTTGCAAGATGATGTCTTTCTCGCTGGTGGTATCCAAACGATCCTTGTTCACTCGACCTTTTGGCAACCCAGCAAGGGTCACCGGGTCAATTTTAACGTTCACTGTTTTCATAGTCATGTACCTCCCTTTGGTTTGCCTTGCGCGCCGAGATGATTCGGAGAACCGTTCCGCGAATAGTGTACACAACAAAGAACACTCGCCCGTCGATAGATCCAAGCATCTGGTAACGATCCTCTCCGTAATCCCAGCGTGTGTCTTTGTGAATCAATCGATCGGCATCCATGAACGCGCGAAGCACGTAAGCGAAATCAAACCCGCGCGCGGTAAAGCACGCATCGCTCTTGTCCTGATCCCATTCGAATTCCATACGCGCATAGTAGGCCAATGGCCTACTGGCGTCAAGAATATTGATTGCACACCTTTGCGGAACGGCTAGGTCGCGAGACTAGTCTTTTTTGTTTGCTGCATATTGCTTTAGCTCAGTTGCTGCCCATGTTCGCGGGTGGCGAAGAACTGCACTTTGGGCCAGCGTTCTTGTGCTAATCTCAGGTTCACGCCGGTGTCGGCGAGATAGGCGTAGTTGCCGTCCACGTCTTTGGCCAAGCGGTTGATGTTAGCTTTGACGAACTCGGCGAGGTGCGCGGCGTCGTTGCAATGTACCCAGCGTGCGGTGTGGATGCCGGCGCGTTCGAACACTGCGTCTACGTTGTACTCGGCCTTGAGGCGGTGCTCGACGACTTCGAATTGCAACTGCCCGACCGCGCCTATGAGTAAGGTGTTATCGACTAAAGGCGCGAATACTTGCACCGCGCCTTCCTCACCCAATTGGCGTAAGCCTTTTTCCAATTGCTTCGCCTTCATGGGGTCGCGCAGGCGCGCACGGCTAAAGAGCTCGGGCGCGAAGTAGGGGATACCTTTGAAGGTTAGTGCCTCGCCTTCGGTGAGTACGTCGCCGATCTGCAGCTGGCCGTGGTTGTGTACACCGATGATGTCGCCAGCAAATGCTTCATCCAGGCGCGAGCGTTCGTTGGCCATGAAGGTCACGGCATTGGCGAGCTTCATGTCCTTGCCGGTGCGGCGGTGTTTGACTTTCATGCCCGAGGTGTACTGGCCGGAACACACGCGCATAAAGGCGATACGGTCGCGGTGGTTGGGGTCCATATTGGCCTGTATCTTGAACACGAAGCCGGTGAACGCGGCTTCGGTGGGTTGCACCATGCGTTTGTCGGTTTCGCGTGGCAGCGGGGACGGTGCCCAGTCCACCAGCGCTTGCAATATCTCGCGCACGCCGAAGTTGTTCACGCCGGAGCCGAAGAACACTGGTGATTGTTGACCTTTTAGGAATTCGTCCAAATCGAAGGAGGCGCCCGCGCCCATCACCAGTTCGGTCTCGTCGCGCATGGTCTGCATCTCCATGGGCGCTTCTTTAGCCATCTGTTCGATATCCGCGCCGCGCAGCACTTCCACGTCCTGCCCGGCCTTCTCTTCACCGGGGATGAAGCGCAGTACCTCGTCGTTGAGCAGGTGATACACGCCACGGAAGCGTTTGCCCATGCCGATAGGCCAGGTCACCGGCGCACATTTGATCTTGAGCACCGATTCGATCTCGTCTAGCACTTCCAGCGGGTCGCGCACCTCACGGTCCATCTTGTTGATGAAAGTGATGATAGGCGTGTTGCGCAGACGGCACACTTCAAGCAGTTTGATGGTCTGGGCTTCCACACCTTTGGCGGCGTCCACCACCATAACGGCCGCATCGACTGCGGTCAGCACGCGGTAGGTGTCTTCGGAGAAATCCTGGTGACCCGGCGTGTCGAGCAGGTTGATGACGCAATCTTCGTAGGTGAATTGCATCACCGAGCTGGCCACGGAGATACCGCGTTGCTTTTCGATCTCCAGCCAGTCGGAAGTCGCGTGGCGGCCGCTCTTGCGCGCCTTGACCGTGCCAGCCATCTGGATCGCACCACCAAACAGCAACAGTTTTTCGGTGAGCGTGGTCTTACCCGCGTCCGGGTGCGAGATGATGGCGAAGGTGCGGCGGCGGCTGACCTCGCGGACGATGCCGTCGGTGCTGGCTACGAGCGTGCTGATAGGTTCGACTGATTGGTTCATATAGTGCCCACAATTTTTTGCCACAAAGCAAAAAGGCTCGCTAATATTTAGCAAGCCTTTTGTATATCGCCACAGAATTTCTGTGGGATCGTGCGCATACGCCACACTAAATTGGTGGCCCGAGGCGGAATCGAACCACCGACACAAGGATTTTCAATCCTCTGCTCTACCGACTGAGCTATCAGGCCATTTTCTACACTCACGAATGGTACTGGTGCTTCGCGAAGTCGCGCATTATACCGATAAGCTGATAAATGACAAATGGTGTTTTGTTTTCGATAAATCATAAGTGCGAGTCCGTTCGCTCCTACGACAAAGGCAAACGCGGACTGAGGTCTGGTTAGGATAATACGCCGCTATCGCATACAATTTTCCGTTGTCCTTAAAACTCATCTACCAGGAAAAGTCTTATGTCCACGCTGACACGTCGTGATTTCCGCACCCTGACGCTTGCCGCGTTGGGAGGGGCGCTGGAATTCTACGACTTCATCATCTTTGTGTTCTTCGCAGTCGTCATCGGCAAGTTGTTCTTCCCCGCCGATATGCCCGATTGGCTGCGCCAGGTGCAGACTTTCGGCATCTTTGCCGCCGGTTATTTGGCGCGGCCGCTAGGTGGCATCGTGATGGCGCACTTCGGCGATTTGCTGGGACGCAAGCGCATGTTCACCCTGAGCATTTTCTTGATGTCCGTGCCCACCTTGGCTATCGGTCTGATGCCCACCTACGCCAGCATCGGCATCTGGGCCCCCATCTTGTTACTGGCGTTGCGCGTGATGCAGGGCGCGGCGATAGGCGGCGAGGTGCCAGGTGCTTGGGTGTTCGTCTCAGAGCATGTGCCGGCGCGTCATGTGGGATTCGCTTGCGGTACGCTGACGGCGGGACTGACCGGCGGCATCCTGCTCGGTTCGCTGGTGGCGACTGCAGTGAATCAGGCTTACAGCCCGGCAGAATTGCTGGAATCCGGCTGGCGCATTCCCTTCATCATCGGTGGTATCTTCGGTTTCATCTCGGTATGGTTGCGTCAATGGTTGCACGAGACGCCGGTGTTCAAGGAGATGCAGGCGCGTCAAGAGTTGGCGGACGAGTTGCCGCTCAAGCAGGTGATACGCGCGCACCGTCCGGCCATCGCGCTGACCATGCTGCTGACTTGGCTGTTGTCGGCGGCCATCATCGTGATGATATTGATGACGCCCACCTTGATACAGAAGCTGTATGCCATCCCGGCAACGACAGCCTTGCAGGCTAACAGCATCGCCACCTTGTTCCTCAGTCTGGGTTGTATCGTGTACGGCGCGTTGGCGGATCGTTATGGTGCGGGGCGTGTGCTGATGGCGGGTTGCGCACTATTGGGCTTGAGTTCGATGTGGTTCTATGAGCAGATGGCCACGTCACCTGACCATATATATATAGCCTATGCGATCTGCGGATTTTGCGTCGGTGTGATAGGCGTGGTGCCCAGCACGGCAGTGATGGCCTTCCCGCCCGTGGTGCGGTTCTCTGGCCTGTCGTTCTCCTACAACATGGCGTATGCGGTGTTCGGTGGGTTGACGCCTGTCATGGTGAGCCTGATGTTGCCGCTGGATCGCATGGCACCGGCGCACTATGTGCTGGCCCTGAGCATATTGGGCATCGCCCTAGGTGCGGTGTTGCGCCAGCGCGAAACCGCGTTCAAGCCGGCCTAAGTGGTCGCCGCGATTGCCTAGATAATTTATGAGACAATGCGCGCCACAAAAAATCGCGCACGACTCCAGTGCATGAAAGATCAGGATAGAACGTGTTTTTAGATAATTTCAAAAAATTGCTCGCAGACGATATGGCTGCGGTAGACCAAGTCATACGCACGCGCTTGCATTCCGAAGTGGTGTTGGTGAATCAGATAGGTGAATACATCATAGGGGGCGGTGGTAAACGCTTGCGTCCTGCCCTGGTGGTGTTATCCGCCCATGCCTTCGGCTATCGGGGTAAGCAGCATCACAATCTGGCGGCGGTGGTGGAGTTCATCCATACCGCGACCCTGTTGCATGACGATGTCGTCGATGAGTCCGATTTGCGCCGTGGTAAGGCGACTGCCAGCGCCCTGTTCGGCAACGCCGCCAGCGTGCTGGTGGGCGACTTCCTGTACTCGCGTGCGTTCCAGATGATGATGGAAGCGGGCGAGATGAGTGTGATGCAGACCCTGGCGGATGCGACCAATCTGATTGCGGAAGGTGAAGTGCTGCAGTTGCTCAACTGCCACGATGCCGATGTCGATACCGCCAACTATATGCGCGTCATCCATTGCAAGACCGCTAAGTTATTCGAGGCGGCGATGCGTTTGGGCGCGATATTGGGCAAAGCGAGTGCGGCCGAGCAGGAAGCTGCCGCTATCTATGGCATGCATCTGGGCACGGCCTTTCAGTTGGTCGATGACGTGCTGGATTATTCCGCTGAAGAGGCAAAGACCGGTAAGCATCTCGGTGACGACTTGGCCGAGGGTAAGCCCACCTTGCCACTGATCTATGCGATGCAGCATGGCACGGCCGAACAGGCTGCAGTGGTACGCGAGGCCATAGAGAGCGGCAATGTCGAGCAGTTCGGCGCGGTGCTGGAGATTATCCATGCCACGGGTGCCCTGGAACATACCCGCCAGATCGCGTTGCGCGAGACCGAAGCGGCCTGTGCCGCTTTGGCCGGTTTGCCTGATACGCAGCATAAACAATGTCTGCTCGATCTGGCGCATTTCGCCGCCAGCCGGGAATTCTGATTTGCCTGTGGCAGTCTGATTATCCATGCCACGGGAATCTTAAGGAGTCTGTCGTATGAGCCGTTTACTCTTCTTCGTCGCGATAGCTGCCGTGGTGTATCTGTTGTTGCGGTCTTATCGCAATAATTCCGCCTCACCGCCACAAAGTCCACCCCAGACCGAGGATATGGTGCGTTGCGCGCAATGCGGGGTACATGTGCCCAAAGGCGAGAGTGTCCAGGCACAAGGAAAGAACTTCTGCTGTGCGGCACATCGTGATGCATATCGAAATTGACTATATCTGCTGAGCGCGCGCCGATGTCTCCCGCAGCGGGCACGCCTTACTCTGCTGATTTCTGGCGCTCCCTGCGCTACTACAACACCTATCGCCTAGTTCTGGCTGTCTTGTTCGTGGTGGTGGGCGGCCTGCTGGGTAACCGGCTGGCTTTGGAAGCCGATGACTTGCTGCTGTTCTTCTCAGCCAGTGTGATCTACCTGGCTGCGGTGGTGGCGTCCTTCATCTTGCTGCGCCTGCGCAAGCCCGGCTTCACCTGGCAGTTGGCCTTGCAGGTCTGCGGCGATATCCTGGCCTTGCCGGTGTTGTCGTATGCCAGTGGCGGGGTGCAAAGTAATATCGGGCTGTTGTTGCTGATATCGTTGGCCGCTGCTGGTTTGGTCAGTCGTGGCCGGATCACACTGTTCTTTGCCGCGCTGGCCAGTATCGCGACCTTGTTGGTACATGCTTATGCGGTGTTGCACGATGATGTGCCAGCCGCACAGTTCGTACAGGTTGGCTTGCAGTGCATGGCTTATTTCGCGGTCGCCTGGATGGCGCATAGTCTGGCCAAGTATGCGGTGGACAGTCAGATGCTGGCGCAACGCCGCGGACGTGACCTGATTAGCATGTCCGAAGCCAACCGTCTGGTGATGCGCGATATGCAGGACGGGGTGATCGTGGTGGATGCGCAGGGCGAGATCATGCAGATGAATCCCAGCGCGGCAAGGCTGTTACGCCATACGCATCTGTCGGGTGAGACCTTGTCTGAGACCTTTCCCATGGTGTATGGACAGTATGCGATGTGGAAGAACAGTGGCATCAACAGCCATGACACCATGCAACTGGATATGGGTATGCAAGCACGTTTGCGCTTCGTTGCCGTGGAGCGTGATGTCGTGCATGGCGCGGTAATCTTCCTCGAGGACATGCAGCGTGTGCAAGCCGAGGCGCAGCAGATCAAGCTGGCCGCGCTGGGGCGATTGACCGCGAATATCGCGCATGAGGTGCGCAATCCTTTGTCGGCCATCAGTTATGCCACCGAATTGATGCAGGAAGGCGAGGTCGACGCGCAGCAGCAACGTTTGTTGCAGATCGTGCAGGACAATACGCAGCGTATCAATCGCATCGTGCACGATGTGATGCAGCTCAATAGGCGTGACCGCGTACGCACGGAACGTTTTGATCTGCATGAGTGGTTAGCCACACTTATTGAGGAGTTTGTGCGCGCCGAGAAGCTTGATACGGGCATCATGGTGTTGCTTGCCCATGGGCAATATTCGGTCGAATTCGATCGCGGTCATCTACGCCAGATCTTATGGAACTTGTGCGGCAATGCGTTACGCTACGGCCAGGGAAAACCTGGCAGCCTGATGCTCATGGTCGATGTGGGCGAAGCCAACGTGGTGCTGGATGTGCAGGATGATGGCCCGGGCATCTCCGCTGAATATAGCGTTCGATTGTTCGAGCCGTTCTTCACCACGGCGGCGCAGGGCACGGGGCTGGGGTTGTATATCGCCAAAGAGTTGTGCGAGGCGAATGGCGCAAAGTTGAACTACCGCAAGCGCGAGGGGCATGATGGTGCATGCTTCCGTATCACTTTTGGAGGGACGCATGGAAATGCAGCATGACAAGTCGGGCAAGTCGCCGCGCGTCTTATTGGTGGATGACGAGCAGGACATCTTGGAGCTGTTGGAGATGACGCTGCTCAAGATGGGGCTGCGGGTGGACAAGGCTAGTAATGTGCGCGAGGCACTGGCCAAATTGGCAGAGCGCCGTTACGACTTGTGTCTGACTGATATGCGTATGCCGGATGGAGAAGGGCTGGAGGTGGTGCAATACATCACCCAGCACAATCTGGATGTGCCGGTGGCGGTCATCACCGCGCATGGCAATATGGAGAACGCCATCCATGTGCTCAAGGCGGGCGCCTTCGACTATTTGGCCAAGCCGGTCGCGCTTGATCAGTTGCGCAGTTTGGTCAAGGATGCATTGAGTCTGCCCCAGACAGTATCGGGTAATGATAGGGGGTTGCTCGGTAACTCTCCGGCCATGCAAAAGGTGCGTGACCTTATAGAACGTGTGGCGCGCAGTCAGGCACCGGTACATATCAGCGGCGAGTCGGGCAGTGGCAAGGAGTTGGCGGCGCGCCTAATCGTGCAGAGCGGTTCGCGGCGCGATCAGCCGCTTATCGCGGTCAACTGCGGCGCCATACCCGAGAACCTCATGGAGAGTGAGTTCTTTGGTTACAAGAAAGGTGCTTTCACCGGCGCGGACAAGGATAGGGACGGATTCTTTCAGGCTGCACATGGTGGCACCCTGTTTCTCGACGAGGTGGCCGACTTGCCGTTGGCGATGCAGGTGAAGTTGCTCCGCGTCATTCAGGAGAAGCGGGTGCGCAAGGTCGGGGCGACCGGTGAGGAGGCGGTCGATGTGCGCATCATCAGCGCCACGCATAACGACCTGGCCGAACGCGTCAAACAGGGCAAGTTCCGCCAAGACCTCTATTACCGACTGAATGTCATCCCGATCAATATGCCGCCTCTGCGCGAACTGCGTGAGGATATCGGTACTATCGCGCAGCAGACTCTGGAGCGTCTGCGCGGTCAAGCTGCGGCACGATTCACTGATGAGGCGCTGCAGGTGCTGTGCGGCTACTCCTTTCCCGGTAACGTGCGCGAACTGGAGAATGTGATCGAGCGTGCGCTGGCCTTGTGTTCGGATGGGCTCATCTCCGAGCAAGATTTGCAACTAGCCCCGGTCACGAGCGAGCAGAACTCCGATACCAGCACTTTGCCCAGTGGTCGTTACGCTTTGACCGAGTACCTGGATCAAGTCGAACGAAAAGCGCTGTTGGCGGCTTTGGACAAGACGCATTTTAATCGTACCGCTGCGGCCAAACTGTTGGGGCTGACCTTCCGCACCATGCGTTACCGTATGGTGCGGTTGGGCATCAAGCCGCCGGAAGGTCATGACGATGAGAGTTGACGAGTCGGGCTGGGCAAGCGGGGTAGAGCATATCCCCTCGCCAAATTGCGACGAACGTGCCATGGGCAAGATATCGCTGGTGGTGGTGCATAACATCAGCTTGCCGCCGGATCAGTTCGGCGGGCCGGGCGTGCAGCAACTGTTCACCAATAGTCTGGACCCGGAGGAGCATCCTTATTATCTGACCATAGCCGACATCAAGGTGTCGGCACATTTTTTTATACGACGCGATGGTCACGTCATTCAGTTCGTATCTTGTGCGCAGCGCGCCTGGCATGCGGGCGCTTCCTGTTGGCAGGGTGAGGAGCGGTGCAACGACTATTCCATAGGGATAGAGCTGGAGGGCTGTGATACGCTGCCTTTTATCGATATCCAGTACCAGCGCCTGCGCGAACTCACTTTGGCTTTGCGTGTGCGCTACGGTGCGCTGGGGATCAGCGGCCACAGTGATATCGCGCCGCAACGCAAGACCGATCCAGGCCCCTGTTTTGACTGGCTGCGTTACCTCACCGATCTGTCCTGAAATAATTCCTATTCATATGAACGGCCTAATTATCTAGGCCGTTTTTTTTCTTGCAATAATATCTCACACCACTACAATTAGCGCATCCGCTGAAAATAAATACTACATATAGTGGTTTTAGCCGAAATGCCCCGTTCCTCAACAGCTAACCATAAAGGGAGAAGTCCATGCTGCAAACCGCTACCGAAAGCGTTACGTCCGCTCAGATACCCAGCCAGAAAATGACAGATTCCGTGATCTCCTCAGCCGCCCCTTCCGCACAGTTGGATCAATATAAAGTGATACGCCGCAACGGTGCGGTGGTGTCCTTTGAGCCTTCCAAGATCGCGGTCGCGTTGACCAAGGCTTTCATTGCGGTGAGTGGCGGTCAGGGTGCTGCCTCGGCCCGTGTGCGCGAGCTGGTCGAGCAGCTGACCGCTGCGGTGGTAAGCGCCATGTTGCGTCGCATGCCGCACGGCGGCACGATGCACATCGAAGATATCCAGGATCAGGTTGAGTTGGGACTGATGCGTTCCGGTGAGCACGATGTGGCGCGCGCCTATGTGTTATATCGTGAAGAACGTTCTCGCTCACGTGCCAAGGTCAAGCATCTTGAGCCTGCACAAGTCATCCATGTCAAACATGTCGACGGCTCGGTGTTGCCGCTGGATATGGAGCGTCTCACTACTGTGGTGCAGTCCGCCTGCGTAGGCTTGGGCGATGTCGTCGATGTCGAAGCGGTCATCAAGCTGACCCTTAAAGACTTGTACGACGGCGTGCCTCAGCATGAAGTGGACAAGTGCCTGATCCTGTCAGCACGCTCCTTAATCGAGAAAGAACCCGCTTACGACTTTGTCACAGCCCGACTGCTGCTGAACAGTTTTTGCAGCGAAGTGCTGGGTGAAGAAACCATCCAGTCCGACATGGCGACCCGCTATGCCGACTATTTTCCAAAATACATCAAGCAAGCTGTGGCTGCCGAGTTGCTGGACGTACGCTTGGCCCAATATGACCTGCAGCGTCTGGGTAAAGAGCTGGATGCACAGCGCGATTTGCAGTTTGGTTATCTGGGTCTGCAGACTTTGTATGATCGCTACTTCCTGCACATCGAAGAGAAGCGTATCGAATTGCCTCAGGCTTTCTTTATGCGTGTGGCGATGGGCCTGGCGCTGAATGAGATCGACCGTGAAGCGCGTGCGGTGGAGTTCTATCGTCTGTTGTCCAGCTTCGATTTCATGAGCTCCACGCCGACCTTGTTTAACTCTGGCTCGCTGCGCTCACAACTGTCTTCCTGCTATCTGACGACCGTGGCAGACGATCTGGATGGTATCTATGAAGCCATCAAAGAGAACGCACTGCTGGCCAAGTTCGCTGGTGGTCTGGGTAATGATTGGACGCCGGTGCGTGCACTGGGCGCACATATCAAGGGTACCAACGGCCAGTCGCAAGGTGTGGTGCCCTTCCTGAAGGTGGTGAACGATACCGCGGTGGCAGTGAATCAAGGTGGCAAGCGCAAGGGCGCAGTCTGTGCTTATCTGGAGACTTGGCACCTCGATATCGAAGAGTTCCTAGATCTGCGCAAGAATACCGGTGATGACCGTCGCCGCACACATGACATGAATACCGCGAACTGGATTCCAGATCTGTTCATGAAGCGAGTCATGGAGGGGGGGGAGTGGACCTTGTTCTCACCCAACGATGCGATCGATCTGCACGATAAGTTTGGCGCCGACTTCGAGCGCGCCTATCTGAGCTACGAAGCCAAGACCGTGAGTGGCGAGCTCAGGTTATTCAAGCGAGTCCAGGCTGCCGGATTGTGGCGCAAGATGCTGACCATGTTGTTCGAAACCGGTCATCCATGGATCACCTTCAAAGACCCTTGCAATGTCCGTTCACCCCAGCAGCATGTGGGTGTGGTGCATAGCTCTAACTTGTGTACCGAGATCACGCTCAATACCAACGAAAACGAGATCGCGGTATGTAATCTGGGCTCGGTCAATCTGTCCGCACATCTGTATCCGCGTGGTCATGAGAAGTTCGGCCAACTGGATCACGACAAGCTGCGCAATACCATCAATACCGCGATGCGTATGCTGGACAATGTCATCGACATCAATTATTACGCGGTAGCCAAGGCGCGCAACTCTAATCTCAAGCACCGCCCTGTCGGTCTGGGCATCATGGGCTTTCAGGATTGCTTGCACGAGTTGCGTATCCCTTACTCCTCGCAAGAAGCCGTCGAGTTCGCCGATCGTTCCATGGAAGCGGTGTGCTATTTCGCTTATTGGGCATCTACCGAACTGGCGGAGCAGCGCGGCCGTTATGCCAGCTATCGCGGCAGTTTGTGGGATCGAGGCATCCTGCCTCAGGATACGCTGGACATGTTGCGCACTGAGCGTGGCGGTTATGTGGAAGTGGATACTTCGGTCAGCATGGATTGGGACGCGTTACGTTCCCGTATCAAGCAGTACGGTATGCGTAATTCGAACTGCGTGGCTATCGCGCCTACCGCGACTATCTCCAATATCATAGGTGTGTCTGCTTGTATCGAGCCGACCTACCAGAACATCTTCGTCAAATCGAATCTTTCCGGCGAGTTCACTGTGATGAACGAGTATCTGGTTCGTGATTTGAAGCAATTGGGTTTGTGGGACGAGGTAATGATCTCCGACCTGAAGTACTTCGACGGCAGTCTGGCCAAGATAGATCGTATCCCCGCTGAGTTGCGTACCCTGTACGCGACCGCATTCGAAGTCGAGCCGAGCTGGCTGATCGAAGCGGCATCACGTCGCCAGAAGTGGATAGATCAGGCGCAGTCGCTGAACATCTATATGTCAGGTGTGTCAGGGCGCAAACTAGACGAGACTTACAAGCTGGCATGGTTGCGCGGCCTGAAGACGACTTACTACCTGCGTACCTTGGGTGCGACGTCAGCCGAGAAGTCTACCGGCAAAGCGGGCGCATTGAACGCGGTGTCCAGTACCGGCGGTGTCGAGGAAGAGGCCAAGTTCTGCTCGATAGACAACCCAGAATGTGAGGCTTGTCAGTAGAGGGTAATAAAAGTGAGCATGCCCAGAGTGGCTTAACGCAAGCCCCGGTGTGCAAAAGAGAAAATGAAAATCGGCAAGAAACCCGATAGACAAAGGAGATAATTATGCTGAATTTTGATGAAGAAATTAAGCCTAACGAGCATGTTTCGGGTGCGATGCGCACATCAACATTTGACGATATTCAGGATATGCAATTGCAACAAGCAAGATCGAAGACGGCCAGTGTTCCTATGACGCCCGCGAAGACAGTGCCTACCGGACGAATCCGTGTCGAAGACAAGCGCATCATTAATTGCAACGCAGATGTGAATCAGCTGGTTCCGTTCAAATATAAATGGGCCTGGGAAAAATATCTTTCCGCCTGCGCCAATCATTGGATGCCGCAAGAAGTGAATATGACTGCGGACATCGCTTTATGGAAGAGTGATCGCCTGACGGATGACGAGCGCCTGCTGATCAAGCGCAATCTGGGGTTCTTCAGTACTGCCGATAGTCTGGCAGCTAATAACATCGTGCTGGGCACCTACCGGCACATCAGCAATCCGGAGTGCCGCCAATATTTGTTGCGCCAGGCTTTCGAGGAGGCGATACACACCCACGCTTATCAATATATCGTCGAGAGTCTGGGGCTCGATGACGGTGAAATATTCAATATGTACCACGAGGTGGAAAGCATACGCGCCAAAGATGAGTTTCTGCTGCCTTTTATCGATGTGTTGACCAATCCCGAATTCAAAACAGGTACGCCGCAAGCCGATCAGGATTTATTGCGCAGCCTGATCGTGTTCGCTTGCATCATGGAAGGGTTGTTCTTCTATGTAGGTTTTGTGCAGATATTGGCCTTGGGGCGCCAGAACAAGATGACAGGAGCCGCCGAACAGTATCAATACATCCTGCGTGATGAATCCATGCATCTGAACTTCGGTGTGGATGTCATCAATCAGATCAAAATGGAGAACCCGCATTTGTGGACCTCCGAGTTCCGCGAAGAGATTCGTGGCCTGATGCAGAAGGGTGTCGAGCTCGAATACGCCTATGCGGAAGACACCATGCCGCGGGGTGTGCTGGGTCTGAATGCGACGATGTTCAAGGAATATCTGCGCTTCATCGCAAATCGCCGCTGCCAACAGATCGGTGTCGATATCCTGTATCCGGGTGCGACAAATCCTTTTCCTTGGATGGCTGAGATGATAGATCTTAAGAAGGAAAAGAACTTCTTCGAAACTCGCGTCACTGAATATCAGACCGGTGGCGCGTTGTCTTGGGATTAGATTCACTACCCATACACTGAGCTATAACCGCGTCTCTGGGACGAATAAGCCATGGAGGCGGGTATCCATAAATGATGGCAGGCACTGCTCTTTAAATTGGGGGGGGCAAGTAACCGTAGGGGGGCAGGGAATTGATTTCGATGCCTCATCGTACTTTGCAAATATTGAGCGAGGAGGCGAAATTAAATCAGAAAAGTTGGGCGCGACAACGTGGTGTGAAGTTTTAAAAATATCGAAGCAGTAAAAAGTTTTTAGTGAGTTGAAATTTATTCTATAAAGTCAACCAAAAAGTATTGACAACAAGCACATTTCAGTTACAGTCGCAACCAATAAGGTTTCGAGAATAATTATGAGATTAGCTCGTAAATTTAGCAGCTGAAAAGTAACTTTAAAAGGATTCGGTTTGCGCAAACTAGAAATTCAGCGGGGAACAAAAATCTAATGTTGCTCCATGTGCTCATCGCGCTATTCAATGCAGAGAATTCATCTCAAGGGTTTCACTCCCTCCAAAATTCAGAATCATCGAGAATTGCCCGTTCAGCATTTCGATTGAACGCTACACAAAAATTCATCAGCTAGTTATGAAAAGTTTTTCACATCAATGTGTGCAGGGCGAGGCTCAAATAACAGGGGCAGCGTTATGTGTCCGTGTATGCAAATTTTTACCCGGTGTCACTGTGATTTTTCCGGTGGCATTTGATTCAAGGTTGATTGGATCGGGTGGTGGGCTTTAGGTCGTGCTTGACGCTGAGTGCGGGCTGGGGGTGTAGTCATCGTAGGTGTTGTGTTTTTAACTTTCATTGAAGGAGAGCAAAATGGCAGCAGTAAAGAAAACTAAACCAGCAGCAAAAAAGGTAGTCGCAGCGAAGAAGCCAGTCGCTAAGAAAGCCGTCGCAGCGAAGAAGCCCGTCGCTAAGAAAGCTGTCGCAGCGAAGAAGCCCGTCGCTAAGAAAGCTGTCGCAGCGAAGAAGCCCGTCGCTAAGAAAGCTGTCGCAGCGAAGAAGCCCGTCGCTAAGAAAGCTGTCGCAGCGAAGAAGCCCGTCGCTAAGAAAGCTGTCGCAGCGAAGAAGCCCGTCGCTAAGAAAGCTGTCGCAGCGAAGAAGCCCGTCGCTAAGAAAGCTGTCGCAGCGAAGAAGCCCGTCGCTAAGAAAGCTGTCGCAGCGAAGAAGCCCGTCGCTAAGAAAGCTGTCGCAGCGAAGAAGCCCGTCGCTAAGAAAGCTGTCGCAGCGAAGAAGCCCGTCGCTAAGAAAGCTGTCGCAGCGAAGAAGCCCGTCGCTAAGAAAGCTGTCGCAGCGAAGAAGCCCGTCGCTAAGAAAGCTGTCGCAGCGAAGAAGCCCGTCGCTAAGAAAGCTGTCGCAGCGAAGAAGCCCGTCGCTAAGAAAGCTGTCGCAGCGAAGAAGCCCGTCGCTAAGAAAGCTGTCGCAGCGAAGAAGCCAGCGGCTAAGCCTGTCGTAGCTAAAAAGCCGGTAGCCAAACCGGTAGCAGCTAAACCGGCGGCGGCTCCTGTCATCAGCAAACCGGCGGCTCCGGCTCCTTCTGCGCCTGCACCTGTTCGTCCGGCTGCATCATGGCCTTTTCCTACACCAGGGATTGGCAAGCCGAACTAATCAGGACTGTGGTGACAGCCCCTGATTGCGCAAGCTAAAGGGGCCCATCCAGTAGGCTTGAGTTTTTTGGCGCACTATCCGGTGCGTGCGCCTTTTTCATTGCACTTTTTTCGTGCAGTTTTTCTGTTCCTGTCAGAAACGCTCAGTTTCAGACTGTTTTTTTGTGCCAGCGACTTCTCTTCGTACGGCTCTACCGCAAGCGATTAGGTACGGCTCTTATCTAATGTGGTTCCAGTTTTCCCCACCCGCGTACATGATGTCTTCCAGTCTTAAGTTGGCGAGCGCGCCAGCTGCGATGAGGGCGGAATCATTATCCTGCGGTCAATATCGCAATCATGTGATGTCTATGAGGGGGATGGGATTTTGGTAGAATCCACGATTAAAACGAGATTGAAATTCCCTTGAGCTTCTATTCTGTTGACCTGAAATATACCGAGGATGTCGAGCATTACTACGATGTTTTGCGTGCTTTACCATGGGCGGTGTGGTTGGATAGTTGCGGTTTGTCACGCTACGACATTATCAGTGCTGCACCGCATCACACCCTGTCGGTATTCGAGAGTAATGAGGATCCATTTGAGCTGCTGCGGCATGAACTCAATGCGAAGGCTGCCGCTGTGCCGAATGTGCCTTTCGCTGGTGGGGTGTTGGGATATTGGAGCTATGATCTGGCAAGGCCGATGTACAGCATTACCGAGCTGGCGCAGGATGCTGAGAATACCCCCAAGATGGCTGTCGGTATCTATGACTGGGCATTACTAGTCGATCATCAACAAAAAAGAACTAGGTTAGTCTCACACCTGCGGTACCCTGAAACCCAGCAGCTGTTGGAAGATATAAAACTGCGTTTGGCGCATCCGCCAGTCATACACTCCCAACCCTTTCATGTACATGGCAAAGTACAGTCCAACTTTAGTAGAAGCAGTTATGAGCATGCATACTATCAGGTGCAAGCCTATCTACAGTCAGGTGATTGTTATCAAATTAACCTCGCGCAACGCTTTAGTGCCCAAGCCACCGGCGATGCATATGAGGCGTATCGCTACTTGCGTGTTATCAGTCCTGCTCCCTATGCAGCCTTCCTTAATATTCCCAATCTACAGATACTGTGCGCCTCACCGGAGCGGTTTTTGAGTGTTCAGCATGGGATGGTCGAAACCAAACCCATCAAGGGAACCCGTCCACGGGGCAGGGATGCGCAACAAGACCAGCTTTTCATCGACGATTTGGCACGACATCCTAAAGACCGAGCAGAGAACCTGATGATCGTAGATTTGCTACGCAATGATTTAGGTAAGAGTTGTGTGCCCGGTTCGGTGTGTGTACCCAAACTATTCGAGATTGAAAGCTATTCGAACGTGCATCACTTGGTCAGCACTGTGCAAGGTCAGTTGGTCGGAGGGCGTACCGCCGTGGATGTATTACGGGATTGCTTTCCGGGCGGTTCGATCACCGGTGCACCCAAACAGCGGGCCATGCAGATCATCGAGCAGTTGGAGCCGCACCGGCGCGGCGTCTATTGCGGCGTGATAGGTTATATCGGCTTTGATGGCAATATGGATAGCAATATCGTGATCCGTTCATTGATCTACAGTCATGGCGAGATCCGTAGCTGGGCGGGTGGCGGGATAGTGGCGGATTCGAATTGCGCTGATGAATATCAGGAGACACTCGATAAAGCTTCAGCGATGTTGGCATTGCTGAAACGGTTCGGCGCACAGATAAATCTATAGGGATAGGCAGTCTGGGCAAAGCTCCTGCCGGGCAAGATCAAGCGGTGTTCTTTACCCGAATGATGCGCACGACCTCGGGTATCTTGCGTAGCCTGCGCATGACCTCGGCGAGGTGGATGCGATGGGCGACTTCAAGTGTGAAGTGGAGGGCGGTATATTCGCCTTCATTGTTGAAGTTGACGTTCTCGATATTGGATTCTGCTTCGGAGATCGCGGCCGCGACTTTGGCCAAGACTCCACGTTGATTGGCGACCAGCAGTTTGATGGCGACCACAAAGGTACGTTGGATATCCTTGTCCCAGGCGACATCCAGCCATTGTTCACCGCTACGGCCACGCCGCAGGGTCGGGCAGTCATGCGTGTGCACAACTAAGCCTTGGCCGTTCTTGATCACCCCTATGATGGGATCGCCAGGAATCGGGCGGCAACATTTAGCGAACTGCACGGCCATACCTTCGGTGCCTTGGATGGTGATGACAGAGGTCGTGGCGGGTTCGCCCTGTTGGGTGTCGCCCACATGTGCGAGTTGTCTCGCCACCACCATATTGAGACGCCGACCCAAGCCGATATCAGCAAGCAGGTCTTCGCGGGATTTGACGCCGGTATCGCGCAGAAGTTTTTGCCAGTGTGTGTCGTCTATCGTCTGTGGTTTGATGCCTAAAGTGTTCAAGGCCTGATTCAGCAAACGTTCGCCCAATTGCGCCGACTCGCCGGATTGCATAGTCTTGAGAAAGTGTCGTATATGTCCTCTAGCTTTGCTGGTGGTGACATAGTTCAACCAGGCTGGGTTCGGTTTGGCGTGCGCTGCCGTAATGATCTCCACGCGATCACCGTTGCGCAGTTCACTACGCAATGGGACCAGTTCGAAGTTGACTTTGACCGCGACACAGCGGTTGCCGATGTCGGTATGCACGCTGTAGGCGAAGTCGACGGCGGTCGCACCACGCGGCAGTGACAGTATCTTGCCCTTGGGCGTGAATACATAGACCTCGTCAGGGAACAGGTCGACCTTCAGGTGTTCCAGAAATTCCGCCGAATCACTGCTTTGGCTCAGGCTTTCCAGCAGCTCCTGCAGCCATTGATGGGTCTTCTTGTGCAAGTCGTTGACAGACTCATGACCACTCTTGTATAGCCAATGTGATGCCACACCGGCATCAGCGATCTTGTGCATTTCGTGGGTGCGGATCTGTACCTCTATAGGCGTGCCGAAGGGACCGAACAAGGTGGTGTGCAAAGACTGATAACCATTCAACTTGGGGATGGCGATGTAGTCTTTGAACTTGCCGGGTATCGGGTTGTACAAAGAATGCAGCGCACCAATGGCGATGTAGCAACTATTGATATCATTGACTAAGACGCGAAAACCATAGATGTCCAGGACTTCAGAGAACGCCAACGATTTGACCTGCATCTTTTTATAGATACCGTAGATGTTCTTCTCGCGTCCGGTAACATCCGCTTCCACATGCCATTCCTGCAGACGCTGTCGCACCGAGTCGAGGATCTTGCTAACGACTTCGCGACGGTTGCCGCGCGCAACTTTTAATGCTTTGGCCAAAACCGAATAACGGTTGGGGTGCAGATGCTTGAAGCTGAGATCCTGCAGTTCGTGGTGGATGTCGTTCAGCCCCAACCGGTTGGCGATGGGTGCGTATATCTCCATAGTTTCGCTGGCGATGCGCTCGCATTTCTCGCGTGACATCGCACCCAGAGTGCGCATGTTGTGCAAGCGGTCGGCCAGTTTGATGAGAATGACGCGCACGTCGCGCGCCATCGCCAACAACATCTTGCGGAAGTTCTCGGCTTGTGCGTCTTCGCGGGTCTCGAAATGAATTTTATCCAGCTTGCTCAAGCCTTCCACCAACTCGGCAACGGGGGTGCCGAACTTTTCCGCGACTTCGGTTGCGGTAACAGGGGTATCTTCGATCACATCGTGCAACAGCGCGGCGATGATCGCTTGTACGTCCAGATGTAAGGGGGTGAGTATGCGGGCCACCGCGATAGGGTGGGTGACATACGGGTCGCCTGAATGGCGCATCTGACCTTGATGCGCGACACGGCTGAATTCTATGGCGTTACGGACATGCTCTACATCCTGCTCTTTAAGGTAGGTAGAGACTTCTTCCAGAAGTAATTCTGCGTCCGCCATTCATCGCTCTGCTCGGTTATGCCATACCGCGATTGAGGATCTCTTTGCCAACTTTGCCTTCGCTGATCTCGCGCAGCGCCACAACAGTAGGCTTGTCTTTGCTCTCTTCGACCAGATGTGTCGCGCCGTTCGCCAGTTGGCGTGCGCGATATGCGGCCGCCAGAGTTAGCTCGAAACGGTTAGGGATTTGGGACAGACATTCTTCGACAGTGATACGTGCCATGGTTTACTCCGGTCTTTGCAGTTGATTGATAAGGGTTTCGTAACGGGACAACTGTTTGGTGCAGGTGAGTTTTGCGCTCAATACCACAGCGTTCAACTCGCGTAGCGCCTCGTTCAGATTGTCGTTGATAATAACATAATCGAATTCAGCCACATGGGCGACATCGACACGTGCGGCCGCCATACGACGCGCGATGACATCGGCATGATCGGTGCCGCGCCCAGTCAGGCGCTGGCGCAGCGCTGCCAGTGAGGGTGGCAGGATGAAGATGCTGATGGCGCGCGGGAAGAGTTTGCGTACCTGCTCCGCACCTTGCCAATCTATCTCGAGCAGAATGTCGCGTCCTTTGGCGATCTCTTGGGTGATCCAGGATTGCGAGGTGCCGTAGAAGTTGCCATACACTTCGGCGCTTTCCAGAAACTCACCACGCTTCTGCATCTCGATGAACTGCTCGCGGCTGACGAAATGGTAGGCCTTGCCATCCACTTCCCCGGCACGCGGCGCACGTGAGGTGTAAGACACCGACAGGTCTATCTGCGGGTTGATGTTGAGCAGTGCATGGACCAGGCTGGTCTTGCCCGCACCAGAAGGCGCACTGATGATGAAAAGGTTTCCGGACATTTAAAGGCCTCGAATCGATAGTTAAACAATAATTACAGATGCTGCGTCGTCCTGTGTGCTGGGGCGTTCCACCCTGAACCATATCGCATACAGTGCTGGCAGATAGAGTAGGGTCAAGAAAGTCGCGACCAGCAAGCCGCCCATGATGACGATGGCCATGGGGCCCCAGAACACGCTGCGCGTGAGCGGAATCATCGCCAGTATCGCGGCGGCGGCAGTCAGCATGATAGGACGGAATCGGCGCACCGTAGACTCCACAATGGCATCGAAGCGGTGCATGCCAGCACTGATGTCTTGACCGATCTGGTCGATCAGGATGACTGAGTTGCGTATGATCATGCCGCACAGCGAGATCATACCCAACATTGCCACGAATCCGAACGGTACATGGAAAAGCAACAGGGAGGCGGTCACCCCTATGATGCCGAGAGGGGCGGTGAGCAGTGCCAGCACCACTAGACTGACGCGCTGTAATTGCAGCATCAGTAAGGTGACGATGATGAAGCCCATCAAGGGCAGGATGGCGACGATGGAGTCTGTCGCCTGATCGTCGCCCTCCAGCACGCCGCCGGCCTCGATGCGGTATCCGGCTGGCAGGGTGACACGCAACGCTGCCAGCTGTCTGTCGATGGACAGGCTGACGTCCGACGCGCTGAACTCATCCGGCACATCGCCGCGCACCGTCACCACCGGCAAGCGGTTCATGCGCCAGATGATGCCGTCTTCTTCGGACATCCTGATCTTGGCGATGGCCCCCAAGGGCACGAAGTTGCCATGTGTGGTGAGCAACTTCAATCGTGACAGTGCATCAGGGTCAGTGCGGTCGGCCTCCTCCGCGCGGGTGATAATCTCGATACGATGCGTTCCTTCACGCATCGTCGACACGCTTAGTCCGCTCAATAGTGATTGCAGGTTGCGGGAAATAGTCTGAGAGGATAGTCCCAGTGCGCGGGCCTGCTCCTGATCGACCTGGATGTCTATCGCATGAAGTTTCTCGTGGGAGTCCAGGCTGACATTCTTGGTGTGCGGATTCTGCTTGACGATAGCTTCCACCTGTTGAGCGATGCTATAGAGGGTCTGTGGGTCCTCGCCCAGAATGCGGAACTGCACCGGATAACCGACAGGTGGGCCGTTCTCCAGCCGCGAGATGCGTATGCCCATGTCTGCATAGTCCGCGTCCAGCATTTGGCGCACTTGGCGTAGCACGGCCTCGCGCGCTTCGGTGTCGTGTGCGGTGATGACCAGTTGCGCATAGTTCACCGTGGGTGGTGACAGATCCAGCGGAAGATAGAAGCGGGGCGTGCTTCCGCCGATATAGCTGGTGTAATCGACAATGCCGGGTATGCCGGCGAGCTTCTTCTCCAATTCCGTGGTCAGTCCTTCGGTGGCGCTGAAGGTGCTGCCTTCGGGTAACCACACGTCCATCAATAGTTCGGGGCGCTCGGAGGGGGGAAGAATGCTTGCTCCACGCGTTCGAAACCGGCTACCGCAAGCAGGAATATTGCCAACGTGACGGCAACTACGGTCTTCTTGTAATGCAGGCAAGTGCGCAGCAGTGAGCGGAAGTGTTTGTAGAAGCCCCGCTGGTAAAGGTCTTCAGCAGTGTGTGTGTGGGCGCGCAGCAAGCGGTGTCCCATGTAGGGGGTGAAGATCACCGCCACCAGCCAGGAGACTAGCAGCGCGATGCCGACCACGGCACAGATAGAAAAGGTGTATTCACCCGCCGCAGATTTGGCCAGTCCCACCGGCAGGAAAGCGGCAGCCGTGATCAGGGTGCCGGTGAGCATGGGGAAGGCGGTGCTGGTATAGGCGAAGCTCGCCGCATGCAACTTGCTCCAGCCCTGCGCCAGTTTCACCTGCATCATCTCGACAGCGATCATTGCGTCGTCCACCAGCAAGCCCAGCGCGATAATGAGTGCGCCCAGCGAGACGCGGTGCAGATCAATGCCAAACAGATGCATGACCAGAAAAGTACCGGCCAGCACCAAGGGAATGGACAGGCCGACCACCAAGCCGGCGCGCGCGCCCAAGCTTAGGAAACTCACGGCGAGAACGATGGCCAGCGCTTCCAGCAAGACGTACATGAATTCATCTATCGAGCGCTGAACCACCACCGATTGGTCCGCGATCTGACGTATCTGGATGCTGGCAGGCAGGCGACTCTTGAGGTGCGTCATTTCGCGCGTCAGGTCTTTGCCCAAGCGCGTCACATCGCCCTGCTCGGACATCGATACCGCCAGTGCGATGGCGGGCTTGCCCATGCTATGGACCTTGAAAGAGGCGGGGTCGGCATAACCTCGATAGACATGACAGATGTCCCCCAAACGATAGATATTGCCGTTGGCGGGGATGCCGATGTCCTGGATGCTGCGCAGTGATTTGAAGTCGCCGCTGACACGCAAGCGGGTGATGTCGAAATGCGATATCACCGCGCCGGCTGGCTCCATGGCATTACGTGCCTTGAGCGCCGCGGCCACTTGCAGCGGGTCTATGCCCAGCGCGGCCATCTTCTGGCTGGAGAATTCGATATAGATCTTCTCCGCCTGCGCGCCCAGCATCACGACCTTGCTGACATGGGCGACCGTGAGCAGCTCGTCACGCGCGATATTTACCTGTGCGGCCAATTGCGCATAGTCCAGTGTGCCGGAAGTGAAGGCATAGATGGCGCTGGCGGTGTTGCCAAAGTCATCGTTGATGATGGGCTCGCTCACCCCTTCCGGCATGCCGGCGCGCAAATCGGCCAGTGTCTTGCGCACCCTATACCATGACTTGTCCAGTTCGGCGGGCGGCATGGCATCCTTGAGGGTGATGTAGAGCACCGCCTCGCCGGCCTTGGAATAGCTACTCACATTGTCCAGCCAGGGAGTCTCCTGCAGCTTGCGTTCGATGCGGTCCACCACCTGCTGCTCGATCTCGGTCGCGGTCGCGCCGGACCAGCGCAGGGTGACGGTCATCACCTTGAAGGTGAAGTCAGGGTCTTCCTTCTGTCCCAATTGGGTGTAGGAGTAGCAGCCGGCCAGCAGCAGCGCACAAAGCGCGTATAGCAACATGGCCTGATGCTTGAGCGCCCAAGCGGAAAGGTTATAGGGTTTCATGATGAGTGGTGTTTATTCGAGGTTCTGGATTTGTTCGCGCATCTGCTCGATGAGTATCTTCATCTCCATGGCGTTGCGCGATACTTCGGCATCCACTGATTTGGAACCCAGTGTATTGGCTTCGCGGTTAAGCTCCTGCATCAGGAAATCCAGGCGCTTGCCCACCGCGCCGCCCTGAGTGAGGATGCGACGCATCTCGGTGAGATGGCTGGCCAGCCTTGATAATTCCTCGTCCACATCTATCTTGCTGGCGAACAGCACGATCTCCTGGCGCACCCGCTCATCATCGGTGTTCTGCAGCGCGTCGCGCAGACGCGCGATGAGCTTCTGCTCATAGGCGGCGATGGCTGCGGGGACGTTGGGCATCACAGCAACTCGCAAGGCTTCGATCTTGTCCACACGTTGCAGCAGGAAATCTTTGAGCTTCGCGCCTTCTCGGGCGCGGCTGGAGGAGAACTCCTGCAGAGCCCGTGTAAGAAGCTCGAACAGGGTGGAGCGCAAGCCGTCCTCATCGTCCTTGGGCACTTCCAGCACACCGTTCCAACGCAACACATCGGCTACGCTGAGACTGGTCGAGCTAGGAATGACGTTCTGTACTTGTTGGTTCCATGCGGCCAGTTGTACCAGTAGGTCGTGATTGAGTTGGCTACGGCCTGGTGTGTTGCGGGTCACATAATTGATGCGGCATTCCACCTTGCCGCGCTGCAATTGTGCGCTGATCAATTCGCGCATCTGCCCCTCGAAGCCACGCAACTCATCAGGCATGCGCATCTGGATGTCCAGATATCGGTGATTCACCGCACGCAGTTCCACGCTTAGGGAGCCGCTGGAATATTCCGCGCTGGTGTTGGCGTAGCCGGTCATGCTGAGAATCATCGATAACTCCAAATGGTGGTGAGGGTTCTGGGGCGCTAAATAAAGCACTGGGCGGCAGGCGCGCATTATATTACGATTGCAGCCTTAATCGACTTGTAAGCATGCCTTAAGCCGTTCCCATACATGAAATTTTCCGTACACCAAGCCAGTTTGATAGGCGACCGCAAATACAACCAAGACCGGGTTGCGTACGCCTATCGTAACGAAGCGTTGCTGCTGGTGCTGGCGGACGGCATGGGCGGGCATCTGCATGGCGAATTGGCGGCGAGCCTGGCGACAGAGACTTTTGTCGAGCTGTTCGCGCAGCATGAAGAGCCCAAGTTCGCTGATCCCCAGGCCTTCCTCACCGAAGCGATGCGCCATGCGCATCACCGTATCATGCAACTGCCCCATGACAAAGATGTCGGTTTTCCCGGTACGACTTGTGTAGTGGCGCTGCTTCAGGACGGTAAGGTGTATGTCGCGCATGCTGGCGATTCGCGCCTGTATCTGCTGCGTGACAACGCGGTGTTGAGTCGCACCCGTGATCACTCCATGGTGCAGCAATGGTTTGACTGGGGTGTGATTTCAGAAGAGGAAGCGCGTGTCCATCCGCGCCGCAACCAGATTACCAACTGTCTGGGTGGCATCGAGGATCTGTTCTACGTCGAGTCGGCTACCCCTATGGACATGAAACAGGGTGACGTCCTGCTGTTAGGCAGCGACGGCCTATGGGGCCCTTTTACCGATCAGGAACTCGCCGAGTCTTTCGTGCTATTGCCTTTGGCCAAATCTCTGGAAAATCTGATGGTGCGGGCCTTTGAACGTGAAAGCGGTCATTCCGACAACATCACCGGTCTGGCGGTTGCGTGGGGGGATGATCAGCATGATCATGCTACTGAAGACACCGTCAGCCACGAGCTGGAGATCAGCTAAGTTCTCTCCAATACTTTCCAACTCCCACTCACTATTCTCCGGTTCTCAACCATGCGCCCCAGTTCCCGACTACCCAACCAGCTTCGCTCCATCAGTATTACTCGCCATTACACCAAGCACGCCGAAGGTTCGGTGTTGATTGAGTGTGGCGACACCAAGGTAATCTGCACCGCTAGCGTGGAAGAGCGTGTCCCACCGCACAAGAAGGGCAGTGGCGAGGGGTGGGTCACCGCGGAGTATGGCATGTTGCCGCGCTCTACTGGCAGTCGCATGAGCCGTGAGGCGGCCAAGGGTAAACAGTCCGGCCGCACGCAGGAGATACAACGCCTCATCGGGCGCAGCTTGCGCGCCGTGGTCGATCTGAAAAAACTGGGCGAGCGCACCATACAGATCGATTGCGACGTGATTCAAGCCGACGGGGGCACCCGTACCGCCAGCATCACCGGCGCGTACGTGGCGCTGCACGATGCGGTGAGCGGCTTGCTGCAACAGGGTGTGCTGGTGGAGACGCCGCTCACCGATTTTATCGCTGCCATTTCGGTGGGTATCTATGAGGGCACACCGGTGCTGGATCTCGATTATGTCGAAGATTCTGCCTGCGATACCGATATGAATGTGGTGATGCTGGGTAATGGTCACTTCGTCGAAGTACAAGGCACGGCAGAGGGGCATGCTTTCAGCCGTATCGAGATGAATGCCTTGCTCGATCTGGCGCAGGGCGGCATCAGTGATTTGATAGGAATGCAACGCAAGGCGTTACAGAATTAGCGAGATGTCAGGTCTCCGCTCGTGATGAGCTTGTCGAACCATGAGCGCAATATGATTACGGCCCATCGACAAGCCAAGGGCGAACGGACTTAACACGCAATGAAAAAACTCGTCATCGCATCCAACAATCCCGGCAAACTGGCCGAATTCCAAACGCTGCTGGCACCACTCGGTATCGAGGTGGTGACGCAGGCGCAACTCGGCATCAAAGAGGCGGAGGAGCCGCATCTGACATTTATCGAGAACGCGTTGGCCAAGGCGCGTCATGTCAGTCGTGAAAGCGGTTTGCCTGCGCTGGCGGATGATTCGGGTATCTGCGTGAATGCCCTTAACGGCATGCCCGGCGTCATCTCCGCGAGGTTCTCGGGTTACCCGCTGTCCGATGAGCGTAACAACAAGTCTTTGTTGGAAGCCATGAAGACGCATACCAATCGTCGTGCCCACTACACCTGTGTGCTGGTGCTGATGCGTTCTGCCGGTGATGCACAACCACTCATCGCCGAAGGCGAGTGGCATGGTGAGATCGCACGCGAGCCGCGCGGCGCGGGCGGTTTTGGCTACGACCCGCTGTTCTGGTTGCCGGAGTTGGGCAAGATGTGTTCAGAGCTGACGCATGACGAAAAGCACGCCATCAGCCATAGAGGCAAGGCTATCAAAGTGCTGATGGGGAAGTTGCAGAACGTTTGATAACTCCCTCGAGCTCGACAAGGCTGTTAAGTGTTGTGCCGGTTTTGGATATAGAATCACATCCCCACTCTTACTACGGAGTATCGTCATGAAACGCATCTTGCTAGGCATCGTGTTGTCTGCTGTCGCAGTATCGACTTACGCCGCGAATTTCAAACTCTCCAGCCCCGAGATCAAGGCCAACAGTAGTATCCCCAAGAGTTTCGAGTTCAACGGCTTCGGTTGTTCCGGTCTGAATAAATCCCCTGCGCTCAAATGGAGCGGTGCGCCCAAAGGCACCAAGAGTTTTGCCGTGACGGTATACGATCCAGATGCGCCTACCGGCTCCGGCTGGTGGCACTGGATGGTGATCAATATCCCTGCCGATGTGAACGAGTTGGCAGCCGGTGCGGGTGACCTGAACAGCACCACCCTGCCGAGTGGCGCCGTGCAGAATCGTATCGATTACGGTGTGGCTGCTTGGGGTGGCACTTGCCCACCAAAGGGCGATAGGCCGCATCACTATATATTCACGGTTTATGCATTGAAGACCGATAAGCTTGAAGTTCCGGCAGATGCGACTGCCGCGTTGACCGGCTTTATGATCCACGGCAATGCACTAGGCAAAGCCAGCTTTACGGCACGCTACAGCCGCGCAAAATAAACTACTCTGCTGCTTTTCTCTGCGTGGTCTGGCCTAGAGGGAGGCAGTACGCAATCCCCCCTCTCACATCGACCTGATATCGTCGCCACCCTGTTCCCGGGCGAGGCGCAAAGCCTTTTCTGCACGTGCATAAAGGCTCTCTAGGGTATCGTCCATATGCGCTGCACTGAGGCCTATCGAGACCGTGATGGCAGGGAGAGAGTCGCCGCTGGGCAATACCACCAATGACTTGTCGATGTCTGCCATCAGCCTTTCGGCCGCTGTGCAGGCATCAGCTAGCGAGGTGTCTGGCAGGAAGATCGCGAATCTTGCCCCGTTGTGTCGCCCGGCTTGATCATCCGGGCGCAGACAGGACAGCATAGTGTAGGCGATGCTGCGCAAGGCTTGATCCCCACCCAGTTGGCCATAGTGCTGAATGAATTCGGTGTGATTGTCCATCTCCACTAACAACAGGCAGCTGCGTCTTTTTCCCACGAGGCTACGCAACAAATGTCGCGCCAATTTTGCATGCATCCATTGCGGATTGAACAGGCCGGTGAGTTCGTCGACCGGGGCCTCACCTGAGAAGCCCAGTTCGCGCTCCAGATTCTCCGCCGCGATTCGGTTGGTGCTGCGTATGCGGCTGGTCAATATGTTCAACATGTTATGTGCGGCCGCGTGGTAACTGTTGATCAACTCCCACATGTCGGCATGCTCAATCGCCAGCAGATTACAGGGCGTGGCTGCAATGACATAAGCCGAGACCGGCGCGTCGCCGAGCATTGACATCTCGCCGACACACTCTCCCTGGCCGAGGATGGCGATAGGCTCGATGTCATGCGCTTGGGTCTGCACGCGCAGTCGTCCGGAAAGGATGATATATATCGTGCCGTTGGTTTGTCCGGGAACCAGCAGCACTTGACCGGAGGGTAGGGGGGTGAGCTCGGACTTGCTGAAATGTTGGGCGAGTACGGTTTCGGGCACGCCATGGAACAGCGTGGCAGAGCGCAGTATCTGGAGTGTTTCTGGAGAGTGGGTCATATCCTTCCCCTCAAACCGTTGATTCGCTATGGACAGGTATCGCACCGATGATGCGGTAGCGGACTGCCATTGTAAGACACAAAATGCCATTTAAGTTTGACTGGGTAAAGTTTAGTATCAACCGGTCGGATACGCAGAGCTTGCCCGATAGGCACTTGCTTGGTAGGGTGTGCGCCCATCATTAGCCCTCCCTCCGCCAGTCAGTGCCGATCCAGATCGGTTTGAAGCGCGCCTACCCATGATCATCCATCCTCTTCAACCGGTCTCGCTGAAGTCGCAAGCCTTAAGCTTTCAGGCATTGCCGCCGCTCTCGCTGTATATCCATATCCCGTGGTGTGTGCGTAAGTGCCCCTATTGCGACTTCAATTCGCATGAGGCGCGTGGAGAATTTCCGGAAAAGGAATACGTAGCCGCCCTGGTAAGGGAGTTGGAGTTGGCCTTGCCGCAGATATGGGGGCGCAAGGTGTATACCGTGTTCTTCGGTGGTGGCACGCCCAGTTTGTTGAGTGGTGCGGCGATTGCCGAGATAGTGCGCAACGTGAGGATGTTGCTGCCTTTGGACCTGAATGCCGAGATCACTCTGGAGGCCAACCCCGGCACGGTGGAGGCGGACAAGTTCGCGGCATTCCGTGACGCGGGGGTGAATCGTCTATCCATGGGGATACAGAGCTTCAATGACACCCATCTGCAGGCTTTGGGGCGCATCCATACTGCGGACGAGGCGCGTCGGGCTATTGAGATCGCACGGCAGCATTTCGATAACTTCAATCTCGATCTGATGTACGCCCTGCCCGATCAAACACTCGAACAAGCGCTGCAAGATGTGAAAGATGCGCTGTCCTTTGCTCCCGATCATCTTTCTTGTTACCACCTGACGCTGGAGCCCAACACACTGTTTCATCGCAATCCACCGTCTTTACCTGATGACGATGCCAGTAGTGAGATGCAACAGCATATCGAGGAGCTATTGGCCGGGCACGGTTACGAGCATTACGAGACCTCCGCTTTCGCGCAAGCGGGGCGGCGCGCCAAACACAATCTTAACTATTGGAAGTTCGGCGACTATCTGGGGATCGGTGCAGGGGCGCACAGCAAGTTGAGTTTTCCAGACAAGATCGTTCGTCAGGTGCGCTACAAACAGCCGCAGGCTTATTTGCAGCAAACTGCAAAAGATGCGCCTATACAAAGCGAGCATGAAGTGCCACGCGATGAGTTGGCCTTCGAATTCATGCTCAACGCGTTGCGTTTGAACGAAGGCTTCGACGCCACGCTGTTTAATGAGCGCACCAGTTTGTCTTTATTGTCTATACAGCGCGAATTGAACGAGGCGCAGCAGCGTGGCTTGTTGTTCAGAGATCATCAGCGCATCGCACCGACACCCATGGGACAGCGCTTTTTGAATGACTTGCTGGAGATATTCTTAAGCGACAAAAAATAATGGCTCGCCGACTTGTATCGGCGAGCCTGAAGCGTTGCAGTGGATCATCCCTTGCGGCAGTCGTGGATGAACTGCGTGCGTTCCTTGCCTTTGAGTTTCTGTTGAGTGGCTTGCTTGGAGCAAGCCTTCAGGCTGACTTTTGGTTTGGCATCAGTTTTCTTTTTGGCAGTATGCTTACTGGCTTGCTTGTCAGCTGCAGGTTTTTGCTTCGCCACGGCCTGTGCTTTGGGGTGGCTCGGTGATTTGTCGGCGATCGGGCGATCTTGCATGCCGGCCTTTCTTGCCTCGTTGGCAGCCACATTGGTATTCATGCAATCGTTGAGATACCCGGCTTTTTTGCCGCCTTCCAGCCTCATGTTCTTGGCATTTTGTTCGCACGTGTTGCGTTTTTCCTGTGCAGTAGTCGCCCTGACATGTTCTGGAGAACTGGTTTGCGCCAAAGTCTGCGACAGGCAGGAGCGGAGGAAGCTCTCTTTGGCCGCGCCGCGCAGCTGCTGACTTCTGGCCTCACAACTCTGACTGTCCGAAGCAGCCCAAGCTTGGGCTGAGAGAATAAATACTATGCAATATATCAAGAGCAAAAATGCTTTCATTTCAGTCACCTCTAGAGTTACGCGAGCGGACAGTCTAGCACCATGAAAATCATGAGCTCAAGCATTGCGAAGGCCTAGATATTATTTGCATGACCTAGCGGTTTACTCGGGTAAGCCTGATGCGACGCAGTTCAAACGCAGTCTTCACCAACTGCGCCCGTCTACTTGCTTGATCTTGAGGGCCGATATATCCACATTCTCTAGGCAACGCACATTGATGCTGAACATCTCCACGCCGTTATGTGACCCGATGCCCATAGGGGCGCAGCCGCATCGTGCGCAAAAATGATGACGTATGGATTTCTTGCCGAACTGGTAGGTGGAAAGATTGCTTTCGGGCGTAAGGAATCGTACTTGGTTGCGCGGCACGAACCAGCGCAATGCGCCGAGTCGGTGGCAGATGGAACAGTTGCATTCTTTGACGCTGTGCAGGTCACCTTCGACCTCGAAAGCAATGTGACCGCAGTGACAACTTCCTGAGTAGATCATGATGTACTCCCCCTTAGTCAGAGGAATGCACTATACGACTTTTTTGTACACCAGATCCCACACGCCGTGCCCCAGATTAATACCGCGCTTCTCGAATTTAGTAAGCGGCCGGTAGTCGGGGCGGGGAGCGTAATCGGCAGCGGTGTTCTGTAACGAGGGCTCTTCGTTCAGGACGCGCAATACTTGCTCGGCGTAGTCCTGCCAATCGGTCGCGACATGGAGGTAAGCGCCGGGCTTGAGTTTTTTCACCAGACCTGCCACAAAGGGTGTTTGTATCAAACGGCGCTTGTTGTGACGCGCCTTGTGCCAAGGGTCGGGGAAGAAGATATGCACGCCGTCCAGAGAGGCGTCGCCCAGCATGTCGCGCAACACTTCCACGGCATCGTGCTGGATGATGCGGATGTTATTGATCTGCTGAGCTTCAATGAGCTTGAGCAGATTGCCCACGCCCGGCGTGTGTACCTCCAGGCACAGATAATCGTTCTCGGGATTCGCCAGCGCGATGGTCGCGGTACTGTCGCCCATGCCGAAACCGATCTCCAGTATTTTGGGCGCGCTGCGACCAAAAGCCTGCGTCAGGTCTAGCGCGTGTGCGGCATAAGGAATGCCGAAGCGCGGCAACAGTGTCTCGACTGCGCGACTTTGCGCCGGCGAGACACGGCCCTGACGGCGTACGAAGCTGCGGATGTGGCGATTGCCTGGTTCTATGGTATCGGTCATGTGATCACTTAAATCGTTCGCCCTAAGCTAGTCTAAGGGCGAGCGGCAACAAGAAAAAAGTGTTCATGCTTGGACATAGCCATTCGACTAAGCCAGCCAGCTGGCAAGTCGCTGTTTATCAGCACGAACGTAATTTACTAGCCTTGTTTGGCTGAAATGATGCCGGTGGTGGGTGAACTGGGGCTGGCGCTATACAGTTTCTTGGGCATGCGTCCGGCCAGGAAAGCTTCGCGTCCGGCAGCAGTGGCTTTCTTCATCGCCGATGCCATCAGCACCGGATTCTTAGCCCCAGCGATGGCGGTGTTCATCAACACGCCCGCGCAACCCAGCTCCATGGCGATGGCAGCATCTGAAGCCGTGCCCACGCCCGCATCGACGATAACCGGCACGCTTACTCTATCCATGATGAGTTGCAGATTCCACGGGTTGAGGATGCCCATGCCCGAACCGATCAGCGAGGCCAGCGGCATGATCGCCACGCAGCCGATGTCTTCCAGCTGCTTGGCGATGATGGGGTCGTCCGAGGTGTAGACCATCACCTGAAATCCTTCGGCGACGAGTGTCTTGGCGGCGGCGATGGTCTCGATCACGTTTGGGTACAGCGATTGCGGGTCACCCAGCACTTCCAGTTTTACCAGGCTGTGACCGTCCAGCAGTTCGCGCGCCAGACGCAGCGTGCGCACCGCATCCTCCGCGCTATAGCAGCCGGCGGTGTTGGGCAGATAGGTGAACTTGGACATCGGCACGGCATCGAGCAGATTGGGTTCGTTGGCGTTCTGGCCAAGATTGGTGCGGCGTATCGCTACCGTGACGATCTCTGCGCCACTGGCATCCAATGCGGCACGTGTCTCGGCAAAGTCTTTGTATTTACCGGTGCCTACCAGCAGACGCGAGTCGTAAGATTTTCCGGCGATGACTAATTGGTCGTTCATTTCGTGTCCTACTTTCCAAGTGTTCTGTACTTGATGGGTGATTTTCTTAACCGTTCGTGGTGAGTTTGTCCAACCACCTGCTAGTTTCTCATGCCCTTCGGCTAAGCCAGCCAGCTGACAAATCGCTGGCTATCAAGGGGAACGTGAGGTCAGCCGCCGCCCACTGCCACCACCAGTTCCAGTCGGTCACCGTCAGCCAGTTGCACGTCCATATAAGTGCTGCGCGGCACGATCTCGCCGTTGCGTTCCAGCGCGATGCGCTTGCCGGTGTAGCCCAATTGTTCTATCAATGCGGCGACATTGAGGGGTGCGGTAAATTGGCGGGTCGCGCCGTTGATGCTTAAAGAGATCACATTTGTTCTGCTAGTGAATTAGATTAGGGGGTGATTGATGTTGCCTATGCGGCTTGAGACATTGCCGCCACGGTCTGCGAACATAACCGCGAAGCGTGCGATTTTACGTGGGATGATGGCAATACTCAACCCGAGGACAAATGCCGAGTGTGCATGGGTGGGTCGGTTTCCGGGGGATGCAGTACCGGAAGGATCTAGTGGCTGGTGAGAGGGTTCAGCACACCGCTCTGTTCCAGCCACTTCTTTAGCATCTCACGCATATCGGCGAGTTCGGCTGGCTTGGTCAGCATGTCGTCCATGCCCGCCGCAATGCAATTCTCAAACTCCTCGGACAAGACATTGGCGGTCCAGCCGATGATGGGGATGCATTTCTTGCCCGACTGAAGTGCCACCTCGCGGATATTGCGTGCGAGTTCAAAACCGTCCATCTTGGGCATGTGGCAATCGGTGATGACGAGATCGTATCGACCGTTCTGCCACATCGTGAAGGCGACCATGCCATCGGGCGCAGTATCCGCGCGCAGTCCGAGCACATCGAGTTGTTGCTTGAGCAGCATACGATTGATGGGGTGGTCATCAGCCACCAGTACGGTGACCACTTTCCCTGCGCCTACAAGCGGGCTGATGTCGCTGGCGTAGTCTGGCGAGCTGGGGCTTACATCGGCTGATGGATGTTCGCTTACGGGCAGGTCGACTGTGAAGCTGAAAGTGGAACCTTTGTCTGGAACGCTAGCCACGCTGAGAAAACCACCCATCATTTCGGCCAACTTGCGGCAGATGGATAGGCCCAGTCCGGTGCCCCCATGCATGCGGGCGGTATCGGCACTGGCTTGTTCATATTGTTGGAACAGACGGGATTGTTGCTCGAGGCTGATCCCGACACCACTGTCTTTGACACTAAAACGGACAGCATCGCAACCGTTGAGATGCCCCAGCCATTCGGCGCGAACCTGCACTCTGCCGCGTGCGGTAAATTTGATGGCGTTGCTGAGGTAGTTGTTGATGATCTGTGAGACGCGCAAGGAATCGAAGTGATGCGAATCTGCCAGTCTGGAGTCGATCTCCAGCGTGATTTGGATATCCTTGTCGACCGCTAGTTGCGAATAAGTATCGAGAGCACCTTGCAGCGTGTCTCGAATCCGGTTTGTTTCGGGAGATAACTCCAGTTTCCCTGCTTCTATCTTGGACCAGTCGAGGATGTCGTTGACGATGCGTAACAGCCCGCTGCTGGAGCCGCGTGCGGCATGCAATAACTCGCGTTGTTTGTCATTGAGTTGGGACAGGTCGAGTAGCTCCATCATGCCCATCAGTCCCGCCAGTGGGGTGCGTATCTCGTGGCTCATGGTGGCTAGGAAGGAGTCTTTGGCTTGGTTCGCAAAAATCAATTCGGCGGTGCGCTCCATTACTCGATCAGCCAGTAGTGAACGTTCCTCCTCGATCTGCGCGTTGGCGATAGTCAGTTGGCGGGCAGTGAGGCGCAATTGCTCCAGTGTCTGCTGGCGTTGCGTGCTGTCGGTGAGGGCACCCACATAATTCGTGATGCGGTCCTGGCTGTCCCGGACGGCGGTGATGGTGAGATGTTCGGGATAGATCTCGCCATTTTTGCGCCGGTTCCATATCTCGCCGTTCCAGGTGCCGGTGCGATTAATGCAAACCCACATGTCGATGTAGAAGTTCGCACCGTGCATGCCCGAGCTGAGGATGCTCGGACTCTTGTCCGCGACATCTTGCAACTCGTAGCCGGTGATGGCGGTGAAGGCATGATTCACCTTCAGGATGCGCACCTGCGCATCGGTGATCATCATCCCGACCTGGGATTGGAAAGCAGTGGCGGCGATGCGCCGTTCTGCCTCGGCCGCTACGCGTTCGGTGATGTCGTGTACGCCTATCACATAGGCGGCGTGACCTTCCCAAGTGATAGGCGTGGATCGCAGCTCAGCCCAGCCTATACCGCTGGCACGGATGAGATTGATGTCCTGTACCGCACTTGTAGAAATTAGCGGTACCCCCAGCTCTTTGCCGAGCAGATCGCCGCGCCCGAATATCAACTCGGCGCCGTGGTTCGTATACAACACGATGCCCTTGCCATTTACCACCACGATGCCGTCGGTGATGGTATCGAGGATGAGTTCCAGATTGGCAATATGGGTGTTCATGTTGAGGTGGATGCGTTCACGTTTAAGCGCTGGCCTGCGGTCACATCACAATCGTGCCGCTTTGGTTGCCATTCTGGGCGGTGATGGCGGCTATCAGCGAATGCATTTTGGACAGGTCGCCGAGCAGTTTCAGGATCGGCTCGGGCACTTCGCGTACCAGCATGGGGGTGGCGAACACGTCTTTTTCCAGGGCCTTCTCCGGCATGCCCAATACTTCCACCAGATTTAACGTCCAGTAGCCCGGCTGATAGATTTCCGCCAGGGCTTTGCTGAGCTTTTGGATGGTCGCCTTGACCCCGGGGTCTATGGAGACGACATACAGGGTCAGCGTGATCTTATGCAGCTCCTGATTCGTATTGTTTAGGCTGCGCGACGAGCGGGCGATATGCCGGATCTGGTTGGATGACAGGGGTTTGTTGGCCAACTGGAACGTCAGTCCCTCGTCCTGCGCGCGTTTCAGGTCGCTCATATATTCCTGTGAAAAGGCGGTGACGATATAGACGTTGAGCGTGTTATCCAGCGCCAGCAGGCGGCGCAGTGTCTCTACCCCGTCTATGCCCGGCATCTTCAGATCGAGGAAGATCAGGTCGGGCCGTTCCGCCTGGGCCATCGCGATGCCCTGCAAGCCGCTCTCAGCCAACTGCACGATGTTGCCCATCTCGCCCAGCACCAATTGGAACGAGCCGCGCACGGCGGCATTATCGTCTATCACCAATATCTTTTGTGGCATCGCGACATCTCACTCAGGTTTTTTGATTGCCGCGCATACTACACGGAAACAGCAGCCATAACCATCTCTGGGGTAATGGTTTATCGTCCCGCCTGCCGCTTCCAGCAATTGGCGCGAAACGGAGAGCCCCAGCCCCGTTCCTTTGCCGACCGGCTTGGTGGTGAAGAAAGGATCGAAGACCTTGTTTTGGAGGGGCTCGGGAATGCCTGGGCCGGTATCGCATATCGACAGTAAGACCTGCCCTTGCTCATGCCGGCCCTCGATAAGGATGCGTTGTTCTGTCTGGCCCGCCAGCGCATCGCGGGCGTTCAGCAATAAATTCACCAGCACTTGTTCCACGCTGCCCGCGTCGCACCGCAACGGTGGCAGATCCGAGGCGATATCGACCTGTATCTGGACGGCACTATTTTTGAGTTGAACCTCGAGCAGGGTGAGGGTGCGCGTCACGACCTCATGAGCGCTGCAGGTCTCCAGTTGTGTGTCGTTGGGGCGTATGAACACCAGCATATTGCTCACGATCTTCTTGATGCGATGGATCTCATGCAGGGCGTTGCCCAAAACTTCCTGCGATCTGGGGTCCGTGGCTTTATCTTGGGCATATTCGACATAGTTCAAAATGCCCATCAGCGGATTGTTGATCTCATGCGCGACCCCGCCCACCATGATGCCCAGCGCGGAGAGCTTCTCAAGTTCTATCATGCCTTGCATCCTTCCCAGAGTCTGTTCATGGTGAGCTTGTAAGAGGCTCTCATTCTCGCGTAACCGGGCGGCGAGCTGATTGAGTTCGATATTTTGTCTCTTGAGCAAATTTTGTTGCGCTTCCATCGGACGCAAGACCAGATAGAACAAGGCGGGAACGATAGTGATGGTCAGCAGCAAGGCATCGGCATAGTTCCAGAAAGCGTTGTTGAGATCATGTTGCAGTTTAGGCCCCAGAACAAAGCGGATTAGTAACATGATGAGGAATTCCGATGTCATGACCACCGCAGCCAATCTGATCACGAAGCCGAGCGGTGTATGGCGGAATTCTGGAGGAGAGGATCTATTCACGGTTGCGGTTCCCAGTTAATGATGAAGTTGAGTAAAGTCTATCAGCCAAGTAGAATCGCCGCTTGCGCGGGTGTAGTTCAATGGTAGAACGGCAGCTTCCCAAGCTGCATACGAGGGTTCGATCCCCTTCACCCGCTCCAAATCTCTTTTGTGCGCGCATCGTTCGTTACATCCTCGCTCACGCCTGAGCGTAGTGGTTGTACTTCAGTTACGAGAACCACACTTTCTACTTCAATGCCACATTCGCAACCACCACGCGCTGGTCGTGCATGACGATGCGGGCGACGAACCATATCGCTATCGCGTTCGCCGTCAGTGCGATGAAACCGACACGGTCGTAATGCACGATATGCATTGCTTCATCCTGCGTGATGATGAAACCCGCCAGTGTGCTGGCCAGTGCCATCGCCAGCGATTGTACGGTGGCGTTGAGCGACATGAAGGTGCCACGCAGCTGCGGTTGGGCCGCCGAGGTGATGATGGCCATCGCCGGGATCATACGGCCAGAGACCAGCACGAAGAAACCGGTGGTGTAGATCAGCCATAGCCACAACGGTGCGGCCGTGATGTTGGTGACTAGCAGCAATGGCAAAGAGGCGATCAGCGCGACCAATCGATACACCCTGGTCTTGCCGTGCTGGTCGGCGCGCCGGCCTATGAAGCGTGCGCTGAAAAAAGTCGCCGCTCCTCCTGCCAGGTAGATGAACGGAATCTCGTGCTGGGTGATGCCGATGTTGTGTACCGCGTACAGCGTGATGTAGGGGATTACGGTGAAGCCGGAGAAGATGATCAGCGCTGAGAAGAGCAGCGCGCGCAGGTGATTCGGGTCGCGCAACACGTCGAACATGGGCACGAAGGGGTGGGCGCGTTTCTGCGCGCTGATATGGTGGCGCAGTTGCGGCAATACCTGTTGGCCGACGAAGATGAACAGCACGGTCAAGACCGCCACCAGCACGAAGGGCGCACGCCAGTTCAGCCAGTTCGCCAGCCATAGCGAGATGGGCACACCGGCGATGGTGGAGAGGGAGAAGGCCGACATCACGATGCCGCTGGCACCGGCACGGCGTTCGAAGGGGATCACGTCGCCTATGATGGTCTGCACCATCGCGCCCATCACGCCGCCGAAAGCACCCGCCAGCGCGCGCGCCACCATCAGCGTGGCATAGCTCGGGGCGAGACCGCAGGCCAGTGAGGCCAGACCGAACAACACGAACACGGTAAGCAATAGACGCTTGCGCTCAAAACGGTCGACGAAGGTGGCGGCGAGGAGTCCCGATAAAGCCGCACTGAAGCTATAGGACGCGACCAGTAGGCCGAACTCATGGGTGCTGATACCAAAGGCACTGATCAGCATCGGGCCCAGCGGCATCATGATCATGAAATCAAGGATATGGCTGAACTGTATGCCAGCGAGTGTCAGCAGCAGTCTTTTTTCGTGTTGCGGGGTGAGAGCGGGCTGCATGGCGGATGGCGGATTTGGGTGGCGCATTCTACCAGTGCCGCTCGCGGATTTTGGCTCGATGTGGCGGTGATTGCCTAGGGCTGCGGTGTGGTTTTTGCGGGTGCAATTCTTGGTAAGATGAAACAGATACGAGGTCTTGCATCAGCGAATAACGAGCCGCTTATTACTTTTTGTTCTTGGGTTTATGTAGCTCGCACACTTCACAATGGTCGGTCGGCATGGCTTTTAAATGTGGCACGCAAATGACCGTTTCATGGCTGAATTTTCTTCTGAAGGTATGACCGCACTCACCGCAAGTCCCGATGTCGGTTTGTTTGTTCTCTTCCGATGATGGATTGTTCGTGTTCATGATATGACTTCTTTGCCAAGTGGCGCGCACCTTACTCCCATGCCCAAACAGGGTCAAACATAACCCTACTCTATTAAATGGAATGACCCCTCTGTGCCTTGCTGCGCGAGCAGGTGTATGAAATGGCGGGGCAATCTGGTTAGCGTTTTTGACCGGGATTCGCGCGCAAGCTGAGTGCCAGTTGCCTGGCTTCCTCGTCCTTGAGCGTGTCGCTAATCTCGCGCATCACGCTGCGCAGGTCGACCGGTTTTTCGTCGCGCTTGAAGTGTCCGGTCAGCGGACTGTCCGGGTGCAGTTCGCTGCGCTGATACAGCGACCAAATCTCGTTGCCATAGTCGGTGGTGAGCAGCTCGGGTGCGAACTGGCCGAAGTAGGTGGCCATGTTGGCGACATCGCGCAGCAGCATCTTTCTGGCCTGATTGTTGGCCGCCGCGTCTATGGCTTGCGGCAGATCGATGATGACCGGGCCATCTGCATCCACCAGCACGTTGTATTCGGACAGGTCGCCATGCACGATCCCGGCGCACAGCATGCGCACCACTTGCCGGATCGATACTTGGTGATAGTCGCGCGCCACTTCCGCACTCAGCACCACATCGTTGAGGCGCGGCGCGGCGTTGCCCTCGCTGTCGGTCACCAGCTCCATGAGCAACACGCCCTCATGGAAGTTGTACGGTTTGGGTACACGTACACCGGCTGCGGCGAGTTTGTACAAGGCATCCACCTCGGCATTTTGCCAAGCCTCTTCCTGCGCCTTGCGTCCATAGCTCGTGCCTTTTTCCATGGCGCGGGCGCGGCGGCTATTCTTAACTTTGCGCCCTTCGGTGTAGTCCACGCTCTGGCGGAAGCTGCGCTGGTCGGCTTCTTTATAGACCTTGGCGCAACGTATTTCATCGCCGCAGCGCACCACATAGACCGTGGCTTCTTTGCCGCTCATCAACTGGCGTATGACCTCGTCGACCAAGCCGTCTTCGACCAGCGGCAGGATGCGTTTTGGAGTCTTCATGTCGGGTTAGAAACGCTCATGCGGCATCAAATAACGCCATTGCCCGGACGGCAATCTGGACATCACCACGCGACCGATGCGTAAGCGTTTCATGGAGAGGACTTGCAGGCCGACCGTGCTGCACGCGTGCTTGATCTGCCCGGGGACGACGCCCTTGATGGCGAAGCGCAGATGACGCTCGTTCTGCCAGCTGACCTTGATGGGTTTGAGTGAGATGCCGTTGAACGTCAAGCCGTGATTGAGCAGTTTGAGTCCTTCCGCAGACAGTGTGCCTTCCACCTCCACTACATACTCCTGCTCCATGATGGCCGCATCGTCCTTGAGTTTGCGCGTCACGCGCCAGTCCTGGGTGTACACCAGCAAACCGTATGCGCCTTGTTCTAGCGGCGTGCATTGCGTCAGGCGGAAAAAATGCTGCTTGAGTAGATGGATGTCGGAAGGGTCATCCGCCGTGCGCGTCTCGGCACTGAGCGTGGGAGTGGCCACTTCGCCGCAAGACTCTGTCGCAGGTGGCTGGTGGAACACCATGGTCACTGGCTCAATAGGTGTAAGGGTAGCCTCGGGATGTAACTCGACGCGTTGTTGCGACACCATGAACTGCGGTTCTTCCACCACGACGCTATCGACGCTGACCCAGCCACCCGCGATATACAGTTCTGCTTCGCGACGTGAACAGGCGCTCAATTCGACTAGGCGTTTGGCGAGACGTACAGGTGTGGTCATGGGAAGAGGGGGCTAAAAAAGTGCGCCATTGTAATGGAACAGGATGCTACTGATGGCAGAAGCTCTTTGCTGGGCGTACGCCAGAGATTAAAAAAATGACGTCAGATAGGTGCTGAGCGTGTGACGGGAGCTTACTTAAGTGCAAATCTTAGTGTGCATAAGATTGACTACAGAAACAGCTAATACCTAGCTAACCGGCAGGAATCCCCTCAATTGCAAGATTGATGTTCGAGGGTATCCTGCCTGTCGGAAAAAACTAATTACTTAATCTCGGTCGGTTTTTGTAACTGCTCCATCAGATCGTTGTTCCATTCGCCGTCCACTTTGACCTGCGCGGCAGCGCCGAGCAGGACAGCCTCGATCAGGTTGTGATTGACGTAGACATAGGTGCCAGGTTGTTTGAACTGATACATCATCGCCACCGCCGAGCCGCCCGCTACGAACCATGTCTCCAGATTGGTTGCTGGTTTATCGCTGAAAGAGCCGCCTTGCCACATCAGGTCGGCGTGACCACCGATCAGGTGGGGTCGAGTATCCCGGTTGGCTTGCGCATGTATGAACAACACCGTCTCACCCACTTTGGCGGTCAATGCATTCTTGCCAGTCAACGCGCCCACGCTCCCATTGAATACAATATGCGAGGGTGTCAAAGTCTTCATCACTTCCATCATATCGGCCATGCCATCCTGCGGCGTCGCATACTCCTTGTACTTCCCATTAGCGTCTTTAGGAATATAAAAGTCCTGTTCACCGATAAAGTAAGCCCTGTCATATTTGACTTGTTTGCCTTGGGCATCTCTGAGTCCATCACGCGGAAGCACCATGATGGCACCATTCATTCCTGAAACCACATGCCATGGAATCATTATTCCGCCTGGTGCGCAGTGGTAGACGAATACGCCGGGCTTGGTCGCCTTGAAACGCAGCACCACCTGTTCACCCGGTGCAACATGCGTAAGCGCACCCCCACCCAGTGCCCCCGTTGCTGCGTGAAAATCGATGTTGTGCGTCAAGCTATTGGTACTTGGATTGACCAGAGTGAGTTCGACATAGTCATTCTGATGCACCACGATCATGGGACCTGGAACGCTGCCGTTAAAAGTCATCGCCCAGATAGAAGCATCCGGACTCACCTTGAGGAGTTTTTCCTCGATCACCATGCGCATCTGCACGACCTTGGGAGCACCTTTGGCGACTTGCTCATGCTCGGGCAGGAAGGGAGGTGCGACCAAGGTCTGTGTGACTCGTTGCAGGCCATCAGTTTTGGAGGCGATATCGGCGTTTGCACTGGTAATGCAGGCGATAAAGAAAGCCAGAGTTAAAAATATTTTTGACGTGGTACGCATAATTTTTCCTTTCATTGTCTCCCCTCATCGTGAGGGGGAGAGATTGATTGTCAATTTTTGGGGCTAGGTTGCTGTGCGGTAAGCGCAGAGCGTTATTCTTGCGAAACCGCCACCTGCATCGGCCGTGTCTCATGCCGGCCTATGCTCCACAGGTCCCACATCAAGATCACAAAGCCTGCTGCGAACATCGTGCCGAACAATTCACGCCACCACATGCCTTGCATGAACCATGGGTGTGCTTGAGCAGCGAAGTAGCCCATCCAGGTAGATCCCCCGATAGCGCGCTCGATCTGCGATTGTTCATAGCCAGAGATCAACAACGCCACAGTCATGCCGACCATGCCCATGTTCAGTAGGCCCAAAGACCACTTCCATTTCCAGCCATTGCCCGGCAGGTCGCCCGCCATCCATGCGTCGCCGCGCCATTTCTGCACTGCCAGATAGAACAGCGCGATGATTATTGTGGCATAAGCACCGAAGAACGCGAGGTGTCCGTGCGAAGCCGACCACTGGGTGCCGTGGGTATACAGGTTGATCTGCGGCAAGGTATGCATGAATCCCCACACGCCCGCGCCGAAGAAGTTGCCGAAGGCATGCGCGATCAGCCAAGCCATAGTGGGGTGGTTGGAATTCTTGATGTGCTTGGCACCCGCATCGAACACCGCGTGCACCACCATCGCTACCAGCGGGATAGGTTCAAGCGCCGAGAACAGACCGCCGATGGTGAACCAGTATTCCGGTGTCCCTATCCAGAAGTAGTGATGGCCCAGACCCAAGATGCCGGAACCGAACATCAGTGCGACTTCGATGTATAGCCAGGTCTCGACGATCTTGCGACGTACGCCCAATACTTTCATCAAGCCGTAGGCCATGATGCAGGCGACCAGTACTTCCCAAGTCGCTTCCACCCACAGATGGATCACCCACCACCACCAGTACTGATCGATGGAAACGTTGGTGGTGTAGAACATGCCCGCGAAATAGATGCCGAACAAGGCCAGCAGATCGAGCACCAATACTCCGGCGATGCCGGTGTACTTTCCTTTGGAGAAAGTCGCGGCGACGTTGTAGAAGAACACCAGTACGCTGACCACGATACCGATGTCAGCCCAGCGCGGTGCTTCGATATATTCACGGCCTTCGTTGATGAGCCAGATCGAGGAAGTCTCGCCCGGGCCGATCTGCACGAAGAGGAATACCAGCACCACCACGGTCACCGCCGAGGTCAGCACATAAAAGATCAAATTGCCCAGCTTCAGGCCGACCACCTCGTGCTGCGATTCTTCTTCCAGCATCCAGTACACCGAGCCGATGAAGCCATACAACATCCATACGATCATGGCATTGACGTGCACCATGCGGTTCACGCTGAAATCAAGCACACCATAGAATAGATCGGGTTTGAGATATTGCAGACCCGCGATCATCCCGAACAATATCTGCGCACCGAACAAGATCATTGCCACGATGAAATATTTCACCGCCAGTTTCTGGCCGCCATTCAAGTTGGCGCTATCCAACCTTCCAATTGTCGTCGCCATGATTAATTCTCCTGTTCGATAGGTTTGAAGTTATAGGGGAAGCCATTAGTGTCTATGCTGGACATCCACTTCAGGAATGCGACTACGGCATGAGCCTCATCATCCGTCACGGCAAGTTTGGGCATGCGGCGACCGATGCTGTTGTGCAATTTGTTGGAGGGGTCTTTGATGAACTCGACCATCTGTTCTTCGCGTAGCTCTTTGGTTCCCCAATACTGATCCAGCCACGCTTTGGTCAAGTCCGGGGCGTAGTAGGCACCGTTACCTAGCAAGGTGTGACACCCCATGCAGTTTTTCGCCTGCACCGTTAGCTTGCCGTGCGCCACCAGTGCTTCGGCTTCGGCTTCCGACAACTCCTTGCCGAACAGGGGCTCCTTCACGCCGATGACGGGTGCCTGGACATGGCGCGCCTCGTCGAAGACGTAATCGATGCGGTAGTTGATGACCGAATACGCCGGTACGCGCTTCGAACCTGCGGTGATCTGCGGCAATGTGTCTACCGTCAGGATCATCAACACGATTAATGAAACTCCTGTCACCCAGATGGCCGTCTTGCGCCAGAATGACTCGGATGCCCACCACTGATTTGTCGCCATGGTTTTCTCCCTTGTTTTACATTTAAAGATGCTTGCTTGGTAACGGTTCTGCTTTTTCGTGCTCTTCTGCATGCGTACCCACACACAGATGCCAGATCGCATGAGGTGCCAGTAGGTACCCCACCAGCATGAATACGACGATGGCTGTCCATAAGGGGTGCTTCAATAGATTGGCCGCGTCGGCCAGGAACAGGGTGGCGACGAATAGTCCGATATAGGAAAGATAGGCCCACGGCATGAAGCGGGCATCGCCCTTGAGGCGTGAGTAGGCGAATAGCAGCGCATATAACGCGCCCAGCATAATCACCATCGCAGCAGAAAAGAACAGGGTGAAGAAATTGGCGAGACTGGCGGGCTCTATCATGATGGACTGGCTTTCCTTGAGCTTATCCTAGCAATGTCTTAAGGCAAACAACTAATGATGTATAGACGAGGAATATATACCTGCAATCTGTAACATTCAACAAAAATGAATGTATTATGCAAACCTACTAGCATTGCTAGCAGAAGCGTGTGTCATTCGCGTTACATCAAGGCGCAACTATTGCAGATGCTTGCGTTCGTTCCGTTTGGAGAATTACAACATGCAACTCAATCTTTCTACCGATATCGCCTTGCGCACCCTGATCTATTTGGGGAAAAAGAGTAATACCGTAACAATTTCAGAGGTCTCGGAGGCTTTCGATATTTCAAAGACACATCTGATGAAAGTCGTCATGGCTTTGGTGGCAGCGAACTTGGTCATCAGCGAACGCGGACGCAACGGCGGCATACGGCTTGCGTTGGAAGCACAGGACATATCGGTGGGGGCTGTGGTGCGCTTGATGGAAAATAATCTGGCGCTGGTCGTGTGCATGAAAGAAGGCGTAACGAATGACGTGTGCCCGCTGATGCCAAAATGCAGACTCAGAAAACTATTCTTTAATGCACAGAATGCCTTCTTTAGTACGCTGGATGGCAGCACCTTGGCAGACATAATGTGAATATCACCAGCACATCCACGAAACACAAACACACTACTCAGGAGATACCAATGTCACACGACTGTTCAGCCGCGATCAACCCGGACATGCGCTACCCATTCGATGCACGTGGCGTGGCAAAACGCTTCCGCCATGCGGCTATCTTTGGCGCGTTGGATTCATTACATGCCGGCGAGACGATGTCATTCGTCAACGATCACGATCCGCTGCCACTGTTGGCACAATTGCAGCAACGCTACGGTGCAGGCATCGCGATTAACTATGTCGCACGCGAGCCGGGCAATATCGCTATCGATTTCACCCGTACATAACATCGCGTCTTGGCGGCATCTAACAGTTTCGTGATGTCGCCACGCTTACCCCATGAAAAGAAGTGCTGCTCTGCAACCCTTGTCACGAGAACATCACACCGCACTCAAGCTGGCAAAAGCGTGCGAACGTGCTGCGCTGGCAGGGGATGAGATCGCACTGGCTTGCCGGAATGCGCTGCAAGCATATGCGGACGAATTGGCAGCGCACTTCTTATGCGAGGAGCAGACACTGCTGCCGCTGCTGACAGGAACACCGGAGCAGTCGTTGGCGGATCGCACTGTGTCCGAGCATAGACAGTTGCAAGCCTTGCTGGAAGGGCTGCGACGCAACGACGCGGATGCGCTGCAGCGTTTCGGCGTATGTCTTGCTGCACATGTACGTTTCGAAGAACGCATGCTGTTTCCCGCACTGGAAATCAAATTGCACGAACAGAACAAGACTGGGCAAAGACATGAATAGATACGCATCGCATCCGGTATGGCTGGTTGGTTTTCGCCCGTTCTTTATCTTGGCCATGCTGGCTGGAATGATGTTGCCGGCATTGTGGGTGGCTATCTATACCGGGGTGGTTGTGGCACCTGCTCATGGCTTTAGCGCGATGCAGTGGCATGCACACGAGATGTTCTTCGGCTTTGGCTGGGCGGTGTTGGGCGGCTTCCTGTTGACTGCCACCAAGAACTGGGTCCAGGTGCGTGGCTACCATGGCTTGGTACTGATGTTCTTGGCGGCGGCCTGGCTGTTCGAGCGGGTCGGGATGTGGTTCGAGGGCGTATGGCCCGATGCGCTCTTTGATATATCGAACAATTTATTCCTGGGGAGTATCGTAGCTGCGTTGCTGTGGACACTGATACGCAACCGCAAGACCGATTCCTATCGCGATAATTTTCTATTCCTGCTCATCCTCCCCTTGTTTCTGCTGACCAAGCACCTGATGCTCAGTGCCGATTACGCGCAGCTAGGCTACAGCATGGCGGTCGGGCTGTTTCGCGTGGCGATCCTGGTGATGCTGGAACGTACCCTCTCTGCCTTTATGAAGGCGGCGTTCCAGGTTGAGTTATTGAAGAACGCCAAGTTGAATATGGCCATCAAGCTGTTGGCACTGTTGATGGTCTTTGCCAGCCTGTTGCCCGTGCAGTTGGCCGCCGCTGGGGCTCTGTTGCTGGCTGTTCTCTTGGCAATTCGACTGGCCTATTGGCAGCCACGACTGGCGTTGCGGCGGCTGGAGATAGCCATCATGTATCTGGGCTATCTGGCTGTCGTCGTGCAATTGCTGATAGAAAGCATCAGATTGACCGGCCATTTGGCCGGATCAGCCTCATTATCTATCCACGTCTTCACGCTGGGGGCAATGGGCTTGATTATCCCCGCCATGCTGATCAGGATCAGCAAAGGCCACACCGGCAGGAAAGTAAACTTCGATAGCCTGGACAAATCTGCACTCTATTTCATGATGCTGGCCTTGGTGTTGCGCATCTGCGCACCGCTGATCGATCCGGCAGACTATACGCTGTGGATAGCGCTCGCCGCCGCATGCTGGTTCACTTGCTTCGCACTGATGGTTGGTCGCTACATTCCGATGTTGATGCGACCACGTGTGGATGGAAAAGAACATTAAGGCTTTCTAAGCGTTCCCTAGTCTGTAAAGACGTTCCACACTCGCTGTAATCTTTGCGTAATCAAAGCAAGAAATCGCCTGCGAAAAATCTGAACATGCAAGTGTCTTTTTCGTCCCCATCTGAAAATTCACGAAAATAATGCGCGCAAGTCGGTGGTAAAATTCAGGCCGAATTTTTGCGATCTTCCACTCATGTCCCAGCCAGCTTTCGTCCATCTGCGTCTACACAGTGAATTCTCCATAGCCGATGGCATGGTGCGTATTCCTGACGCAGTTGCGTCGGCGCAAGCCGACGGCATGCCGGCGCTGGCCTTGACCGATCTGAGTAATGTGTTCGGTCTCATCAAGTTCTACAAGACCGCGCGCGGCAAGGGCGTGAAGCCGGTGTTAGGTTGCGACGTGTTTATCAGCAACGAAATCGACCGCGACCGGCCGCACCGGCTGTTGTTGCTATGCCAGTCACGCGAGGGTTATCTGTTGTTGTGCGATCTATTGTCGCGCGCCTATCTGGAGAACCAGTATCGCGGACGCGCCGAGTTGCGTCGCGAGTGGTTCCATAGCCATGGCACTGCGGGGCTGATCGCTCTGTCGGGAGCGCATCTGGGTGATGTCGGCAGCGCGCTGTTGTCGGGTAACGCACAGCAGGCCAAAGTCTATGCCAGCGAATGGGCGGCACTGTTCAATCAGCGTTACTACATCGAAATACAGCGTACCGGCCATGCCGAGGAAGAGCCTTACATTGCTGCCGCGCTGGCATTGGCCACCCAGCTCGCCTTGCCGGTGGTCGCCACCCATCCGGTGCAGTTCATCAGTGCAGACGATTTCAAGGCGCATGAGGCACGGGTGTGTATCGCGGAAGGCTATGTGCTCAACGACAAGCGCCGCGTCAAAGCCTTCACCGCAGAACAATATTTCAAGACACAGGCCGAGATGGTGGAGCTGTTCGCTGATCTGCCCGAGGCATTGCAGAATAGCGTGGAGATCGCGCGACGCTGCAATCTGTCGCTGACCTTGGGGCAGCCACGTCTGCCGGATTTCCCCACTCCCAATGGCATCGGCCTAGATGATTTTCTGCGGCAACAGGGTCAGGAAGGACTGCTCAAGCGTATGGCTCTTCCTCTATCCCGACGCAGGCCGTGCGCGCGGCCAAGATGCCGGAGTATCAGGCACGTCTCGACTTCGAGAACGAGACCATCATCAAGATGGGCTTCCCCGGCTACTTCCTCATCGTGGCCGACTTCATCCGCTGGGCCAAGAGCAACGGCGTGCCGGTCGGGCCGGGGCGCGGTTCTGGTGCGGGTTCGCTGGTCGCCTACAGCCTGGGCATCACCGATCTGGATCCTTTGCGTTATGACCTGCTGTTCGAGCGATTCCTCAATCCCGAGCGCGTCTCCATGCCCGACTTCGACGTCGACTTCTGTCAGGATGGGCGCGAGCGCGTCATCGATTATGTGAAGCAGAAATACGGCGCGCAGTGCGTGTCACAGATCGCCACCTTCGGCACCATGGCCTCCAAAGGCGTGCTGCGCGATGTCGGGCGTGTGATGGATTTCCCCTATGGTTTATGCGACCGACTCTCCAAGCTGGTGCCGCTGGATGGTGTGAAGCCAGTGTCGCTGCAGAAGGCGCGCGAGATGGAGCCGGAGTTCGCCGCTATCATCGAGAACGAAGAGGGCGTGGACGAGTTGCTGGAACTGGCCGAGCGTCTGGAAGACTTGACGCGTAACGTCGGTATGCACGCGGGGGGTGTGTTGATCGCGCCCGGCAAGCTTACCGATTTCTGTCCGCTGTATAGCGCCGAGAACGTGCAAGCCGGAGAGGACGGCAAGGCGGTGAGCCAGTATGACAAGGACGACGTGGAGGCCATCGGTCTGGTGAAGTTCGACTTCCTGGGCCTGCGTACGCTGACCATCATCGATTGGGCGGTGCGCTATGTGCACGAGATGCCCGAGCATGCCAAGTTCGATATCGACTTTATCCCGCTGGATGACAAGGCCACTTACGACGATATCTTCAAGACCGCCAATACCACCGCAGTGTTTCAGTTCGAATCGCGCGGCATGAAGGACACCTTGATCAAGGCCAAGCCGGATTGCCTGGAAGACCTGATCGCGTTGAACGCCTTGTATCGCCCCGGTCCTATGGACTTCATTCCCGATTACATCAACCGCAAACACGGTAAAGAGCAAGTCATCATCCCGCATCCCTGTCTGGAAAAAGTGGTAGGCAGCACCTACGGCATCATGGTGTATCAAGAGCAGGTAATGCAGGCGGCACAGGTGGTGGCGGGCTATACCCTGGGTGGCGCGGATATGTTGCGCCGCGCCATGGGCAAGAAGAAAGCCGAGGAGATGGCGGAGCAGCGCAGCATCTTTGTCGCCGGTGCGGAAAAGAACAACATCGACGAGAAGAAGGCCAACGAGATCTTCGACACCATGGAGAAGTTCGCGGGCTATGGCTTCAATAAATCGCATGCCGCCGCTTACTCCTTGGTCGCCTATCAGACCGCCTATCTGAAGTGTCACTTCCCCGCCGCTTTCATGGCGTCGACCATGACCTCGGAAATGGTCAACACCGACAAGATCAGCTTCTTCTATCAGGATGCCGTGCAGCAGGGGCTGACTATCTTGCGCCCCGACGTCAACTCATCCACCTTCCGTTTCCGTCCCGTGGACGAGCAGACCATCGCTTACGGGCTGGGTGCGGTGAAGGGGGTGGGCGAGTCCGCAGTCGAGAGTATGGTGTTGGCGCGCAACAATGGTGGGCCCTTCAAGGACATGTTCGACTTCTGTCGCCGCGTGGACAAGCGCATCGTCAACCGCCGCACCATAGAGGCGCTGATACGCGGGGGGGCCTTCGATTCCATCAACGACCATAGAGCGCAACAGCTTGCCTCACTGGATGCCGCGCTGAGCAGCGCCGACCAGCAGGCGCGCTCTGCCAATCAGAACAGCTTGTTCGGCGACGACGAGGCCGATGCAGTACTCATAGAACAGACTCAGGATGTGCCGCGCTGGTCCTTGCGCGAGCAATTGGCCAACGAGAAGCTTAGTCTGGGCATGTATCTGGGCGGCCATCCTTATCAGGAGTATGCCAACGAGTTGTCCAATTTTATCAAGGTGAGGCTGAGTGATCTGACGCCGCAGTTCGTTGGCAAATCCAGTGGCGGCGGTGGATATGGCGGAGGACAAGGCGGTGGGCGGCGTGGTGTGCAGGTGCTGCTGGCGGGTATCGTATCCTCCCTGCGTTTGCAACAGACGCGCCGCGGCCGCATGGCCGTCGTCACTTTGGACGACGGCGCGGCGCAGATCGAGCTCACCGTGTTCAACGAGATCTATGAAGCGAATCGGCCCTGGATCGTCGTGGACGAGTTGCTGGTGGTGCGCGGCAAGGCCACGCTGGACGAGTATTCCGGCAACGTACGGGTGAGTGGTGAAGAGTTGTTCGATTACGCACAAGCTCGTTCCAACTTTGCGCAACAGCTTTCCTTGCGTTGCAATGGCAACGCCGATATCGCGCAACTCAAGAAGCTATTCACACCGTACCGCGAGGGCAAGTGTCCGGTGCAGATCTATTACCGCAACCCGGTCGCGGCCTGCCAGTTGCGTCTCGGCGAGTCATGGAACGTCACCTTGCAAGATGACCTGTTGCGTGATTTGGATGAGTTGCTGCAACCGGAAAACGTTCAGGTGGTGTATGGCTGATGTGTTCAGGGAAACATTCCTTACCGCTCTGACAGCGGGATGTTGTCGTCTTAACAAACCAAATTTCGGTAGATCTGGTCCATGAGTAAAGCCAAAGACCAAGCTATGAGTGCAGCGAAAGATGAACACTATATCCGTGCGGTGACGGAGCTGGGTGATACCACCAAGGTGGTCGCCAGTCAGGATATCTACTCCAGGAATGGAACCAAGTTGGTGGCGGCTGGTGTGTGTATCACCAGTGCGCTGTATCAGCATCTGGTGAGGCACTTGTTGTTGAAACCGCTGGACATGTCGCTCTCTGCCGAGAATATGGTCGATGCCGATATGCTGTGGCGCGATGTGCAGGAACTGCTGCAGAAAAGCAGCAAACTGGTCAAGATGGTGGGGATGCTTGATAAGGGCTATAGATTGCGCCAACTGGTCGCTGCGATTCAATTGCCCTTGCCACTCACTTTCAAGTTGACAGTGGCGCGCGAAAAATTTTCTGATCAATATCAGCACAGTCTGGTCATCTTGATCATGTCTGTTTATTTGGCGCGCTGTGATGGTATGAGCTTGGCCGAGGAAGGAAATTTGGCCGTGGCGGCGTTGTTCCATGACATCGGCTTGTTACACATAGATCCTGCATTTCTCGGCTCGGCGCATCGCATGAATCAAGCGGAACGGCGGCATCTTTATGCACACCCGCTGTCGGCCTATATGTTGCTGCGCGAATTTCCTGAGTTGCCTAGTTCGATTGCAGAGGCAGTGTTGCAGCATCATGAATATATGGATGGCAGAGGTTATCCGCGAGGTTTGTCGGGCCTAAAAATTAGCCGTTACGGGCAGATACTTGCCATCGCAGAAATTTCGGCAAGGTTTTTTGAGCAGCGGACTGCAATTGGAGGCGGGCATGAGCTGGAGGTGATGCTCAAGTTAAATTCCAAGCAGTACGGTAGCGGGCTAGTGGGATATCTGAGCATACTTTGGGGTGAGGCGGAGGGTAGCCCCGTCACGTCTGACACCGCTAATCTTATGGAGCAGGCGGCACTGGTCACAAAATTGTTTCATGATTTTGAGCAGCATGCCGAGTCTGCGCGTGGCAATGAGCTATACGATTTTGCGTGGGTGAGATTGGCCAAGTTGAAGCTGGAGTTATTGGATGCAGGACTGAATCCCCAAGACTCAAACGGATTACAGCAGCGTTTTGGCGACGATCCCGAGTGCGTGGCCGAATATGCCCTGTTGTTGAAGGAAGCCATCTGGCAGTTCAATGCTCTCGTGCTCGATATCTCGCGGCATTGGTCGGAAGAGGAGAGGCCTCAAAATGAAAATCATGCATGGTTGGATAACATGGAGTCATTGCTGGACTTCGACTGACGGCAATATCAGGACTTTAATCGCAAGTGGATGCTACACTCATTGTGGTTATGGGGCTTGCGGTTAACACGTTTCGGGTAAGTCAGCATGTCGCCTTAAGTAAAGGTTATGAATTCGGGAGTGCAGGCCCGCGCCAACTTCGTGCAACAACCTTCATGCTTTGATGTTTAGGGGTGATAAGGAACTTTAGTTGCAAAGTTGTTCAGCAGGTCATCATCCTGATATACCCGCGCTAGCATGAGATTGAATGCCGACAAGTGGTCGGGTGCGGTTGCACTGATCACGCCTTGTTGCTGCAGGATAGCGATTAGCTTGGTGGGGGCGACATGCTGATCGCCTACAATCTCCACATGTCCGGCACGCACTTCTACCCTGAGTGTGCGCACATCATTTTCCAGCTTGGTGTTCTGTTGCTCCGACGGGGAAAAAATATCATCGCTTTCCACGCACTGGCCATTTCTTTCGCGCCTGCATGAGCCGTGCTCATTAGTGTCGATCTTCAAATAATGTGCAACTTGCGGAACCAGATCACCTGGCTGGAGAATATAAGACGAGGAATAGGTGATGTCGGCCCACTTTGCTCCCGTCACCAAATAACAACTAGCAGGAAGCAACCCCAGAGTGATGGGATACAGCCAAGTTCTACCGCAGGTGCGCGCTGACTCTATGCCAGAGAAGGGACCGGAAATAGTGACCAGATCCAATTCTGTCTGACGGTGCGGGATGCCGGCGGTTGGAAGGTCGGTGAGGGATTTTCGGGCGATCAGTGCACCTTGACTGTGACCTATCACGGTGAGTTTGGGCATATTGGTCTGTGCCGCGAGTGTATCAACGGCCTCGCGCAATTGAGAAGCGCTGAGTGTGAGACGGGCACGATCATCGTAAGTGAAGCAAGCGGTCTGCTGACCCTGAAAAGCCATTACCTGAGCCAATCCCCGGAACTGCCCTGAAGAGCCAAAGCAACCATGTACCAATATATTCAATGGTTGGCCAGAATTAAGGTGCAGGCTGCGATCTGGGTTGTCAGTGCAAGGGCCGAGATTTGGAATATGCAAAGTGATGTCGGATTTTGGCAGGCGACCTTGATCGATATCAAGGAATGTCGAGGCCACTTCATGGCGCGATGCGCAACCGCCCAGTAATGAGCAAGTCAGCAACATGGTAGTGATAAGACGCATACCTAACCCCTTTAAAAATCTGCGGCACCGGCTTTTGAAGTGCAGCGTCATTAGATTATTTCGAGTGTGTCCGTCGGTGAGTTGCGGGAGCGACCGACCCTGACACAAATTCAGGCCTGCATTCTAACCTTGAATATTCTCTACGAATCCACACGGATCGCTGTGGCACGCAGGTTAGTCTTTTTCGCCTATTCTTGTTTGATGCCTAACGATAGCGGCTTTGAATAGCATTAGCGTCTTTGCTCTCGCCAGCGCATGGTCGGCGATGGGCGCTGGGTAAGTGCCCCCTATCTGCACGCCGCAACGCTGTTGTTCGCTGGCTGGCATCAGCCAAGGCGCATGTATCCATTTATCCTGACAGCCAGTCAGTTCGGGCACATAACGGCGGATGAATTTTCCTTGCGGGTCGAATCGCTCTGATTGTGTGACGGGATTGAATATGCGGAACCACGGTTGCGCATCGCATCCGGTGGAAGCCGACCATTGCCAGCCTCCATTGTTCGCGGCCAGATCGAAATCCAATAGATGAGCTTTAAAAAAGCGCTCGCCCCAACGCCAGTCTATGTGCAGGTCCTTTACCAAAAAGGATGCGGTGACCATACGCAACCGGTTGTGCATATAGCCCGTCTGGTTGAGTTGCCGCATCGCCGCATCGATTAGCGGATAGCCGGTGCCCGCCTCACACCAAGCGGCGAATTTCTTCTCGTCATTCGGGAAGGAGAGGTCGTTGAATTGCGCTTTGAATGTCATGCCCTCGGCCAATTTTGGCTGGTGGTGCAATAGCATCTGGTAGAACTCGCGCCAGATCAATTCCGAGAGCCATGTCTCCGCCCCCGCACCATTGAGACGGTGAGCGTGTGACACCAGACTGCGTATGGAGATCGTGCCGAAGCGCAAGTGTGTGGACAGATACGACACACCTTTCACATCCGGATAATCTCTTGTTTCGTGGTACCGAGCGATACGATTGCCAAAGTCATCGAACAGTCGTGCTGCCCCCGTTTCTCCCGTCGGCATGGTTAGTAGATCGAGTTTTCCTGCAAAGAATCCCAAGGATTTTAATGATGGAAGTGGCCGCGTCTCTGCGGATGCGAGTGTTGAAAAATAGCGTTCTGTGGAAAATGGGCGCAGATAAGAATCATCCAGTTTCTTTAGCCATGCCTTCTTGTAAGCCGTGAATACGCCGTAAGGATTGCCTGAGCCATTGAGTATCTCGGATCGCTCGAAGATTACCTGATCCTTGTAAGAGTGGAATGCGATGTCACGTTGCGCCAAGGCGCTGGCCACTGCCGCGTCACGCTGTAGTGCTTGCGGTTCATAATCGTGATTACAGAAAACCGCACTGACATTCAGTTCCTTGGCCAGTTGCGGAATCAACTTGGCGGGTTTTCCGTGCAAGACCCGTAAAGTGCCACCTTGTAGTTGTAGTTTGCTATTTAGCTCATCCAGGCAGTGCCAGATGAATTCAACACGCCGATCCTGACGGTCGGCAAGCCGGTCAAGTATCTCGGTATCGAACACGAATACGCAATGTACCGCTTCGCTTTGTGTAAGGGCATGATGTAGCGCGGCGTGATCGTGCAGACGCAGATCGCGACGGAACCAGCAGATTGAGTGGGGATAACGTGGCATGTGGATAACAGGATAAATGAATATTTAGCTGCATTTTAATCGCGCCACGTGGAACTAGCTGAATTGGTTTCAGCTCTAGAGGGTGCGTCGTGCCGAAACCAGAATTTTGAATGCGATAACATTCTGAGCGTATGCCCCATATTCCTGATATGCCCTGTGCGAGCGGGATGGTTAGGATGCGCCGTGTATAATTGAAACGTCATATTTTGAGGTTGCTTGAATGTCTGAAACGATACTCGTCATCGGTTTAACCGTTTTCTTTGCGCACTTCCTGTCGCTGCAATTTCGCAGGACCAATATCCCCGATGTGTTGATGTTGATGCTGTTGGGTATAGTCATCGGCCCGGTATTCGGCGTCGTCACACCGGATGATTTCGGTAAGATCGGTTCACTGCTTGCCACCATAGCATTGGTGGTCATCCTGTTCGAGAGTGGCACCTCGCTCGATCTGGATACATTGAGCAAGTTGCTCGCGACCACGGGCTTTTTGACCTTCTGGTGTTTTGTGCTGACCACCGCGATTGTGACGGGGATCGGTATCTATGTCCTGGACCTAGGGGTGATGCCGGCGACAATGTTGGGTGTGATACTCGGAGGTACATCGCCCGCCGTGGTTATTCCATTGGTACATGCGCTCAAGCTGTCGCAGCAGCCCGCTACAGTGCTGGTGCTGGAATCGGCACTCGCCGACGTGCTCAGTATCGTGGGTGTGTTCGCTCTGTTGCAGGTGCATGTGCAGGGCGGTTTGGAGCCGGGCAAGATCGTGGGCGGCGTGTTGGCCGCACTGATCTTTGCGGCGATCATCGGGGTGTTGGGGGGGATAGGCTGGATGCTGGTGCTGGGCAAGATACGCGACTTCCCCGACACCATCTCTTCCACTCTGGCGTTCCTGTTCATCCTGTACGGCGTGGCCGAGATGCTGGGTTTTTCCGGCGCGATCGCCGCGTTGACCTTGGGCATCACGCTGACCAATTATGAAAAACTAGGCTTGCGCCGCATCCAACAGCTCGATCGCAAGATAGAGCCCTTGAGCGAGACCGATTTGAGTTTTTATCGCGAATCGGTGTTCCTGCTCAAGACCTACTTCTTCGTGTATCTCGGCATCTCTATCCGTTTCGGCCATGTATCCATCGCTATCACGGCGGCGGTGATGGTGGTGTTGGTCTTCATCATGCGTTTAGGTTTGAGTCGCATGGTGTTCCGCGATTCCAGCTATAACCTGCGCGATACAGCCATCGCATCCATGATGGGCCCCAAGGGATTGGCTTCCGCTGTGTTGGCCGCCTTGCCCTTGCAATTCCATGTGGCGGGTGGCGAGGTGATACGCGATACGACTTATATGGTCGTATTGATCAGCATCACCGTGAGCGCTGTTCTGGTGATGTCCTATCAGGTTCCACTGGTGCAACGCATCTATTCTCTAGTGTTGGGCAAGCCCCGCGCCATCAAGCCGCAAGAGCCATAGCGGATGGAGACCCATCAGTTCTTCCTGTTACTTGCCATCATCCTCATCTCGGCGAGGTTCCTTTCCGAACTGGTGGCCCGTCTCGGCGTGCCATCCGTCATAGGCGAACTGCTGGCCGGCCTGATCATCGGGCCGTCATTATTAGGCTGGGTAGAACCAACCACCACCATGAAGTTGCTCGCAGAGATCGGCATCATCCTGCTGTTGTTCGAAGTGGGCATGGATACCAATCTGAGCCGCTTGGCCAAGTCGGGCATCAAACCTTATGTCGTGGCTCTGGGCGGATTCATCCTGCCTTTTGCATTGGGTTATGGCGTGAGTGCCTGGATGTTCCATCTGCCGCAACTGACCGCGCTGTTCATAGGCGGGACGCTGACCGCCACCAGTATCGGCATCACGGTGCGGGTGCTGGATGATATGGGCAAGCGTCAGTCGGATGAGGCGCAGATCGTCATCGGCGCGGCGGTATTGGACGATATCCTCGGTGTGCTTGCCTTGGCCTTCCTGTACCAGTTCGCGGTCGAGCAACAGGTGTCGTTCCAAGCGCTGGGAGAGGTGAGCCTGTATATCCTGCTGTTCATGGTGTTGGCGCCTATCGTGGCTAAGTTGGCAGCGGTGCTCATCGATAGTCTGGATAAACGTGCCGCCACACCAGGCTTGTTGCTCACAATGGCGTTGTCACTGATTCTGTTGTTCTCAGCATTGGCGCATGCGCTGGGTGCGCCCGAGATCATGGGCGGCTTCGCAGCAGGGTTGGCATTCAGTCAGCACTTCGGTATCAAGTCACCGTTCGCAGCTGTGGGTGGGCAGGCCTTCAGCCCCAGTCCCAAGTTGGCGCATAACCTAGAGGCGCAGATGCGTCCTCTGATCCACACCTTCTCGCCGCTGTTCTTCGTGATGGTCGGTGTGTCGCTCAACCTGAGTGAGATAGACTGGAGTTCGTCCTTTATCTGGGGCTTGGCGGGTAGTTTGTTACTGGTGGCCTTTCTGGGCAAACTCGCGGCCGGTTTTTTCATCAAGGAACCGCGCCGCAACCAGATCGCTATTGGCTTGTCCATGATCCCACGCGGCGAGGTGGGACTCATCTTCGCACAGCTTGGATTCAGTCAAGGTATCCTGAATGGTGAGTTGTATGCCGCGCTACTCATCGTCATCGCACTCACTACCATATCACCACCGTTTCTGCTCAAGTGGTATTACGGCAGGCAGGACGTCAAGGTCTGAGGCATTTCCATAAGATGCGGAGTGAGTTCTGGATTTGAGGTACTTGATCAGTAAGGTACGCCGAGTGCGTCACACAAGAAACGCATCAACGGCGTGCTGTCGGTGAAACGCTGTTCGGCAAGTTCGACGAACCCTACATGAGTGACTTCCTTGCTAGACAACGGGGCGAGGGCGATGAAGTCTTTGCGCTTGATGTCGGTTATGGCTGGATGGTCGGCAGGGTAGCCGCGCGGTGGCCGGGTCAGGCTGTCACCTGCCAGTGCCCAGTGCTCGTTGAATTGCTGGTTGTCCCGTGCGGCGTACCAGTTCTCAGGTTTGGCCACGACGCGGTCGCGTATCTTGCCCAAAGCGTCCGCTTCAGGGTGCCAGCACCCCGCGCCGAAGAAACACTCGTCGGTGGCGATGTGCACATAGAAGCCCGGCGCATGTATGTCCTTGCCCAGCGCGTGGCGGAACTGGATGCCGATATTGGTCTTGTAGGGCGTCTTGTCGCGCGAGAAACGCGTGTCGCGAAACACCCGCATCAGTGAGCCACCTATCTTCTTCGGCTCGGCGCGGAACTGTGGCGCGAAGCGCTTCAATGGCGCTTCCATTGCCTCAATGAAATCCAAGGCAGGCTCACGCACCAGTGCCTCATAGCGCGGCTTGTTCTCCTCGAACCAGGCCTTGTTATTGTTCTCGGCCAGTTCGGTCAAGAAGGTAAAGGTTGCTTTGCTGAACATGGTCGATTCCTTTCGTATCAATGACGCGGGAGTGTGGTCAACTCGGCGAGCAGCATCCGGCCTGCTGAGGTGAATTTCCACCAAGTGATGCGCTCGCCCACTGTGCATAAAATGTTGGGCCGCAAGCAGCGCGTACAACACACAAGGATCATGGCGTTTACCCATATTGCCCGCCAATGCCAGATAGGTTTTTAGAGGGTCGAGCATCGCCAGTTGGTGCGGGGTATGTATACCGATGGCGCGCAGCTCGGACGCGATAGTCTTGCCGATATTGGGCAAGTATTCCAGTCGGCACGACTGTTCTGGTTTGATACTCATGCAATGTCCTGTTCTAGATTGCCGTATTCGTTTAACTCAACGCATCAGGGGACGGATGATAGCGCTTCTGACTTCTGAGCTGAATTGCGCATGTTGTCAAAACATATCTCGTTATGGTCTCCCTCATGAAATGAGTACTTCACATGGCAATGTTGTGTGTATATCCAACAGAGCCTGTGCACAAGGTGCATCCACGATGTAAGTGGCTTGACTTAATAGCGATGATATTGCGCTTTGCTAATCAACAAGTTAATAAACCGCAATTGTGCAGGAGTAGAATCCGGCGCTTGTTGCATCGGCAGCAAATGTGAAGTGACCAGAATAGGAAGGTATGCAGTGAGTGTGATGCCGTTGGATGTGCTGATCGGTGTGGTCCTGATTTGGATCGCGCTGGGCATGTGCGCGTTGCTGCTGCGCGGTTCGGCGCGCCTCATCACCAACTTGATCTTTCCGCTTGGCGCGCTGGTCGCGCTGGTGCTGGCGGTGCAGGGTTACGACGCGCTGGGGGCGGCCCCGCAATCTGTGGTGTTGCCGCTGGGGCTACCTGGGTTGCCCATGCATCTACGTCTTGATTCGCTCTCCGCTTTCTTCCTTATCCTGCTTGGTGTGGCGAGCTTTGGTGTGTCGCTGTATGGGAGTGGCTATTTCCGTCAGATGGAAGGCAAGACGCTTGCTCTGCTGTGCCTTGAATATCACCTATTCCTAGTCGGTATGACGTTGGTGCTGCTTGCCGATGATGGCTATATGTTCATGGTGGCGTGGGAGGTCATGGCGCTCTCTTCGTATTTTCTGGTCACCACCGATCACGCCATCACCGAGATCCGCAGAGCGGGATTTCTCTATCTTGTGGTTGCGCATCTGGGCGCCATCGCCATCCTGCTTAGCTTCGGTGTGATGCAAGGCGGCCATGGCCTAGAGGCCTATACCTTCGATGCGATGCGTGCGGCGCGACTCGATCCTGTCTGGTCCTCGGTGGCCTTCGTGTTGGCCTTGTTCGGCTTCGGCGCCAAGGCCGGTGTGTTGCCCTTGCACGTGTGGTTGCCCGAAGCGCATCCGGCTGCGCCCTCTCCGGTGTCGGCATTGATGAGCGGTGTGATGCTTAAGACCGCCATCTACGGAATATTGCGCGTGAGCTTGGATCTGCTACACACACAACTATGGTGGTGGGGCGTGCTAGCGTTGACCTTGGGTCTGATGACGGCAGTGTTCGGCGTGATGTTTGCAGCAGTGCAGGCCGATATGAAACGGCTGCTAGCCTATTCTTCCATCGAGAACATCGGTCTGCTGCTGGTGGGCATAGGTCTGACGCTCATCTTCCATGTCTACGGCAAGCACACGCTGGCAGCCTTGTCGCTTACCGCGACGCTGTACCACAGCCTGAATCACGCCTGTTTCAAGAGCCTGTTGTTCGTCGGTACCGGCTCGATATTACATGCCACCGGCGAGCGCAACATGGGGCGCCTGGGCGGGCTGATACACCACATGCCCTGGGCCTCGGTGCTGATGTTGATCGGTGTGCTGGCCATCGCCGGGCTGCCGCCGCTGAATGGCTTTGTCTCGGAATGGTTGCTGCTGCAGGCGTTTCTGTTGTCACCCGGTTTGCCCAACAGTTACATCAATATGTTGGTACCGGTGGCGGCCGCAGTGATCGCCTTGGCTGCCGCGCTGGCCGCATATGTGATGGTGAAGTTCTATGGTGTGATCTTCCTCGGTCAGCGTCGCGAAGTGAATCTTGTGCATGCGCATGATGCGGGTTATTGGGAGCGTGCCGGTATGGTGTGGTTGGCGTTGCTGTGCGTAGTGCTGGGTTTGGCACCGGTGTATGTGGTGCAGCATATCGATCATGTCTCGCAACTATTACTGGGTTCAAGCCTGGGCAATGCCGCGAGCGACTGGATGTTCCTCGCACCGGTCGATACCGATCGCGCCAGCTATAGTCCTTTGTATTTCCTGTTGGCAGTGTTGGGCGTGATGCTGCTGACCATACAGTTGGTGCGTCGTCTATACCATGGTCGCTCGCGGAGAGGCCCTGCATGGGACTGTGGATATCCCGCACAGAACGCGCGCATGCAGGACACTGCGGAAGGCTTCGGTCAGCCGATACGTCGCATCTTTGAGCCCTTCTTTAAGATAGAGAGTCACATGCCCACGCCGTTCGACGCGCACCCCAAGTATCAAGGCAGTAGCGAGGATAAGGTGTGGTTCATGTTGTATCTTCCGCTCAAACACTTGGCTGAGCGCATGTCGCGATGGGTGTCGTTGCTACAGCACGGCCGCATCCATCTGTATCTGACCTATACCTTCGTGACGCTGATCATTCTGCTGGTGTTCGTATGACGGATAACAACGAACTTTTCTTGGCTATCGCCTTCCAGCTCACCCAGTTGTTGCTGGTGGTGATGGCTGCCCCTCTGCTTACTGGTTGGGTGAACCAATGTCAGGCATGGTTGCAGAACCGCTCCGGCGCGGGTCTATTGCAGCCATATCGCGTGTTGCACAAACTGTTCAAGAAAGACGCGGTGATCGCGCACAACGCGTCCTGGTTGTTCCGCATCGCGCCCTATATCGTGTTCGCCTGCATGTGGTTGGCGGCAGCTATCATCCCCATCATCGCGGTCGATCTACCATTCTCACAAGCTGCCGATGTGATAGCGCTGGTGGGTGTGTTCGCGCTGGCGCGCGTGTTCATCGCGCTGGCGGCAATGGACATCGGTACCGCGTTCGGTTCTATGGGTGCGCGGCGCGAGATGCTGGTGTCCTTCCTCGCCGAGCCCGCTCTACTGATGGTGTTGTTCACCGCCTCCATGATCAGCCACTCCACGCAGCTGCCGCGCATCGTCGAGGCGCTGGCACATCACCAGTTCGTGCTCTATCCCAGTCTGGCTTTCGCCGCGCTGGCCTTCGTGATGGTGATGCTGGCCGAGAACGCGCGCATCCCGGTGGATAATCCGAACACGCATCTGGAACTTACCATGATCCACGAGGCGATGATCTTGGAATATTCCGCGCGTCATCTGGCACTTATCGAGTGGGCCAGCAGTCTTAAGTTGTTCGCCTATATTTCTATCGGTATCGCGCTGTTTCTGCCGCACGGTATAGCCGAGGTGGGCAACTGGAGCAGCCTGCCGCTGGCCGTTGTTTTACTGGTATTGAAACTGATCGCGGCAGGTGCAGGGCTGGCTTTGCTGGAAGTCGTGACGGCCAAGATGCGCATCTTCCGTGTGCCGGAATTTTTGGGTACGGCATTCCTGTTAGCGGTGCTGGGCTTGCTGATTCATTTCTTGTTAGGGGCGTAGCGTGAACCAGATCCCTTTCACCTTGCAATTGATCAATCTGCTCGCGGCAATGTTGCTGCTGATCGTGTTTGCCATGCTGGCGCAGCGCCGTATCCTGTCCTTGATCAATCTGTTTGCTTTACAGGGCGCAGTGTTGGCACTCAGTACTTTCGTCGTGGCCTATTCGACCAAGCAGCATCATCTCTATTATTCGGCGGCGCTGACGTTGCTATTGAAGGTGATGATCCTGCCTTGGCTGCTGCACAGGCTGATACGCAGACTTAATGTACGCTGGGATGTGGAGACGCTCATCAATATTCCGACCACGATGTTGGTCGGCATCGCGCTAGTGATCTTTGCTTTCAATCTTGCCGCACCTATCACGCAATTGGCGGAAGGCATGACACGCGGACTGATAGGCATCGCCTTGGCCAGTGTGCTGCTTTCGCTATTGATGATGCTGACGCGGCGTAAGGCAGTGACGCAGGTGGTCGCCTTCCTGTCGCTGGAGAACGGCCTATTCTTCGCCGCCACTAGTGCAACTCAGGGCATGCCGCTGGTGGTGGAGCTGGGCATCGCGCTGGACGTGCTGGTGGCGACCTTCATCTTCGGTATCTTCTTCTTTCAGATACGCGAGACCTTCGACAGTCTGGATATCACCCATATGGAGAACTTAAAGGATGATTGACCTGCAACTACTCGCGTTGTTGCTGACACCCTTGCTAGGCGGTGGCCTGCTGGCGGTGTTCGGCGCGCGCAAGTGGGCGGCGGAACTCAATTCCTTGATGAGTTTGGGTACCTTCGTCGCGGCAGTGGTGTTGACTGTACGTGTCATCGATTCTGGGCCACAGCTCGCCTTCAACGAGCAATTCTTCATCGATCAGTTCAATGTATTTCTGGTGGCGCTGACCGCCTTTGTGGCCTTCACCACCTCGCTGTTCTCGCGCCCCTATATGCGCATCGAGCAGCATCACGGCAAGCTCACTATCGCCATGCTGCATCTCTACTACAGTATGTACCAGTTGTTCACCTTCACCATGCTAGTGGCGCTCACCACCAACAATATGGGCATCATCTGGGTGGCAATGGAAGCGGCGACCTTGACCACGGTGTTGCTGGTTTCGCTGTATCGCACCCCAGCCAGTCTGGAAGCGGCGTGGAAATATTTCATCCTATGTGGCGTCGGCATCGCGCTGGCGCTATTCGGCACCATCCTCTTGTACTTCGCTGCCGAGCGCGTGCTGGGCGAGGGCGGTTCAGCCTTGTTGTGGACGCATCTGAATCAGGTCAAAGGCGATCTGGAACCCACCGTGCTCAAACTTGCCTTCATCTTTTTGCTGGTGGGTTACGGCACCAAGATCGGTCTGGTGCCGCTGCATAGTTGGTTGCCCGACGCACACGCAGAAGGCCCGACGCCAGTCTCGGCGGTGCTGTCCGGCTTGTTGTTGAACGTGGCCTTGTGCGCGGTGATGCGCAGCAAGGTGTTAGTGGACGGTTCGCTGGGCACGCACTTCGCAGGGAATCTGATGATGGGCTTCGGTCTGCTGTCGGTAGTGGTGGCGTCACTGTTCCTGCTGCGACAGAAAGACATCAAGCGCATGTTCGCTTACTCCTCGATTGAACATATGGGCCTCATCACCTTCGCCTTCGGCATGGGCGGCCCAGTGGCTACGTTCGCTGCCATGCTGCACATGACCGTGCATTCGCTGACCAAGTCGGCGATCTTCTTCGCCGTAGGGCATGCGGTGCAGAAGACCGGTACACAGCAGATGGAGAATATCCGTGGCCTGCTGCAAGTGAGTCCGACGGTGGGCTGGGGCTTGGCGCTGGGCACCTTCGCCATCCTCGGCATGCCGCCGTTCGGCGTGTTCGCCAGCGAGTTCCTCATCATCACCACCGCCATGCACGAGTACCCGTGGACTACGCCGATATTGCTGGGTGCGCTGGGCATCGCCTTCGCCGCCGTGTTCGGCAAGATACAGCCCATGGTGTTCGGCGAGACCACCGCTAAGCCGTTGCCGCATCCGCCCGCGCTGATACCAGTGTTCGCGCACCTGCTGCTGGTGCTGATACTCGGCCTGTATATGCCGACCTATCTGGCGAACTGGTATCGTCAGGCGGCGGCCTTATTAGGGTAAATCGAGATGATCATCCAAAATGACAATCTGCAATTACAAGATCTCATCGGCGCGATACCCGCTAGTCATGGCGATATCGCGGTGGCTGACTTGCGTGGCTATTGTCAGTACGTGCATGACAGCGGCGGTCGCCTAGTCGCCCTGTGGGGAAGTGATGAGGGTGACAACGGCCATGCCCTGCATGTCGCATTGATCAAAGAATCAGGTCTAGTATGTGTGCATGTAGCCTTGCCCAAAGAGCGGCCAGCCTACCACGATCTGAGCGATCTGTTTCCTGCGGCGGACCGTATGCAGCGCGCCGCGTACGACCTGTCCGGCATCGTCGCTGTAGGGGCGCCGGACCAGCGCAAATGGTTGCGTCATGCGGCTTGGGATGCTGATAGTTTTCCGCTGCGCAAGGATTTTGATGCGACACGCCAGTCCCTTCCCCCTTGCAGGGGGAAGGCTAGGATGGGGGTGGAGCTAAAGGACACCGAAGTTTCTACCCCCTCCCTAACCCTCCCCCTGCAAGGGGGAGGGTATGTTGATGAAGGTGTTGACGACTATCCCTTCGTGCAGGTCGAAGGGCAGGGGGTGCATGAGATACCGGTGGGCCCTGTGCATGCAGGCATCATAGAGCCGGGTCATTTTCGTTTCTCTATCGTCGGCGAGAAAGTGCTGCGTTTGGAAGAACGTTTGGGCTATACCCACAAGGGCATAGAGAAACGCTTTGAGAGTATGAGTTTGAAACAAGGTGCGAAGCTAGCTGGGCGTGTAAGTGGCGACAGCACGGTGGCTTATGCGTGGGCATATGCGATGGCTGCAGAGAGCATCGCAGGAGTCACACCACCAGCGCGCGCCTTGTGGTTGCGCGCATTATTGTTGGAGCGCGAGCGTGTCGCGAATCACCTCGGCGACCTAGGTTATCTGGGTAATGATGTGGCGCTATCGTTTGGCTTCACCCAGTTCTGGATATTGAAAGAGCAGGTGTTGCGCACCAATGCCGCACTGTTCGGCCATCGCTATCTGATGGATGCCATAGTGCCCGGTGGCGTGGCGGTAGATCTCGATGCGAGCGGAAAAGCTGTCATCGAATACGAGTGTGAGATGTTGGAACAGCAGATCGCCATCTTGCACGGTATCTATGATGTGCATGCCGGTGTGCAGGATAGATATATTGGTACCGGACGTGTCTCACCTCAACTGGCCGCGCAACTGGGTCTGTGCGGATTGGCCGGTCGTGCCAGTGCGCAAGCCTGGGATACGCGTGTGCAGTTCCCGTGCGCACCTTATGACAAGTTGGAAGTACAGATGGCGACCCATCGCAATGGCGATGTCGCGGCGCGTGTGTCGCTACGTTTCGACGAGCTGACCGAGTCGCTACGCTTACAACGCAAGATACTGGCGAACCTGCTCGGCGACGATATCGTGCGTCCCATCGAGAAGCTATCAGCCAACAGCTTTGGTATCGGCATGGTGGAAGGTTGGCGCGGCGAAGTGCTGGTGGCGATACACACGGATGGAAACGGCAATCTAACGCGCGTGCATCCGCATGATCCTTCTTGGCAGAATTGGCCGGCGCTGGAACACGCCATCCTAGATAATATCGTGCCGGATTTTCCGCTGATCAATAAGTCGTTCAACCTGAGTTACTCGGGAGTGGACCTTTAGAGGCTGCCATATGTATCAAATCCTTAAACAGATCATCACCACCGGCATTAAGACTGAAGCCGCACCACAGCCTGACGAGTCCATGCGTCTGGTCGAGCAGCGTTTGCAGCAGCAGATATTGCATGTGTTCGGCGGTGCGCTTGCGATACGCATGGTGGATGCTGGTTCGTGTAACGGCTGCGAACTGGAGATACACGCGCTCAATAACGCCTATTACAACATCGAAGGATTGGGCATCAAGTTTGTCGCTAGTCCACGTCATGCCGATATGCTGCTGGTCACTGGGCCGGTGTCGCGCCACATGGCCGTTGCGTTGCAGCGTACCTATGACGCCACGCCTGAGCCCAAGCTGGTGGTGGCGATAGGTGAATGCGCCTGTACTGGTGGTATCTTCGCGCCGGACGGCTCTAGCGATGGCGAGAGCTACGCGAGCTGCGGAAAAGTCGCCAACGTCATTCCCGTTGATGTGGTGGTGCAGGGCTGCCCGCCCTCACCCAACGCTATCTTGCAAGGCATACTCACCGCGATCTCGGCTACTCATGTCGGACAAAGGTAGACGCGCGTCGCGCGGTGCGCGGCAACAACTAGAACAGCTACTGGATTGGATGGCAGCACCGCTGAGCAAGGTTCAGTCCAAGCCTTATGTCAGTCAGCGCGGTTCGATATTGAGCCTGCACTTCAACGAGGACTCCACACAGAGCGAGATGAATCTGGATGCGCCAGATGAGTTGGTGCTCGCTTATACGCGCGCCATGATGAGTTTCCTGCTGCTACAGCCCACACCCAAGCACATCGCGATGCTAGGGCTGGGAGGCGGTTCGCTGGCCAAGTATTGCTACCGCTATCTGCCACAGAGCGACATCACCGTGGTCGAGATCGATGCTGATGTGATCGCCTTGCGTGATGAC
>CAWKIN010000002.1:0-60454 GCA_963849875.1 uncultured beta proteobacterium
ACGATAAAGGTGAAATCATGTCGCATAGGCTGCTTGGCATAAAGCATTACCCACTCGAAATTTAAAAGAGGCTAAATTATTCTGGAGAATGGCAGTGAAAGTAGGCAAGGTATCCTCACCGATTAAGTTAACCATAGAGCTGGTTCCTCGAACTGCTTGGTTTTCAAATGTTCGTAGCATGGTGTCCAGAGAAGATTGGGACGTATTACGTAAGGAGTGCTATGCACAAGCAAGTAACCGTTGCGAAATATGTGGTGGCAGTGGAGGTAAACATCCCTTAGAGGCACATGAGGTTTGGGAGTATGACGATCAGCTTCAAGTCCAAAAGCTAATACGATTAATCGCCCTTTGTCCTTCCTGCCACGCCGTAAAACATATAGGAAATGCTTTTCTTCGCGGCGTAGCAGATGACGCTTTGGATCACTTCCAATCAGTGAATGCGCTAACTCAAAAGAAGACTCTGAAATTGTTGGAAGAGGCATTCAGCATTTGGGAGGAACGTAGCTCCCGTCAATGGAAATGCGATGTTTCATGGCTAGATAATAAAGGTGTGCCTTATCAGCCAGAAAGACAAGGCGCAGCAAAGGGGGCGGAATGATTAGAAGTTCATTTTTGCAAATACCTGGGGTGGGCAAGAAAACCGAAAGTGAACTCTGGGCCAAGGGCGTATCGGATTGGGAAAAATTTCTGCTTACTGATAAAAAAAACGCAAAATATGACAAGGTAGCTAAAGGAATTTCGGATTCGAACTTAGCCTTGAAAAATAGAGACCATCGCTATTTTTCCGATTTATTGCCAACCACCGAGCACTGGCGATTGTTTCGTGAGTTCTCAGACAATGTGGCTTATATTGATATTGAAACAACAGGGCTGTCTCCTGGCTTCAGTGAAATTACAACAATCGCTCTTTACAATGGCAAGGAGATAAAGACTTGGTCAAAAAACATGGGGTTTTTGAGATTCCGAAACGAAATAGCGAAATACGATTTGCTTGTAACTTTTAACGGTAAAGGATTCGACGTTCCATTCATTGAGCAATATTTTGAAATTGAGTTACGCCAAAGCCATATCGATTTGAGATATGTGTTGGCAAGCTTAGGGAAGGTCTGAACAAGTAGCCGCACGTGAGTAAGCTGCACTCAAATGCACGCGTGGATATTCGAATTGGCCGAAAATGCCCCTAGCAAGGTTCATTTCTTCGCCCATTCGGGCTAAGTTCCCGCTCATCAGACGCACCTCTCCTGCGAAAGTCGCGACAGATGATGTCGCGCCATGAATAGATTCGCCAGTGCCGCCACCACGAACAGGCGATTGCCGTTCTTCAGCATGCCGCGATAGCTGACCTTGGCAAAGCCGAAGATGCGCTTGATGATGAGAAAGGCATGTTCGACCTTGGCGCGCACACTCGATTTCCTGCTGTTTTTTTCACACTCACGTTCGGTGAGCCCCCTGTTGCGAAATCCCTTCTGATTGGTGAAGTCGCGCGCCTTTGGTGCAGCCTGGGCGATCAACGCCTTTTGGCTGGAGTAAGCCGAGTCACCATATACCCGCTGTTCGTTGCCGTGCAGCAACTGCCTGATGGCGTGTTTGTCGTGCACGTTGGCTGGTGTCGCAACAATCGAATGGATCAGCTTGGTCTTGCTGTCCACGCCGATGTGCGCCTTCATGCCGAAGTACCACTGATTGCCCTTCTTGGTCTGGTGCATCTCTGGGTCGCGCGCTTTGTCCCGATTTTTGGTCGAGGAAGGTGCACTGATGATAGTGGCATCCACGATGGTGCCAGTCGATACCTTCATTCCCTTGGTTTGCAGATGCCGTCCGACTTCCTCGAACAGACGCTTGCCCAGTTCATGCTCTTCAAGCAGATGGCGGAACTTGCATACGGTGGTTTCATCCGGTGCGCCTTCCCGTCCCAGATCGATGCCGACGAATTCGCGCATGGACAAGGAGTCGTAGAGGGCTTCTTCCACTGCAGGGTCGGAGAGGTTGAACCAGTTCTGCAGAAAGTAGATGCGCAGCATGCGCTCTAGCCCGATTGGTGGTCTACCGTTACCCGCCTTAGGGTAGACCGGCTCGATCAATGCGCACAGTTGCTTCCAGGGCACCACCCGATCCATATCAGCCAGAAACGCCGCGCGTCGCGTTGTCTTGTTATAGCGGTCAAAACCACCCACAGAGAGTGTCGTTTGTTTCATCATGCAGCTCCGTTTGTTCGATCTGCGTTTCTGACAACATGAAACGAAATCGTTCAGGACTTAATCAGACCTTCCTTAGGGTATTCGGGTGGATTAAAAGCTTGTGAGCATGCACTGGGGTTAAGTAGAGAAGAGTTGGAAGGTGTAGATGGCTCTATAGCTGTGCATCTTTGGAACGAGCATCAAAAGGGAAAAAAGTCCGCTTTGGATACCCTGTTGGCCTACAACGTAGAAGATACAGTGAATTTGGAATTCTTGATGCATTTTGCATACAACCAAAAAGTCAGCGAACTCAACTTTGAAAATCTTGTGCTGCCAATTCCAGCGCGGCCAGAAATTCCGTTTAAGGCTGACAGGAAATTGATAGATCAGTTAATAAAGAAATATTTTTCTTACCAGTAAATAACACAAAGAAGATTCTAAGGGGTCAGGTTCGAAATAGTTTTCCGTGGGAACAATCAGGGACAGCCACGATTTCCTAGAAGTTGATAGCAACTCAAGGGGGCAGCATGGCAATGGTAGTGCGGTGATACAGAGTTGCTTCCTTGCCGTACCAATAGAGAATGGAAGAAATGAAAGCTCCCGTTTCGCATCTGAAGAACTCCACTCTTACCAAAGCTCCACAAGCTTTGCTACGCGCTTCCGAAAAAGCGCGACTACTCGCTGAACAAACCGGCACGACCTTCGTGGTGCGTAAACCAATAGCAGCGAATACACAGAAGAAATAAAACTTTTTCAAACGGACTGCTTGGCACTAGTCTTACTCATCGCCCGCAAGGGCGATGTTCATTCCAGCGTTGCTAAATCAATGCCGCTCGCCCACTGTCAGCGAGCGGCCATTGTCTGCCGGTCTTAATTCCAGCAACCAAGGTACGGCCGTTTCCGCCCAAGTCTCTGCCGTCGGAAAATGCGCCGCTTCGACGCCAAACGAGGTGCGCAACATATCGGTGTTGATGATGCCGGGGTTCAGCGGGATGGCTGCCATGCCTTTGGGCAGCTCCTGCGCGAGCGATTTGCTCAGTCCTTCGATGGCCCATTTGGTGGCGCAATAGGGCGCGACTTCTCGGTCGGTGGAGCGCCCCCAGCCGGAGCTGAAATTGACGATCACACCCTGCTTGCGCGCCACCATGGCCGGGACGAAGTGACGTATCACATTCGCCACGCCTTTGATATTCACGTCGATGACGGTAGCGAATTCTGCGGCCGGCACTTTCCACAGCGGGGCGTTACGGTTGACGACTGCCGCGTTGTTCAACAGCAGGTCGGGCGGCCCAACATCTTGCAAACATTGCTCGGCCCACTTGCGCACCGCGTCGTCGTCAGCGACATCCACCACGCTGAAACTGTGCTCGGCGCCGTGCAGCGCGCTAAGTTCCCGCACCGCTTGCGCCGATCGTCCGCAGCCCAACACTCGATGTCCGAGCCGGATAAACTCCTCCGCCATCGCCCGCCCCAGTCCGCGACTGATGCCGGTAATCACCACCACCTTTGCACTCATAACGTTCACCTTCATCAAATCGATCTGCAGCAGTTTAAAAGATGGAGGGCAATATGCAAAAGGAAAGCGTCGCTATTGCGGGCGACGCTTTGCAGTGATAACGGGCATGCTATGCTTTCGACGTTAGCACGACTGCGCCATCAATCATAAGGGTCAGCATCGCAATGTTTTATTAGGGCCGTTCACCAATTACTTAATGCTTGCAGTGGCGTATAAAATAAATTCCACGTTGCGCAGGCTGACAGTCTGGAGGTACGCAAATGAGAAAGTTCAAACGCTGGATGACAGTCTTGCTCCTGCTGCTGGCCTTGCCTGTGCTGCTGTCGTTCTTCCCCTGGCTGCATGTGCCTAGAACCGTCCAGTTCGATGCGTCACTCCCCTATACGGAAATCAACGGCTACAAATTCCATACAGAGATCTTTGGCAACCCGGATGCGCCCACCGTCATTGTGGTGCATGGCGGACCGGGCGGAGATTTCGAATATCTGAAACCGTTGCAGGCATTGGCCAAGGATTACCGCGTCATCTTCTACGACCAGAGAGGGACGGGCTTGTCTCCGCGCGTAGATAAAAATCTACTGACGATGGAGCAGAACCTGGACGACCTGAAATCCGTCGTCGATCACTTTTCCAATGGCAAGAAAGTAAAACTCATCGGCCACTCATGGGGCGCGATGCTGGTAGTGGGTTACCTCTCGAAACACCCGGAACTGGTGTCGCAGTCGGTGATCGTCGAGCCCGGCATTCTCACGTCTGAAGCGGCCAGGGCGGATGTGAAGATCATCAAAGGATCCCAATCCATCTGGGATGTCTTTGCGCTTGCCCGGTATATGACCCTATATCCCTTTGTGCGCAAGGAGGATGGGCAGGAAGGCTACGATTACGTGATGACCGAGATGATGGGCCGGGGTCAGTCTGGCCCACCCTATCAATGCGCGGGTCAGTCTATGCCGCACGGCATGTTCAAGCGCGGTGGCTACAAGGCGATGAACAATACGGTGATGACCATACTGGATAATCCCGCTGTGTTTACTTATGACCTGACCGATGGGATTTCAAACTATCACGGAGATCTGATGCTGATCAGCAGCGAGTGCAGCGCGCTTGGCACTGCGTATCAGGAAAAATATCACCTCCACAAACTTCCGGCGCAGACCGTGCATGTGAAGGCCGCAGGCATGGGGCACAATATGCTGACCCTTGATCCGGTATGGAGCCTGAAAACCATAGGGGTGTTTTTAAAGCCGTGATGAATGGCGTGGCAAGTGAGGAACGGTACTTGATGAGGGTGTGAAATGGCGAATTCAAAAAACATCGCAGGACTGATCGGCCCCGCAATTGTCGCCATTACTTTATCGGAAACAGTGAACAACCATATCTGGTCGGGCAATACGGCGGCTGGGGTCTATCTCAATGGCGCGATCCTGTTCGTCGCAGGTCTTGCTCTCGTCCGCGCGCATAACCTCTGGGTGCGTGGCTGGCCGGTGTTGATCACGCTGACGGGCTGGTTCATCATGCTGCTGGGGTTGTTCAGGATGTTCTTCCCGGAACTGCAACTGGCAGGTGCGAAACATACTTCTGCCGTAAGCGTGGAGGCGATTTCGCTGATGCTGGTCGGACTCTACCTGTGCTATCAGGCCTATCGGCGTGATTAGCTCTGCATGGCGATGTATTACACACGCGTAAGATGTAACGAATCGGGGCAGTCTCGAATGATCTGCCCATTGTTTCCGGCAGCGCTCGTCTATCATCCAATTAAGTGGGGTGACTCATGAAAGGCAATATCAGCATTGGCGACTTCATACGCCAAGTTAAGAAAGAAATTATTGAAGCCCGGGATAGCACTCTCGATCCGCTCTTTAAGCTGGCAGAGGTAAACCTTGAAATAAGTTTTGCTCTTGAAGCAGATGTCGGTTCTAAAATGAAGCTTTATGTCGTTGAAGTTGGGGCTGACGCCAAGGCTACTCAGACCCACAAAGTGACGCTAAAGCTTGTACCCATAGCCGATGATGCTTATCTTGGTGGTGTCACTAGCGGCCCCGTTCTACTTACGGTGCAACCACAAAATTAAGCGTCAAGAAAATAGCAAAAGGGACAGTCCACGGTTTTCAGAAAGTGGTGGCTGAACAATAACTTCAAGCGAGAGTAGGATTAAATGACAGTCATTCAAAAATGCATTATCGCGCTGGCCGCTTTGCTTTTGCTAGGCTGCGGCCCTAAGGATGATCAATTTATCGATGTCAAAACGGCTGCCACAAGACAGGCTGGTGGCGACTTGTTGTTGGATATTCGTGAAGCCGACGATTACAAAGAATTCCACATTCCTAACAGCACCAACATTCCGTATGGGCGTCTTAAGTTGCGCTTGGCGGAATTGGAGCCCTACAAGGGCAAGCCCATCCTGGTGATCGACCATACCGTACAGCGCTCGCCCAGAGCATGGGAGTTACTGAAGAAATCCGGATTCTCCCAAGTGTTGATCGTAAAAGGCGGATTGATTGAATGGAAATCCGCCGGTCTGCCTATCGAAAAACCGGATATGCAGTTGCAACCCGAGCGATCTTTTGGAAGCTGATGGGCACCGCAATAGTCCGCGTTAATTTAGTTCGGGCTAGCCATGTAGCTTGCGATAAAATCGACACCGGTTTTTGCATGCGCATTTTCGTTATCGGCTCCCCTAAGGTTTAATCATTCTATGAAGACACTCTATCAAGTCGCTTTACTCTCTCTCTCGGTTGCGTCGTTCGCAACCGCAAGCTCGGCCGAGCAGTTGAACAACTGTAAACTCAGGGGTGGCTCTATGGTGCAGCTTGCAGCCGACGCTTGTGTGATGGAAGGCGGGGCGGTCACGGCGGCGACGCCTGTTGCCCCCGTGATCACGGCTGCCAGCTTGCATCTTTCTGCCGATCCCAAGCTGGCGGATGCGCAACGGGCGGTGGCCGATCTGCTGATCAAGCCGGTGCGCGATATGAATATGAAGAAGCGTCTGCCGGAGGGCATCGAGCGCACGGTGAAGTTCGATGAGTGCAAGATGGCGGTGGAAGAGGACATGCATGTCGATCACGGCAATGTCTTTTCCGCCCGCATGGATTTCAAGATCAGCTCGACGATAGATCTACGCAATGTCGCCAGCGATGCCTATAGCGTACTGGGCAAAGTCAGGTCCTATGGTGGCGGCATGGAGTCGTATGCTGTGTCCTTCGTAGAGAAACGCAGCGAAGCAAACAACATCGCGATATCGGTCCTGGAGCAGCGCGAAAGCGGCGCGAGGAAATTTAACCTGCGCTCTTCCGCTTCCTATTGGGATGCACCGAATGCCGACTTGTGGATAGCGGATGAGTATGGATATCCGAAAGGCGTCGGCGCCGAGAGTGCCGAGACCAGCAAAGTGAGGATACTGTACTTCTTGAACACAGCCGAAGATGCCGCAGCGCTGAAGACAGCCTTGGACGATGTCCGTGCGCTGTGCAAGCGCTAGTGCAATCGACGTTTGCCCACTTTTGAAACGGAGTAACATTCGCTTTTGCAGTGAATTATAAAAACGGAGGAGTTAAGTGATGAGCGGAGTAGCAGACTACAAACTGGTACGTAATTCAACGGTGGGCACCGAACTCAATGAGGACAAGGCCAAGCTTCTGGCAGAGAAGATGGGCGTACGTCATTTGAACGATGGCGAATTCCTCGTGAAGGAAGGCGATACGAATCACACCCTGTTCGTACTGGTCGCGGGCAAACTGACCGTCACTAGCAAGGATGCCAAAGGTGAAGTGCATACGGTCTACACCATGAAGGAAGGTGAGTGCGCCGGCACGCGTGCTTTCGTAGAGCAATCACCGCGCAGGGCGACGCTGCGTGCACTGGGTGAGGCCACGGTCTACACCTTGACCCCGGAAGACTTCGAGGCCTTGCTGGAAGCGCAGCCGCGCGTGGCTTTCCGGGTGATGCAGGCGCTGTTCCGCGTGACCCACGCCAACCTCTCGCGCATGAATCAGGAGAGCAAGGAGCTGGCGAACTATATCAACAAGACCAACGGGCGCTACTAAACCCGGCTAGTGGCTGCAATGAAAAGAGCCGCGATACTCGCGGCTCTTTTCATTGCAGCGGCAGCGCCGTTGCTCGTCACGCCGTCAGATTCAAGTCTTCCTTATAGGGCCTGCTGGGGTATTGGAAAGAGATCGGGCCTTCCGCTTTGGCGTCCAGAAACTGACGGACAAAAGGATCATTCGATTCCAGCATCTCGGCCACTTCGCCTTTTGCCACCACGCTGCCTTGGTGCAGAAAGTAGATGTAGTCGACGATCTTGAGCGATTCGGCCAAGTCATAGGTCACCACCACCGAAGTGGTTCCCAGTGCGTCGTTCAGCTTGCGGATCAGGTCGGCGATGGTGTTGAGCGAGATCGGGTCGAGGCCGGCGAAGGGCTCGTCGTAGATGATCAGTGCGGGGTCGGAGACGGTGGCGCGGGCCAGCGCCACGCGGCGCTCCATACCGCCAGACAACTCGCTGGGCATCAGGTCGCGCGCATTGCGCAGGCCCACCGCGTGCAACTTCATCAGCACCAGATCGCGGATGAGTTCTTCCGGCAGCTCGGTGTGTTCGCGCAGCGGGAAAGCCATGTTGTCGTACACCGACATATCGGTGAACAGGCCGCTCACCTGGAACATCATGCCCATCTGCAGACGTAGCTTGTACAGCTCGCGGTTGCTCAAGCCGCTGAGCGATTGGCCCATGAACTTCACGCTGCCCTTGGAAGGCTGTAACTGACCCGTGAAGTGACGCAGCAAAGTCGACTTGCCACTGCCGCTGGCGCCCATGATGCCGACAATCTTGCCGCGCGGGATGGTGAGGTTGATGCCTTTGAGCACCTCGCGGGCGCCATAGGAATGATGCAGGTCTTTGACTTCGATCAGGTTATCCATAGTCCGATACAATGATTATTACGTTCAGCGCAGATTGTCACACGGCGGCGGGTTTCGTCCAAGTGCGTTCAGCCGGACGGCTCCACGATTCTTGAGGTCAACAGCATGGAAATGAAAAAGATCAACTCGGGCAAGCTACGCGCCATCGGCTATGACGGCCGCGCCCGTGTGCTGCAAGTACAGCTCGATAATGGCCAGACCTTGCAGTACAGCGGGGTCGGCGAAGACCTGTGGCGCAGGTTGAGCAGCTCCGGCGCGGCGTGGAGTTTCTATCGCGACAACATCGAAGAAGAATTCAGCGCGCAACGTGTCAGCGCCAGCGTGCCCGCAGCCAAGAACCCGCTCGACGATCTGTTCGGCGACGCCTAAAAAAATATTTCACCTGTTTTAACCCCGTTTCATTCTTCCCCACGTTTATAGCTTACATGTCCCGCAACTTTGCGGGACTGCCCGATCAACAGACTATGAACCGCGAGGATGATATGAGACCCAACTCCCCTACCCTGATACTGACCTGCTTGCTGTCGCTGAGCGCGTGTGTGAACCACGAGCAGAGCCAGATAAGCGCACAGACCGATGTGCCCACCATCGCCGACGTGAGCGTCGCGCCCGTCGTGGCGGTGAACGCGCCGACTGCTATCAGCGTGCCGCCCGCCGAATATGAGGTCAAGACCAAGCGCGACCGTGTCTCGGTGCAAGGCGCGCTGATGAAAGACGAGCGCGCCAACTACGCACCGGCGATGAAAATGATGGAGGCTGGCAGAGCGGCGAGCGTCTACCCCGTAGCCCCCTCGCCCAGCTATGTGCAACAACAAGACCGCGAACGCTACGGCAACATCACCGAGAACCCCATCAAGCTGGTGGCCGAAGCGCCGGTGTCTACGTTCAGCATCGATGTCGATACCGGCTCGTATTCCAATGTGCGCCGCATGTTGAATGCAGGCCACTTACCACCCGCCGATTCGGTGCGCGTTGAAGAATTGATCAACTACTTCCCTTACGACTACGCCTTGCCCAAGGGTGATGCGCCCTTCGCAGTGCATACCGAAATAGCGCCTGCGCCCTGGAATCAACAACACGCGCTGCTACGTATCGGCATCAAAGGCCAGGACATCGCCAAGACCAATCTGCCACCCGCCAATCTGGTATTCCTCGTGGACGTATCCGGCTCTATGGGCTCGGCCGACAAGCTGCCCTTATTGAAATCGTCGCTCGCGATGTTGGTGAAGCAGTTGCGTGCGCAAGACCATGTGTCGTTGGTGACCTATGCCTCGGGTACTCGGGTGGTGCTGGAACCTACGCCCGGCAATCATCAGGCGCGCATCCTCGCGGCATTGGATGAGCTGACTTCAGGCGGGTCTACTGCTGGTGCGGCGGGTATCACGCTGGCTTATGACATGGCGCAACAAGGCTATATCAAAGGCGGCATCAACCGCATCTTGCTGGCCACCGATGGTGATTTCAATGTGGGCATCACCAACTTCGATGCACTGAAAGGCATGGCGGCGGAGAAGCGCAAAGGCGGCGTGTCGCTCTCGACTTTGGGCTTCGGCACCGGAAATTACAACGAGCAACTGATGGAGCAACTGGCCGATGCGGGCAACGGTAACTACAGCTATATCGACACGCCCAACGAGGGGCAGAAGGTGCTGGTGAACGAGATGACTTCCACGCTGGCGACCATCGCCAAGGATGTGAAGATACAAGTCGAGTTCAATCCTGATGCGGTAAGTGAATATCGCTTGATTGGCTATGAGAACCGCATGCTTAAACGCGAGGACTTCAACAACGACAAAGTAGATGCAGGCGAAGTCGGCGCGGGCCATACCGTCACCGCACTGTATGAGCTGACGCTCAAAGGCCAGAGCGGCAGCGTGGACGCGCTGCGTTACGGCAAGTCGCTTGCCAAGTCTGCAGACAAAAACGGCGAACTGGCCTATCTGCGTCTGCGCTACAAAGCGCCGGATGGCGATGTATCCAAGTTGGCACAATGGCCGCTGTATGAGCGCGACATCAAGACCAGTCTCGCACAGACCTCGACCGAGTACCGCTTTGCCGCAGCCGTCGCGGCCTTCGCTCAGCAACTGCGCGGCGGCACGCATACCGGCGCTATGGACTATGCGGCCATCGCCAAGCTGGCCGCCGATGCGCGCGGCACGGATCGCTACGGCTATCGCGGCGAGTTCCTGAGATTGGTGGACCTCGCGCAGTCGCTCTCCAGCCATGCGCCGGTCATGAGGGATTGAGTCCTTCGACAAGCTGATGAAGCTACTAGCCATTCGACTAGGCTGTCAAAATACACCAGCCAAGTCGCTGGCTATCAGGACGAACGGCTTCTTACTACTGCATTCACCAAAATCCGTTCGTGGTGAGCTTGTCGAACCATGAACGGTACACCGCACTTCAGCATCTACATGGCAAGGCAGCATCTGCTCCCCTATACTCCCTCCTCATGAACAATGAGGTGGCCGACGAGAGTTTGATGGAACGCTATCGTGACGGGGATGCAGGAGCTTTCGATGTCCTGTATCACCGCCACAAGGGCGGGCTATACCGTTACTTGTTGCGGCTGGTGAAGAACCAAAGTCTGGCGGATGAGTTGTTCCAAGAAGTGTGGAGCAATCTCATCCGCAGTCGCGAGCGCTATCAGCCCAGCGCGAAGTTCAGCACCTTCCTCTATCAGATCGCGCACCACCGTGTGATAGACCACATCCGCCAGACGCCCGAGGCTGCGCTGTCGCTGGATGCGGAGAACGATGAGGGTGATAGTCTGGTGCAGCAACTGCCCGCGACCTCAGACAGCGCACCGGACGAACAAGTGGCGCGTAAGCGTGTGATAGACACCATCATCAGCGCCGTAGCTGCGCTACCGGCCGTGCAACGCGAGGCATTCTTGTTGCGCGAAGAGGCCGACATGTCACTAGAGGAGATCGCCGCCGCGACCGGCGTGAACACCGAGACGGCCAAGAGCCGCTTGCGCTATGCGGTCACCAAGTTGCGCGATGGATTGAGAGGTCTGCGATGAGTACGGATAAAGAGTTGGATGACTATCTGAAAGGCGGGAGCGAGTTGTCGCGCGCCTATGCCGACGCGGATGACATCGCGCCACCGGCTCATCTCGATGCTGCCATCCTCGCCCAAGCGCATCGCGCCGTATATACGCGTCCCGCTGTCTTACCAAAACGTCGTTGGGCGATGCCGCTGGGTTTGGTCGCCACGGTGTTCATCATGGTGATGGCCGGTTTGCAACTGCCCGCGATGATGAAAGACGACGCACTGATGCAAGCACCGCAAGTGGCGAGTGTGGCGATGGAGCGCAGCGCGCCTATGCCCACCAGCGTCGCGCCCGAGCCGGTTACTAAAGCCGAATCCAAACAACTAGCTCGCGCACTCAAAACCGAAATAGCAAACGATGCCAGCAAGAAGATGGCTGCAGAAACCTATGCAAAACAGGATGCAGACAAAGTAGCCGTTGCAGCAGCGCCCAGTGTGGCGATGGCTAACCAAGCCGATGCTTTGATGGAAGAGAGACAGGCCATGGCCAGCGGGCAAGTCAGCGCAGCACCCGCAGCGCGCATGGCCGCTACACCTGTGATGGCCGACCAGCTGCTCAAAGCCAAGGATGCGCCACTTAGCCCCGCAGATTGGCTGAAACAGATCAAAGCATTGCAGCAAGCAGGCAAACTAGAAGAAGCCAAGAAAGAGCTGCTCGCGTTCAAGAAGCGCTACCCGGACTATCAGATACCCAAGGCGATGGAGATGCCTTGAGGTAAAGCATGTAACTCACGCGGCACTTAGGGGGCAGACATGAATAACGACGAACACCTGAAACAACTCGATGCCCGCATCGCGGCGATGGAAGCATGGATACATAACAACGCTTCACCACAAGCAAAACGTGCCGCCACAACCGAGGCAGTCACACGTACGCCGCCACCACCCTCCTCACCTTCGCTGACGCGCAAGGCCTTCGTGACTAACTCACCATCTGTCCCCGTAACCAATCTGCTTGGTTGGGCGGGCGCGACGGCGTTGGTGATGGCCTCGGTGTATCTCGTGATATTGGCCATAGACGCAGGTTGGCTCACGCCGCTGCGTCAAGTGCTGCTGGCGATGTTGGGCGGCGCGGTGTGTATAGGCGCCGGGCTGTTGCTGCGCGAGAAAGACATGCACTACGCCAGCCTGCTACCGGCGACCGGCATCGTGGTGCTGTTCCTCTCTCTGTATGGTGCGCACAACTATTACCACCTTCTCGGCACCACTGCTGCTGGCGCAGGCATCATGGCGGTGTGTCTACTCGCGCTTTGGTTGAATCGCATGTTCATGAGCGAGATGTATGCGCTGTTCGCGGTGCTGGGCTCGTACACCGCACCGCTTTTCCTCGGCGACCATAGCTACAGCATCACCGACCTTATCCTCTACTTCGCTTGCTGGAGCGTGCTGTTCTCGGTGTTCGCGCTATGGGTACGCGAGCGCGCCGTGTATATGCTGGCGATGTATCTGGCGCTGGTGATCTTCGATGTGATGTGGAGCGCCACGATGCGCGATGCTTGGCTGGAAGCGCTGGTGTTCCAGACCGTGCACTTCGCCATTTTCGTCGCCGCCGCCACGCTGTTCAGCCTACGAATCGAGAATATGTCGGAACGCACCGCCTACGCGCATATCCCAGCCTTGGTGCTGTTCTACTTCGTCCAGTATCACATCCTAGATACGCATGTCCCCGCCATCGCACCTTGGGTCGCAGTAGGTAGCGCAGCAGTATTGCTAGCCTGCTACTTCATCGTCTATCGCGTGCTGAAGCGCGATCTGACTGGCGGCCGTATCTTGCTCAGCTCCTATGTCGCCTTAGTGTTGGTGCATGCCGTGTATGTGGAATCGGTCTCGGCACACTGGGCACCTTGGGTAGGTCTGCTGGTCGTGCCACTGCTGGGCGCATATGCCTATATTCGCGGCGATGCCAAAGCACCGGGAACACCGCTCTGGCTTGCAGTGGTGCTGATCTTTCTCGCTAATTATTTCCGCCTGCTAGTGGGCGATGCACTGCCGCATGACAACAGCGATGTACCCGCGCATCAGCTGCTGGGTCTGTGCTACGCAGCAGAATTGTATCTGGGCTTCCATCTATTACGTGACCGAGTCGGCATGAAAGAGATAGCGAGAATCGCACTGTATGCCGGCCATATCGCGCTGATGGCTTGGGCGATGCAGTTGTTCGACAACCGCTTCCTCGTCTCGCTGAGCTGGGGCGTGCTGGCCTTGGGTTGTTTGATGTTGTCGCTCAAATTCCGCGACAAGATACTCGGCCAATCATCCTTGCTGATCTTTGGTGCCTCAGCGTTCAAAGCCCTGCTCTACGACATCGCCCTCGCCACCCCGCTGATACGCATTGCCAGCTTGGCCGTGCTGGGGGCAAGCCTGTACCTTGGAGGATGGCTGTATAAGAAGGTGTCGGCTTTGGAAGAGAGTTGATATTGCGGCATACTAGCGAAGGGCTAAAATCGGCCAAAGAGACGCCCGATCGCATGATTTTTTCAGATTGAACTGCGGCTACTGACCACACGTAATCCACCGCGCCTAGCTCAGCACCAACTCTTCAACACCCACCGTTGCTGCACTCAGTACTTCCCCATAAAAATCCAACATGCGTTCGGCTTGTTTGGCAGCGGACCAGGTGTGAGCGTAGGCTCGGCCTGCCGCACCGAGTTGCGCACGGGCTTCGTGGTCGTGCAGTAGCTTGACGACTTTGGCGGCGAACTCGGTCTCATCTTCAGGTGCAATCCACACACCTTCGCCTTCGCGCAGCACTTCTAGCGTGCCTAGCTCGGCGGTCGACACCACTGCAGTACCTTGCGCCATCGCTTCTAGCAGCACCAAACCTTGTGTCTCGGTGCGTGAGGAGAATACGAAGATGTCGGCAGAGCGATAGCAACTGTTGAGCTCGGTCTCTCTATCTAGATAGCCGATGAATTGCACGTTGTCGCTCAAGCCTAGTTCTACGCTAGCATGCACCAAACTCTTTTGCGCTGGGCCTTCGCCGGTGATGACCAGCAATATTTCGGGGATAACCTTGCGCACTTGCACCAGCATCTTGAGCAAGAAGCCGATGTTCTTTTCGTGTGCCACGCGCCCGACGAACAGCAGCATAGGGCGGTCTTGCGCGATGTGATATTTCTCACGTAACCACGCTCTATCGCCTGGCTCGAAACTGGCCGCTTCTATGCCAGTGGAGATGACTTCCGAGCGCGTCACGATGCCGTAATCGCACAGCACTTTTTGCATGGGTTGGGTGGGCACGATCATGCCGTGCAAGCTATTACCCTGATGGCGCGAGAAGCGTTTCGCCAGAGAGCGCATCACTTGCTTGGGCACCAACGGAATGTAGTGGTAGAGGTATTCCTCGAAGAAGGTGTGATAGGTCTCTACGCAAGGGATGCCCAGCTTACGTGCCAGCTTAGTGCCCAAGTAATGCGCAACAAAAGGTGTTTGCACATGGATGAGGTCATAGTTCTCTGCGCGTAAGCGTTCTACTTGTTTCATCACGGCGCGAAAACTCATCAAACGGTCTTCTGGGTCCAATGGGATAGAACTGGCGGGGATGCGCACGATGTCGCTCTCGTCGGCGCTGACAGACTGATAGTCAGGCGCGATCAAATGCACGGTGTGGCCGAGCAGACGCAGATTATGCCTGAAGGTCTGGATGGAGGTAGACACGCCATTGACGCGCGGGAAATAGACATCGGAGAGAAACAGTATCTTCATAAGGATTTTTTAGACGGTGAGTTCGGCTTCGGTTTCAGTTTCAATTGCTTTCGGCTTAGGCAAATTGAGCGGCTGGGTCTGTTGTGCAACGCCCCAGTGAATCAACTCCATACGCCCGTCCAGATGCTCGACGATGGCGGTGCAGCTATCCACCCAGTCGCCGCAATTGATATAGGTAAGACCGTCGACTTCTTTGATTGCCGGCCAATGGATATGGCCGCAGATGGCACCATCCATGCCCAACTCGCGCGCGTGATGCATGACCGCATCCTCGAAGTTGAAGATGAAGTTCACCGCGGTCTTGATCTTGCGTTTGGCATAGCCAGCCAGCGACCAGTAACCGTGTATCTTGAAAGTACGGCGCAACCAAGACAGGTAGATGTTGATTCGCACTAGCAGGTTATAAGCCATGTCGCCGAGGATGGCGACCCATTTGTAATGCATGGTGACCTGATCGAACTCGTCGCCGTGCAGCAGCAGATATTTACGCCCGTCCGCAGCAGTGTGGATATATTCGTGCACCACCATGACATCGCCGAAAGAGGTGCCGACGTATTCGCGCATCGCTTCGTCGTGATTACCCGGAATGAAGAACACCTTCTCGCCATGGCGCGCACGACGCAGCATCTTTTGCACGAAGGTGTTCTGCGCTGGCGTCCAACTCACACCACCGCGACTCATAGACCACAGATCAACGATGTCGCCCAGTAGGAACACATATTCCGAAGAATAGTTCTTCATAAAGTCCAACAGGTTCTCGGCCTGACAAGCCTTGGTGCCCAAATGGATATCGGAAAGGAAGATAGAACGAACTTGATGCGTATTCATGCAGACCATCCGAGGTGCGCGGCATGGTCGCTGGTCTGCAGCGAGACGTTTTGTTTCATGGTCTGTATGGCGTTCATGAGCGCAGCTTGGCAGCGTAATATTTCAAGCTGATTGCGGATTTATTTCTACACTGCAACAATCCGCCGCGCTCACCCGCCATCCTCATTTAGAATGAGTGCCTCGAAAAACCGTAGCGAGCGGCTTGAGTGCAAGGCGCACGGAGCGGAACGACTGAGGCATATCAATGTGATAAGCGATGAGTGAGCACCGCGCAACGCCGCAATCGAGTCGCGCAGTAGGTTTTTCGAGGTACTCAGAATTTTCCACCGCAACGACAACACACCTTATGAGAACCCTGCACCCCACCATCGTCTGGTCACACTTCGCCACCCTGTGCGAGATCCCTCGCCCTTCGTATAAAGAAGCAGCACTGATTGCGCATCTCATTGCATGGGCCAAGGCGCGCGACATCAGCACGCAGGTCGATGGCGCAGGTAACCTGATCCTGCGCAAAGCGGCCAGCCCCGGGTGCGAACATCAACCCGGCGTGATCCTGCAAGGGCATCTCGATATGGTGTGCCAGGCCAACTCCGGCACGGTGCATGACTTCGAACGCGATGCGATCCGCACTGTGGTACGCGACGGCTGGCTGATTGCCGAGGACACCACACTGGGCGCGGACAACGGCATAGGCGTGGCGCTGGCACTGGCGGCACTGGAAGAGCCGGGACTGGTGCATCCACCGCTGGAAGTGCTGCTCACCATCAATGAAGAGTCCGGCATGGACGGCGCGCGCGGTCTGGCGGCAGGCACGCTGCAAGGCAAGACGCTCATCAACCTCGACACCGAAGAGTGGGGCCATTTCTATCTGGGCTGCGCAGGTGGAGTGGATGTGGAAGTGCGTGCGACGGGTGCTACCGAAGACATCCCCGACGACTATGCGCTGCTGCGCTTTCAGGTCAGCGGCTTGCGCGGTGGACATTCAGGCATAGATATCCATCAGGGTCGCGGCAACGCCATCAAGCTGCTGGCCGAAGCGTTGCGCGATCTGAGCGCGCATACCGATGTGCGCTTGATAGAGATGAGTGGCGGCACAGCACGTAATGCCATCCCACGCGAAGCCTATGCGATGTGCGCCCTCCCTGAAAAGTTGGCGGCCAGCATAGACGACTGGGTGAAACACCGGCACGAGTCATGGCAGACACGTTTTGCGGCGTTGGATGCAAAAGTAGCATTCGCTGCCGATCACCTTCCCCATATAAGGGGGAAGGATGGGATGGGGGTAGAGGATATGAGCGCCGGTGAGTCCACCCCCACCCTAGCCCTCCACCTCACTACAGGGGGAGGGTATGCATTAACTAACGCAGCACGTGACCGCATACTGGCCTTTCTCGATAGCTCGGTGAACGGCGTAGCCAGCATGAGTGCAGACTTCGATGGCGTCACCGATACCTCGTCCAACCTGGGCGTGTTGGGACTACACGATGGCAAGTTCCAAGCGACCTTCAAGGTGCGCTCGCTGCACGACGCACGCGCGACCGCGCTGGCGCAAAAGCTGGTCAGCTACGCGCAAAGTTACGACTTGCAAGCCTGGACCGATGGCGCATACCCCGGCTGGACACCCGACCCCGTCTCGCCTTTGCTGGCGCTATGCCAGCAGGTATACGCCCAACAGTTTGGCCAACCCGCCGGACTGCAAGTGATACACGCCGGATTGGAATGCGGCCTGCTCGCGGCCAGCCATCCGCATCTGGATATGATCTCCTTCGGCCCCGACATCAGCGGCGCGCATGCACCCGGAGAACGCGTCGAAATCGCCTCGGTGGGACGTTGCTGGGTGTTGCTGCAGGCGATATTGCGGGCAATGGCACGACACTCCACAACGAGCTGACCCTGAACTTAAGCATGCCGGAGTCGGGCAAAAATGAGAGAATCGCGGCCTTTTCGTCCATACTTTCAGGATAAGTAATGAATATCTCCATACGCACACTTGGGTTCAGCGCGTTGTTCGCGCTATGTGCAACCACTTGCCATGCCGAGACCTCATCCCTTGTTATACAACCCCTCAGCCGCGGCGAGATATTGGGCGACTCCATCCGCCATATACCAGACGATGTCGCCAAAATATTCACCTTCCCCGTCGATCACCCCGATGAGAGCAAGACCGCCGCGCTAGTGGTCGGCGCGCTGGTCCTATTCGACAAACCCATCACCAAGTTCTACCAGAACCATATCGAGACACCACTGAGCGGGTTCAGTCTTCCTAATTCCCCCTTGCAAGGCAAGACCACAGGATCTGGTGCCATCACCAATGGTGCGGATGGCTGGTTGTTACTCGGGGTCGGCGGGACTTATTTAGGCGGATTGGCATTAGGTGACGAGACCGCACAGATGGCCGGCTTACAGTCGGTCAAGGCACTGACCTATTCCTACGTGGTCTCGCAGTTGTTGCTCAAATCCATCACCGGTAGGAAACGCCCTATCTCTTGGTCGCAGGGCGGCAAACCGGATGGCGTGTTCACCGACAATCCCTACCAGTTCGGCAACATCCATGCGCCTAGGCCTAATGCGGCTGCGGACTCAACAGCCATGCCCTCGCTGCACTTCACAGCATTCTTCGCCGTGGCCAAAGTCTATCAGCGCGCCTATGACGACTACTGGGTGCCTTATACGCTGGCGACAGTAGGCCTAGCCTCGAACATCCAGGGCCACAAGCACTGGGTATCGGACATGACAGCCGGAGCGCTGATAGGTACTGCCATCGGTATGGCAGTGACCGACGATTATTTCTCTGATGCAAAGGGCATCAAGATCGCGCCTTATATCGACACCACCGGTAGCGGCCTGCAACTCACCGCACGCTACTGATCTCCTCTCCGAACGATGGTCGCCCTGTCGCCATCGTTCCTCTCCCCAGCAGCCTTACCCATTGGAATACACCATGACCCCACAAGAGACCTTCATCCCCAGCAAAGACGCTTCACTGGAATCCTCCATACGCACCCTGCACGGAAAACTGGAGGCGCTCGGCTTCCATGTCGAGGAACGCTCCTGGCTGAACGAGATCGAGAACATCTGGTCGGTGCATGTGACCGACCGCGATTGCACGCGTTTGTTCAGCAACGGCAAAGGGGGCTCCGAGCTGGCGGCACGCGCCAGCGCTTTGGGAGAGTTCTTCGAGCGCTTGAGCACCAATTATTTCTGGACGCATTTCTATCTGGGCGAGACCATCAGCAAGGGCAACTTCGTACACTACCCGAACGAGCGCTGGTTGCCGGTGCAAGGCGATGACTGGCCTGCCGAGTTGCTGACATCCGAATTGCACACGTTCTACAACCCCACTCAAGGCGTGTTGGCCGGCCAACTGATCGATCTGAATTCCGGCAACGCGGAACGCGGCATCTGCGCCATCCCCTATCAGCGTCTGCGCGACGATACGACGGCACTGTTCCCGGTGAACCTGATCGGCAATCTGTATGTGAGCAACGGCATGTCGGCGGGCAACACCCTGATGGAAGCGCGTACTCAGGCGCTGGCGGAGATCTTCGAACGCGACATAAAATTCCGCATCATCCGCGACGCGATCTGTCTTCCTGATGTGCCGGAGGAAGTCATCGCGCGCTATCCGCGCATCGCGGCGGGTATCGCAGGCTTGCGTGCGGCGGGTTACGGAATTCTGGTGAAGGACGCCTCACTGGGCGGCAAGTATCCGGTGATGAATGTCACGCTGCTGCATCCGGAAGACCAGGGGTGCTTTGCCAGTTTCGGTGCGCACCCGCGCTTCGAAGTGGCGCTGGAACGCGCGCTGACCGAGCTGCTGCAAGGCCGCGCGCTGGACACGCTGAAGGATTTTCCCGCACCCGGTTTCGATATGGAAGAGATCGCCGATGCGCAGAATCTGGAGATACATTTCGTCGATTCCAGCGGTGTGATCAGCTGGGAATTCATGCGTGACAAACCCGATTTCGAGTTCGTGGACTGGAATTTCGGCACCACCACGGCGGAAGACTATCAATGGTGTTGCGACACCATCCATGCCAGCGGTCACGACATCTATGTCGCCGACTTCACCCATCTGGGCGTGTATGCCTGCCGCATCTTCGTGCCCGGCATGTCCGAGATCTACCCTATCGAAGAGCTGCAATGGCAGAACAACACCGTGGGCAATCTGGTGCGCCCTGCGCTGCTGCGCGTGCAACAACTCGATGAAGAGGAATGCGACGATCTGCTCGACACCCTGCTCGATCTGGACCTGGCCGACAACCTCGCAGTGACTACGCTGATAGGCTTGGCGGCCGATGCCAACACGCCCTGGGCGACCTTGCGCGTGGGCGAACTCAAGACCTTGCTATCCATCGCAGTGGGCGATGAGGAAGGTATCTTGCAAGGCTGCAGCTGGGTCGCGCAACTCGGCCACCTGCCCGAGCCACGCGCCCGCGTGTATCGCTGCATCGATACACTGGTGCAACTGGATGCGAAATCACAAGCCGGTAGCAGCGATGCCTATATCGCGCATCTACGTGTGATGTTCGGTGCAGAGACTTTGAATCTCGCTGAACGTCTACTCAGCGGCGAAGCGCAATTTTTCGGCCTGAACGATCTGGGTGAGGACATGCAAGGCAGCGAGATGCATACACGCTTGCTCGCCGCTTACAAGAAGGTCTGGCCCAAACTCGCCTAAGCGATACGGCACGCCTGATCGAAACTCAGACGCGCGTTGCGCGGATAGATGCCCTTTTCGTCGCCGTAGCCGAGGTTGCACAGAAAGTTGGACTTCACGCCAGTTCCGGCGAAGAACAGCTCATCCACCTTGGCGTTGTCGAAACCCGACATCGGGCCGCAGTCCAGCCCCAGCGCACGCGCCGCGAGGATGAGATAGGCACCCTGTAGCGTACCGTTGCGGAACGCGGTGGTCTCGGCCAAGGGCACATTACCGGAAAACATGTCACGCGCATTGGGCATGGGTGGGAACAGCGTGGGCAGATGCTCGAAGAAGCGCGTGTCATAGCCGATGATGGCAGTGACCGGTGCGGCCATGCTCTTGGCGCGATTACCTTCCATCAACGCGCTGTCCAATTTGGCTTTGGCGGCGGGTGACTGCACGAACACGATGCGCGCCGGACTGCAGTTCATCGAAGTCGGCGCCATACGCAAGTTGTCATAGAGTCGCTGCAACAACTCATCCGCCACTGGCTTGTCCTGCCATGCATTGAACGTGTGTGCTTCCAGGAACAGTTGATCGATTGCGGCTTGTGGCAAAGGTGAGTGAGACATGAGAACCTCCTGCTGATGGGTTGATGGGCGTTGCGCAGACGGGCGATTTTATACCCGATAGCTGAATATTGTTCTATGCTGCGCGGACTACAAAACAGAGCCTGACATGCTACAACTACCACGGACATTACGCGCTTGGGAAAGCACCGATCTCGCTGCCATCTTCAAACAGGAGCTAGCCGAGCAAAGCCACGCGCATCTGCCCTTGCAACAGGCCCTGCGACTGAGCAGCAGCGTGCTGGACACCCCCGTCACCGTGCTGCTGCAGGACGCGCATGCGACGGCGCAACATCTGCATATCCAGGCTGGCATCTTCTATCAGGGCGTGACCGCCGGTTGCAGCTGCGCCGACGACCCCACCCCCTTGAACGAGAACACCGAATATTGCGTGGTGAGTTTAAAGATAGACCGTAACGATGCACAGACGATGGTGATGCTGCTCGATGAATGAACCACGCCCGCAACACTAAAACCAAATGGCCGTCCTGCACGTCATCGCCCCCATCTTTTTGCTGATCCTGCTAGGCGCGGTTATGCGGCGCTGGTTCGGTCTGCATCTGGATTTCTGGCCGCAGCTGGATAAGCTCATCTACTACGTATTCTTCCCCGCCCTGCTGTTCAATTCGCTGTCGCACTTCCAGCTCGATCTGGGCGCAGCCTCGCCCATGATGGCGGTGGCGGCGTTGTACATGTGTGCGGGCATCGCGCTGGGTTATGTGGCGAAGTTCTTCATAGACGCGCCAGCCAAGGTCTACGCCGCCACCTTCCAGTCCTCTTTCCGCTTCAACAGTTATGTGGGGCTGGCCATCGCGGGTGGCATGCACGGCCATGAAGGGCTTGCCGCTATCGGGCTGCTGATGGGCTTTATGGTACCGGCCGCCAACGTCGCGTCAGTGTTGATGCTGGCCAAGCACAGTGAGAGCCACTGGTTGCGCGAAATTTTGCTCAATCCGCTCATCCTCGCCACGGCCGGCGGCATAGGCTTCAGTCTGGCCGGACTGAGTCTGCCCACGGTGCTCAACAGCACGCTGTCTATGCTGTCGCAGGCGTCGCTGCCGATAGGACTGATTGCGGTAGGCGCGGGGTTGCGATTGCACGGCTTGCACAGCCAGCGTGCCACGCTATGGTATGGCGTGAGCATCAAACTGCTGGTGTTGCCCGCCATCGCTTGGGGTCTGGCGCGCGGCTTCGGCCTGAGCGGGGTGTACTTCGACACCGTGGTGCTGATGGCGGCCTTGCCGGTCTCGACCGTGGCCTATGTACTGGCCAAACGCATGGGCGGAGACGGTGACACCATCGCGGCACAAGTGATGTTGAGCACACTACTCGCGGCCCTCACGCTGCCGCTATGGTTGCTGCTGATGCATGGCTGAGTTCGACCCATGAATCCGTGCACGTCACGACACGCCCTAAGACCCACCACACTCCAACCAGAACAAATAGCGATTAAAGGCGCTATTCCGCCGCTTTTTAGCGCTTCCCTGCTTGCCGTCATGGGTACACTGACGTGATCAATGTCTGCCTCGCCCCCTACCCTTATCTGTACCTATCCTTTCCGGCACAAATCAGCACAGTATGTATGCGCAGCGCAATGCGCATCAAAATCCGGCTGGTATGTTCGGTCAAGATTAAGGACGCCGAACAACCCATACCAGCCAGCATAGACGACATGAGCATCGCCGGCGCACGCATCCAGTCCAAGACCCTGCTAGGCAAGCTGGGCGATGAGTTCATGGTAAGCTTCCGCATTCCACTGGATGGGGTGGATCAATTGTTCGTGGTACCTGCCATCATCCTTAATCAAGGCAAAGATGCTGAGAACGGTAGCGGAGAGACCGGATTATTGACCGGCTTGGAGTTCTCACAAACAGACGGCAGCGAACGCAACGCTTTGCAGTATTTCATCTACAAGAACCTGATGGAAAGCTGATGACCCCGCACCCCGCTTCCACTATGACCGGCATAGATTTCAAGAGCATCCCCGTGCAGGCGGGCATCATCTCCAACATCATCGCGCTGGACATTGATGCCAACCAGTGTTTCCGCGACCTGCATGACCTGATCAGTACCGATCAGGGTGTCGCCTCGCTGGTGTTGCGGGTAGCAAACTCCCCGCTGTACAGTCGCGGCAACACGGTTGCCGCCATCCCCACCGCGATCAGCATATTGAGGTATGGTGTGGTGCGCTCTTTGGCACTGATCGCCTTCAGTCGTTCGCTGTTCTCGCACACCAAGAACGACATCTTCCGCCTGCATATCTGGCAGCATTCACTGCTTACCGGCATCGCCAGCCAGGCGCTATGCCACGAGATGGGAGCAAGCAAACTCGGCGACGAGGCCTTTATGGCGGGCCTGATGCATGACACCGGCAAAGTACTGATGTACAGCCATGACCCTGCACGCTATCGAGTTGTAATGGGGATGGTACTCAGCGACACTCACGTCAGCCTGCAAGCTGAGCGTGAACTGTTCGGTTTCGACCACTGCCAGGTTGGGCTGGAAGCGGTCACCGCATGGAAACTCCCGGAGCATTTCATGACCTACTTGGGCACGGACCTTGCCACACCCGCCACGCAATCGGGCCGCGATGCGGTGCTGGACAGCCTGCAAGCCGCCAACTATCTGGTTAAGGCCAGCGGACTGGGGGCCTGCCCCGTACCCGATGCAGCCATCCGCCACACCGCGCTATCCTCTTTTGGCTTGCCTGCAGTGGTGTGCGAGCATGTGCTACAGGACGCCTTCATCGCCGACCTGCAGCAGAGCGAAACCTACCTTATCTGCTCACAGATATAGATGGACACAGCCAACGACACCCGCACCGCAACTCACCTATCCGTGACCTCACTGGAGCGCGACATCTGGGTAGGTTTGCATGCCGATCTGGAGCGCGCGCTGACGCGACTGGGACTCGCGCACCTCACCTCACCCAGCATGCTGATACTGCATGAGCTGATCGATCACGCAGTACTGGCCATGCATCAGCATGTGTTCCTGCTTCTGATTGAAACTGATTTTGGCATGTCGCTCAGTGGTAGCGAGGCGCAACTGGAAACCCTGTATAAGGCCGAGGTGGACGAGCATGGCTCGCAGAACATCGCACGTTATTGCTATGACTACGGCTGGCAAGTAAACATGGTCTTTCCTACCGAAGGTGATGACATCGTTCGCATCACCATGCCTGTGGCGATGAACACCGCAGGTCAGAGCACAGCCAAACTAGTGACAGCACTGGGCTATGACTTGCGCGATGAACAGGCCGACGAGAACGGCAGAGCGCGTCTCGTGACACTGCAAAGAAGCGCGAATAAGACTGCAGAGATTCGTCTGGGCGGACTGCTCGACGGTATGGACAGCCAACATAGTGTGCTAGATATCGCCACCCAACTGGGCTACGGCATCATGCGATTCTCCGGCACAGGCGAACTCATCTCCGCCTCCCCCGCCATGCTCACGAGTGCCCGACTGGAAGTGAACGACGCGGCATTGACACAGCTATGCGCGGCTATTCCTCTCACCTTCTATAACGACGTCATCTGGGGCCTGGCCCTGTCGGGCCAGAACGGCGTATTCGAGAACTACCGGATTCGCATACGCGGCGGCAGTGCGCTGGACATCTTGTACAACGTGAGTGGCTATCGCGACCAGGATGGCACCATCCATAGCCTATGGCAGGTGGTGTCGCTAGAAGAAAGTAACGACCGGTTGGCGGAAGGCTCCATCCTCAATCAAGTAAGGCTACACAAGATCACACGCAGCTACGTCCCTCAACTGGTCGAAGAAAAGGCCAGAGAGGCGGTGCGTATGGGCAAGGATCAACTCAGCAATGAAGAATGTTTCGTCGCGGTGCTGTTCTGCGACATCGTGGGTTTCACCTCCTATGTCGAGAGCAACGCCAACAGCGAATCCATCATCAACACCCTCAACACAATATTGCGCAGCGTATCCCGATCGGTGCGTCGCTCTGGCGGCACCATAGACAAGTTCATGGGGGATAGCGTGATGGCCATCTTCAAGGATCCGGCCGATGCGATCCACGCGGCTCAGGATATGCAGAATCATTCTAGCGATCTTAACGGACTGCGCTTGCGTGCCGGACAGGATCCCTTGCAGCTTAGAATTGGCATCCATTGTGGCGACGTGGTGATAGGCAACGTGGGTACAACGGAGCGCTTGGACTGGACTGCGATAGGCGATGTGGTGAACACTGCTTCACGCATCGAGAAGAATTGCCATCCCGGCGCTATCTTGGTCAGTCAAACGATGCGCGATACCATACGCTCCACTCACAATAGCGATAGCGCTATCGATTTCACCGAGGTATTCACGCTAAATGTAAAAGGTAAGCGAGAAGTACTGTCGGTATGCCACGTCGTTAATACAGCGATAATGGCAAAAGCAATTTAAAGGGATTTACCTAGTGTTAAAACGAATCAAGATAGAACAACTCAAACTCGGGATGCACATCCATGAGGTGAACGGCGCTTGGATGGGCAAGCCGGACTGGCGCGTCACCTGTCTGATCGATAAACCCGAAGATCTGCAGAAATTGCTCTCCAGCTCGCTGCGCGAGTTATGGATAGACACCGACAAAGGCATAGATATGGATGCGGGCGAACAACAGGATCAGTTCTGCTCGACCATCTCCACGCCCAAATTCCAGCCTACTGAACCCGCATCCGCCAGTGAGCCCGTCGTGATGGCCCAAGAGGAAGCACCCCCGACACCCGCAACCATCTCACCCCCCGAACCCGTTGCTCCGCCCCTCCGCGCCTCCGCGGCACCTCCTCCTACGCCACGCGTCGCGATGACTCAAGAAGCAGCGCGCGCGATCAAGATCTGCGCCAACGCTAAACAAGCGGTAACATCCATGTTCAATGAGGCACGCATGGGCAATGCCTTGAACGGCAGCGATGCGCTGGAAGTGGTGGAAGAGATATCCAGCTCGGTGTTGCGCAATCCCTGCGCGCTCATCAGTCTGGCACGTCTCAAGAACGTAGACGATTACACCTATATGCACTCGGTGGCGGTATGCGCGCTGATGGTATCTTTAGCACGCCAACTAGGCTTGGATAGCGAGCAGGTGCGCCATGCAGGCCTAGCCGGACTGGTGCATGACGTCGGCAAGATGATGATGCCTATGGATGTCCTCAACAAACCCGGTAAGCTCACCGAGGGCGAGTTCAATATCATGAAGGGCCACCCCGAAGCCGGACACAAGCTATTGCTGGAAGGCCACCACATTAACGAGGTGACACTGGATGTGTGTCTGCACCATCACGAGAAGACCAATGGCACGGGCTACCCCAAGGGACTCAAGGATGAAGAGATCAGTCTGTATTCCAAGATGGGTGCAGTGTGTGATGTGTATGACGCGATCACTTCGAATCGCCCTTACAAAAACGGCTGGGAGCCGGCTGAATCGCTGCGCAAGATGGCCGAATGGTGTGACGGACATTTCGACAAGGCCGTGTTCGAAGCTTTCGTAAAAAGTCTGGGCATCTATCCGGTCGGTTCGCTGGTACGACTCTCATCCAACCGTTTAGCCGTGGTCGTGGAGCAATCCGAGAAATCGCTATTGACGCCCATCGTGAAAGTTTTCTTCTCTGTCAAATCGGATTACCGCATCCCGCCCGAACTCATCGATCTATCCAAACCCTATTGCCGTGACAAGATCGTCACACATGAATCCCCCGAAAAGTGGGGTATCACCGATATTCAGGAGCTATGGAGCGGCATCGCGGCCTGATGTGGGCACGCTCCACTAGGGTTTGCCGGGCGTGCCGCCCACCTTCACTTGCTTGGCCATAAAGCTCTGCGCCATAGTGTGGAACAATGGCGTCTTGCATACCAGACGCGAGCAGAGTTTGGCGATAAATGCGGCCGCCATCAGCGGCAACACCATCTCGTGGTTATCTATCATTTCCATGACGATGACGAAGGCGGTGATAGGAGCCTGGGTGACCCCGGCGAAATACGCCACCATGCACAACGTGATGGTCGCACCGACCGGCACGTTGTGGATGAAGTGGGCGAGGTTGATGCCCAAGCCCGCACCAGTGGAGAGTGTCGGCGCCATCACCCCGCCAGGGATACCGCTCACATAGGACAACAGCGTCGCCGCCATCTTGAGCACACCGAAACTCTCCGGCAACATCGTCTGTCCATCCAGCAACGACTTGGCTTCGCTGTAACCGCTGCCGAAAGTGGTGCTGCCGGAAGCCAGCCCGACCAGCGCCAACAGCAATCCGCAACTGAAGGCGAACCACACCGGCTTGGCGCGCATCCAAGTACCCATCTGGCCAACCAAACCCTTGTTCACTTCGATCAGCGCACGGCTGAAGGCGCCCCCCAACAAGCCGCCCACCACGCCGCACACGATGACCACACTCCATTCACGACCGAAGGCCAGTGACTCGGAGGTATGACCAAAATAGGAATAGTTGCCAAGCAAGGCGAGTGAAGTGATACCGGCGATGATTACCGTCATGAGGATGGTGGAGCTGTTATGTTCCTCGAAAGAGCGACTCATCTCCTCGATGGCGAACACGATACCTGCCAAGGGCGTATTGAACGCCGCCGCCACACCTGCCGCCGCACCGGCGAGGATGAGACCTTTCTCCAGATCATGTTTCGGAAAGCGCGCCAGATTGCCCAGACTATGCATGATGGCCGCACCGATCTGCACTGTCGGCCCTTCACGACCTACCGAGGCACCGCACAGCAGGCCGAATATGGTCAGTACGGCCTTGCCGACGGCCACGCGCAGCGACAGCACGCTATTGCGGATACGGCTACTTTCTTTGGGGTCGAGCGCGGCGATGGTCTGCGGGATACCGCTGCCTTCGGAACCCGGGAAGTAACGGCGTGTGAGGTAGACGATGGCGACCAGACCGAGTGGCGTGACGATCAAGCTCAGATAGGGCGAGATAGCCAGCAGCTTGTGGTACAGCCCATTGGCCTGCTCACAAGCGAGCGCGAACACGATGGCAAACAAGCCCACGCTGATCGCACCGCTCCAGAATACCAGCCTGCGCTTCCAATCCAGTACCAGCTCGCTATCCCACTTTACGTCACGCAAGGTCTGCCGTAGCTCGACCAAGGCCACACATAAGTGGCAATATATCTCCAAGCAGATCTGTTTGATCGATTTCAACATCCTAGAACCTGTAGTTCAGACCAGTAAGCAGCATGGTATCACTGCGCTTCACCCCGGGTTGTACATCCGTGTTGTACTTGCACTGCCAACCCACACTCAAACCGATGTTCTTGGTCAATGCGACCACTACACTGGATTCGAATATGCCACGATATTGTCCACTCGCGCGCAGATTGGTATAGAGACTCAGTTTCTGTTTGAACTGCACCGTCTCACTCAGTTGGTGCGTGGATTCTTCACCGGTCAGCAACTCGGCTGTGTTCTTGATGATGCCGCCCTGAAAGTTGGAGCGGGTGTAGGCCCAGCCCGCCAATATATCGAACGTTGTATCGCTGTCCTGTATCACATGATGACCTAAACCGGTACCGACCGTAGAGCGCAGCGTCAGCTTGGCAATACCGTCACGCTCCAACTCCCCCAAGCCGAAGCCGAAGGTGTTGACTGACAGATTATGGTCATAGCGCACGCCGCCGCGCGCCTTATCGTTATTGGTCACCCCTTGACTCTTGCCATAGGTGGAGGCGACATACACCGACCATTTGTCGATCACGCTCGCTTTGGAAAGATCGACGTTGGAAGAGAGGATGGAGCTGTTGGTGTTGCCGTTGGACTTGGAGAAGGCGATGGTACTGTTGCCATGCCATAGGTCATCTAGATCTGCCGCTGTAACTGGATTACTCGCCAACACACTGCAGAGACTCATTACATATATCTTCGTGCTATTCAAAACCCGTCTTTACTCCTATCTAATCTGTCGGCGCGACATGCCCCGACCATCGTACCGCTGATGCGCCCGACTACTGATCGGGAACTTCTTCCTGCAATGCATGGGATACAACGCCACCCTCGACCACGAATTTCGCCAATGCCGCCTCACGCGTCTCCGGCGTCTCCAGACTGATACGTCCCAACATGCCACCGCGGTATTCGGTGAGTAGTATCATCGCCGCCTTCTCTATATCCAGCTCGCCCTGTCTCCCTTTGCTCTTGAGCAGACAGCCGCGCTTCTTGGCGATGGCTTCGACCAGGCCGATGCCGTCCATGTCCGCCAGCGACAACTTATAGCGCGCCACCAGCAAAGCCGGATAACGCGCCAACAATATCTCGCCGAGGAAGGCCGCCACTTCTTCATCTATCGTCGCATTGCGGCCTATCGCGTGTATCGCCGCCAGCATCAGACCGTCGCTGGGATTCTCTATCTTGGGCCACAACAGACCGGGCGAATCGGTCAGCGTCATGTGGTCGTTGAGCGCATGCTTCTGCTGCGACTTGGTCACCGCAGGCTCGTCGCCCACATTCGCCACACGGCGTTTGAGCAAAGTGTTCATCAACGTGGACTTTCCCACGTTGGGGATACCCATGATCATCATGCGCAGGGGCTTGTGGCTGTCGTCGCGATGTGGCGCCAACGGTGCGCACAAATTGGGCACCCGCGCCGCATCGCTGGCGTTCTTGCAACTCAGCGCCACCGCCTTCACGCCCGGCATCTTGTTGTAGTGGCTCAACCAAGCCTGCGTCGCCAAAGGATCGGCCAGATCAGCCTTGTTCAACACCTTGAGACAAGGCCGCTGCCGATGCAGACGCAGCTCTTCTATCATGGGATTGCGACTCGCCTCGGGCGCGCGCGCGTCCAGCACCTCGATGATCACATCGGTGAACTCCATCGTCTCGGCCGCCTTGTTGCGCGCCGAGTTCATGTGTCCGGGAAACCACTGGATTGCCATAAGTGTTGGGGATAAATTTAGTGAGGGCGGATTTTACCCGTTGCGGGGGACTTGGTTCTATGTTCTTGCGCCACAAAAGAAAAAGGGGCTCGCGCCCCTTTCGCTCTGCGGTGTCCAGACGGTCTAGTTTCTGACCACGGTGTCGTTCTCGATCTTCACTTTTTCGCCATTCACCAAGCCTGGATCGGCTGCCTGACTAAAAGTGCGTTCGCTACCATCTTCCATCTTCACGACGATGTCATAACGCTTGGTCTTCTTGGCGTTCTTTTCGATGGCATTGCCCGCGAACGCGCCGCCCACCACACCAGCAAGCGTGGCGAGGTCACGCCCAGTACCATTGCCCACCTGGTTACCCACCAAGCCACCGACCACACCACCGGCGACCACTCCCACACCCGATCCCTTACCTGCCACTTCCACCATATTCACCGCTACCACCACACCGCAGTTGGCGCAGATAGGCTTCAACTCGACCACGGGTGGCTGGGCCTTGGCGGACGATTCTTTTGTTGCAGGCTTATGCACTATCGCCTTATGTTCGACCGACTTCTTGACTGGCTCCGCTGCGACAGGTGCGACTTCTGCCACGGGTGCTGGCGCAGGCACTGCGCTTTGCACGGCTTCTTTGGCTTTCTCTTGCTCCAGCGCGATCTTCACTTGCGCGGCGATTTCTTCGGAAGAAGGTTTTTGTGAACAGGCCGACACCCCCAACAGGATGATCAGTACCAGTACGGAGGATTTTTGTATGACGTTCATGTTGTTATCTTTCTATGCAAAGGGTTGAGTGGGTATCGCAGCCCGGATTGTACAACGCGCCGAGTTCAGACCGGTTTGAGCAAGGCAAGTTCCGCATCCCCCAGATAACACCACTCGCCCTCGGCCAGATTCAGGTCTGCCAGCTTGAGCAACCCGATCTGGGCGCGTTGCAAAGCAACGCAATGATTGCCCGCCGCGACCAGCATGCGCTTCACCTGATGGTATTTACCTTCCGCCAGCACGATCTCGATCTCGTGTTCGGCTAACTGACGACAACTCACCGCTGCCAACGGCTCGGGCTCGTCGGTCAGCTTGACGCCCTTGAGCAGCTGCTCCACCAGTGCAGCCGTGACCGGCTCATGGGTGGTGGCGACATATATCTTGGGCACATGGTGTTTAGGCGAAGACTGGCGGTGAATGAACGGGCCATCATCCGACATCAGCAATAAGCCGGTGGTGTCGTGATCCAACCTGCCCACCGGCTGCACATCGCGCCGGTCGAACTGCTCGGGCAATAACTTCAACACACCGGGATGGTGGCTGGCCTTGCGCGAGCACTCGTAGTTGGCGGGTTTGTTCAGGGCGATATAGACATGCTCGCGATACGGCCAAGCCTCGCCATACACACTGAGTTGCAGCCCGGCTGTCGCCATACGCGCGCCGCTATCGGTCACAATCTCACCGTTGACGCACACCTCACCGTCTTCTATCAATTCGGCACACCATTTGCGCGTGCCGAAACCTTGCGATTGCAGGATCTTGTCTAAGGATGATTTTTTGCTCATGGCCGAACTTTAGCAGACGCGGCGCGATTTCAAAAATTGCGACCTCGTCGCAATATGATCAGAACGGCAGTGCGCCCGCGCCTCTTGTGGCCGGAGATGGTGTGCTTGGCTCATGTGTCGGACGTTGCTCGACATGCTCCTTGCCTTCCTGTTCACGTGGCACGGTCACGGTAGCAGAGGCGGTGGCTGTGTTGCCGGACGCATCGGTAGCCGAATAGGTCACCGTATAAATTCTGCCCGTTCTACTTTTTTCGCCATGCTCGGCGCGCAGGCTGAAACTGCGGTCATCTGTGCCGATAGCGGCTCCCCGTACATCTTCCGCTTCCAGTACTTCGTTGGCGGTGATGGAGACCAGTTTGATCTCCGGTGCGGGATCGTAGTCGTCACGCACGGTAATCAACGCACTTATCGGAACAAGCTTTTCTCGTTGAGCGCTAGCCATAACAGAGGGCGTGAGCACGATACTCAGCACAGGCGGTGTTACATCCACTTTGGTAAAGGGAATCTCGACTGAGGTGACGATAGTGCCATCCGGGTTTCTCGTATTGTTATCGAGTAACCATACCTTACCGAACGAGGTGAGGTAACCCGGCGATTGATAGGTTGGTGGAATCGTTATTTCCGCCACGCTGCTAAGTGCGCCGGGTCTTATGTGCTCAGCACCAGAAAAGTTTTTGGGCGGCGGGATCAGATTGTTTTCTACGCCCCGCATATTGATATGCGCTTTCGGTTCATCCATATAGTCGAATTGGAATACATTTATCGTGCAATCCATGCCGTAGAACGGCATGCAGTGCGCGGCATCAAGCGGAACAGGGATATCCGAATAAGCGGGATTCAGCGACCAGGGTTTTCCGGGCAATTCCTTGCCCGGAGAATTAAGGCCAAGGCTTACTTGATCGATGATACTGGCAGAGTTGTTCTCGATCTGGTAGCGATACACGACTTGCCCGCCGTAATGTATGCCCCATGCATTGATCTTGATCGGTACGCCCGCATTGGCTTCAGGAACCGCGAAAATCGCCATCAGGAATACGCTGCTCCAAAGAACTTGCCGTAAAAATTGAGTTGTCATGATGTGCCTTTCTTTATTGAACATGCCAGGGTTCTTTGGGTAACGCAATATGCACGACACCGCAGAGCGGATAAAGGGGTGCCAGTTGGACATCGGTCAACCTGCTCGGCGTGAGATCGAACGCTTCACCCCTTTCGTGGCGGGACTTACCGGGCGTGGCAACATCTTGGCCGTACTGCAAACCATGCCCCGGCGGCGGCCCACTTTGCGTCCCCATTTCATGCGTGATTTCATCCCTCAGCGCCTGGCATTCCGGGTGCGCAAGCATGTATGATGGTTTGAGATCCATATCCTTCTGCACAATCTCGAACAAATGCCGCTGGTATTCAAAGGGGCGATACGCGGAGGTGCCCGTATAAGACCCGCCTCTCGCAACGATTGCATTTTCAAGACAGCTCAAATGTCCTTGAAAGACGGCTGTCAGCTTATCCGGACGCCAGCGGCTGCCCACATTATTGTCAAAATCTATTGCGACCGGATCTGTCAAAGGTGTCAGACCGCTTATCGGGCACGTGTTTTGCGCGATGGGTGGAATTGCTACGCAGGCCGTCCCCATCGCGTCGGGGTTGTAACCAGCATTGCAAGTGCAGCCACTATTGGGGTAACCACTCATGGTAAGCGTGCTGCTATTGGTCGGACAGCTTAAAGAATTCCATGCTGCGTAATAACTGTTATGTGGCTGCCACGGCTGGGGCTGAGGGTAAGCCAATAGATTGCGCTGATTCATCTGACACCACCCATAGACCAAGTACCCCATTTGAGGAGAGAGGCTTACGCCCGTATAAGCATACTCATAAACGGCCGGTGTGATGCCATTAAGCATAGCTACTATGTCCTTACAAGCGCTCTCAGCATTCGGAGATTTCTTCACAATGCCACCTAGGTAATAATAACTCCAGTTATCTATGTAAGGCACTTCGCCCACAGGCAATGCATGAACCGCCGTGGTTGCAAATATACTACCTAACAGCGCACACATAACCAGCCACCCTCGCACGATCCGTTTAGCTTTTTTTGTACGAGATGCAAGTGCGTGATATTGCCGTGTCATTGAACTCTTGAACATTTTCTATCCCCTGTGCGGTTGCCATCTTTCGTGGCGTGCGTCGCGAATTAAACGTTATCGGGGGGGGGGGGATGTCAAGCGATTTTGCCTGTAAAAATCCTGAGGTATGACCGAAAATTCATTCTCTTTCAAGTAAAAATCACTGCATGGGTTTCCGGTTTCATCAATAATCCGCAACCTCTATTTCACGCGTTATCCGATGTCGCCTTCCTTCGCTTTTTTCATCGTCATCCTGATCTGGTCGACCACGCCACTGGCCATTAAATGGAGCGCAGAAGGCGCGGGCTTCAGTTTCGCGGTGTTGTCGCGCATGGCACTGGGCCTGCTCATCTGCGTGGCCTTGCTGGCGCTGCTGCGCATCCGTCCACATCTGCACAAGCGCGCCCTGCACAGTTACGTGGCCAGCGGCAGCAGCATGGCGGGCACGATGATTCTGGCCTACTGGTCTTCGCAATACGTCAGCTCGGGCATGATCTCGCTGCTGTTCGGCCTGTCGCCTCTCATCACCAGTCTGGGTGCGTCACTGTGGCTCAAGGAAGAAGCGCTCACGCTCAATAAACTCGCGGGCATGCTGTTAGGGCTGGCGGGGCTATTGCTGGTGTTCCGTGGCGGGCTGGCGGTGGGCGCTGCGGCTGGGTTGATCGCGCTGCTCATCGCGGTAGTGATGCAGGCGCTGGGTTTGGTGTGGATCAAGAAGATAGGCGATGACAGCCCGCCGCTGGCGACTACCTGCGGCTCGCTCTTGGTCGCCTTCCCTTTTTTTATACTGGCCTGGTGGATCTTCGACGGCCATGTACCACACGAGGTGGCGCCGCGCGCGCTGGGCGCCATCGCCTATCTGGGCAGCGTGGGTTCGGTGCTGGGTTTTTTGCTCTACTACTATCTCATCAAGCATATGGACACCGGTCGCATCGCGCTCATCACCCTCATCACGCCGGTGCTGGCCATACTGCTCGGACACACGCTCAACCATGAGGCGGTATTGCCGCAAGTGTGGCTAGGTGCAACCTTCATCCTGTTGGGTCTGGCCACGCATCGCTGGGGCACACGACTGTTCATACGCCGCGCGGTTTGACGCGATGCGCGCGCGGCGTTAGTGTGAACGCTCATAGACTACGCATTCAGCCTTTATGAATAAGCACGCTCCCGGTCATAACACCCTTGCGCTCAAGAGCCGCAGCGATATCAAAGCACGTGCGCTGCTGCTGGGTGACCGTCTCGACCTCAAACAGTTCAAGCTCACCGAATGTCTGTCCACCACACCACTGACCCTGCAGGTGGATGCGGCGGGAGGGATTGCGGTGCTGTTCCGTTATGGGGTGATAGTGCTGTTCGGCGTGCCTGTCGCCGATGAGCTGCGTTTCATCGAATCACTCCATCCCTTGCTGAGCAATGCCTACACGACACCCGAGGTCGAGGAGCTGGATATTCATTGCGGCATGACTAGCCTGGGCGTGCAAAGCGGGACGGTGTCGCTGGATACGATCTCTCTGGAGAATCTACAGATCATCGCCGACGCGCTAAGCAAGAATCTGGTGCTCACCCTGTATGAGAACAAGGTGGCGGGTGAGTTCGACAAGATAGAGCCGCTGGCACAAGAACTGGCCACACATGGCAAGGTGAGTGTCAGCAACAAGGCGCTGTTGTCCAAGATAGGCAATATGCTGCTCATCGAACATCGTATGGTGGGACGCGCCGAGATCGGGGACAAACCCGAGACCTTGTGGAACTTCCCGCATCTGGGTGGGCTTTACGCGAGTCTGGAAGATGAGTTCGAACTGAATGAACGCCAAGCTGCGCTGAACCGAAAACTCGGACTGATCTCGGACACCGCACAGACGCTCTCGGACGTATGGGATACCAAGCAATTGCACAAGCTGGAATGGTATGTGATCGGCCTGATCCTGTTCGAGATCGTGCTCAGTTTGTATGAGCGGCTGGACAAGTTACTCACCTGAACTCCCCACCACCCTATCGCCAAGCGTAGCAGTTTTAGCGCGGACTCATCCCTATGCAACCACTACAGCGGAACCCGCCGTGATGGTGTAGCCGATCAGATTGACGGGAGCGGTCGCAAAGGACTCCCCCAGACTAATGATCCCGGCCCCTTGCAGAGTCATCTCTTCGCGACTGACTTGAAACACATCGCCGTCTTTGTTGCGGATATAGGTCGCGTTGGTGCTTTGATCGATGAGGGTGAATTTATCGGAATGCAATTCGATGCGCGCGTGTTCGCGCGAGACGTACTCACCCGCCACGACGATATCGCAACTCATTTCACGCCCCAACGTCACTGACCGCCTGTCGTTGTTCACCACGACGGTGTGCCCGTGATACTTCAGGATCAATTGATTGTTGCTGGGCGATGGCTTGCGGAATGCGGGGGTGCCGACGCGCGTGGTCAACATATCTTCCGCATCCCAAGTCACCACAAATATCTCATACTCTCCTTGCTTGCCCTTGAACTCGGCGCGCATGACCTGTTTCAATTGGCCGCGCAAATCCGGGTCCAGATTGTTCACCGCAGCCAGTGTGGTCATGATCTGATGGGCACGGGTGATCTCCAGCACCCGCGAGGCGACATTGACCGTATCGCCAAAAATATCACCGTCTTCGCAGATCACATCGCCATAATGAAAACCGATGCGTGCGTTTACTTTTTGATCATCCTCGTATATCCCGTGTGCGACCGCGCGCTGCATCGCACACGCCGCCTTCAAGGCATCTTCGGCATTGGTGAAAGTACACACGATCTTATCGCCCACAGTCTTGATCACCAGACCTTGATGCCTGCTGACCTCGCCACTCATATCCATAATGAACTGCGCCACCACGCGGCGGGCGCGATCATCACCGAGATGATCGTATAGCGCGGTGCTATCGCACATATCAGCGAACAGAACCGCAAGTTTTGCTAAATGTTGTGACATGGCAAGCCCCCTATTCCATGGTCAAATCATGACATCCGGTAATACAGTTTGGACGCCAAGCCTTCTCGTTTACACGATTGCGAACTTACACTGAAGAACCGGGCAACGCAATGCATCAAGCTGGCAGCTGGCGTGCAAATTCAGGTAGAGTTCTGTCTCATTTTGGCTGGTACACCCGCTCATGCGCACCCTATCACACCTAATTAAAGTCGCTTTATTGATCGCATGGGCACTCCCCTGTGGGGCAGCCATGGCTGCGCCAGACGAGATCGAGGTGTATACCGACGAGATCAGCAAACCGGGACAGTATGGCCTCGAATTGCATCTCAACCATTCGGTGCAGGGCATGTCAACGCCCGCGTACACGGGACAGACGCCGTCGCAGCACCTCACACAAGCCACACCCGAGATCTACTACGGTCTGACCGACACGCTGGAGGCCGGCGTGTATCTGCCTATGGCCGTGGACAGTATGGGCAACGCCAACATCAACGGCTTGCGCGCGCGGCTCAAATATGTCGCCCCACATACAACGGACGATGCGCTGTTTTGGGGGCTGAACGGTGAGATCGGCCGCGCTTCGATACGGCGTTCCGAGAGTGGTGGTGTGGCGGAGTTGCGTCCCATCATCGGCTATCGTGAGCACGGCTGGCTGACCAGCTTCAACCCCATCCTGAACCTGAGCCTAGACAATCGCTTCAGCCATATCCCCGCGTTTGAACCCGCGCTGAAGCTGACTCACAGTGTGGTCGGAGATATACATGCGGGTGCGGAGTACTACGGCGAATATGGGCCGGTCACCCGCTTCGTGCCGGCCAGTCAGCGCAGTCACACCCTGTATGGTGTGATCGATATGGAAGAGCCCGGTTACGATTTGAATCTGGGGGTAGGGCGCGGCTTTGTGAATGCCACCGACCGCTGGATGCTGAAGGCCGTCATTACCACGCCATTCAATTGAGGGTGATAGCCGTCAGTCTTTGAAGTCACCCTCCACGTAGTACCAGCGTCCCTCCTCGCGTAAGAAACGGCTCAGCTCATGCAAACGATAGGCACGTCCGGCGATCTTGTAGCGTGCGACGAATTCTACCGTGGCGTGCTGCTCCGATTGCACCATGTGACTCTTGATCTCCAAGCCCAGCCATTTGCTATGGTCCGCCAGCAACTCCAACTTCTCAGGGCGAGTGCTGGGATGCCAAGTGGCGAGCAGATAGTCTTCCAGCTTCAACACATAGGCGCTGTAGCGTGAGCGCATCATAATCAGCGCGTCCGCTGCCGCCGTGCCCTGATGGTAAGGCGCACAACAACTCGCATAGTCTTTGCCGCCGCAAGGACAATCAGCCATCACATACCCTCGCGAAAACTGCCTTGCAGCACTTCTGGCGACACTTCCAGCATGCCTGCGTCGCTGGTCAACATCAGATGGCGCGACTGTATCGAACACTGTATCGCCATATTGCGCGCCGCCCATGCGGCCAGCGCCAAGGTGTCGGCGGGAGCGAGTTTGAGCACGGTGAGATTGTTCAAGCGCTGCAATTTGTCTTTATTGTCGCGCCACCAGATGTCGGCTGAACGACCATAGATGATGAGCACCACTTGCTCGGAACGCCCGCTGGCTTTGCGCAGGATGCGCTCGTCGGGCAAGCCTACGTTGATCCAATTCTGTATCGCGCCGGTCAGGTCCTTGCACCACAAGTCGGGCTCGTCATCGCTGGTCATAGCCTGCGCGAAGGTCAGATACTCTTCGGCATACAGGGCGAAAGCCAGCAAGCGCACCATCATGCGCTCGTCGGTCTCGGAAGGATGTCGTGCCAAGGTGAGCGCGTGATCGGCATAGTAATTGCGATCCATATCCGCGATTTGCAGCGTGGCTTTGTGTACGGTTGCTTTGATGGCCATAAGAGATACTGAGTGATTTTTGCGAGCGCGCATTCTAAGCGATAGCCGTACATAGCCCGAAAAAATCAGGTTCCACCCACGCCCCAGCGCATATACGGGGTGTAAAATGGCGCACTGGAACACATGAAACTTCAATAACCGCTTACAGGGAAATAGCTCATGCAAACCGTCACCGTCGCCACCACTCCCTTCAACGATCAGAAACCCGGCACCTCGGGTTTGCGCAAACGAGTCACCGCTTTCCAGAAACAGCACTACCTCGAGAACTTCGTTCAATCCATCTTCGACAGCATCTCCGCACCCAAGGATGCCACACTGGTACTGGGCGGCGACGGTCGCTACTACAACAAGGAAGCGATACAAACCATCTTGAAGATGGCCGCAGCCAACGGCTTCGCGCGCGTGCTGGTCGGCAAGGACGGCATCCTCTCCACCCCGGCGGCCTCCTGCGTGATACGCAAGTACAAGACCTATGGCGGCATCATCCTCTCGGCCAGCCACAACCCCGGCGGCCCGGACGGCGACTTCGGCATCAAATACAACGGCAGCAACGGTGGCCCGGCTACCGAGACCGTGACCGAGGCGATCTTCGCGGTGAGCAAGCGCATCACCGAGTATCGCCGCGTGGAAGCAGCCGATGTGGACTTGGGCAGACTCGGCGACCAGAAGGTCGGGGCGATGACGGTGAGCGTGATAGACCCGGTCAGCGACTACGCCGACCTGATGGAGTCGCTGTTTGACTTCGCCGCGATACGTGCACTACTGAAGAGTGGCTTCCGCATCAAGTTCGATGCCATGCACGCCGTCACCGGCCCGTATGCCAGCGATATTTTCCTCAAGCGCCTGGGTGCACCGGCGAACAGCGTGATGAATGCCGTGCCGCTGCCCGATTTTGGCAACGGTCATCCCGACCCTAACCTCACCTACGCGCACGAGTTGGTCGAGATCGTCTATGGCAAAGATGCGCCGGACTTCGGTGCGGCTTCGGACGGCGACGGCGATCGCAACATGATCTTGGGCAAGCGTTTCTTCGTCAATCCGTCCGACAGCTTGGCGCTGATCGCCGCCAACGCGCATCTGGTGCCCGGCTACAAATCGGGCTTGGCGGGCATCGCGCGCTCCATGCCCACCAGCGCGGCGGCGGACCGTGTGGCCAAGGCATTGGGCATCCCCTGCTACGAGACGCCGACCGGCTGGAAGTTCTTCGGCAACCTGATGGACGCGGGCAAGGTCACATTGTGCGGCGAAGAGAGTTTCGGCACCGGCTCGGATCATGTGCGCGAGAAGGACGGTCTGTGGGCGGTGTTGTTCTGGCTCAACATCGTTGCGGCACGCAAACAATCCGTGGAAGACATCGTGCTGGAGCACTGGGCGAAGTTCGGCCGCAACGTGTATTCGCGTCACGACTACGAAGGCATCCCCACCGATGCCGCCAACGGCATGATGAAATTGCTCAAAGACGGCTTTGCCACTTTGCCCGGTAAAAAGTTCGGCAGCTACACCGTCGCGCTGTGCGATGACTTCAGCTACACCGATTCGGTGGATGGCAGCGTCAGCACCGGACAAGGCATACGTGTCATCTTCAGCGACGGCTCGCGCATCGTGTTCCGCCTGTCCGGCACGGGCACTGAAGGCGCGACATTGCGCATCTATCTGGAAGCGTTCGAGCCGGATGTGGCCAAGCACAAGCTGGACGCACAAGCCTCGTTGACCGAACTGATCGGCATCGCACTGAAACTGACCGAGTTGCGCAGCCGCACTGGTCGTGAAGCACCGACGGTAATCACCTGATACCTAACTAACCTCCGCGCCTCAAGCGCGGTTTCACTTTACAAGGAGTCTCTCATGGCTAGTAAATTCATTATCCAGACCCCGGACGCACCGGCCGCCATCGGCACCTACTCGCAAGCGGTACGCATGGACAACACCGTATATCTGTCCGGACAGATCGGCCTCGACCCGACCAATATGCAGATGGCGGAAGGCATAGAAGCACAGATACATCGCGTATTCCAGAACCTGCGTGCGGTGTCGTCTGCAGCGGGCGGCAGCCTCAACGACGTTGTCAAACTCAATATCTTCCTCACCGACCTGAGCCATTTCGCCAAGGTGAACGAGATCATGGCGACCTACTTCCACCAACCTTATCCCGCCCGCGCTGCCGTTGGCGTGGCCTCCCTGCCACGTGACGCGCTGGTCGAAGCGGACGGCGTGCTCGTTTTGCAGTATTGAGCCCTGGATAAACGACACCGAACCCGCATGAATTTTCTCGCGATTTCCGGCAGCTTACGCGCGTTGTCATTGAACTCCGCCTTGCTGCGTGCTACTGCGCGTTTAGCTCCAATGGGCATGTCAATACAAGTATTTGATGGTTTGGGTGACCTACCGCTTTTCAATCCGGATATTGAACACACCGCCCCTATAGCCGTTGCCAAATTGCAAGCTCAAGTGTCCGCTGCGGACGCACTCATCATCGCCAGTCCTGAATATGCCCACGGCATCACCGGCGCACTTAAAAATGCTTTGGATTGGCTGGTGAGTAGTGAAGTTTTCGTCAATAAACCCGTCGCACTTTTCAATGCCGCACCACGCGCAACGCACGCTTATGCTTCTCTCCTAGAAATCGTGACCACGATGTCGGGGCAGGTGATTGATGAGTCCTCCATCATCTTGCCCGTGAGCGGCTCCGAACTCGATGACAATGGGATTTATAACGACCCGAACCTGTCGGCTTCCATCTGTACCGCACTTCAACACCTCGCTTATGCAGTCACTGAATCTCGCGAGAATGAAGCGTGCGCGACCAGGTCATAAATTGGCCACACCCGCAAATATCTCCCCAGCTACGCTGGCCAAGCTCGCCAAGTTAGGCGTGCATCATCGCAGCGACCTGTTGCTACACTTGCCGCTGCGCTACGAGGATGAGACACGCATCGCGACCATAGCCTCGCTGCAGCCGGGCGAGACTTTACAAGTACAAGGTGTCATCACCCATAACGAAGTGACCTTCCGCCCACGCCGCACTTTGGTGTGCCGCTTGCAGGATGAGACTGGTGAGTTGTATCTGCGTTTCCTGAACTTCTACCCCAGTCAACAAAAGCAACTTGCCGTAGGCCAGCACATCCGCGCCATAGGCGAGGCGCGTATGGGCTATTACGGCATGGAGATGGTGCATCCCAAATGCCGCGTCGCGAACGAAGACACGCCGCTCAACACCAGTCTCACGCCGGTCTATCCGACCACCGCAGGTCTGGGGCAACATGTGTTGCGAAAACTGATCGCTAACGCGCTTGAGGTGTTGCCGCTGCACGACACACTCCCCGCAGAACTGCTGCAAGAATTGCAGCTTGCCGATTTTTCTGGCAGTCTCAGACTGCTGCACAACCCGCCCTCGGATGTCTCGGCCAACCAGCTGGAAGCACGTAACCACAACGCTTGGCGGCGCATCAAGTTCGACGAGTTGTTGGCGCAGCAAATCTCCATGCGTATTCATCACCGCGAACGCGGCAAGCGTCGCGCACCAAAACTTGTGGCAAATAAATCCCTCACACAACGATTGCTCCAAGCTCTGCCGTTCGCGCTCACGAAAGCGCAGCAAAAAGTTCTGGCAGAAATCTCGCACGACATCGCACAGTCACACCCCATGCAGCGCCTATTGCTCGGCGACGTGGGCAGCGGCAAGACCATCGTCGCGGCACTCGCCGCCTTGCAGGCTATTGAGAACGGGTATCAGGTCGCCTTCATGGCACCGACCGAGATACTCGCCGAACAGCATTACTTCAAGCTGCGCGAATGGTTGCTGCCATTGGGTTTGGAGCCGGTATGGCTGTCGGGCAGCATGAAGAAGAAAGACAAGACCGCCGCGGTGGAACGCATTGCTGACGGGACGACACGGATCGCCGTCGGCACGCACGCCCTGTTTCAAGCCAGTGTAGCGTTCAAAAACCTAGGGTTGGTCATCGTCGATGAGCAGCACAAGTTCGGTGTGCAGCAAAGGTTAGCGTTGCGCAACAAAGGCAAAGTTGACGAGTCCCTTCCCCCTAGTAGCGGGGGAGAGCGTAGCGAGGGGGCAACTAGGATGGGGGTTGAGATTGCCGATTACAACGATTCCACCCCCTCCCTAACCCTCCCCCTAGCAGGGGGAGGGAATATATTCGAACCACATCAACTGATGATGAGCGCCACCCCCATCCCGCGCACACTGGCGATGAGTTATTACGCCGATCTGGATGTGTCGGTGATAGACGAGCTGCCGCCGGGGCGCACGCCCATCGTCACCAAGTTGGTCAGCGATGCGCGCCGTGATGAAGTCTGCGACCGTGTCCGCACCGCCTGCGCGCTGGGTGCCCAAGTGTATTGGGTCTGCCCCCTCATCGAAGAATCCGAGACGCTGGAATTGCAGAACGCGCAGGAAACCTATCAGAACTTGACCGAGACTTTTCCGGAGTTGCGTGTCGGTCTGGTACATGGGCGTCTGGATAATTCCAGCAAGGCCGCTGCGATGGCCGAGTTCAAATCCGGCGCGACGCAGCTGCTGGTCGCCACCACGGTCATCGAAGTCGGGGTGGATGTACCCAATGCCAGCCTGATGATTATCGAACATGCCGAGCGTATGGGACTGGCGCAACTGCATCAGCTGCGTGGTCGTGTAGGACGCGGCGCGGCGCAAAGCACCTGCATCCTGATGTTCCAGCAACCGCTGTCCGAGCTGGCGCGGGCACGACTCAAAGTGATCTTCGAGAACACCGACGGCTTCGTCATCGCGCAACAAGACTTACAATTGCGCGGCCCCGGCGAGTTGCTCGGTGCGCGCCAAAGCGGCGTAGCGATGTTGCGCTTCGCCGATCTAACGATGGATGAAGACCTGCTGGAGCAGGCGCGTTTGGCGGCAGACAAATTGCTGCGCAACCACCCCGATGCAGCGCGCGCGCATCTGCAAAGATGGATGGCCAACAAACATGACTATCTGCACGTGTAAAACATGAAACTCAGCGAACGCACCACCCTCTACATCCGACTCACCCGTCTCGACCGGCCTATCGGTATCCTGCTGTTGCTCTGGCCGACCCTGTGGGCGGTATGGCTGGCCAGTGCGGGCCATCCCAGCTTGCTCATCTTGGCCGTCTTCGTCTTGGGTACGGTATTGATGCGCTCGGCGGGATGTGTCATCAACGACTATGCCGACCGCGATATAGACAAACATGTGCAGCGCACCAGAGAACGTCCCATCACCAGCGGTGATGTGTCGCCGCGCGAGGCGCTCTATCTCGCTGCCAGCTTGGCCATCGCGGCACTGCTGTTGATCCTGCCGCTGAATAAACCGACCCTACTGCTCTCCATCCCCGCTGTATTTCTGGCGGCCAGCTATCCTTTTACCAAACGTTTCTTCTCCATCCCTCAAGCCTATCTGGGCATCGCTTTCGGCTTCGGTATCCCCATGGCATACGCCGCGACACTCGGCAGCATACCGCCTGTGGCGTGGGTGTTGCTGCTCGCCAACGTGTTCTGGTGCATCGCCTACGACACCGAGTATGCGATGGTGGACAGGGACGACGACATCCATCTCGGCGTTCACTCTTCTGCTTTGCTGTTCGGACGTTATGACGTGCTGGCGGTGATGGCCTGTTATGCCATCGCGCTGGTGCTGCTGGCATTGGCCGGATTGATGGCCGGGCTGGGGCTGCTGTATTTCCTGGGTCTGGTCGTGGCGGAAGGGATCGCCGCCTATCACTTTATCCTCATCAAGCGGCGCGAACGCGAACGTTGTTTTAAAGCGTTCCTGCACAACAACTGGTTCGGCGCAGCGATTTTCGCCGGTATCGTGCTGGACTATTTACTGCGCTGATTGCAACAAGGAATGCGCGTGCTAAAGTTTGCGTGCGCGATACGCGGCATATTGCTTTGAGCTTTCCAGATTGATGAGTTTGTCTTCGGCACGTATGCCGTAGCGATTCGGAAACGAGCCCTCAAACCATTTCAATATAGGCATGAATTCACGTCGCTCCGCCGAGGTCATCGACTCGTCCATCTCGAACACCCCCAAGCCCTGCTCTATCGCCTGCAGATATATCTCGGAATCGCTGATGCTGGTGAGGAAGGGCAACTTCAGTGAACCGAGGAATTTCTCCAGCGCAGCATAAGGTGCCGCGCTGCGATTACGTACCCGATTGGCCGCCACCGCTATCTTGGCTTTGGCCGTGATCGCCCCACCGATGAGATACAAATCTTTGATAAAGTCAGCCGTGGCATGGATGTCTATGGGGGAAGGCGCGACTGGAATCAGGATGTAGTTAGACCTGCGCACCAACTCTTTGAGTAACAGACCGCTCGCCCCAGCGGGCGCATCAATGACCAACACCTCGGTGTCGACAGGTATCCAGCTGGTTTTGCTGTGCATCACCATCCCTCCCTTGGCGGGTGCCGCATTCGCCCCATGTATTGGGTCGCGGCTGGCGGGTCTCGTCCTCAACCAATGCAGACTCGAACCCTGCGGATCGTAGTCCATGATCGCAGTGCGATAGTCTTTACTTGCATAGTAACTGGCAAGATTCGTGGTCAGCGTGGTCTTGCCAGAGCCGCCCTTGGAATTGATTACCAATATCGTCAACATCTTGTTTGAATCCCTCGCACTGGATAGTTTCGGTTGGATACTGTCACACGTTCAACACGCAGCGTCAATCAACGATGCTGTTAACAAGGCTTATAGTTACACATTTTTCTCCGCAAGTTGAAGTCGCTTATGTCTACTCTTCAAGCAAGCGGCTCAACATCCCTCAGATTTTTGGTTGCGACATCACGCGGCAAACAACGCCGCATGAGTCTTCACCGAAAAAATGCCACTACCGGGGTATTTCTAGTGCTTATTCCTCCAATAAACTTCAGAGCATCCCATAACCCCTTTTGGTTACGACATCACGCGGCAAACAACGCCGCATGAGTCTTCACCGAAAAAATGCGTGATTGCAGAGGTGGTCATAGAGTCTGGTTACTCTTCAAGCAGACTACGTAACATCCACGCATTTTTTTCATGCACTTCCATGCGGGCGGAGAGCAGATCGACAGTGGGCTGATCACCGGCTTTCTCGGCGATGGGCAGTATCTCGCGGGCAGTGCGCACCACGGCTTCCTGGCCTTCCACCAGTTGGCGGATCATCTCTTTGGCTTTGGGCACGCCGTCGGCATCCTTAATCGAAGTCAATGCGGCGAACTGCGCATAGCTCCCTGGTGCGGGAAAACCCAGCGCGCGGATGCGCTCGGCAATCAGGTCAACCGCCATCCATATCTCGTTGTACTGGGTCATGAACATCAGATGCAGAGTCTGGAACATAGGCCCGGTGACGTTCCAATGAAAGTTGTGGGTCTTGAGATAAAGGGTGTAGCTATCCGCCAGCATGCGCGACAAGCCATCGGCGACCTTCTTGCGGTCTTTTTCCGGGATACCGATGTTGATGACGTTCTTGACCATGACACTCTCCTGTAGAAGAAATGGGGTGGCACTGTAACGCCCGTAAGATAAATTTTCTACTACACTCCCAGCATGGATACCCTGCCTTATCAAAGCAACCGCTGGCTGCATCGCAGCTACAGCCTCATCGCGCCGCTCTATGACATGATGATCGCTCGCGCGCTGCTAGCACCACGCAAACGCTCACTGTCCGCGCTGCCAACTCATACCGCTTCCAGTGTCTTGGTGAGCGGTGTGGGTACCGGGCTGGACCTGCCACTACTGCCCAGACTGCATCGCTATACCGCGCTGGACTTCAATGCCGGCATGCTGGCTAGAGCAAAGCCGCGCACGGCAGAACTGGACATACGACTGGTATTGGGCGACAGCATGGCGCTGCCGTTCGCCGATGCCAGCTTCGATCATGTGCTACTGCATCTCATCGTCGCCGTGGTACCCGAACCGCAACGCTGCCTGCGCGAGGCGGTACGTGTATTGCGTCCCGGCGGCACCATCATCGTGTTCGACAAGTTTTTGCAGCCACAACAGAACGCCTGGCTGAGGCGCGCGCTCACACCACTGTCGCGACGCATCGCGACGCGCATGGATGTGGTGTTCGAAGAGGTGTTAGCGGAAGTACTTGGCTTGAGCGTGGTGAGCAATGAGGCGCTGTACGCCAGCGGCTGGTTCCGAGGCATCGTGCTGCGCAAAAACAACACGACCTGACAACTAGCGGGGAATGTGTATCTCGCGTTCGCTAAAGCGTCCCTGATCCGCCTTGGTATGACACGCGCCACAGTTGGCTGCACTCTTGATTTTGGGATTGCGCCAAGTGCGTGGCGATACCTCGTCCTCATGCTCATCGAGGAACCAACTAGTCTGTGAGATACGGATGATGGGCTGACCGTTACTTGCTGTCTCGGCTCGTCCCTTACCTTGATTCTGCAACAGGGTACTCAACTCGCGTTGAGTCGCTTTGTCCAAACTTGCATCCGAACCAAAGTGTTTATTGAGATTATCCATCAGTGCCCGCCAAGATTCTGCTGGCAACATATTGGGTGGGTAGACGATGTGGCAGGAGCCACACTCTTCTTTCAATTGTTTGTTCTGGATGTTGCTGGTGTGTCGTTCACGTTCTGCCGTGCCGTGTTCACGCTGATCGTGGCGCTCATGGCGTTGATGACGTTCGTGTTCCTCTTCGTCATCATCGTCATGTGCATAAGCCAGTGTCGCGCCCAGGCACAGCGCCAACACCAGCGCGGAAAAAGTTAGGTAGGCTTTCCTGTCGTTCTTGCTCATCTCGCTCGCTCCTGTCATCAGCCATCGCATCGGGGTTGCCGTCGTCAGCATCGCCTGAGGTTCGGCACCCGCACCTTGATGCCTGCCGCGCGGTGCGGCAAGCACAGGCATTGTACTGTGTCCCTGGTACGCCACCCAGCCCTGTTGCAGCAGCGGCCGGACTGTACGCATGCCATGAGCTACGCCCGCACAGAATTGACCCTTATCGGGAAGGGGCTGATGGCTTAGAATGCACGCCTTTCAATTTCATCACCTAGGAATGACTATGACGCACAGAGTCCCCGCTACTTCACCGCACGCGCAACGCGCCCATCAACTGGTGTGCGAGTTGCAGCAGCGTTTTGTGGCCCAGCTCGACGCGATCAGCGCGCGCTTCGGCGACAACCGCGCCTACGCACCCTTCGAATGGTTGCGCGATGCCGGACGCCACGGCGGCGGCGTGCGTTACATGGCGACCGACAGCCGCGTCTATAACCGCGCCTCGGTGAACACCTCGCAGGTGCAATACGACGACGATGCCGCCAAGGCGCTCGCTTCCGCCTCGGCCATCTCCACCATCATCCATCCGGTGAACCCGCTCGCACCCTCGGTGCACATCCACATCAGCTGGACAGAGATGAAAACGGGCGGCGGCTACTGGCGCATGATGGCCGACCTCAATCCGTCCATCCCTTATGAGGCAGACACGGCGCAGTTCAAGCAATGCCTGCAACAGACTGCCGGCGTGCACTATGCCGAAGGGGCCGCACAGGGCGACCGCTATTTCAACATCCCAGTGCTGGGCCGCACGCGCGGCGTGACGCATTTCTATCTGGAGAACTACAGCAGCGGCGACTTCGAGGCCGACTTCGCGCTGGCGCACAAACTGGGCTGCGCCGCCATCGACACCTACATCAAGCTGCTGGACAACGCCCTCGCCACCCGCACCGCGCCGACGACTGCCGACTTCGCCCAGCAGCTCGCCTACCATACGCTGTACTTCTTCCAGGTGCTGACGCTGGACCGAGGCACCACCTCGGGCCTGTTGGTGCACGACGAAAACGACGTGGGGATATTGGCCTCGCTGCCCGCGCACATCGATCGCGCGCTGCTCGCGTCCTGGAAATCGAAGATGCCCCAGCCGCAAGACCAGTTGCTGCAAAGCATGGTCGATTGCCTGCCGCAAGCCCAGCCCTGCCCGGTGGAAGACGAGACCAAACGCGCGCTGGCGCAAGCCCTGCGCAAGCATTACCGCGCCCATCCTGCCGCGATCGACATGCAAGCCAGCGGCTACAGCACCCCGCCCACCGTCGCGAACCACCGTTAATCGCCGCGCCCGCTATCCGATAGCTCGCGCTCCCCGCGCGGCAGCTTGTGCTGCCGCTCTCAACAGGCGCGGCTGACGGCGCACGACAGATTCCCCTAGGGGTTCAGCCCGCTAACGCAACACCCGGCCGCTCGCCCAGTCTCGTATCGTCGATGGCTGTTTACGTTTCCCCACCCGGCCGCGCAACACCTGCACACGCTCGCCGAACAAACGCCGGCACTCGGCATAGGTCTTGGCCGGATGGCAACCGCGGCGGTTTGCACTGGTGGAGACCAGCGCACTGCCCGTCCCCCGACATAACGCCCGCGCCACGGGATGCGCGGTGAAGCGCACCGCCAGCGTATCGTGCCGACCGCGCAACCAGCGCGGACAGGAGGCACGCACCGGCATCAGATAAGTGACGGCCTGCGCGCCGTCCGCTTGCAGCCTAGCCTGCTCGGCCAAGGTGAGCGGCATGAGATAAGGCGCCACCTGCTGGAAGTCGGATGCGATCAGGATCAGACCCTTGTGCTGCGCACGCTGCTTGAGCCGTAGGATGCGCCGCACCGCGCGCGGGTCGCGCGGATCGCAACCCAGGCCGTAACAAGACTCGGTAGGGTAAGCAATCAGACCACCTTGTTTCAGGTGGCTGGCAAGGGCGCGATACGAGGCGGGATGTCTGATCAATTTATAAATACCGTTCGCCCTGTATTCTTTCCTTCGTTCGTCCTGAGCCTGTCGAAGGATAGAACGGCACTCAAAAGTAGTAAGCAAATCGCCCTTCGACAAGCTCAGGGCGAACGGATTTTACGTGGTTATTTCTTCCGGTTAATCGCACGGTAACCGATGTCATGCCGCATCTGCGCGCCGTCGAAATGGATATGTTCAGCCACTTCGTAGGCGCGCTTCTGCGCCAACTTGACCATATCGCCCAAGGCCACCACGCACAGCACGCGACCGCCACTGGTGACGACTTTGCCATCATGCGCCTTGGTGCCCGCATGAAATACATGCGCGTCATCCGTTGCTTTAGGCAGACCGGTGATGGCATCGCCCGCACGCGGTGTGTCGGGATAATTGGCTGCCGCCATCACTACGCCCAGTGCAGTACGTCTATCCCACTCGGCCTCAACTTTGTCCAAGGTGCCCGCAATGGCGTGCTCGACGATGACCGCGAAGTCACTCTTCAAACGCATCATGATAGGTTGCGTCTCGGGATCGCCCATGCGGCAGTTGAACTCCAGCACCTTGATGCTGCCATCCGGCGAGACCATCAGTCCCGCATACAGGAAGCCGGTGAAGGTGATGCCTTCAGACTCCATACCGTGTACGGTAGGCATGATGACTTCGCGCAATGCGCGTGCATGCACATCGGGCGTGACCACAGGTGCGGGCGAATACGCGCCCATGCCGCCGGTGTTGGGGCCTTGATCGCCATCCTGCAAACGTTTGTGATCTTGGCTGCTGGCCATCGCCAACACGTTTTTGCCGTCCACCATCACGATGAAGCTGGCCTCCTCGCCCGCGAGGAACTCTTCCACCACCACGCGTGCACCCGCATCACCGAGCTTGTTGTCCGACAACATCATGTCGATGGCATCAAAAGCTTCCTGCTTGCTCATCGCCACGACCACACCCTTGCCTGCGGCCAGACCGTCGGCCTTGACCACGATAGGCGCGCCATGTTTTTCCACATAGGCTTTGGCCGCTGCGATGTCGCTAAAGGTCTCGAAGAATGCAGTCGGAATGTTGTGGCGCGTCATAAAACGCTTGGCGAAATCTTTGGAAGATTCCAGCTGCGCCGCCGCCTTGGTCGGGCCGAAGATCTTCAGACCCGCCGCGCGGAAAGCATCCACCACACCCGCCGCCAACGGCGCTTCTGGGCCGACCACGGTCATATAGATATCTTCGCGTTTGACGAAATCAATCAGCTCAGGAATCGCGGTGATCGCGACATTTTCCAAGCCGTCTTCCAAGGCCGTACCGGCATTGCCCGGCGCGACAAACACTTTCTGCACCTTCACACCCTGTGCCAAACGCCACGCCAGAGCGTGCTCGCGACCACCGTTACCAATCACCAAAATCTTCATACCAACCTCATGTAGGGTGGGTTAGCGTTTTTGCGTAACCCACCAATTGAAAATTATTTTGACGGCGGGTTACGGCTGAAGCCTAACCCCCTACCCATTCATAACGGCACAGAATCGTCGTACAGCGTTTCCGGTGCGATGTCGATTTCACCCGGCCAGATGACCGTTCCATACGCCACTGCTGCGCGATGAAATAATTGCTCCGTCGCAATCCGATTCCACGGACGCATCGTCAGCAATGGTCGCATATCAAAACGACGCTGTTCGCCATTTTTAAAGCCAAGTTCAAGCTGAAAGTCTGGCGTGGTTTTTACCTGCACAACATCAAGCAATATGGTTAATCTTACGTGAATACTTGTTTCAGCCAGTTTTCAAAATTGACTGATTTTGTGCGATCTAAAATTCCGTCTTGCAATGCTTTGCTTAGTGGGAGCCCCGGACGTTTCTGCCATGCTCTCCAAGTAAAAACCTTAGCCTTGGTGTTGTGCAGATCTTTATTGAACAGCGTTTTTGGAAGCGACTGAATAGACTTTTCTGCGTGCTTTATCAAACTTATTTGAGTGGCATCCGAAAGTAAATTTTCAACAAACCCCTCAAGCATTCCATCGTTTTGATGATCAGGCATTATCCATAAACCGACAGATGGTAATCCGTCAGAATGCTTAAATATATCGCCCTTATTGGGGGTTGATTTTCTAGGGACACTGTAACCAATTTTGGTTAGCTCATCGGTGACTAATTGGTATCTTTTCTTAAAACCACCGTTATTGTCAGGTGGATAATCTGCATCTAGCACAATACCCAATTTATGGCTCTTTTGAAAAACGAGTGGGTTAAGCGGCATGAGGGTTGATCCTATGGAAATCGAGCTTGCCAGCGATAAGGAAAATCACCGTGCGCATGGTGTGAATACTGGTGTAGCCCCGAGCTTTGCGTTTGGCGGCCTGGAACAAACCATTGAGTGCTTCGAGGAAGCCATTGGTTTGCCGAGTCTGCGCCCAAGCCACGATGCCGTCGAAGTGGTTGCGGATCATCTTGGCGACATCCTTCATCGGCTCGACTTTGGAGCGCATGACATTGGTACACCACTGCGCCAACAAGCTCGACACGACATTGATTTGTTTGCGATCAAGAATTTCGCGCAGTTGCTCACGGTACAGCCAGGCACGGGCGGTACGCTTGGTGGTGATGTGGGCGATCAAGCCATCCAAGTCGGCACACTGACTGGCATTCAAGCTACTCCTGTCCTTGAGCAACGACCAACGCAATCCTTTCAGGGCCGGATCAGTCTTCTGCTCGACACGGCGCATCTTGTCCACGGCAGTCGAGGCATGGGCGATGACGTGGAACTTGTCGAACGTGATGCGTGCATTGGGCAGATGATCGGTGACACCTTTGATGAAGGCGGGCGACATATCGATACTGGCGGAGGTGATTTGGCTGGCATCGCCACCCTGGGTAGAAAGATGCTCGACAAAGGCTTTGACGGTATTGGCATCCTTGCCCTCGGTGACGAAGATGACCTTGCGTTGTTGGGCATCGGCAACCAAGGTCAGATAGTCATGCCCGCGCTGACAGGAGGTTTCGTCAATAGCGACGGTGCGCACCTCGGACAAGTCCGCCGCCGCCACGGCCAGTTCGACATACTGGGCGCAAATGGCATACACGCGATGCCAGGATTCGCCCACGATCCGAGCGACAGCGGCAAACGGCATCTGTCTAGCCAACATCAGCACCAGTGCCTCGAACAACAGCGTGAAGCCGTTCAATTTGCCGGCCCAGTCCGGTTCGATCAAAGCGACCTTGCCGTCAGGCAACTTGACGCGCGGCACACGAACCTCGAGATGGCATTCGTGCTGGAAGAAGTTCAGATGCCGGTAGCGTTTGATCTGCGTATCGTGGACAGGATGCGCGCCTTCGATACCGGGATAGGCGAAGCGGCTACCCGCAACGAAATCGATGTGGATGGACAGATGCTTGTGCTCGACATCGAAATCGACCCCCTTGATGTACCAAGGATTGGTAATGCCCAGCGCGGCTTCAAAGATTTGGTTCTGCATGGAACTGCTCACTAAACGATAAAGGTGAAATCATGTCGCATAGGCTGCTTGGCATAAAGCATTACCCACTCGAAATTTAAAAGAGGCCAATTTATCAACATCGCCAGCTTTAATCTGACTCAATAAAATTGGCAAATTCTTAACTAAGTTTGACCATCCATCACCAGTGGCGGCATCCAAGTTTTTGGGTGGAATAACATCAACACCACTTATACCAATCAACTCGCAATGTGTCTTGAAAAAATCTTGGTCATCATTTCCTTCTACAAGCAACACGAACTTACCCATCACCTCACCTCAAGATCAGCAGCAGTGATTGTTTTCAGAGCGGCTTCATCGTAAACCGTAGCAATAATTTTTCCGTTATCACTGGTCAACCGACTCCTAGACATTTTGAACAACACACCTTCATCTGGACTATCCAAGGCGACTTTTGTAAAACTTTCAATGCAGTCCCAGCTGTGAGTAGTTGCAAAAACCTGTATATCTAGCTCCTTTGCCAACTGAAAAATCAACTTCCACACTTCCTCTTGGACGCTATAGTGAAGTCCATTCTCAAACTCATCAATCAGAAGCACACCACCCCTAGCGGGGAACACTGCCAAGACAAGCTGCAAAATTCGCAACATACCATCGCCCATACTGTTTAGTGGAATCGGAAATTGCTCCGATTCCAACTTAACAATAGCAACTCTCGCTTCATTACTCCGAGGAGCTCGGAAACTGGCATCAGGATCTTTTACAAATGCCAATCCTTTTACGCTAGGTTCGACAATAGTTAATGCCTTTATTACTCGATCTGCGCTAGGCAACAAAGCGATGGCATCCCATTGTTCTGCGAGTACTTCAGGCGCAACAAACTGTGTCGGAATATAACTGCACCGTAGGGATGTCAATTCATCAGAAATACGCCAAGTCCTATATGACCGCGAAGGAAAACGACGCGGGGCGGAATCATCCAAGTCCAGCCACTCACTCCGTGTAGAAGCCGAGCCAAAACCAACCCGAATCGTCGAACGTAGTGGTTGATCTATGTTTAGTGATGAATCCGTCTTTTTCACTATCTCTCGTGTACGCCGTACCAACACCTCATCTTCCGAACCCTTCTCTTCCTCTGACTTAATGTAATAGAAAAGATGATCTAACTTAAGCAATACTTGATTATCAGATTCAATGACAATTGGCGTGTCATCATCTTTAGGGAACTCACGGTGAGGAAAAAGATGCTTAACAGCCAACCAACTTGATTCGTCTTCCGCGATTCCGTCAACTTGTGCAGCCCTAAGAAACTCATCATGTTCCAGCAAAATTGCCTGAAGTAAATTTGGGTGTGCTCGTCCCGCATATACACGAAGTGCTTCTAAGACCGTGCTTTTTCCGCAGTTATTTTTGCCAACAATCAAATTTACGCGACCTAACTTGGAGACTTCAAAATCTTCAAGCATACGGAATTTTTTAATACGTAAGTTATTTAACACACCCTACCTCCTAAACTTTCTGTTAATGCCTAAAATGCCTGAACCCGGTCAGTACCATCGCGATGCCGTGCTCGTCCGCTGCTGCGATCACTTCTTCGTCGCGCATAGATCCGCCGGGTTGCACCACGGCCTTCGCACCAGCTTCAGCCAATACGTCCAGGCCATCGCGGAACGGGAAGAAGGCATCCGAAGCGACGACTGAACCGACCAAGCTCAGGCCTGCGTTCTGCGCTTTGATGGCAGCGATCTTGGTGCTGTCGACGCGACTCATCTGACCCGCGCCCACACCCAAAGTCTGGCCGCCTTTGCAGAACACGATGGCGTTGGACTTCACATATTTCGCCACGCGCCAGGCGAACAATAAATCTTGCAATTGTTCCGCTGTCGGTTGGGTTTTAGTCACAACTTTGAATTGCGACGCTTGCACATTGAGGATGTCCGGTGTCTGCACCAGCAAACCACCACCCACGCGCTTCATGTCGTATTGGTTATGCGCATCAGACAACGGCACGACCAGCACGCGCACGTTCTGCTTCGCGGCGGTGACTTTCAACGCAGCGTCAGAAGCGCTCGGCGCGATGATAAGCTCGACGAATTGATTCGCGGTGATCTGTGTTGCAGTCTCGGCATCCAGATCGCGGTTGAAAGCGATGATGCCGCCGAAAGCTGAAGTGGTGTCTGTCGCGTAAGCCAGTTTGTAAGCGTTCAGCGGAGTGTCAGCGATGGCCACACCGCAAGGGTTAGCGTGCTTAACGATGACGCAGGCGGGTTGATCGAAGGTCTTGACCAATTCCCAAGTCGCGTCGGCATCGCCGATGTTGTTGTAGGACAACTCTTTGCCCTGCACCTGAGTGTAGTTGGCGATGCTGCCCGCCAACGGAGTCAGGTCGCGGTAGAACGCCGCCTTCTGGTGCGGGTTCTCGCCGTAGCGCATTTCCTGCACCTTAGCGAAGTTGAAGTTGATCTGCGCGGGGAACTCAGCCTTCTTGCCGTCGCTGCCTATCGTGGTCAGGTAGTTGCTGATCGCAGCATCGTAAGCAGCGGTATGCGAGAAGGCTTTCTTCATCAACTCGAAGCGGGTCGCATCGGATACCGCGCAGCCGTTGGTCTGCATCTCTGCCAGCACGTCGGCATAGTCGATAGGATCGGTGACGATCGCGACATGGCCGTGGTTCTTGGCTGCCGCACGCACCATGGTCGGGCCGCCGATGTCGATGTTCTCGATGGCGTCTTCCAGGGAGCAATTCGGCTTGGCGATAGTCGCCGCGAAAGGGTAGAGGTTCACTACCACCAGATCGATGGTCGGGATGTTGTGCTTGGCCAAAGTGGCGACATGTTCAGGCAGATCACGACGCGCCAATATGCCCGCGTGGACTTTGGGTTGCAGCGTCTTGACGCGACCATCCAACATCTCGGGGAAGCCGGTGTAATCGGCGACTTCCATACACGGCACACCGTTATCGGACAGCAGCTTAGCCGTACCGCCTGTGGACAATATCTTGACGCCCAGAGCGTGCAGCCCTGTTGCGAATTCCAATACGCCGGATTTGTCCGACACGCTGATAAGTGCTTGTTTGATGGCCATGATGACTTCCAGTGAAAATAAATTCGTTTACCTAGCTTTCCTTCCCCCATGCGGGGGGGGGCTTACCCGCAAGGGCATGTCCGCGCTTGTAAGGCAGCAAGCTGCCAACAACACACGCCAGGGGAGGTGGTAGAAGTGCCGAGCCCCGTTGAAGCTTTTACCCCCATCCAGACCTTCCCCCACAAAGGGGAAAGAGTGTTGTGTTGTTTATTCGATACCGTGATTGAGCATCTTCTTGCGCAGGGTGTTGCGGTTGATGCCCAGCACTTCGGAGGCGCGGGTCTGGTTGCCGCCCACGTGTTCCAACACTATCTCAAGCAGCGGCTTCTCCACGCATTGCATGACCATGTCATATAGTTCGCAGCAAGGTTCCTCGCCGTCCAGGTCCTTGAAGTATTCCTTGAGCGCCTTGCGCACATAGCGCGCCATGTCATTCTCGTTGATTGCTACGCATTCGCTCATGTCGCTTGTCCTTCTACATAGTGCAGGTGTTGTCCACGCTGCGCTTGTTCCATAAAAAACTCATCGACGGCCGCCATCTGCTCCGCAACACTTTCCAATTTATTCATGTGATGGCGGAAGGTCGCCGAACCGACCAACCCCTTGGTGTACCAGGAGATATGCTTGCGTGCCACGCGCAGACCGCTGTACTCGCCGTAAAAATCATACAAGTCATGCACATGCTCGACCAATACGCGATGTATCTCGCCTACTTCAGGCGGGGGCAGATGCTCGCCGGTCTTGAGAAAATGCTCTATCTCGCGGAACAACCAGGGACGCCCCTGCGCCGCGCGCCCTATCATCACCGCATCCGCCCCCGAATATTGCAATACGTGTTGCGCTTTTTCCGGCGTGGTGATGTCGCCATTGGCGATGATGGGGATGCGCACCGCGTCTTTGACGGCGCGTATGGTGTCGTATTCCGCTTCGCCGGTATAGGCGCAGGCGCGAGTGCGACCATGGATGGCGAGTGCTTGTATACCTGATGCTTCAGCGATCTTGGCGATGGTCACCGCGTTGCGATTACTCTTGTCCCAGCCAGTGCGTATCTTCAACGTCACCGGCACATCCACCGCACCGACCACCGCTTCCAGTAGCGTCTTGACCAGCGGCTCGTTCTGCAACAGCGCGGAACCGGCCATCACATTACATATTTTCTTGGCCGGACAACCCATATTGATATCGATGATCTGCGCGCCGTGCTCGACGTTGTGTTTGGCGGCACGCGCCAGCATCACCGGGTCGGCACCAACGATCTGCACCGAGATCGGATCGACCTCGCCCTCATGGTTGGCGCGGCGCAAAGTCTTCTCGGAACCGTACAGCAGCGAATTGGAAGCGACCATCTCGCTCACCGCCATGCCCGCCCCCATGCGTTTACACAACATGCGGAAAGGCCTGTCCGTCACCCCTGCCATGGGGGCGACGATTAGATTGTTCTTCAGTTCGTAAGGGCCGATGCGCATGTTAAATCCGTTGTATGAGCGAATCGCGGTGTCGCGTGCGCGCTCACTCCTCGTCTATCTAGGCAATATGCCTCGTCGTTCACTGTGCCACTCCTTGCGCTTCATCTCATAAAACGAATTTCGTTTTCAAGGTGGCTTTCGCGAAGGGGGGCGATTATAAAGCAAGCGGACAGGATGGGGGAATCTCGCTAAAATCCGTGCCTATGCAAAATCCTCAACACTATGATGTGGTGATTGTCGGCGGCGGTCTGGTCGGCGCCAGTCTGGCGGCCTCCCTGGCAGACTGCGGTCTGTCGCTGGCGATCATAGAGAGTCAGCCCACACCTACGGCCGATGCCTCATGGGATAGCCGTATCTATGCCATCAGCCCCGGTAGCCGCACTTTCCTGGAAGGTTGTGGCGCATGGTCCTTGTTGGACCCGCAACGCATCGCCACCGTGGAAGAGATGCGCGTATTCGGAGACCTGGCCGCACAGATCGAATTCAGTGCCTACCAGATGGGCGTGCCGCGAGTTGGCCTGCATACTGGAGAACCGCGCTTTGCATATCGCGTTGTGGCAGAAGCTGGCGGAGCAGGACAACCTGACTTTGCTGCATCCCGCCCGTTGCCAGTCCATGGCAGTAGAAAAAGATGCCGCTACGCTCACACTCCAGGATGGCCAGCGCGTCACCGCCCAGCTTTTGGTAGGTGCCGACGGACGCGACTCATGGATCAGACAGCAGGCGGGCTTGTCAGCCGCGCCCACCGACTACGTACAGCATGGCGTGGTCGCCAACTTCAGCTGCACCCTGCCGCATCGCGGCATCGCCCATCAATGGTTCCAACCCGACGGCATTCTGGCACTGCTGCCGCTACCCGGCAATCGTGTCTCCATGGTGTGGTCGGTCAGCCCCGAGCGGGCTGCCGAGTTACGCGCTTTGCCACCTGCAGAACTTTGCACGCAGGTCGCCGCAGCCTCGAATGACACTCTGGGCAACCTTGCGATCATCACACCTGCCGCCTCGTTCCCGCTGCGCCTCCTCACACTGGAGGCACATCAGCGCGCCACGCATCGCGCTGATCGGCGACGCGGCACACAATATGCATCCGCTGGCGGGACAAGGTATTAACACTGGTTTCCGCGATGCCCGCGAACTCTCTACTTTGCTGAAAGATAGGGGCGGGCAAAACGATGTGGGTGACGCCAGCCGTTGCGCCGCTACGACCGCAAGCGCCGCGAGGCGTACTCACCAGCAGTTCACCACTTACGGCTTGAAACAGCTATTCAATAACGAGAATCCGCTGCTGCGCAGCTTGCGCAACAGCGGGTTGAATCTGCGTAAACCAGTTACGCCCCTTAAAAAACAACTGATGCGGCATGCGTTGAATTAAGACTTTCTGCTACCGTTAGTTACATCCCCACACACGAACCAGACAGCTACGCCCGCCACGCAACATACATTCGGACATAGCCCGGCTCTGCGCTGCCGACTTGGAAGGTGCGGCTCCCCAACCGCTTGCGGTCGAACCCACAGATTGATCTGTTGCAAAAGCACCACAGCCAGTGTCGAATTTCAACACGATCTGACAACCGATACCACAACGATCCAACGCCGCTTCGGCTGCCAGCCTGCTATCCTTTTGATCGACCGCCCAACCGGATGCTCCGCCTGGAAATGTAGGGTCGATGGCCAGCGCACCTGCCGCCATCGCGTTTCCCACTAAACCAAACAGCATCATGCCCAAGGTCACTCTTCTCAGAATAGAAAATGTCGCTGCAAACATAGCTAGCTCCATTCGGATTGTTTTCTTGACGGCAGCATTTATGCAGATGCCCCTTGGATACGCTAATTTCTGACCATCGATTATTGCTACCTTACTGCAGTGCGCGTCGAACTCAAAGAACACTCAAGTACAACGCTTCGACTTTCGCGCGCGCCCAAGGGGTGCGGCGCAGGAACTTTAGACTGGATTTTATACTGGGATCGTGCGTGAAGCAGCGTACCGGAATCGCCTCCCCCATCGCGGCCCAGCCTAATTTTCGGAGAGTTGCGTGACCATCATCTGCAGCGTCACGCCATGAGATTGGGGCGCACATCCGTCACAGCAATTACCCGCCAGCCACCAGCACGTAGCGCTCCAGCAAATACAACAGGCCGAACACCACCATCAGCGGCACGCTGAAACGTATGACCTGCCAAGCGAAACGGTGATAGCGTACATCCCTAGTGAACACATGCATGCCGCCGCTGAGTACGACCATGAGTGCCACAACGACAAGTGCAAAGCGCAATATCAACATCTGCTACCCCTTTCAGATATTGCCAAATGATACAAAGTTGATAGCCAGCATGGTCAGTTGCTTACTGTTCTCCAGATTGAGCTTCTTCTTGATGTTAGCCTTGTGCGATTCTATTGTTTTTACACTGCGGGATATTCTGTCGGCAATCTCATTCGTGCCTAACCCTATCCCTATCAGTTGCAGCACTTCCAGCTCGCTCGCGGTAAGGCTGCTAATAGCACTGTCGTTTGATCCAAGACCCTTATTCCTCTTCATAAAACGTTGTTGCATTTGCGGACTGATATAGCGCTCGCCTTGCAGTATCGTTCGAATTGCCTGTAGCAATTCATCCGTTGCCGTTTGCTTCATCAAATATCCGCGCGCCCCGGCTTTCAATGCTGGTTCGGCATAAATGGATTCTGCATGCATGGAGAGTATCAGTATCGCCAGCGCCGGGAATTCGAATTGCAGCCTGCGCATCATCTCCATTCCCGAAGACCCATCTAGGGTCAGATCGACTATGGCAGGATCATGCGGACATGCTCGATTGGCGTAGTCGAACGCCTGCTCTATCTGATCCGTAGTACAGCAAACAGTCATATCGGCCTCCCTATTGATAAGAGCAGC
>CAWKIN010000003.1:0-43798 GCA_963849875.1 uncultured beta proteobacterium
AATCCGTTTGTCGCAGGTTCGATCCCCGCACGACCCACCAAATAAACAAAGACTTGCAGCGATGCAGGTCTTTTTTATTGCCTTAATAATTTTCATGTAGGGTTGGTGTAGGAAATTTCGCTCAACGCGTCGAGCTTGAGGCTGAGTAGCAAGTATTCGAATGCATTAATTAAAGGTGATAAGTTTAGGATTAACGCCATGAAAAAGCATTTATCAGAATTTCCTGTCGAAACGATTCTGTGCGCAGCTAAAAAGGCTACGCAGCAGGCTGCGATTAACGCCGTAAAAGCGGGTCGCAATGTTTATGGCTGGGACGAAGGTAAGCTTGTCAAATATGGGCCTGGCGCTCTACCTCTATCACAAGAAATACGTGAAGCGGAGAGGTCGGATGTCCGCGCCGTATAAAAACCTCCAACCTTAACTCTTTCTGATGGACGGTACTCTGGGTTGTTTTCTGCGAAAGATTTTATGCCGGAAATATAATGCCCATCTAGCTTTCACTAGATGGGCATCTATAGGCTACCTTATAAAAACCTACACACCTTTACGGAACGCCTAGCGCAGCAATGAGGGGTTTTCGCTGTGGAGCAATCTAGGGTAATCGACAAATTTAGATGCCGCTAGCAAGTCTGTTATCGTGAGCAGTCTGGCAAAGTGCATTTCCTTCCGCTAGTAGTTTGGCAGAGGCTTCGGCAACTTCAGCGGGTACGGTGAACAAACCTGGTTTGCGGGGAACGGGCTTCTGATTGGTGGTGATGTAATCTGCATTTGCTTTTTCTGCGGCAAGTTTGCAGGCGGTAAGCTCGGTCTCTAGTTGGGCTTCAAAAGCCGCCCTGACTTCAGCAGCCCTAGCTTTTTCGGCTACTGCAGCTAGGGCTCGACTATGTTCTACTTCTTTGCGCATCTCTGCCGCAGCTGCTTGCTCTTGTTTATTCAAATAGTCCATGTAGAACCATCCACCACCTGCAGCCAATATAATCAGAACAGCAATGATGCTTTTGACCATTTTTCTCTCCAGTAGAAGTTGCACAGTTGACCGGATGATAACCAATAATAACTCTCCGTGTCACCCGACAAAGTAAACTTGTCTGAGGTTTCAGCCGCAGGAGCCTATCGCGCCGCAACTGGTGCAGAACTCACAACCGTCCTTCTTGATCAGTGTGGTGTTGCCACACTCTTTGCATACCTTACCCGCTAGTGGTTTGATACCGGTTGGCTTGATCTGTCCTTCGGGAACCTCTAATACGCCCATTTGTTGTACCGGATAGCCATTCTCGTCGAGTATGCCCAACATGGCGTAGCGGTGGATGATGAGCTTGGCTACATATGAGACCGTGGATGGGTAGCTCTCCATCTTGGCGCCGCCCGGCACTCTTGCCATAAAATCTCCCAACGGTTCGCCGAAGTTGAGCAACTTGCGCAGTTTCATGCCTATCCAGGCCGGATCGATGACGCGCATGTCCAGGCTCAATAGTTTGCACAATCCGTCAAGGGCACGCGGATACACGCCGGACAGCCACATCGAGTAGGGGCGACGCTGACCATCTGGCAAGACCAACTCTTTCAAGCCCAAGACGAAGTCGTCACCACTACCGCCGTTGGCGATGTCTACCGTCCAGCTCATAGTGCCATCGGTGCTAGTCTTAGGTTCTTTCTTGGCAAACAGCGCATCCATCATCGGCGTGGTCACGTGGTCGTCAATTTCAAGCGCGCCCAATTCCTCGATGCGGTATTTGAGCAGGTGCGCGAAAGCAGCCACCAGACTGGGCATGCGCATCATCTCGCCATTCGGCGGCATAGGCATCTCGAAGGTGTCGTCGCCGGCCGTCTTCATCAGCAACTCCAGCTTCATACGTATCCACACCGGGTCGCGGGTACGCATATCCATAGAGAGAGACTTGGCCAAAGCGCCGAGGCCGCGTGGTTGTTCGGAGCCGTTCACCCATACTTCGAAGGGATGGTTGCAGCCGTTCTTGGTGTGCGACACAAAAGCAACGAAGCTGCCCAAGGGGTGCTTCACAACCTGTGATACCCAACCTTCGCTACCGCCGGGTAGTTCGGGGCGACCTGGCCAACGCAGCGAGGCGAGGGCAGGTTTGGGGGCGGCCTCCAGTACGATACGACGGTCCTGATCGAACACGAAATCCTGTGGTTGCTCTTCCTTCTTCTCCGGTGTGACCGACAATACCGAGCCTAGCACGCTGTTGGGGCGGTAGGTCGCCAAGCCTTTCAGTCCGGCCTTCCATGCTTCGGTGTAGAGGTCTTTGAAATTCTCATAGGGGTAGTCGGCGGGCACGTTGACGGTCTTGCTGATTGAGGTGTCGATGTAGGGCGCGACGGCAGCCACCATCTTCATGTGATCGATGGCCGAGATATCCAGTGCTGTGACAAATGCAGGAGGCAGATGCTCCACATCGCCGCCCATCTTTTTGAACAAGCGCCAGGCATGGTCTTCCACTGAGTAGTCTTTGGTCGTGCCGTCCATCATGCGTTTCTTGCGCGTGTAGAACCATGAGAACGCCGGCTCGATACCGTTGGATGCGTTGTCAGCGAATGCCAGCGAGATGGTGCCGGTAGGGGCGATGGAGAGCAGGTGGCTGTTGCGTATGCCGTGCTCGCGTATCTTGTTTTTGATCTCGTCCGGCAGGCGTGAAGCGAAGCGCGGTGCATCAAGATATTGGTCGGCCTTCAGCAGCGGGAACGCGCCTCGTTCCTTGGCCAGATCGACGGAGGCGAGATAGGCTTCGTCGCGCATGATGCGCGTGATGTCGGCGGCGAAGGCGCGCGCCTCGTCGGTGTCGTAGCGCTTGCCCAGCATCACCAGCGCATCGCCCAGCCCGGTGTAGCCGAGACCGATACGACGCTTGTTCTGTGCTTCCTGCTGCTGTTCCGGTAGCGGCCAGGCGGTCACGTCCAGCACGTTGTCCAGCATGCGCACCGCAACGCGTACCAGTTGTTTGAACGGTTCGTAGTCGAATCCGGCATGCACCGAGAACGGATTCTTCACCATGCGTGACAGGTCGATGGAGCCGAGACAGCAGCAGCCGTAGGGGGGCAGTGGTTGTTCCGCGCAGGGATTGGTGGCCTCTATCACTTCACAATAGGACAGGTTGTTGTCGCGATTCATCAGGTCGATGAACAGCACGCCCGGTTCGGCGTGGTCGTAGGTGCTCTCGATAATCTGTTTCCACAGGTCAGCGGCACGCACCTTGCGATACACCCACTTGCCATCAGCGCGTTGCGCTGCACCCGCTTCTTTGAGCGCTGCCGCTGGTTCGGCGATGTGCACCAGTTCGAATTCCTGATCGGCTTCTACCGCTTGCATCAGGGCATCGGTCACACCGACCGAAATGTTGAAGTTACGCAGATCGCCCTTGTCTTTGGCACTGATGAATTTCTCGATATCGGGATGGTCGCAACGCAGCACGCCCATCTGTGCGCCGCGCCGCGCACCCGCTGATTCGACGGTCTCGCAGGAGCGGTCGAACACGCGCATATAAGAGATCGGGCCGCTGGCGCGCGAATTGGTACCTTTGACATGCGCGCCTTCGGGACGGATGGTGGAGAAATCGTAACCGACCCCGCCGCCGCGGCGCATGGTCTCGGCAGCCTGCTGCAACGCGTCGTAGATGCCGGGTCTGCCGTCGTTGAAGCCGGAGATAGCGTCGCCCACCGGTTGCACGAAACAGTTAATCAGTGTCGCCTGTATCTTTAAACCAGCTGCGGAGTTGATGCGTCCAGCGGGTACGAAGCCGTTTTCCTGAGCGAGGAAGAACGCCTCTTCCCAGCGTGCGCGTTGCTCGGGTTTCTCGGCTTGTGCCAAACCGCGCGCCACACGGCGGCGCACATCCTGCACGGAGGTTTCATCTGCTTCGGCATATTTTTCTAACAGGACTTCTGTGCTGATCTCTTGCGTCATTGCGGTGTTTCCTTCTGTGGCAGACAGGCCTGCCAGATTCTGTGTGATTTTATTGAAAAATGCTTGTTCGGACTGGCTAGTCCCAGTGCTCGTTCGTCGCGGGTCGGATGGTTGTGATGAGACGGTTAGATTGGAATTCGTTTGGGTGGATGATGAGTCAGAAACACTTTCACTATCAAGCACGATGCGACCTCCCCGGTAGCATGGGACATGTCGTCCCATAAAAGCAAAAACCACTATAGGTAGTGGCTGTTATATGAATTTACACTAATTCTAGTTGCCAGAGAGTTTTTTGCAAGCGTAATTTAGGCCTATATATTTTGATGACAGTCGCCTAGTGACGTACGTGTTTGAAAACAAAGCCCATGCCGAACTGGCTTCCAGACGAAAGGCTATAAATCTTTTTGCATTGCTGCCGATATAACAATCAACAGGACGGGATACTCGCCCTAAGATCAAATACCGGAGGTGTGAAATGAGCGCAATGACTATGAATATGAGCAGCTACGAAGTGGAAGCCGAGGTGGCTGCAAACGAAGCGTATGGCGAAGAGCTCCTTAATGTAGGCTGGACACCTGAGCTCACTCTGCAACCTGTAGGCCCTAGTGAACACCATGAAATACCGCGCAGTATGGCGCTAGAAGATGTGCCAGCTTTTCTAAACAAGATGTACGCGAGCCAACGCTGATCTTGACGCGAGCCAACGCTGATCTTGATTGGGCGATATACCCATTGTCTTCCCGAGTGAGAACGCTAAGCTCGGGGTAATCCGTGACCTTCCATTTCTGTTAACGCACTAGTTCAGCAAAGAAATTCTTGATCGCCGCGACGCGTTGTTGCAAATCTTCGTGTTTGATCTCGATACGCAGTTTGTCTTGCCCGCTCATCTTGATATGACGTTTGCTTTGTATCAGCGTGATGATCTTCATCGGGTCGATGGGCGGATTGGGCACGAACTGGATGCCGATGGCCTCGCTGGACGCGTCCACTTTGCTGACGCCCAGCGGTTTGGCGAGGATGCGCAGTCTATGGCTGTCGAGCAGGGTCTGCGCAGGTTCGGGTAGCAGACCGAAGCGGTCGATGAGCTCTTGCTGCATGTCGTCTAAGTCTGCCTGAGTGTTGCAACTTGCTAGGCGTTTGTAGATTACCAGACGCTGGTGGATGTCGCCGCAATAATCGCTGGGCAATAGGGCTGGCGTGTGGAGATTGATCTCGGTCGTCACGCCTAGTGGATGTGCCATGTCCGGCTCGTGACCTTGGCGTAGAGAGCTGATTGCGGCACTCAGCATATCGTTATAAAGACTGAAACCGATCTCCTGCATCTCGCCGCTCTGCGATTCGCCCAGCACTTCACCCGCACCGCGTATCTCCAAATCATGCATAGCGAGATAGAAGCCGCTGCCTAGTTGCTCCATGGCTTGTATCGCCTCTAAGCGTTTCTTAGCCTGTGAGGTGACCGACTCCATGCTGTCCACCAGCAAGTAGGCATAGGCCTGATGGTGCGAGCGTCCGACGCGACCCCGCAGTTGGTGGAGTTGCGCGAGGCCGAAGCGGTCGGCGCGATTCATGATGATGGTGTTGGCAGTCGGTACGTCGATGCCGGTCTCGATTATGGTGGTGCACAGCAGCACGTTGAAACGCTGATGATGGAAATCGCGCATCACAGCTTCCAGATCGCGCTCACCCATCTGGCCGTGTGCCACGCGGATGCGCGCTTCGGGCAACAAGGCTTCAAGTTTTTCCAGCGTGTTGGCGATGGTGTCGACTTCGTTGTGCAGGAAATAAACCTGACCGCCGCGCTTGAGTTCGCGCAGCACGGCTTCGCGGATGATGCCCTGGCTGTAGTTGCTGACGAAGGTCTTGATGGACAAGCGGCGTTGCGGCGCGGTGGCGATCACCGAGAAATCGCGCAGTCCTTCCAGCGACATCGCCAGTGTGCGCGGGATAGGCGTGGCGGTCAGCGTCAGCACATCGACCTCGGCGCGCAAGGCTTTAAGTTTTTCTTTCTGCTGCACACCGAAGCGGTGTTCTTCGTCCATGATGACCAGACCTAGGTTGTGGAACTTCACATCCTTCTGGATCAGCTTGTGCGTGCCGATGATGATATCCAGTTTGCCTTCTGCCAGTTCCTTGAGTGATTGCGTGACTTCCTTGGTGCTGCGAAAACGCGACAGTTCGGCAATCTTGATCGGCCAGTCGGCGAAGCGGTCGCTGAAATTCTGGAAGTGTTGTTCGGCCAGCAGCGTGGTGGGCACCAGCACCGCTACCTGTTTGCCTTCCATCGCCGCGACGAAGGCGGCGCGCAAGGCGACCTCGGTCTTGCCGAAGCCCACGTCGCCGCAGATCAGCCTGTCCATCGGTTTGCCGGATTGCAGATCTTCCAAGACCGCTGCTATGGCGGCGGCCTGGTCGGGTGTCTCATCAAAGCCGAAACCGGCAGCGAACGCTTCGTAATCGTGCTGTGCGAGTTTGAACGCGTGACCCTTGCGGATGGCGCGTTGCGCATAGATGTTGAGCAGCTCTGCGGCGGTGTCGCGCACCTGCTGCATGGCGCGGCGTTTGGCCTTGTCCCAGGCACCGCTGCCCAGCTTGTGCAAGGGGGCGGTCTCCGGTGCGCCGCCGCTATAACGGCTGATGACAAGCAGTTGCGAGACCGGCACGTAGAGCTTGTCGTTGCCTGCATATTCCAGCAGCAGGAACTCGTTCTCGCCTTCCCCCAGATCGAGATTCACCAAGCCCTGATAGCGTGCAATGCCGTGCTGCTCATGCACCACAGGGTCACCCGTCTTGAGCTCGGACAGGTCACGCAACATCCCTTCCACGTTGCTCTTCTTGGCCGCGCGCGCCGCTTTGCTTCTGGGCTGCGCGGCATACAGCTCGGTCTCGGTGACGATGGCCAGCCCTACATCGGACAGGATGAAACCGTTCTGTATCGATGCCGTGGCCAGCATGAATTTTTCTGGGCTGACGAGGAACGTTGCGTAGTCTTCGCTGATGGTGGGCGTGAGGCCATACTCCTTCAAGTAACCGGAGATGATCTCGCGCCGTCCCAGACTGTCGGCGAGCAGCAACACGCGCCCAGCGTAGTCGTGCAGGAAATCTTTGAATTTCTGTGTGGGGATATCGGCGCGTCTGTCCACGGCGATATTCGGAATCGCGGTGGTGGGGCAGGGCGTGAGTGTCGCGCCTGTTTCATGGGTGACGATATCCACCCGCGCGAATTCCTTGGCGCGGATATAGAACTGCTCCGCTTCCAAAAACAATTCTTTGGTTTCCAGCAAGGGGCGTTGCGGATCACCTTGCAGCAACTTGTAGCGCGAGGCGGCATCCTTGGTGAAGGTGGCGATGGCCGCATCGACATCGTGATGCAAACACAGCGTGGCATGTTTGGGCAGATAGTCGAATAGCGTCGCGGTCTTGGCAAAGAACAGCGGCAAGTAATACTCGATGCCGCTCGGCGCGATGCCTTTGCTCACGTCCTTGTAGATGCGCGACTTGGAAGGGTCGCCCTCGAAGCGGTCACGGAAATTCTGGCGGAACGTGGCCTGTCCTTTGTCGTCCAGCGGGAACTCGCGCGCAGGCAGCAAACGTATTTCGGGCACGGGATACAAGGTGCGTTGGGTGTCCACATCGAAGGTGGCGATGGTGTCTATCTCGTCGTCGAACAGGTCGATGCGGTAGGGCAGCACGCTGCCCATTGCGAACAGGTCGATGATGCCGCCGCGCACACAATATTCGCCCGGCGTCAGCACCTGCTGCACATGGTTGTAACCGGCGATGGTGAGTTGCTCGCGCAACTGCACCAGCTTGAGCCTCTCCTTACGCTTGAAAAAGAAGGTGTAGGCGGCGAGGTGTTCCACCGGCGGCAGCGGATACAAGGCTGTCGTGATGGGCACGATGACCACATCGCAAGCATTGCTGCGGATGTGATGCAGGGTGGCGAGACGTTCCGAGATCAGATCCTGATGCGGCGAGAAGTGATCGTAGGGCAGAGTCTCCCAGTCGGGTAGCAGATGCACGCGCAACTTTGGCGAAAAGAACGGTATCTCTTCCATCAGGCGTTGTGCCTCCAGTGCGTTGGCCGCGATCACCACCAGCGGAGACTTCTGTTCGGCGAGTTGCGCCAAGGCGAGTGCATCGGATGAGCCGCTCAAGTTGCTATAACGGGGACTGGGGTGGGTAGAGGAGAACAGCATGGAAGCGATATTGTGATGCGACTGGGGTGCGCATTATAAATTAAACCCACGCAAAGTCTGCATAAGCCGAACGCTAAGAAGAGTGCCTAGATTTTTTCCAGCAGGTCGGTGAGCAAGGAGGCAGAGCGTGCTGGATCGGCCAAGGTTTCGCCGCTTAGCCAGAATACGTCTTCGGCACGACTGCCCAATGTGTTGATCTTGGCTCTATGCAGGCGCACCTGATGCTGATCGAATATCTGCGCGATACGCGCCAACAAACCTGGGCGGTCACCGGCGATAAAGGACAACACGTATAAGCCGTGGTTGCCTGCTTCCATATTGACCTTGTTACTGATGGGAAAATGTTTGAGTTGACGATTGACTCGTCCGCCGCTGGTGATATGTAGTGGTCTGGCCAGGACTATCTCCTCCCCAAGTTCGAACTCGATGTAGGCCATGATGTCGCGATAGGGCGTTCCGCTTGGAGTCGCCTGCATGATCTGAAAGCTGTTCAGTGCGTAACCATGATGGCTGGTGTGTATCTTGGCTTCGACGATGGTGTAGTTCATGCGCGCGAAGAAATCACAGGTGCGCGCAAACAAGGTGCGTTGGTCGTGGCAATACACCATCACTTGCAGTCCTTCACCGACGCGACTGAGTCGTGCTTTGACGATGGGCTTTTCGGTATTAGTCTTGAACGCCAGCAAGCGGGCATGCCAGGCGATCTCTTGCGCTTCGTGGTCGAGGAAATAGCTGTCTTCCAGCTGTGCCCAGAGCAGTTGATAGGTCGGCTCCGAGATGCCGTACAGATTGAGCGTGTCTGCCGCTGCCTGACGAATCTCACCGAGACGATCCGCCACCTTGCCATCACTCAGATAGCGCCGCGTTAGTCGGAACAAGTCTTCCATGAGTTTGGCTTTCCATGCGTTCCACACCTTGGGGCTGGTGCCGCGCACATCGGCGACCGTCAACAGATACAGCGCGACCAGATAGCGGTCGTTCTTGATCTTGACGGCGAAGGCTGCGATGACGTCCGGGTCGGAAAGGTCTTTCTTTTGTGCGGTTGCGGAGAGATTGAGATGCTGTTCGACCAGCCACACTACGAGTTCGGTGTCGTCGCGGCTGATTTGGTGCTGCTTGCAGAAGGTGTATGCATCCTTCTTGCCCAGTTGTGCATGGTCACCGCCGCGCCCCTTGGCGATGTCGTGGAATAGCCCTGCCACATACAACACTTCGGGGCGCGCAAACTCGCTCATCAAGCGGCTGCATAAAGGATATTCGTGTTCGAACTCCGCAATGGCGAAACGGCGCAGATTACGCACCACCATGAGGATATGTTCATCTACGGTATAGACGTGGAACAGGTCATGCTGCATTTGACCGACGATGCGGCCGAACGCAGGTATATATTTCCCCAGTATGCCGTACTGATTCATGCGGCGCAGTCCGTGCAATACCCCTTGGGGTTGGCGCAGGCATTCCATGAAGCGTTGGCGGTTGACGGGGTCGCGGCGAAAATCCGCGCCTATCTTGCTCTGCGCGCGCCATACCGCACGCAGCGTCTTGGCGGTCAGGTCGGTCAGCTCGGGATGTCGTTGTAACAACAGGAATAATTCGAAGATCGCATTCGGCGTGTGCTCGAATAATTGCTCGTCGCGTATGTCCAGTAGCGTGCCGATCACGCGGAAACGCTCGTTGAGCGTATGTTGTGGCGGTGGCGTGTTGCGAAACAAGTGGTCGCGCAGATTCTGCAGCACGATGGTGTTGAACTGGCGTACCGCCGTGCGCGTCTTGTAATAGCGCTGCATCATATGTTCACTGACACGGCGGTGCGCGGAGGCAGTGATGCCCATCTGCTCGGCGAGCCGCGTCTGGAAGTCGAACATCAGCCGGTCTTCGCGGCGCTTGGCCAGATAATGCAAGCGTGTGCGTAACATCTTCAGCAGATTGTCGTGGCGTGCGATCTGCTGCGCCTCGCTAGTGCTGATCAGACCCGCCTTGGCCAGATCGCTCCAGCGTGTACCCAAGTTAGCCGCACGGGCTATCCAGGTGATGGTATGCAGGTCACGCAGGCCCCCCGGGCTTTCCTTGAGATTGGGTTCCAGATTGAAGTCAATCTCGACAAAACGCGCATGTCGCTGTTGTTGTTCTGCTAGCTTGGCCAAAAAGAACGCACGGGGGTCGAGGTTGGTCTTGAGGGCAGCTTGCAGGTTTGCGTACAACTGCGGGTCACCGATAATCCGGCGCGCTTCGAGCAGGTTGGTCTGCACCGTGATGTCACTGGATTCGCTCAGACATTGGTCTATGGTGCGTATGCTGTGTCCGACCTCCAGTCCCATGTCCCACAGCTGGGTGACGAGTTCGGAAAGCTTGGCTTGCAAGACTTCAGCGGGGTCGGCATCCAGCAGGATCAGCAGGTCGATGTCGGAGCGGGGAAATAGCTCACCTCGGCCATATCCGCCCACCGCAACCAACGCGATATTCTCGGGCAAGCCCAGTTGATTCCATACCCGGCACAGATAGTGGTCTATCAAACGACTATGTCCACCGAGCAGTCGCGCGACTTGGCCATGCTGCATGAATTCGCTTTCCAGACTGGTCCTGTCGTCACGCAGTGCTTCGCGTAGTGTGCCGATAGGGACGGGCGTGGCGGCTAGGCTAGGCTGGTTCGCGCGCATGGCAGAGGGCACAGTCAGTTCAGATGTCGGCAGGGGGTGGGCAGCCATCGGAGACGGTCAATACCTCGTAGCCGGTATCGGTCACCAGTATGGTGTGCTCATATTGCGCTGACAGACTATGGTCCTTGGTGACCACGGTCCAGCCATCCCCCAATTGCTTGATGTCCTTCTTGCCCGCGTTGATCATCGGTTCGATGGTAAAAATCATGCCGGCTTCCAGTCTAAGCCCGGTCTTGGGACGGCCGTAATGCAGGACTTGTGGCTCCTCGTGGAAGCGCAGGCCGATGCCGTGACCGCAGAACTCCCGCACTACACTGTAGCCCATCGGTTCGACGTAACTTTGGATGGCATGACCGATGTCGCCCAGATAGGCACCCGCTTTGACCGCTCGGATGCCCCGCCACATCGACTGGTAGGTGGCTTCACACAATCGTCTGGCTTGTATCGACGGTTCGCCCACGTAGAACATGCGACTGCTGTCGCCGTGATAACCGTCTTTGATCACGGTGATATCCAGATTGACGATGTCGCCGTTTTTCAAAGCCTTTTCGCTGGGCACCCCATGACAAATCTGGTGATTGATCGAACTGCAGATCGATTTGGGATAGGGCGTATGGCCACCGGGTGCATAATTCAATGGTGCGGGGATAGCCTTTTGCACGTCTACGATCAAGTCGTGACACAGTTTATCGAGCTCATTGGTGGTGACGCCGGCTTTGACGAACGGACCTATGTAGTCCAGAACTTCACTGGTCAAGCGACCGGCGATGCGCATCTTTTCGATATCGGCTTGTTTTTTGATGGAGACTGACATTGCTTGGTGGACTTAATAAGGTTGCCGAGAATATCACGCGACGCAAATACATGACAAACGAAGTAGGGCTTGTTCGGCGTCTATGTTAGGAACTAAACTGCCGACGCACGGACTAATCGGTGCAGAATGTTTGAATAACCTTACGGATACTTTGGAGTAATCATGAAAAAATCGTTAGCAATTCTCGTGTTGTTGTCGGCCAGTGTTAACGCCTATGCGGTTGATGCGGGGGCGGTTTTGGGCGGTGCGATAGGTGGTGGCGCGGGCGCGGCCATCGGCAGCAATATGGGCGGGCGCAATGGTGCCATCATGGGTGGCGCGATAGGCGGTGCGGCCGGTGCAGCAGTGGGCAGCCATAACAACTCGGCTGCGCAACCAGTGCAGCCTGCACGGCAGGGCGATGAGGAAGAAGAGCACCACCACCGGCATGATCATGACCACGGTCGCGACCACGAACGCGGTCACGACCGTGACTGATAGTTGGCGGATAATCTTGACAGTTATATAGGGGTTAATGATGAAAAAAATCAGTTTGGTTGCGGTGCTGTTGCTGACGGCGTGTGCAAATGACCCGCAGATGGGGAGCGCGGTAGGTGGTGCGGTCGGCGGTGGCACCGGAGCTGCAGTTGGTTATGATTGGGGTGGTCAACAGGGTGCCATCATCGGTGGCGCTGTTGGTGGCGCGGCGGGTGCGGCGGTAGGCGGAAACGCCAGCAGGCCGCAGCAATCGAATCCACCTGCGGGTATGGAGGGTGGATATCGGGGTGATCGGGGTGACCGAGGAACCATGGTGACCGAGGGTGACCGGGGTGACCGGGGTGACCGGGGTGATCGGGGTGACCGGGGTGATCGGGGTGATCGGGGTGATCGGGGTGATCGGGGTGATCGGGGTGATCGGGGTGACCGGGACGAGCGCGACTGAGTTCGATCTCAATCCAGCAAAAAAGGCACGGGAACGTGCCTTTTTTGCTGGTCGTGCAAGCAATCTAGCACTGATGTGCTGGTTTGGGTTGAGCGTACGGGTGCTTGATGGTAGAATGCGCGCCGCATCGGAATAGACCGATGTAAATTTCCCGCTCGCACCAGTTGGGGTGCTCATCAGAGTCAAGCTAGCGAGTGGTAGTTTTTAACCCTTAACACAGTAGGAGTAGTCATGGCAGTAACTATGCGTCAAATGTTGGAAGCCGGTGTGCACTTTGGTCACCAAACTCGTTTCTGGAACCCTAAGATGGCTCCGTTCATCTTCGGTCATCGCAATAAGATCCACATCATCAACCTGGAAAAGACCGTCACGATGTTCGCTGATGCGGAAAATTTCGTGCGCAAGTTGTCTGCGAAAAAAGGTTCGGTGTTGTTTGTCGCGACCAAACGTCAAGCGCGTGACATCTTGCAGGAAGAAGCGGTTCGCGCCGATTCTCCTTTCGTTAATTATCGTTGGTTGGGTGGTATGTTGACCAATCACAAGACTGTTCAGCAGTCCATCAAGCGTCTGCGTGAGCTGGAGCAAATGACCGCTGATGGCTCGAACGAAAAGGTTTCCAAGAAAGAAGCGCTGATGATGAAGCGCGAATTGGAAAAGCTGGAGCGCAGCTTGGGTGGTATCAAGGATATGCAAGGTCTGCCGGCGGCATTGTTCGTGATCGACGTAGGTTACCAAAAGGGCGCTATCGTCGAAGCTCAGAAGCTGGGTATTCCTGTTATTGGTATCGTGGATACCAATAACTCCCCGTTGGGCGTGGACTACGTGATTCCTGGTAACGATGACTCGACTCAGGCGATCCGCTTGTACGCTCGTGCTATCGCTGATGCGATCCTGGAGGGGCGCGCTCAGGCATTGAACGAGTTGGTCGAGCAAGTGGCAGAGCAAGCGGCTTAAATTAAAATTAGGCGCGAAAAGGGGCGCGAGCCCCTTTTTTTGTAGGTTTTTATCAGAATAGTGGAGTGAAAAATGGCAGAGATTACTGCAAGCATGGTCAAAGAATTGCGTGAGTTAACCGGTCTGGGCATGATGGAATGCAAGAAGGCTTTGGTTGAAGCTAATGGTGATATGAAGGTCGCTGAAGAGCAGATGCGTATCAAGAGTGGCGCTAAGGCTAGCAAGGCTTCCAGTCGCGTCACGGCTGAAGGTGTGGTGGGTGCTTATATCTCCGTGGATGGCAAGTTGGGCGCGGTCGTGGAAGTGAATTGCGAAACTGACTTCGTGGCTAAGAACGACGACTTTGTGGCTTTTGCTAAGAACGTTGCTGAAACTGTTGCCAAGGTCAATCCTGCTGATCTGGATGCGTTGTTGGCTGCGAATATCGCCAATGGTTCCGGGACTGTGGACGAGGCTCGTAAAGTATTGTTGATGAAGTTGGGCGAGAACCTGACCATCCGTCGTTTTGAACGCTATGAAACAACGACTGGGAAATTGGCTAGCTATCTGCACGGCAGCAAGATTGGTGTGTTGCTGAGCTTCACTGGTGGTGATGACGCGATGGGTCGCGATATTGCGATGCATATCGCAGCAAGCAAGCCCAAGTCTGTGGATGCATCTGGTGTGAATCCTACTGATATCGAAACCGAGCGTCGTATCGCGATCGAGAAAGCGAAAGAATCCGGTAAGCCGGAAGCGATGTTGGAAAAGATTGCCGAAGGAACCGTGCAGAAGTTCCTTAAGGAAGTGACCTTGCTGGGTCAAGTGTTCGTCAAAGCTGAGGATGGCAAGCAGACTATTGAGCAGTTCCTGAAGAGCAAGAGCGCGACCGTGGTGGCATTCCAGATGTTCACAGTAGGTGAAGGCATCGAGAAGAAGGTTGAAGACTACGCCGAAGAAGTGGCTAAAGCTGTCGCGGCTTTGCAGGCGTAATCACCATGAGCGCACCTGTCTATAAACGGATACTGCTCAAGCTGAGCGGTGAAGCCTTGATGGGCGATGACAGTTATGGCATCAATCGCGTGGTGGTCGAGCGTATCGTCGCCGAGATCGCGGAAGTCGTGGCGATGGGTGTGCAAGTGGCCATGGTGGTTGGTGGTGGCAATATCTTCCGAGGAGTGGCTCCGGCTGCGGCGGGTATGGATAGGGCGACCGCCGATTACATGGGGATGCTGGCGACGGTGATGAACTCCATGGCTTTGCAAGACGCCATGAAACGAGCTGGTCTGGATTGTCGAGTGCAATCCGCGCTGAGCTTGGAGCAAGTCGCCGAGCCTTTCATTCGTGGCAAGGCATTACGTTATCTGGAGGACGGCAAGGTCGTGATCTTCGCGGCCGGGATCGGTAGCCCGTTCTTCACCACAGACACTGCTGCCGCTTTGCGCGGTGTGGAGATGTCGGCTGAGGTGGTTATCAAGGCCACTAAAGTGGATGGTATCTATACTGCGGATCCCAAGAAGGACCCGCATGCGATACGCTACCAAAGTCTGAGCTTCGATGAGGCGATCAGCAAGAATCTGCAAGTGATGGATGCGACTGCGTTGACCCTGTGTCGCGATCAGAAGCTGCCCATCATCGTATTCAGTATCTTCAAACCCGGCGCGCTCAAGCGCGTGGTATTCGGCGAAGGCGAAGGTACGCTGGTACGCTGTGATTAATGTTCATGTGCCCGCTGTGATGATTTTCGTAGCGGGCATTTTCAGGAGATGAGTCATGATTGCTGACATCAAAAAAACCACTGAACAAAAGATGACCAAGTCGCTGGACTCGTTGAAGGCGGACTTGGGGAAGGTGCGCACTGGGCGTGCGCATACGGGCATACTCGATCATATTATGGTCGATTACTACGGAAATCCTACTTTGCTCACGCAGGTGGCGAACGTCACCTTGATCGACGCGCGCACCATAGGCGTGCAGCCTTGGGAGAAGCACATGATAGGGCCTGTAGAGAAGGCCATTCGTGATGCCGATCTGGGACTGAATCCGTCCACCAACGGAGAGATCATCCGTGTGCCGACTCCTATGTTGACCGAAGAGCGCAGGCGCGATCTGATTAAGGTGGTCAAGGCCGAAGGCGAGAACACCAAGATTGCGGTGCGCAACATCCGTCGTGATGCCAATAACACCCTGAAGGAAGCGCTCAAGAAGAAAGAAATCGCGGAAGATGAAGAGCGCCGTATTCAGGATGAGATCCAGAAGCTGACCGATCGCTTCGTCATTGAGATCGATAAGGCACTGGCCGCCAAAGAAACCGACCTGATGGCCGTTTGATTCCAACGACACTTGGAATAATGACTAAACTGCCGAGCTCGACTCACACCATTCCCGAAGTCTCCGCCGTTCCCCGCCATATCGCGGTGATCATGGATGGTAACGGGCGTTGGGCCAAGCAGCGCTTTATGCCCCGTGTGATGGGACATAAGCGTGGCGTGGAATCTTTGCGTGAGACCGTCAAAGCGTGCCGTGATTTTGGTGTGGAATATCTCACGGTCTTCGCGTTCAGCAGTGAGAACTGGCGCCGCCCCGCAGACGAGGTGTCCTTCCTGATGGGATTGTTCATCAAGGTGCTGGAGCGCGAAGCGACCAAGATGCACCACAACAACATCGTCCTCAAGATCATCGGAGACCGCAGTCAGTTCGATGAAAAGCTGCGTTTGGCGATGCGGGATGCCGAACAACTTACCGCCAACAACACCGGCCTGACCCTCACCATCGCTGCCAACTACGGCGGGCGTTGGGACATGATGCATGCCGTACAAGCCATGTTAAAAGCGCGTCCCGAGTTGGCGCAGGGCTTCACAGAGGATGACCTGCAACCTTATTTTTCCATGAGCGACGCGCCCGAGCCAGACCTGTTCATACGCACCGGTGGCGAGAAGCGCATCAGTAATTTCATGTTGTGGCAATTGGCTTATACCGAACTGTATTTCACCGATACTTTGTGGCCGGCCTTCGACCGTGCCGAGTTAGAAAAAGCTATCGCCTCCTATCAAAATCGCGAGCGTCGTTTCGGGCGCACCAGCGAGCAAGTGCAAAATCAGTCGGGCAAAGGGGAATAATGTGCTGAAATCTCGAGTGATCACTGCGATCATATTATTGGTGTTGTTTCTGGTGGCATTGTTCCTGTTGCCTGCCGTAGCTTGGACGGCGCTGGTTGTGATCGTGGTGATGCAGGCGACGACGGAGTGGTCCAAGTTATCCAAGCTAGGCAATGTTCCGGCCAAACTCTATTGGGCACTGACCTTGCTCATCATGTTTATCTTCGTCTGGTTAGATGCGCGCACTCCCGAACCGCAAGTAGCTCTGCACCTTTTGGTCTATGCGGTTTCTGCGTTGTTGTGGCTCATCATTATCCCGACCTGGTTGATTGCAGGGTGGAAAGTTGAAAGCCCATGGCTGATGGCCTTGGTCGGTTTAGCTGTGATGGTCCCAACCGGTTTGGCGATGCTGGATCTGCGTGCGATCAGCCCTTGGTTGTTGCTGTTCATCATGGGCTTGGTCTGGATGGCAGACATTGCGGCCTACTTTTCCGGGCGCAAGTTTGGTAAGCACAAACTCGCTCCCCGCATCAGTCCCGGTAAGACCTGGGAGGGTGTGGCTGGCGCGATGCTGGGTGTGTCTTGCTATGTGATTCTGGTCTGGACATTCAGCGCTGATTTTACCCGCAGCGCACTATTGCCCATTCTGTTGTTGGCTTCGTGGTGGTGGGTAGGGTTGGCTGTCATGGGCGACCTGTTCGAATCTGCCATCAAACGTCAAGCCGGCGTGAAGGATAGCGGGGCGTTGTTGCCCGGTCACGGCGGTCTGTTAGACAGGATAGATGCGCTGACATCGACCTTGCCACTCGCAGCATTCGCGATATTGTTGCAGCATCTGCGTTGATAGCGGGCGACGCTTTTATGCAGATGCGGGCTGACGGGCTAGCCACTCATACGGGACGTACCGCGCACAAGATGCTAAGCGGCGTTTTTGATTGAGCCTGCTGTACCAATCACGGGATACTCATAAATGCAAAATATAACCATCTTAGGATCCACCGGCAGCATAGGTACGAGTACCCTGGATGTGGTGGCGCGCCATCCGGAGCGATACCAAGTGTATGCACTGACCGCTTATCGTCAGGTCGAGCTGTTGTTCAAACAATGCGTGCAATTCAAACCAAAATTTGCGGTGTTGCTGGACGATGCAGCTGTCGTGCAACTGCGTGCGCGCGTGAAGGATGCTGGCTTGGCGGTAGAGGTGTTGAGCGGTGTAGCCGCATTGGAGCAAGTATCAGTCGCCAGTGAAGTGGATGCGGTCATGGCGGCTATCGTAGGTGCCGCAGGCTTGCGTCCTACTTTGGCCGCGGCGCGTGCCGGCAAGAAGATATTGCTTGCCAACAAAGAGACTTTGGTGCTGGCGGGTAATGTGTTTATGGACGCGGTGCGCACCAGCGGCTCGGCGCTGTTGCCCATAGACAGCGAACATAACGCTATCTTCCAATCCCTGCCGCATGGCTACGACGGCAATATGCAGCGCAACGGGGTGCGGCGCATCCTGCTCACTGCGTCCGGCGGCCCGTTCCGTAACACCCCGTTGGTCGAATTGCAGGACGTCACGCCCGAACAGGCGTGCGCTCACCCGAACTGGGTGATGGGGCGCAAGATCTCGGTGGACTCTGCCACCATGATGAACAAGGGGTTGGAGGTCATTGAGGCGCACTGGTTGTTCAATGCTGCCGCTGACGACATCCAGGTGGTGGTGCATCCGCAGAGCGTGATCCACTCGCTGGTCGAATATGTGGATGGTTCGGTGCTGGCGCAATTGGGCAACCCCGATATGCGTACGCCTATCGCCTATGGCTTGGCCTATCCGGAGCGTATCGACTCCGGTGTCGGGGCGCTCGATCTGTTCAAGGTCGCCAGGATGGATTTCGTCGCGCCTGATTTCGAGCGCTTCCCTTGTCTCGCACTCGCTTATGACGCGTTGCGCGCAGCCGGTACGGCGCCTGCCATCCTGAATGCGGCTAACGAGGTGGCGGTGGAAGCCTTTCTTAACAAGCAGATCGCCTTCCTCGACATCCCCAAGATCATAGCCAAGGTATTGAACCAATTACCGGTCTGTGCAGTCCATGAGCTGGATGACGTGTTGGCGGCGGATGCGCAGGCGCGTGTCGCGGCAAGCGCATTATTGGGGTGATGGATAGATGATGACGATATTGGCTTTTGTTGGGGCGATCGTGCTACTCGTGGTGTTCCATGAGTACGGACACTATTGGGTGGCGCGCCGTTGCGGCGTGAAGGTGCTGCGCTTCTCCTTGGGTTTCGGCAAGGTGATTTACAGCAAGCGTTTCCGCAGGAGCGATACAGAGTGGGTAATCTCTGCCATCCCCTTGGGTGGTTACGTGAAGATGCTGGACGAACGCGAAGGCGAGGTCATGCCGGAAGAGTTGGAGATGGCTTTCAACCGCAAGCCGGTGCTGCAACGTATGGCCATCGTGGTAGCCGGACCGTTGGCGAACTTCCTGTTGGCTATCGTGTTGTACTGGTTGCTATTCATGCACGGTGTGCCTGGCATCAAACCGGTCTTGGGTGAAGTCACTGCCGCGAGTCCTGCCGCTTATGCGCAACTGCATTCCGGCGAAACTATCGTCAGTATCGACGGAGAAGCTATCCCCAGTTGGCAGGAACTGCGTTGGCGACTGCTGGATAAGGCCTTGCAACAGAGCATCATTAAGATCGAAGGAGTGACCGCCAGCGGCACCACGGTTTACCACCAATTGGTTCTGTCTGATATCAAGGCGAATGATCTGGATGGTGAGTTTCTGGAGAAGTTGGGCATACATCTGTACCGTCCTGAGCTGTTGCCCGTCATCGGCCGTTTGACCGAAGACGGTGTGGCGCGCAGCGCCGGTCTGCATGAGGGTGATGTGGTGTTGCGCGCCAATGATGTGCCGTTGACGCATTGGGAGGATCTGGTGCAGATAGTCAGCAGCCACCCCGAGCAGACAGTGGCGTTCGATATACAGCGTGGCGAACAGTCACTGACTATCACCCTGAAACCCAAGGGTGTGGTCGAGGCCGGTAAGACTGTCGGCAAAATTGGGGCCGGTCCAAAAGTGAATGAAGCGGAGTGGCAGGCGCTGCTCAACGAAGTCAGCTATGGCCCATTGGAAGCGTTGCAGCAATCGTTACGCAAGACTCGCGAGACTGCCATCATCAGCCTCAAGATGTTAGGCAAGATGGTATTGGGGCAAGTGTCGATGAAGAATCTGAGTGGGCCCATCACCATCGCAGATTTTGCCGGGCAATCTGCGCATATGGGCTTGGTGGCTTATATGGGCTTCCTGGCACTGATCAGCATCAGTCTGGGCGTGTTGAATTTGCTGCCTGTGCCTTTATTGGATGGCGGTCACTTGCTGTATTATGTCGCCGAATTGATCAAAGGTAGTCCGGTGTCCGAGCAAGCTTGGGAGATTGGTCAGAAGATCGGTATCGCTCTGCTTGGTACGCTGATGGTTTTTGCGCTGTATAACGACGTCAATCGTCTGATTCCTGGTTAAACAACAATGAACAAAAAAATGATCGCGGGATGGTTCTCGCTCATCTCAGTATTGTATTTCGGTCTGAGCAACGCTTACGCCATCGAGCCGTTTACGGTAAAAGCCATACGAGTGGAGGGTATACAGCGTACGGAAGCGGGAACAGTATTCAGTTACCTGCCGGTCAAGGTCGGCGACATCATGAATGACAAGCAGGCCAAGGCATCGATACATGCTTTGTTTGCGACCGGCTTCTTCAAAGATGTGCGTTTGGATGTCGCTGATAACGTGCTGATCGTGACGGTAGAGGAGCGTCCCTCCATTGCCAGTATAGAGATCAACGGCGTGAAGGATTTCTCCAAGGATCAACTCAAGGACAATATGAAATACGCCGGACTGGTCGAGGCACATATCTTCGATAAATCGGCCATGGAAAAGGCGGCTCACGACCTGAAGCGGCAATATGTCGCGCGCGGCAAATATTCCGTCAAAGTGGAAACCAAAGTGACCCAGTTGGAACGTAACCGCGTCGGTATCGTGTTCAATGTGGTCGAAGGATCGGTTTCCAAGATCAAGCAGATCAATATCGTGGGCAACCATGATTACCCCGAACAAGAGCTGCTCGACATGATGAAGCTCAGTACGCCCGATTGGCTGAGCTGGTTCGGCAGTAGCGATCAGTATTCCAAGCCCAAGTTGTCGGCCGATATGGAGACTTTGCGTTCCTTCTATTTGGATAACGGTTACCTGGAATTCACTTTGGACTCCACGCAGGTCTCCATCACGCCGGACAAGAAGAGCATCTATATCACCATGAACATCAGCGAAGGACCCAAATATACCGTGTCCAAAGTCGGGGTGACAGGCAATACCCTGGTGGCGAAAGAAGAGATCGAGAAGCTGGTTCAGATTAAAGCCGGTGATGTGTTTTCGCGCAAGGCCTTGACCGACACCAGCAAGAAGATAGGTGAACGTCTGGGGAAAGAGGGCTACGCGTTCGCGAATGTGAATGCGGTACCTGACATCAACAAAGAAACGCATCAAGTAGCCTTCAATTTCGTGATCGATCCGGGCGCGCGTGTCTACATCCGTCACATCAATGTCGCGGGGAACACCAAGACACGTGACGTGGTGATCCGCCGCGAATTCCGCCAGGTCGAAGGCTCTTGGTTCGATATCGAGAAGATCAAGAAATCCAAGCAACGCACCGACCGGTTGAACTTCTTCTCCGAGGTGAACATCGAGACGCCAGCGGTACAGGGGACCAATGACCAGATGGATGTCAATGTCTCGGTCAAGGAAAAGTCCACCGGTAGTTTCTCTGTCGGTGCGGGTTACAACAGCGGTGAAGGTATCGTGTTCACGGGCGGGGTATCGCAGGCCAATCTGTTTGGTAGCGGCAACACCTTGTCCACCACCATGAATACCAGCAGGGTAAACCGCAATGTGTCGGTGTCTTACACCAATCCGTATTGGACCGATGACGGGATCAGTCGCGGTTTCGATGTCTATGACCGCAACACCAATGCGGTGAACGCCGCAATCAGTCAATACACTTCGGCCACACGCGGTGGTGGAGTGCGTTTCGGTGTGCCTATCGCGGAAGACGAGAGCATGAGTTATGGGATGTCGGTGGAAAAATCCAGTATCGGCCTGACCGCATTGAGTCCCGCCAGATTCGTGAACTATGTGAATACATTCGGTTCGACTAATACCACCGTTCTAGGCACCATAGGGTGGGGCAGGGATACCCGTGACAGCGCGATCTACACCACTGCGGGAACGGTGCAGCATCTGTATCTGGAAACGGCGTTGCCTATTCTGGATATGCGCTATTACAAGTTGAACTATGACCATCAGTTCTATCATGCCTTCAATGAGGATGTGGTGTTGTTGCTGAACGGGCAGGCGGGTGTGGGGGGCGGTTATGGCGGTAAGCAGATGCCGTTCTTCAAGAATTTCTATGCCGGTGGTCCCGGTTCTGTGCGCGGTTATGATCCCAACTCTCTGGGACCACGAGATGTCAGCAATCTGTCCATCGGCGGTACGCGCCGGGTGATCGGCAACATGGAGGTGTTCGTGCCATTTCCGGGGAGTAAGGAGCGCTCGGTGCGCCTGAGCGGTTTCCTTGATGCGGGCGGGGTCTATGGGCCGTCTGATCTGCCGGGTAGTATGGGTATTCGTTCCTCGACAGGTGTGGCGTTCACTTGGCTGTCGCCTATGGGACCGTTGAAATTCAGTTACGGTTTTGCATTGAATAGGCAACCTGTAGACAAGATACAGAAGTTACAATTCACCTTGGGTTCGATGTTCTAACCGCAACGCAGGATGAGGCAGCCACTTGCTGCGGTATAAAAGTTAAGGAGTCAAAAATGAAAGTGATATTACGGGCGGTCTTGTTCTCGGTGGGTATCGTTACAAGTCTGGCACATGCCGGAGACTTCAAGGTGGGGGTGGTGGATACCGAGCGCGTGCTCAGGGAGTCCGCACCTGCCATGAAGGCAGAAAAGAGGATAGAAAAGGAGTTCTCTGCACGCGATGCCGAGATCAAGTCCATGATCAAGCAAGCCAAAGACTTGCAAGCCAGTCTGGAGAAGGAGAGTCCCAAGCTGTCCGACGCCGACCATCGTAACAAAGAGCGCGAACTGACCAGCTTGAACGTCAACCTGCAGCGCATGCAACGCGAGTTCCGCGAAGACCTGAACTTGCGCAAGAACGAAGAACTGGCAGCGGTGCTCGATCGTGCCAATAAGGCGATACAACAGATCGCAGCTACCGATAAATATGACCTGATTCTGCAAGAGGCCGTGTACCGCAATCCCAAGATCGACATCACCGATAAGGTCATCAAGTTCCTTGCCAACGATGCGACCGATGGCGCGGAGAGCAAAGACAGCAAAGAAGCAAAATAGTCGGGCGTTAAAGATGAAATCTTACAGTCTAGATGAGATCGCCGCGTTGCTGGGCGGTCGTGTGCTGGGTGACGGCAGCGTCACCATCACGCAGATATCCACGCTGGATGCCGCGACCCGCGACCAGATTAGTTTTCTGACCAATAGCAAGTATCGCGCGCAACTCGCGGACACTGAGGCTGGCGCCTTGATACTCTCGGAGGCGGATGCGGAGGCCACCGAGCGTCCACGTATCATCTCCAACAATCCCTATGCTTATTTTGCCAAGGTGTCGGCCTTGCTCAATCCTTTGCCGGAAGCGCAGCAAGGCGTGCATCCTAGTGCGGTCGTTGCTGCGAGTGCGCAAATCGCCGCGACCGCCAGCATCGCGGCCACAGCCGTGATAGGCGCAGAGGCTGTAATTGGCGAGTATGCGGTGATAGGCGAGGGGTGCTCCATAGGTGAGCGTGCGGTGATAGGCGCGCATACGCGTTTGTATCCGCGTGTGGTGGTGTATCACGATTGCGTGATCGGTGAACGTCTGATCGCGCACTCCGGCGTGGTGATAGGTGCAGATGGTTTCGGTATCGCCATGGATGGTGATCACTGGATCAAGATTCCGCAGATCGGCCGTGTGGTCATAGGCAACGATGTGGAGATCGGCGCCAACACCACTATAGATCGTGGTGCGCTGGCCGATACCGTCATCGAAGATGGCGTGAAGATGGATAACCAGATTCAGATCGCCCACAACGTGCGCATTGGTGCGCACACCGCAATCGCCGGTTGTGTTGGCATCGCGGGTAGTGCCACGATAGGAAAATATTGCCGCATCGGCGGTAGTGCCGGCATCTTGGGTCATTTGCAGATCGCGGATAATGTCGAGATTGCCTCGTTCTCACTGATAGGGAAATCGATACGCGAAGCGGGTTCATATGCGGCGATCTATCCCTTCTCCAAGACCGAGGAATGGCGCAAGAACGCGGTACATCTGCGCCACCTGGATGACCTGGTCGGCCGTGTCAAAACATTGGAACAAGAACTTAAAACATTAAAAGGGAGCGCATGATGAGTACGCAAATGAACATACACGAGATCCTTGAGACCCTGCCGCACCGTTACCCTTTTCTGCTGGTAGACAGAGTGCTGTCCATCGAACCCGGCAAAGAGATTGTGGCATTGAAGAACGTCACCATCAACGAGCCGTTCTTTCCCGGTCACTACCCGCATCATCCTGTGATGCCCGGTGTACTGATCATCGAAGCTATGGCACAAGTCGCCGCGCTGTTGTCGTTCAAATCCATGGTGGCTGATCCTGAGAAGAAGTCGGTGTATTACTTCGCGGGCATCGACGGTGCGCGCTTCAAAAAGCCGGTCACTGCCGGTGATCAGATCATCTTCAAGGTCACTTTGCTGCGCAGCATGCGCGGTCTGTTCAAGTTCAAAGCGGTCGCCGAAGTGGACGGCCAGCTGGTCGCAGAGGCCGAATTGATGTGTACTTCCAAGGTTGTGGAGTAAGCGGCATGATCCATCAGACTGCTATCGTTCACCCTAATGCCAAGCTTGCGGCCGATGTCAAAGTCGGTCCGTATAGCATCATCGGTGAGCATGTCGAGATAGGCGCGGGCACGGTGATCGGGCCACATGTGGTGATCAACGGTCATACCCGTATCGGCAAGAACAACCACATCTTCCAGTTTTGTTCCTTGGGAGAGATTCCGCAGGACAAGAAATATGCGGGCGAACCGACCCGCTTGGAGATAGGCGATAACAACACCATACGCGAGTTCTGCACCTTCAATCTGGGTACTATTCAGGACGGCGGTTTGACCAGTCTGTGCAATGACAACTGGATAATGGCTTATGTGCATATCGCGCATGATTGTCATGTTGGCAGCCATACCATCATGGCCAACGGTGCGACTTTGGCTGGACATGTCCATGTGCATGACTGGGTGATACTCGGTGGCCTGTCGGGCGTGCACCAGTTCGTGCGCATCGGCGCGCATGCGATGACCGGATTTCAATCGCGTATCACGCAAGATGTGCCGCCTTATTTCACCGTGGCAGGCAATCCTGTCGAGGCACATGGCATCAACTCGGAAGGTTTGCGACGACGCGGCTACGATGCGGCGGCGATCGCCTCCATCAAGAATGCCTACAAGACGATCTACAAATCGGGCTTGAGTTTTATCGATGCACAAGCGGCCCTGCAAGCGCAGGTCGCTACCCATCCTGAGTTAAATCTGTTGGTCGAATTTCTCGCCAGTTCACAACGCGGTATCGTTCGTTAAGGTCGTTTGATGCAACACAATAAATTGGTAGTAGGTATCGTCGCGGGCGAAGCATCGGGTGATCTGTTGGGTAGTCACCTGATCGCCGCGTTAAAAGCGTCTCGCCCAGATTTTCACTTCGTCGGTATAGGCGGGCCCAAGATGAAGTCCGCAGGCATGGACGTCATGTTCCCTATGGAAAAGTTGGCGGTGAACGGCTATCTCGAGGTGCTCAAGCATTACCGCGAGATCGTCGGCATACGCAACAAGTTGCGCGAGCATTTTCTGCGCAACAAACCTGATTTGTTCATCGGCATAGACGCGCCGGACTTCAATCTTGATCTGGAGAGGGTGCTCAAGCAGCATGGCATCACCACGGTTCACTACGTGAGCCCGTCCATCTGGGCCTGGCGCGGTGAGCGTATCAACAAGATCAAACGTGCGGTGTCGCAGATGCTGTGTCTGTTCCCGCACGAACCCAAGATATACGAGGAGGCCGGTGTGCCGGTCACATTCGTCGGTCACCCGCTTGCCGACATGCTGCCCGATCAGCCCAAGCGTAACGAGATGCGCGAGAGCATGCGCATCCCGCTGGCCGCCAAGGTGTTCGCCTTGTTGCCGGGAAGTCGTCAGAGCGAAGTGAGGAACTTGGCGGAGACCTATATCGAAACCGCCAAACTCATTCTGCAAAGCCTGCCAGATGCGCGCTTCTTGGTGCCACTGGTCAGTCGCGAGACGCGCAGGATATTCGAGCAGGCGCTGTATGACCATGACGGCGAGCATCTGCCGTTCACGCTGCTGTTCGGCCACGCGCAGGACGCGATGATTGCCGCCGACACCGTGCTGGTCGCTTCGGGTACCGCGACACTGGAATGTGCGTTGCTCAAGCGCCCCATGGTGATCACCTATCGTGTATCCAAAGTGTCCTGGTGGTTGATGAAAGACAAGGGCTATCTGCCTTATGTAGGGCTGCCCAATGTATTGGCGGGGCGCTTCGTGGTGCCGGAGTTGTTGCAGCACGACGCCACGCCACAGAACTTGGCGCAGGCCTTGCTTAATCTCTTCAACGACAAGCGAGCTGCTGCCGAGTTGACGGATATCTTCACCAACATGCATCACACGTTGCGTCAGGACACGGCACAGAAGGCCGCCGCCGCCATCCTGCCCCTGCTGAACGATGCCTGATGTGCAACTGATCTGCGGTGTGGATGAGGCAGGTCGTGGCCCGCTCGCCGGTCCGGTCAGTGCGGCGGCGGTGATACTCGATCCGGCGCGTCCTATCGAAGGACTGGGTGACTCCAAGAAACTTTCCGAGAGGCAGCGCGACCTGCTCGCGCCCATCATTCGTGAGCGAGCGCTGGCATGGGCCGTGGCGTATGCCAGCGTGGCCGAGATAGACGAATTGAACATCCTTCAGGCAACCTTGCTGGCGATGCGTAGAGCCGTCTTGGCATTGCAGCTACAGCCGCAACAAGTGCTGGTCGATGGCCTGTTCTGTCCCGATACTGGCATCTCCAGTCAGGCCATCGTCAAAGGCGACAGCAAGGTCGCAGCGATTTCCGCCGCCTCTATCCTGGCTAAGACCGCACGTGATGCTCTGATGTTGGAATTGCATCATCAGTATCCGCACTACGGTTTCGCCACGCACAAAGGCTATCCGACGGCGGCACATCTCGCGGCATTGCGTGAGCACGGTGTGTCGGCAGTGCATCGCACCAGTTTCAAACCGGTGCGGGTATTATTGTCAACGACATGAATCTCAAAGGAGAGTAGTGATGGCCCTGTTCAAATTACTGCATCTGTTCGCTGTTATCGTCTGGGTGGGTGGTATGTTCTTCGCTTACGTAGTGCTGCGCCCGAGCGCGGTAGAGGTGCTGGAGGCGCCGCAGCGATTGCGCCTGTGGGTAGCGGTGTTTTCGCGCTTCTTCGTCTGGGTGTGGGCGGCAGTTGCGGTGCTGTTGGGCAGTGGCCTCTATATGATCCATCTGTATGGCGGCTTTGCGCATACGCCGGTGTACGTGAATATCATGATGACGCTGGGTCTGGCGATGATGGCGATTTATGCGCATGTATATTTCGCCTACTACAAACCTATGAGCGTTCATGTGTTCGAACAACGTTGGCCGGATGCCGGTGTACTGCTGGGTAGGATACGCACGCTTGTGGGCGTCAATGTGATTCTGGGTGTATTGACCGTCTGTGATGCGGCGCTCGGTGTACTAATTTTCGGTTGAGATTCGTGCCACATACTCATACGCCGATCGGGCCGATGAAAACACTTAAAAAGGTTGCTGAAAATCACGCAAAATCCAACCGTAAAATTGTGTTCCTCTGCTATAATCCCTCGCTTCAGCGTGTAGCGCAGCCTGGTAGCGCACTACCTTGGGGTGGTAGGGGTCGGAAGTTCGAATCTTCTCACGCTGACCAAATATATCTCACTCCCAGTCCAACTTTCAATTAGATCGCCCATGCGTATATTGATCAGCAATGACGATGGTTATTTCGCTCCTGGACTGGCGATCCTGGCATCACATCTTTCCCGTATTGCCGATGTCGTGGTGGTCGCGCCCGAGCGTGACCGTAGCGGCGCAAGTAACTCCCTCACTTTGGATAGACCGCTCAAGTTGCGTCGCGCAGCCAACGGATTTTATTACGTCAACGGTACGCCTACCGACTGCGTGCATCTGGCGGTTACCGGCATGCTGGACTATCAGCCCGATATGGTGGTGTCCGGCATCAATGCCGGTGCCAATATGGGGGACGACACCATCTATTCGGGGACGGTCGCGGCGGCCACGGAAGGTTTTTTGCTGGGCATACCGGCTATCGCCGTGTCGCTGGTCGGCAAAGAGTTCGGACATTACGAGACGGCCGCCTTGGTGGTTAGCGAGTTGGTGCAGCGTTTCGCCGTACAGACCGAGCGCAAGCCCTGGTTGCTCAATGTGAATGTGCCGGATGTCCCGTATCAGGAGTTGCAAGGCAAGGTGGTCACCCGACTGGGCAAGCGGCACAAAGCCGAACCTGTCATCAAGGCGCTCAATCCGCATGGTGAGACGGTGTACTGGGTAGGCGCGGCAGGTAAGGCGCAAGACGCCGGCGAGGGCACGGATTTCCATGCCTTGGCTGCCAAGCAGGTGTCCATCACCCCGCTACAGATAGACCTGACTCAATACAGCCAACTTGATGTGGTGCGCGATTGGATGAACCCTGCATGACTATCTCCGGCATCGGCATGACCTCGCAGCGCACCAAGCAGCGCATGATAGACAGGTTGCGCGAACAGGGGATCAAGGACGAGACGGTGCTGGCCGCGATGTTCGCTGTACCGCGTCATCTGTTCGTCGACGAGGCCTTGGCCAGTCGCGCTTACGACGATGTCTCGCTGCCCATCAATTTCAACCAGACCATCTCCCAGCCCTATATCGTGGCGCGCATGATAGAAATATTGCGCAACGGCCATCCGCTTGGCCGCGTGCTGGAGATAGGCACTGGTTGCGGTTATCAGGCGGCGGTGTTGGCGCATGTCGCCAGCGAGGTATACAGCATGGAGCGCATCGCACCTTTGCATGAGCGCGCCAAGAAGCAATTGCGTGATTTGAAGTTGCGCAACGTCACGCTGCGTTATGCCGACGGTTGTGCGGGGCTGCCCGAGGCGGCCCCCTTTGACGGCATCATCATGGCTGCCGCAGCACCGACGCTGTTGCCGGCCCTGCGCGAGCAACTGAAAGTGGGCGGCCGTATGGTGTTGCCGGTGGGCATGCAGGAGCAATTTCTCTACCTGATAGAGCGCGATGCAAAAGGTTTTCGCGAAACCAGGCTGGAGCCGGTAAAATTCGTTCCTCTACTTATGGGGAAGGCATGACATTGAAGACGTTCATCACGTGCACGCTATTTGCCGCGGCGCTGGCTGCCTGTAGTTCTACGCGGCAAGTTCCAGAGCGCGGTGAGGGTTCTGCCCCAGTGCTGACCACCGAAGCCACACGCATGAAAGAAGCGGGTGAAAAAGATTGGCGACCCGCGACCCATGAGGTTTTGAAGGGTGACACCCTGTACAGCATTGCCTTCTATTATGGTTTGGACTATCACGATTTGGCTGAATTGAACGGCATCAAAGATGCGCGTCTGATCCAGGTCGGACAAGTGCTGAACCTGTTCCCCACTGCAGGTGACAGCACCACGCTGGCAGAAGAGGTGCCTGTGCAACTGCTCATCAAAGACCAGCCCAGAGTGGTGAAGTATGTCTATAACGAGGCCGCATTGGCGCAGATAGACGATGTACAGAATCCGAGCAAGTCCGCACCTGTCATCGCGAGCAAGGTCGAACCCGTAGTAACGGCGCGTAAACCTGTTACGACTCCACCCGTCAAGATCGCTACTGCTCCCCGTGCGGATGCGCCCACCATCAATGCCGACGAGGATGCCCTGCAATGGAGCTTGCCCACCTCCGGCAAGGTCATCGCGCAGTTTTCAGAGGCCGACAATCGCAAAGGCATAGACATCTCAGGCAAGCTTGGCCAGTCCATCCGCGCCAGTGCGCCGGGCAAGGTGGTGTATAGCGGCAGCGGGCTGCGCGGCTATGGCAAGCTCATCATCATTAAGCATAACAAGACCTATCTGAGCGCTTACGCGCACAACGATAAAGTGTTCGTCAAAGAGGGGCAGACGGTCAAACGCGGCGATAAGATCGCCGAGATGGGTAAGACTGATGCCGATCAGGTCAAGTTGCACTTCGAAGTGCGCCGTCTGGGCAAGCCTGTAGATCCGGCCAAATATCTGCCTAAGTCTTGAACCGATAACCACTCAGTAACTGCGTGGTTCCTTGCGTTCCACCCCGGCAATCTGAATTTCCATGAGGTTCACATGACTGAAAATAATGCGGCGAAAACTGTGAAACTGAGCGTGGTCGATCACGACCGCGCCAGTGCGGATATGCGCTATGTCTATCCTGTCGTGTCGCGCCGCGCCGCTGGGGTCTCGGTCGGCATCAATCTCAATCCCAATAATGCCTGTAACTGGCGTTGCATCTATTGCCAAGTGCCCGAGCTCACGCGCGGCACCGCACCCTCCATCGATCTGCTGCTGTTGCAAGTAGAGTTGCTGGATTTTCTGCACGACTTGCTGCACGGCGAGTTCATGCAGCAGCGCGTTCCGGAAGGTATGCGTCGCATCAACGACATCGCCTTGTCGGGCAACGGTGAGCCCACCAGCAGCGCGGAGTTCTCTGCCGTCATCGCGCTCATCGCCAAGGTACGCAAGGCCGTGGCCTTGCCCGATACGGTCAAGACCGTGCTTATCACCAACGGCAGCCTCATGCACCGGGAGACGGTACAGAACGGCCTGCGCGAGATGGCCGGGATCAACGGTGAGGTGTGGTTCAAGCTGGACAGAGCCAACGAGGCGGGCATGCTGCGTATCAACGATACACATAGCAGCATGGATAAGGTGCGCGAGCATCTGTGCACCGCAATCACGCTGTGCCCCACATGGTTGCAGACCTGCTGGTTCGCTATCGACGGCGTAGCGCCGTCCGTGCAGGATGAGGATGACTATCTGGCCTTTGTCGCATGCCTATTGCGCGAAGGCCAGCCGCTGCAAGGCGTGTTGCTGTATGGCTTGGCGCGCCCCTCTTTGCAAGCCGAAGCCCCGCGCTTGAGTGCTTTGCCCGGAGCAAAGCTGGAAGCGTTCGCGCAACGCCTACGTGAGCTGGGATTGACGGTGAAAGTGTCGGACTAAGTACTGCAATAGCAGATATGAACTCCGAAATTACATACAGAAAAAACGACATTTCTATGAAGGTGTTCGGGCTGACCACATAGCATCCCGTGTTGCGGCAACGTGCCCTAACCGAAACTTTGAATTCAGCCTGGAGGATAGTTGGTAGGGTTATGTGCTAGCATTGCGAGTTGTAGTACGTGGGTACTCGTTAGTACCAAAAAGATCTAGCTCAAGCAGGTGTTTTAGGGGTCGTTACCGTGCCTGCGCGACTATCAAATACATAGATGGGCACTCAGTGTGCCCATTTTGTTATCGTTATTTCACACTCAAGGTTAGCTGACGCGCCTTGATTCTTTTTTTGAGTAATTCCTAATATGTGGTTTAAAAATCTATTCGTCTATCGTCTTCCAGCCAGCTTCAATATCACAGCGCCAGTTTTGCAGGAAAAACTCGCACTCAAGACTTTGCAGCCATGCAGCGGTTTGGAAAAACAGAGTCGCGGTTGGGTGCCTTGTCATAGCGACGAGCGTCTGGTGCATGTGATGCAAGGGCAGATGCTGATCGCCAAGGGCGTGGAGCAGAAGTTGCTGCCGGCCTCGGTGGTCAACCAGTTCGCCAAGGAGCGCATCGCCGATATCGAGGGGCAGCAGGGTTTCAAGCTGGGGCGCAAGCAGGTCAAAGAACTCAAAGAGCAACTCACCGAGGAGTTGTTGCCGCGCGCCTTCGTCTATCGTCGCGCCACTTATGTGTGGATAGACACCGTCAACGGCTGGCTGGTGGTGGACGCGGCCTCCGCAGCCAAGGCGGATGAGGTGCTTGAGCTGCTGAGCAAGACGCTGGACGATATGCCGCTCAAGTTGTTGCACACGGAATTATCTCCGGTAGCGGCCATGACGGACTGGCTGGCCAGCGAGGAAGCGCCGGGCGGGTTCAGCATAGACCGCGAGCTGGAGCTGCGTGCCACGGGCGAGGGCAAGGCCACGGTACGTTACGCCAATCATGCGCTGGAAGGCGACGAGATACGCCGCCACATCTCGGTGGGCAAGCGCGCCACGCGTCTGGGTATGACCTGGAATGATCGCGTGTCTTTCGTGCTGACCGAGCAGTTGCAGATCAAGCGTGTTGCCTTCCTCGACATCATCAAGGAGGAATCCGCGACGCTGGCGGATCATGCTGACGAGGTGTTCGATGTCGAGTTCACGCTGATGACGGGTGAGTTGGCGAAGCTGCTCAAAGACCTGTTGAGCGCCTTGGGCGGCGAAGTGAATGATAAAGTTTGAGGCTGTGCAGTAGTATCCCTCCCGCAAAATTTGGACAGTGGCTACAAGGAACAACATGACTAAGAACGTCTATGACGAATCATCCTTCAAGGTCCTGCGCGGCCTTGATCCGGTGCGGCAACGGCCGGGTATGTATACCAATCTGGAGAGTCCCACCCATCTAATCGCCGAGGTGGTGGATAACGCCTGTGATGAAGCGCTGGCGGGATTTGCCAAGAATATCTTCGTCACCGCGCATGAGGATGGCTCGGTGTCGGTGCTGGACGACGGGCGCGGCATCCCGGTCGGTGTGCATTCCGAAGAAGGCGTGTCGGTGGTAGAAGTGGCTTTCACCGTGCTGCATTCGGGTGGCAAGTTCGATAAGGAATCCGACGGTGCCTATAAATTCTCTGGCGGCCTGCATGGGGTCGGCGTGGCAGTGACTAATGCTTTGTCGCACAAAGTCGAGGTGACGGTGTGCCGCGACGGTGGCGAATACTTCATTCGCTTTCTTGACGGCGTAGCTGAACAGCCGCTGGTACAGATTGGTACTGCGCCTAAGAAGCGCACCAGTACACTGGTGCGCGCTTGGCCCAATGCCAAGTATTTCGATACGCCGAATGTGGTGATGGCGCAGTTGGAGCGCTCCTTGCGTTCCAAGGCGGTGTTGTTACCCGGCGTGAACGTCAGCCTCTATACCGAGAAGACTCAGCAGACTCAGACGTGGTCCTATCCAGACGGCTTGCGCGGCTATTTGACGCAGGCCTTGAGTGAGCAAGAGTTGGCTGTGCCAATCTTTGACGGTGAGAAGTTCGTCCAAAAAGGCAGCGACTCGGGTTATGCGCCCGGTGAGGGCGCGGCATGGGCGTTCACTTGGTCCGAAGAGGGGCCGGTGATTCGCGAGTCCTATGTGAACCTGATCCCAACCCTGAACGGTGGCACGCATGATTCCGGGCTGCGCGACGGCATCTTCGCGGCGGTAAAGAGTTTCATCGAGATGCACGGCTTGACCCCCAAGGGCGTGAAGCTGGTGTCCGACGATGTGTTCTCACGCGTGAGTTTTGTGTTGTCCGCCAAGGTGCTGGACCCGCAGTTCCAGGGGCAGACCAAGGACAAGTTGGTGTCGCGCGACGCGCTGAAACTGGTCTCGCTGATGATCACCGATCCGCTGTTGTTGTGGCTCAACGAGCATGTCGAATACGGCAAGAAGATCGCCGAGATTACCATACGTCAGGCGCAAAGCCGTATGCGCTCCGCGCAAAAAGTGGAAAAGAAAAAGGGCTCCAGTGTCGCGGTGTTGCCGGGAAAGCTGACCGATTGCGCCAGCTCGGATGCGACACGCAACGAGTTGTTTCTGGTCGAGGGTGATTCGGCGGGGGGCTCGGCCAAGCAGGGCCGTAATAAGGAGTTCCAGGCCATCCTGCCCTTGCGCGGCAAGGTGCTCAACACCTTCGAGGTAGACCGTGATCGCCTGTTCGCCAATGCCGAAGTACATGACATCGCCGTGGCCATCGGTGTCGATCCGCATGGTGTGGACGATGTCGTTGATCTGGCTGCGATGCGCTACGGTAGCGTCTACATCATGGCCGATGCGGACGTGGACGGCTCGCATATCTCCACCTTGTTGCTCACCTTGTTCTTCAAGCATTTCCCCAAGGTGGTCGCGGCCGGCCGCATCTTCGTCGCGCAGCCGCCCTTGTTTCGCGTCGATGTGCCGGCCGTGGGCAAGAAGCCGCTGCGCAAGATCTATGCGCTGAATGTGGCGGAACTAACCGGCATCGAAGACCGTTTGCGCACCGAGAAGATACGCGAAGGCGCTTGGTCGGTGTCGCGCTTCAAGGGCTTGGGCGAGATGAATGCGTTGCAGCTGTGGGAGACCACTATGAATCCCGATACACGTCGCGCGTTGAGGGTCGAGTTCGATGCCGGTACCTTCGATGAGACGAATCAAATCATGAATATGTTGATGGCAAAACAAGAGTCCGGCACGCGTCGCGCGTGGCTGGAGTTTCACGGTAACGAGGTGAATGGCGATGTCTAATAACGATCCGGGACAATACGTGGGTGATCTTGATCTGGGTGTGGTCGAACCTGAAGCCGAGGTGGTGGTTGCCACTGCAGGGGGCAGTGGTGGCGGGCGTAGTTTCTCCGCCTTGCCGCCACCCCCCGAAGGCGACGCCGTGCCGCTGGCGCAATACGCCGAGCGAGCCTATCTGGAATATGCGGTGTCGGTGGTTAAAGGGCGCGCCTTGCCGGACGTGTGCGACGGGCAAAAGCCGGTGCAGCGCCGTATCCTGTATGCCATGCGTGAGATGGGCTTGGTGGCGAACAGTCGCCATGTCAAATCGGCGCGTGTAGTCGGTGAGGTGCTGGGTAAATTCCATCCGCATGGCGATTCGTCCGCGTACGAGGCGATGGTGCGTTTGGCGCAGAGCTTCTCCTTGCGTTATCCGCTGGTGGACGGGCAGGGCAACTTCGGTTCGCGTGATGGCGACAATGCCGCCGCGATGCGTTACACGGAAAGTCGGCTGACCCCTATCGCCGAGTTACTGCTGTCCGAGATCAACATGGGCACGGTGGACTTCGTGCCCAACTATGACGGCGCATTCGAAGAGCCATCCTTGCTTCCTGCACGCCTGCCTATGGTGTTGCTCAATGGCGCATCGGGTATCGCAGTCGGCATGGCCACCGAGATACCGTCGCACAATCTGCGCGAGATCGGTGCGGCCGCAGCGGCTTGTGTGCGCAATCCCGAGATCAGCAACGATGAGTTGTTGGCGCATGTACATGGCCCGGACTTGCCCGGCGGTGGACAGATCATCTCGTCGGCCGCCGAGATACGCGAGTGTTATCGCATCGGGCGTGGCCCCTTGAAGATGCGCGCGCGCTGGACGATAGAAGAACTGGCGCGCGGCCAGTGGCAAGTGGTGGTGCATGAATTGCCGCACGGTGTATCGACCAAGAAGATACTGGAAGAGATAGAAGACCTGACCAACCCCAAGGTGCGCGCCAACAAAAAAGCCTTGTCGCAAGATCAGGTGCAGAACAAGGCATTGATCCTGTCGGTGCTGGACAAGATATCGGATGAGTCGGACAAGGACCAAGCCGTGCGTCTGGTGTTGGAGCCTAAATCCAGCCGTCAGACCCCCGCCGAACTGATGACGGTATTGCTGGCACACACCAGTCTGGAATGTTCGCTGTCACTGAACATGGTGATGATAGGGCTGGACGGCAGGCCGCAGCAGAAACCGCTGGTCGTCATCCTGCGCGAATGGTCGCAGTTCCGCCTTGCCACCGTGTACCGCCGCGTCTCGCATCGCTTGGCACAGGTGGATGACCGCATCCATATTCTGGAGGGACGCATGATCGTCTATCTAAATATCGATGAAGTGATTGCCGTGATACGTGAGTCGGATGAACCCAAGGCCGCGCTGATTGCACGCTTCGAATTATCTGAGCGCCAAGCTGAAGACATCCTCGAGATACGTCTGCGCCAGTTGGCGAAACTGGAAGGCATCAAGATCGAGCGCGAGTTGAAGGCCCTGCAGGATGAGCGCAGCAAGTTGCAAAAATTGCTGGCCAGTGAGAAGGCTTTGCGTACGCTGGTGGCGAATGAGATCGATGCCGATGTGAAGACCTATGGCGACGAACGTCGCACTTTGATCGAGCAAGCCGAGCGTGCGGTGTTGAGCGTGGCTGTAGTCGATGAGCCGGTGACCGTGGTTATTTCCAATAAACATTGGGCACGTACGCGTCAGGGTCATGGTTTGGATATGACCAGCATCGCGTTCAAAGAGGGTGATGGCTTGTTGGCGGCATACGAGTGTCGTACCACCGACCATTGCATCGTCATTTGCAGCAACGGCCGTGTGTGCAGCATCCCTGTCGCGTCTTTGCCCGGTGGCCGTGGCGACGGTGTGCCCTTGGCGACACTGATAGAAGTGGCCAGTGGAGCGCGCATCGTGCATGCTTTGTGTGGCGATGCTGCGCAGCAATTACTGTTGGCGACCAACGCGGGCTACGGCTTCACCTGCACACTGGGCGATATGGTGGGGCGTAACAAGGCGGGCAAGCAGTTCATCACCGCAGATGGCGCGACGATATTGGAGCCGGTTCTGTTCACCAGCAAACCACTATCATTAGTCGCAGCGGTATCCCGTGCAGCGAGAATGCTGGTGTTCACCTTGGCTGAGTTGAAGAATCTGCCGGGCGGTGGTAAAGGCGTGATCGTGCTCGGTCTGGCCGAAGGAGACGAGTTGGCTGCTGTTACGGTGATCGATAAGCCTGGTGTGAAAGTCACGCTGCAGTCGGGCGCGCGCGAGCAACAGTTCAAGCTGGAGGGAGTTGTGCTGCAGGGCTATTTCGGCAAACGCGCGCGTGGTGGTAAGTCATTGCCCGTTAAGGGGAATAGTGTGGTGCGTGGTGTCGGACAGATTGATTGAGGCCTTGAATCTTGGTGTAATTTGCGACAATACAAAATCGCTGACTGAGGTCCCGACTCAGGCTGGATATAGCCTGAGTCGGGGTCTCAGCCCACATTTGGTGCAAAAAAAATGCATATAAGGCTGTACAGTTTGAATAAGATGGGTGCTAAACTTCAGCCCGCTGCGTGGTGCAGTTATTTATTCATACACTAACTAGGGAATAAACAACATGAACAGAAAAGAACTGATAGATGCATTGGCTGAAAAAACAGGCAGCACTAAGGTTGATGCGGAACGCAACATCGCTGGTTTGCTGGAAATCATCAGCGCTACGTTGAAAAAAGGCGACAACATCGCTTTGGTTGGTTTTGGTACATTTGAAGTTCGTAAACGTGCAGCGCGTGTTGGCCGCAATCCCAAGACTGGCGCTGAGCTGAAGATCAAAGCATCTAAAGTTCCTGCTTTCAAACCAGGTGCGACTCTGAAAGCCACAGTGAACGGCGTTAAGAAGTAAGCGCTGTTTTATTGGTGAGTATGATTAAAAAAGGAGTCCGAAGGGGCTCCTTTTTTATTGTGGTTACGGCTGCGCTGTAGAGGTAAGGCAAGGCAGTTGATTTTTCGGGATGCAACAAGATGATTTGCCAGACCTTTTTTTGTCGTGTCGATGTCGTTTGGAAATTCAGGCAAGTTTGATACAATGCCGCAGCTTTTATGAACTTTAATTTAGGGTAGGAGATAAAGATGTCTATTGAACAACGCGTAAAAAAGATCGTTTCTGAACAACTGGGCGTTAACGAAGCTGAAGTCAAGAATGAGTCTTCATTCGTAAACGACTTGGGTGCCGATTCACTGGATACAGTGGAATTGGTAATGGCATTGGAAGAAGAGTTCGAATGCGAGATCCCTGATGAAGATGCAGAAAAGATCACCACCGTTCAAAATGCCATCGACTACGTCCTGGCTCATCAAAAGTAATTTCTTCCATCATCTGTTGTAAAACGGAGTCAGCTTGTCTAAACGTAGAGTTGTTATCACTGGGCTGGGGATAATCTCTCCAGTCGGTATCGGAATTCCTGGAGTCTGGCAGAACATCGTTGCCGGCAAGTCCGGAATCACCCGCATCAGTCATTTCGACCCGAGTCCTTTTGCTTGCCAGGTTGCTGGCGAGGTGAAGGATTTCGATGTCACCCAATATTTGCCAGCAAAAGATGCGCGACGGATGGATAAGTTCATTCATTTCGGTCTGGTTGCAGGTATCGAAGCGCTCAAGGATTCTGGTTTGGTCGTGACCGAGCAGAACGCGGAGCGCATCGGTGTGAACATCGGTTCGGGTATTGGCGGCTTGCCGATGATCGAAGATACCCATAACGATTATCTTGCCGGTGGTCCGCGCAAGATATCGCCGTTCTTCATCCCCGGCAGCATCATCAATATGATCTCGGGCAATCTGTCCGTGATGTTCGGACTCAAGGGCCCGAATCTGGCGATGGTGTCAGCTTGTACGACCGGCACGCATTGCATAGGTGAATCTGCCCGTATCATCGAATACGGTGATGCCGACGTGATGATCGCCGGTGGTGCGGAAGCAACGATTGGTCCGTTGGCGGTGGGTGGTTTCTCTTCTGCACGTGCCTTGAGCACGCGCAATGATGATCCTGCCACCTCCAGTCGTCCTTGGGATAAAGACCGTGATGGTTTTGTGATGGGCGAGGGTGCCGGTGTGATGGTGCTGGAAGAGTACGAACACGCCAAAGCGCGCGGTGCGACCATTTATGCCGAGCTTGCTGGTTACGGTATGAGCGGTGATGCGTATCACATCACTTCGCCTAACAGCGATGGCCCCAAGCGCAGCATGTTGAACGCGTTGAAGAACGCTGGTCTGAATCCGGACCAAGTGCAATATGTCAATGCGCATGGCACTTCCACACCTTTGGGCGACAAGAACGAGACCGATGCCATCAAGCTGGCGTTCGGCGACCATGCCAAAAAGTTGGTGGTGAATTCCACCAAATCGATGACCGGCCACTTGTTGGGCGGTGCGGGCGGTATCGAGTCGGTGTTCTGTGCCTTGGCTGTGCATCATCAGATATCGCCGCCAACCATCAATATCTTCAATCAAGACCCCGAGTGTGACTTGGACTATTGCGCCAATACCGCCAGGGATATGAAGATTGATGTGGCAGTGAACAATAACTTCGGCTTCGGCGGGACTAACGGCACTTTGGTGTTCCGCAAAGTCTAGTTATCACCCACGATGCTGGTCAATGGCAAGTCTGGCAATTTGATCAGTATTCGTGATCGCGGTCTGTTGTACGGTGACGGTGTGTTCCGCACACTGTTGGCTCGTAACGGTATAGCTCTTTATCGTCAGCAGCACCTGCAAAAGATCCAGCAGGATAGTGCAAAGCTGGGCATCATATGCCCGGCTTTGTCACGTTTGTCTGCCGAGTTGGACGAAGTTCTGTTGCAACATCCGGATGGCGTCATCAAACTCATCGTGACGCGCGGGCAGGGCAGTCGCGGTTATGCCCCGCCTAAAAATGTTGAGCCCAGCCTTATCTGGGATGTGGCCGCAACTCCGCAATATCCGGTGGACTGGCACACGCAAGGTGTGCGTGTGCATGTCTGCGATACGCGGCTGAGCGAGCAAGTTCGCTTGGCCGGTGTCAAGCATCTCAATCGTTTGGAGAACGTGCTGGCTGCTGCTGAGAATGAAGACGCCGACATTGCTGAAGGCTTGCTGCTGGATCGACAGGGGCGAGTGATAGAAGGTACGCGCAGCAATCTGTTTCTGTTGCGCGAGGGGTGCTTGATCACGCCGGAGTTGACGCGCTGTGGGGTGGCCGGAGTGCAGCGTGATCGTGTGCTGGCTTATGCGCAAGAGCATGACATGGTGGTGCAGATACGAGATGTGATGCTGGCCGAAGTATACTCGGCAGATGAATTGTTCTTGGTCAACAGTGTGATCGGGGTGTGGTCGGTACGCGAGCTGGCCGAACGGCGTTGGCAGGACCGCCCCTTTGCCACACACTTGCGTACCGAGCTGACACAAGGAGAGCCGAGATGAGATTCCTGTTGCGATTGATCATGTTGATCGTGTTGCTGGGCGCGGCGGTAGTGGCTTATTTCTCCTTTCGCCCACTGACACTCCCCAACACGCCGTATACCTTTGCGCTGCAATCCGGCAGTAGCTTGAAGAGCGTGGCACATCAATTGGGGGCTGCACAGTTACTGGATCAGGAACTGATGTTCGTTTGGCTGGGACGATTATCGGGTAAGGCAGGCCAGATCAAGAGTGGTGAATATGCGCTGAATACACCCGTTTCTATGTGGGAGTTGTTGGACATCATCAGCAAAGGTCAGGTGAGCCAAAGCCAGTTGAGTGTCATCGAGGGGTGGAGCTTCAAGCAGTTCCGTGCCGCCGTGAATCAAAACCCCGGACTCAGGCACAACACACTTGAACTGAGCGATGCAGAGTTATTGCAACGTATCGGTGCGACGGAGACGCATCCCGAGGGACTATTCTTTCCCGATACCTATTACTTCGCCGCCGGCAGCAGCGATGTGCAGATATACAAGCGCGCTTACGAGACCATGCAGCAGCGCTTGACACAGGCTTGGGAGGGTCGTGATGCGGGCCTGCCACTGGCAACGCCCTATGAGGCTTTGATACTGGCTTCCATCGTCGAAAAAGAGACTGGTACGCCCAGCGACCGTGACATGATCGCCGGTGTGTTCGTGAATCGTTTGCGCAAGGGCATGTTGTTGCAGACCGACCCCACGGTCATCTACGGTATGGGCGACAAGTTCGATGGCAACATTCGGCGCGAGGACCTGCATATTGATACGCAATACAACACCTATACCCGCGCAGGTTTGCCGCCTACCCCCATAGCCTTGCCGGGCGTGGCGGCGTTGCATGCGGCTATGCATCCGGCCAAGACCGATGCGCTGTATTTCGTGGCGCGCGGTGATGGTAGTTCGCAATTCTCCAATAATCTGGCGGCGCATAATCGTGCCGTCAATAAATTCCAGATCAAATGAGTATCAGCAAGTTCATCAGTTTCGAAGGCATGGATGGGGCCGGTAAGAGCACCCATCTGAATTGGTTCGCCGAGCAACTCGAGGCGCGCGGGAATGAAGTCATCGTGACGCGCGAACCCGGGGGGACGCCGCTGGGCGAGCAGTTGCGCGAGATACTTTTGCATCAAAAGATGTGCATGGATACCGAGGCGTTGTTGATGTTTGCCGCGCGTGCCGAGCATATCGCGCAGGTCATCAAACCCGCGCTGCACGCCGGCAAGTGGGTGATCTCAGACCGTTACACCGATGCCAGTTTTGCTTATCAAGGCGCGGGGCGCGGTATGGATTGGCAGAAGTTGCAGCAACTGGAGCAATGGGTACATGCCGACCTGCAACCCGATCTGACGCTGTTCTTCGATGTACCGGTAGCGGTCGCGCGTCAGCGTCTGTCCAATAACGTGATGCTGGATAAGTTCGAGCAGGAGCAGGGCGATTTCTTCGAGCGCGTACGCAGTGGTTACCACCGTCGTGTAAAGGAACAACCGCAACGTTATGCCGTCATCGATGCGGCGCAGAGTCTAGTGCAGGTGACTGCACAACTCGTCACGCTAATCGCCAAGCTATGAGCGATCTCTACCCCTGGCAGTTGAACGATTGGCAGCGTCTGCTGGCGCTGCGTGAACGTCCGCCGCAGGGCCTGATGTTCAAAGGCGCAAAAGGGATAGGCAAGCTGGATCTGGCGCTGAATTACGCGCACTCCTTATTGTGTGAGCGACCACAGGCATCGGGACTGGCATGTGGTGTGTGCCCTGCCTGTCATTGGCTGTCGCAAGGTTCTCATCCCGATTTTCGCCTGCTGCAGCCGGATGCCTTGAGTCAGAGTGGCGAGGAGGGCGAGTCTGGCAAGAAACCCAGTAAGCAGATCACCGTGGAGCAGGTGCGTGAGCTGGCGGATTTTTTGGGTATGTCCTCGCATCAGGGTGGCATGCGAGTCATCGTCATCTGCCCGGCCGAAGCGATGAACAGCAATGCGGCAAATGCGCTGTTGAAGAATCTGGAAGAGCCGCCGCGTAACACCTTGTTCATTTTGGTGACGCATAAGCCGCAACAATTGTTGCCCACCATACTCAGTCGCTGCGTGTCGTTCGGTTTGGCCGTGCCGGATGCGGCAGCCGCGACGACATGGTTACGTTCACAGGGGGTAGCCGACCCCGAGCACATCTTGGCGGCTGCAGGCTACTCGCCGCTGTTGGCGCTGCAGGGCGATGCGCAAGTCGGTGCGGAGGAGCGGGTCAAGCTATTGCACGCACTGCGCACGCCAGCCGCTTTGGATGTGTTTGCCATGGCAGAGCTGTTGCAGAAGACCGAGCAGGTGCTGGTAGTGCAGTGGTTGCAGCAATGGTGTTATGACCTCATCGCCATGAAGCAGGCAGGCAGTCTGCGCTATCACACGGGTGACGAGGCGGCGATCAAAAAACTGGTCGCTCCGGTCGCGGCGCTGGAGTTAGTACGGTTGCAGAAGTTGTTGCAGACCGCGAAACGTGAAGCGCAGCACACGCTCAATCCCAAGCTCTTCTTCGAATCCTTATTGCTGGCTTATCGCCAATTACTTTCAGTCTGACTTATGTCCTTTATTGATTCCCATTGCCACATCAATTTCCCCGATCTGGTCGCCAACATCGATGATGTCTTGGCGCAGATGCAGCACAACGATGTCACTAATGCCTTGTGTGTGTCGGTGAATCTCAGCGATTTTCCGCAGGTGTTGGCACTGGCTGAGCGCTTTACACATATCTACGCTTCGGTGGGAGTGCATCCCGACTACGAGGATGAGGTCGAACCCAGTGTCGCCGATCTGGTGCGCTTGGCGCAGCATCCCAAGATCATCGCCATCGGTGAGACAGGGTTGGATTACTTCCGCTTGACAGGTGATCTGGAATGGCAGCGCGAGCGCTTTCGCAACCATATCCGCGCGGCGCGCGAGTGCGGCAAGCCGCTCATCATCCATACCCGTTCGGCAGCCGAAGATACCCTGCGCATCATGCGTGAAGAACAGGCGCAGGAAGTGGGCGGTGTGATGCATTGCTTCACCGAGAATTGGGAGGTGGCGCAAGCCGCCATAGACCTGGGTTTCTATATCTCCTTCTCCGGCATCGTGACCTTCAAGAACGCCACACAGATCAAAGACGTCGCGCAGCGTGTGCCGCTGGAGCGCATCCTGATCGAGACCGATTCACCCTATTTGGCCCCTGTGCCTTATCGCGGCAAACTCAACCAGCCCGCCTATGTGAAGCATGTCGCGGAAGAGATCGCGTTGCTGCGCCGCATCAGTGTGGACGAGGTTGGCAGCGCGACCAGCGCGAACTTCTCACGCCTGTTCCGTGTGCCGGCGAATTAGTAAGAAATTATTCATAATTGGGTTGACAGATTTTTCGCCATCCCTATAATGCGCACCTGTTTCGCGGGAATAGCTCAGTTGGTAGAGCGATACCTTGCCAAGGTATAGGTCGAGAGTTCGAGCCTCTTTTCCCGCTCCAAATCCGAGGGAAAGCATAATCGCTTTCCCTCTCTCATTTGAAGTCGTAGCGATGACTCAAGTGAGGATTCAAAGAGTAGTCTTGGTGCGTTAGCAAATCGGTTATGCCCCGGATTGCAAATCCGGTTAGCCCAGTTCGACTCTGGGACGCACCTCCAGATGCAGTAGGTTTTAAAGTTTCGCGGGAATAGCTCAGTTGGTAGAGCGATACCTTGCCAAGGTATAGGTCGAGAGTTCGAACCTCTTTTCCCGCTCCATACAAAAAACGCCCCAGTTTCAGCTGCTAGGCGTTCCGTAAAGGTGTGTAGGTTTTTATAAGGTAGCCTATAGATGCCCATCTAGTGAAAGCTAGATGGGCATTATATTTCCGGCATAAAATCTTTCGCAGAAAACAACCCAGAGTACCGTCCATCAAAAAGAGTTAAGGTTGGAGGTTTTTATACGGCGCGGACATCCGACCTCTCCGCTTCACGTATTTCTTGTGATAGAGGTAGAGCGCCAGGCCCATATTTGACAAGCTTACCTTCGTCCCAGCCATAAACATTGCGACCCGCTTTTACGGCGTTAATCGCAGCCTGCTGCGTAGCCTTTTTAGCTGCGCACAGAATCGTTTCGACAGGAAATTCTGATAAATGCTTTTTCATGGCGTTAATCCT
>CAWKIN010000004.1:0-124116 GCA_963849875.1 uncultured beta proteobacterium
CGTACCGTGAAGCGATCCGCAAGATGGTCGAAGTTGAAGGTAAGTTCGTCAAGCAGTCGGGCGGTAAAGGTCAATTTGGTCGCGTGATGCTGAAGATTGAGCCTAACGAAGCGGGCAAAGGTTTTGAGTTCGTTGATGCGATTAAGGGTGGTGCGGTTCCTCGTGAATTCATCCCTGCGGTTGAAAAGGGTTTGCGTGAGACATTGCCTAATGGCGTGTTGGCTGGCTTCCCTGTTGTCGATGTCAAGGTAACCTTGTTTGACGGTTCATACCATGAAGTTGACTCCAATGAAAACGCCTTCAAGATGGCGGCTTCTATGGGATTCAAGGATGGTATGCGTAAAGCAAATCCGGTCTTGCTTGAGCCGATGATGTCGGTAGAGGTTGAGACGCCGGAAGACTACGCGGGTACGGTGATGGGTGATCTGTCGTCACGTCGCGGTATGGTTCAGGGTATGGACGACATGATGGGTGGCGGTAAGTCCATCAAGGCTGAAGTGCCTTTGGCGGAAATGTTCGGGTATTCCACATCGTTGCGTTCTGCCACTCAAGGTCGCGCGACTTACACGATGGAATTTAAACATTATGCTGAAGCGCCTAAGAACGTCGCTGAAGCAATCATGAAGAAATAATTTTAGATTAGAGGGCGAAAATCATGGCAAAGAGTAAATTTGAACGTACGAAACCACACGTAAACGTAGGCACGATTGGCCACGTGGATCACGGTAAGACCACATTGACGGCGGCGATCACCATGGTGTTGTCGAAGAAATTTGGTGGCGAAGCCAAGGCTTACGACCAAATCGACGCGGCACCGGAAGAAAAGGCACGCGGTATCACCATCAATACTGCGCACGTTGAGTACGAAACTGCAAATCGCCACTACGCACACGTAGATTGCCCGGGCCACGCTGACTATGTAAAGAACATGATCACAGGTGCTGCGCAGATGGATGGCGCGATTCTGGTTTGCTCTGCCGCTGACGGCCCTATGCCTCAGACGCGTGAGCACATCCTGTTGGCTCGCCAAGTGGGTGTTCCCTACATCGTCGTGTTCCTGAACAAATGCGACATGGTTGACGATGAAGAATTGCTGGAACTGGTTGAAATGGAAGTGCGCGAATTGCTTTCCAAGTACGACTTCCCTGGCGACGACGTGCCTATCATCAAGGGCTCTGCCATGTTGGCGATCAAGGGTGATCAATCCGAAATCGGCGAACCGGCCATTTTGCGTTTGGCTGAAGCATTGGATACCTACATCCCTACGCCAGAGCGCGCGATTGACGGCGCATTCCTGATGCCAGTGGAAGACGTATTCTCCATCTCGGGTCGCGGAACTGTTGTAACTGGTCGTATTGAGCGCGGCATCGTCAAGGTTGGCGAAGAATTGGAAATCGTTGGCATCAAGCCAACCCTGAAATCGACCTGCACGGGCGTGGAAATGTTCCGCAAGCTGCTCGATCAAGGTATGGCGGGTGATAACGTTGGCGTACTGTTGCGTGGCACCAAGCGTGAAGAGGTTGAGCGCGGTCAGGTATTGTGCAAGCCAGGTTCTATCAAGCCGCACACCAAGTTTACAGCTGAGATATATGTGTTGGGTAAGGATGAAGGTGGTCGTCATACGCCATTCTTCCAGGGTTACCGTCCGCAGTTCTACTTCCGTACTACCGACGTGACTGGCGCGGTTGAGCTGCCAGCGGGTACGGAAATGGTGATGCCAGGCGACAACGTCAGCATCACTGTTAACCTGATTAACCCAATCGCGATGGAAGAAGGTCTGCGTTTCGCGATACGCGAAGGCGGTCGTACTGTCGGTGCGGGTGTGGTTGCAAAGATCATCGAGTAAAGATACAATGCGCCCCCTCGCGTGGTCTGGCCACAGTCAGACCACGCGATTTCGTTCTTTAAACCAGCGGCCCTGCCGCGTAAATGCAAGAGAAAAATATGCAAAGTCAAAAAATTCGCATACGCCTGAAGGCGTTTGACTATCGTTTGATTGACCAATCTGCGGCGCAGATCGTCGATACGGCTAAACGTACTGGTGCTGTGGTTAACGGCCCAGTTCCTTTGCCAACCAAGATTGAGCGTTTTGACGTGTTGCGTTCACCGCACGTCAATAAGACTTCTCGTGATCAATTTGAGATTCGTACGCACTTGCGTTTGATGGATATCGTTGATCCAACCGACAAGACTGTCGATGCATTGATGAAGCTTGATCTACCTGCTGGTGTGGATGTAGAAATTAAGTTGCAGTAAGTAGTGGATTTGTAGTTTGTGGTTTGTAGTGTATGTAATCGGCTAACCAATTGTAGTTAGCCCCTTAACAAGAGGAAATTAAAATGAGCTTAGGACTTGTCGGTCGCAAGATTGGCATGACCCGTGTTTTTACCGAAGACGGTCTGTCGTTGCCGGTAACAGTGCTGGAAGTGTCCAATAATCGTGTTTCTCAGATCAAATCTGTAGACACGGACGGCTATACTGCGGTGCAGTTGGCGCATGGTGTTCGTCGTGCTAGTCGTGTAACAAAAGCTGCTGCTGGGCATTACGCTAAGGCGGGTGTTGAGGCGGGTAGCAAACTTAAAGAATTCACCGTTACTTCTGATCAACTCGCGGGCCTGCAAGCAGGTGCTTCTGTGAGTGTTGAGATTTTCAGGGTGGGTCAGTTGGTCGATGTGACCGGCACCACTAAGGGTAAGGGTTACGCTGGTACCATCAAGCGTCACCACTTCAAATCAGGTCGCGCGTCTCACGGTAACTCAAAGTCGCATAACGTTCCAGGTTCTATCGGTATGGCGCAGGATCCAGGTCGAGTATTCCCTGGTAAGCGTATGACCGGTCATCTGGGTGATGTGCAGCGTACCGTCCAAAATCTACAAATCGTGCGTGTTGATGTCGCTCGTCAATTGCTGTTGGTTAAGGGCGCCGTTCCAGGTTGCACAAACAGCAGTATCGTCGTGCGTCCCGCAGTTAAGGCAGGTGTGTAATGGAACTCAAAGTTATCAATGATAAGGGGCAGTCCACTGCGAACATGACTGCTTCCGACGAGTTGTTTGGTCGTGAATACAATCAGGATCTGGTGCATCAGTTGGTTACCGCCTATATGGCTAATGCGCGTTCTGGCAATAGCAAGCAAAAGGGTCGTAGCGAGATCGCCAAGTCTACCAAGAAGCCTTTCGCGCAAAAAGGTACGGGCCGCGCTCGTGCTGGTATGGCGTCAAGCCCTCTGTGGCGTGGTGGTGGTAAGATTTTCCCTAATACGGGCGAAGAAAATTACACACAAAAAGTCAACCGTAAGATGTATCGCGCTGGTATCGCCGCGATTCTTTCCAAACTGGTTAGCGAAAATCGTTTGATGGTAGTTGATAGTCTGACTGTAGATTCTCCCAAGACCAAGCAATTGGCTGAGAAGATCAAAGGTATGGGGCTGGCTGCGAATCGTCTGCTCATCATCACTGACAGTGTTGACGAGAATCTCTATCTGTCTTCCCGTAACTTGGCCAATGTGTTGGTCTTGGAGGCTAATCAGGCTGATCCTGTTAGCTTGGTGCGTTTCCCTAACGTGATCGTTACGCGTAATGCGGTTGCGCAAATCGAGGAGATGTTTGCATGATTACCCAACAATTTAGCCAAGAGCGTTTGATGAAAGTGTTAGTCGCTCCACTCATCTCCGAAAAAGCAACTTTTGTTGCCGACAAAAATGAGCAAGTAGTTTTCCGTGTTGCAACTGACGCGACCAAGCCTGAGATCAAGGCGGCGGTCGAGATGATGTTCAAGGTCAGTGTTGATAGCGTGCAGGTCGCATGTGTCAAAGGCAAAGTTAAGCGTACGGGGCGTTTCGTCGGTCGTCGCAACAACTGGAAGAAGGCCTATGTTTGTTTGGCTGCCGGACAGGAAATCAATTTTGCTAGCGAGCAAGGATAATCACCATGGCATTGATTAAATTAAAACCAACTACTCCGGGACAGCGTGCAGTTTTGCGTGTTGTCAATCCTGATCTCCATAAAGGCAAGCCATTTGCTGCCTTGCTGGAAAGCCAATCTAAGACGGCAGGCCGTAACAATAACGGGCATATCACTACTCGCCATATGGGCGGTGGTCATAAGCAGCATTATCGTATGGTCGACTTCAAGCGCAATAAAGATGGTATCCCTGCGACAGTCGAGCGCCTAGAATACGATCCAAACCGCACGGCGAATATCGCTCTGTTGTGCTACGCGGATGGTGAGCGTCGTTACATCATCGCGCCTAAAGGTGTGGTTGCCGGTGCGACTCTGATGAGTGGTTCTGAAGCGCCTATCAAGGCGGGTAATGCTTTGCCGTTGCGCAATATTCCGGTCGGTTCAACCATTCATTGCATCGAGATGTTGCCAGGCAAGGGTGCGCAGCTGGCGCGTTCTGCGGGCACTTCAGTGCAGTTGCTGGCGCGTGAAGGCAGCTACGCTCAATTGCGTTTGCGTTCAGGTGAGATTCGTAAGGTGCACATCGATTGCAAGGCGACGCTCGGCGAGGTAGGTAACTCAGAGCATAGTCTGCGTTCCATCGGTAAGGCTGGTGCGATGCGTTGGCGCGGTGTTCGTCCTACCGTTCGCGGTGTGGTCATGAACCCAGTTGATCACCCACACGGTGGTGGTGAAGGTAAGACTGCAGCTGGTCGTCATCCAGTGAGTCCATGGGGTGTTCCGGCTAAGGGCTTCCGTACACGTCGCAACAAGCGCACAAGTGGCATGATCGTGCGTCGTCGCTTTAAGGTTTAAGGGGTAAGAATACATGGCACGTTCCATTAAAAAAGGTCCATTCGTTGACGCACATCTGATCAAAAAGATCGAGACTGTTCGCGCAACTAACGACAAGCGTCCAGTGAAGACATGGTCTCGCCGTTCAACGGTGTTGCCTGAGTTCGTTGGTCTGACCATCGCAGTGCATAACGGTAAGTTGCATATTCCCGTTTATGTTTCAGAAAACATGGTAGGTCATAAGTTGGGTGAGTTTGCCCTGACCCGTACCTTCAAGGGACACGCGGCCGATAAAAAAGCCGCTGTCAAACGATAAGGAGGCATGATGACTACTACTATCGCTGTTGCAAAAAACGTTCATCTGTCCGCGCAGAAAGGTCGTCTGGTTGCTGATCAGATCCGCGGTCTGCCGGTTGCTCAGGCGTTGAATATCCTGACTTTCAGCCCTAAGAAAGGTGCTGTCATCATCAAGAAGGCTTTGGAGTCCGCAATCGCGAACGCTGAGCACAATGACGGTGCCGACATCGATGTGTTGAAGGTTAAGACTATCTATGTTGATAAGGCTGCTTCATTGAAGCGTTTTATTGCTCGCGCTAAAGGTCGTGGCAATAAGATTGAAAAGCAAACTTGCCACATCACCGTTCACGTTGGGAACTAAGGATAAATTATGGGACAGAAAATTCACCCAACCGGTTTCAGGTTGAGCGTTCGTAAAAACTGGGATTCCAAGTGGTTCGCAAATAGCCACGATTTTTCAACCCTGTTACTCAAGGATATCGAGATTCGTGCCTTCCTGAAGAAGAAGCTGGCTTCTGCCGGCATCTCTAAGGTTGTTATCGAGCGTCCAGCCAAGAGTGCCAAGGTTACGATCTACACGGCTCGTCCTGGTATGGTTATTGGCAAAAAAGGCGAGGACATCGAGGTGTTGCGCGCTGAGTTGCGCAAACGCATGGGTCTGCAGTCTGTTGATTTGGCTATCGAGGAAGTGCGCAAGCCTGAAATCGATGCGCAATTGATTGCTGACAGCATTACTGCACAACTGGAAAAGCGCATCATGTTTCGCCGTGCGATGAAGCGCGCGATGCAGAACGCAATGCGTCTGGGTGCTCAGGGTATCAAGATCATGAGTGCGGGGCGTTTGAACGGTATTGAGATCGCTCGTTCCGAGTGGTATCGCGAAGGCCGTGTGCCGTTGCATACCCTGCGTGCAGATATTGACTACGGCACTTCGGAAGCGCAAACCACATATGGCATCATCGGTGTGAAGGTTTGGGTATTCAAGGGCGAGATTGGCCAGGAAGCTGCTGCACCTATGGCGGCTGAACCAGAGAAAAAAGTAAGAAAGTCGGGAGCAAAACATGCTACAGCCAGCTAGAAGAAAGTACCGTAAAGAGCAGAAAGGTCGCAATACCGGCCTGGCAACTCGCGGCAATCAAGTAAGTTTCGGTGAGTTCGGTCTTAAAGCCGTAGCGCGCGGTCGTTTGACCGCACGTCAAATCGAAGCGGCGCGTCGTGCAATGACGCGTCATATTAAGCGTGGTGGTCGTATCTGGATACGCGTATTCCCGGATAAGCCGATCTCACAAAAGCCCGCCGAAGTCCGTATGGGTAACGGTAAGGGTAATCCCGAGTACTACGTAGCCGAGATTCAGCCTGGCAAAATGTTGTACGAAATGGATGGTGTAGACGAGACTTTGGCGCGTGAGGCGTTCAAATTGGCTTCGGCAAAACTGCCATTGGCCACAACATTCGTAGTTAGACAGGTAGGTACATAATATGAAGGCGACAGATATCAAAGTTAAGTCTGCTGAAGAGTTGCAAACTGAATTGCTGTCCTTGACTAAGGCGCAATTCGGTCTGCGTATGCAAGTTGCGACACAACAAATGACCAATACCAGCGAGATGCGCAAAGTACGTCGTTCTATTGCCCGCATCAAAACGGAATTGACACAGAAGGAAGCCCGGAAATGAGCGAAGCTAAACTTAAACGTACTCTGACCGGTACGGTAGTAAGTGACAAGATGGACAAGACAGTTACTGTCTTGGTCGAGCGTAAAGTCAAGCATCCATTATTGGGCAAGATTATCCGCGTATCAAAGAAATACCACGCGCACGATGAAGCGAATGAGTTTCATACCGGCGACATGGTCACTATCGAAGAGTGCCGTCCGTTGGCTAAAACTAAGAGCTGGCGTGTATCTAAACTGCTGGGCAAGGGTGCGGCAATTTAATTGTAAGTATCGCTTGCATCTTTTCGGTAGTTGAATATAATACGCGGCTTCGTTTCATCGCTGCTTGCGGCGACCTAACCCAAACGGGTTCCAAAACTGGCCGCCGTAAGCGGAATAAGTTGGAGATTAAATAATGATACAAATGCAAACAGTGTTAGACGTGGCCGACAATACCGGCGCGCGTTCCGTAATGTGCTTCAAGGTTTTGGGCGGCTCCAAGCGTCGTTATGCCTCTGTTGGAGATGTGATCAAGGTCAGCATTAAAGATGCTGCTCCTCGTGGTCGCGTCAAAAAAGGTGAGGTTTATAACGCGGTTGTGGTTCGTACTGCCAAGGGTGTTCGTCGTGGTGATGGTTCTCTGGTTAAATTCGATAGCAATGCAGCTGTGTTGTTGAATGCGAAGCTTGAGCCTATTGGCACGCGTATTTTTGGGCCAGTTACGCGTGAGTTGCGTACTGAGAAGTTTATGAAGATCGTATCGTTGGCACCGGAAGTGCTTTAAGCGATTCCGAATCGAGTAGAGGAAAATCATGCGCAAGATTAAGAAGAACGATGACGTTATCGTGATCGCAGGTAAAGACAAGGGTAATCGCGGTAATGTGCTGCGCGTTCTTGGAGAGTATTTGTTGGTTGGCGGTATCAATAAAGTAAAAAAGCACCAGAAGCCGAATCCGGTAAAGGGTTTGACTGGCGGTATCGTAGAAAAAGAAATGCCTATCCACATTTCCAATGTGGCGGTTTTCAATGCGGCCACCAAGAAGGGTGATCGTGTTGGTATTAAGACGTTGGAAGATGGACGCAAGGTGCGCGTGTTCAAGTCTAACGGCGAAGTAATTGACGCTTAAGGGGTATTAGAACATGGCTCGTCTGTATGCGTTTTACAAAGATCAAGTTGCAAAAGACTTGATGAAGCAATTTGGTTATAAGTCCGTGATGGAAGTTCCTCGCATCGAAAAGATCACCTTGAATATGGGTGTTGGCGAAGCGGTCGCGGATAAGAAGGTGATGGATTTTGCTGTGGGCGATATGCAAAAGATCGCAGGCCAGAAGCCTGTTGTGACATTGTCTAAAAAGTCTATCGCTGGCTTTAAGATTCGCGAAGGTTATCCGGTTGGTTGCAAGGTGACGTTGCGCAAAGAGCGTATGTATGAATTCCTGGATCGTCTGATTGCTGTTGCTATCCCACGTATTCGTGACTTCCGTGGTATCTCTGGTAAGTCTTTTGATGGCCGTGGTAATTACAACATGGGCATCAAAGAGCAGATCATTTTTCCTGAGATCGAATACGAAAAGATTGATGCATTGCGTGGTATGAATATCACTATCACGACTTCCGCTAAGACTGACGAAGAGGCTAAGGCTTTGTTGTTGGCATTCAAACTTCCTTTAAAGAAATGAGAGCAGACTAATGGCTAAGATGGCAGTTATTAATCGTGATTTGAAACGTCGTGAAATGGTTTCAAAATTCGCACCTAAGCGTGCGGCTTTGCAAGCAATTATGGACAATTCCAAGTTGAGCGACGAAGAGCGTGCTGAAGCGCGCGCAAAGTTGCAAGCGCTTCCACGTGACTCCAGTCCTGTGCGTCTGCGTAACCGCTGCGCGTTGACTGGTCGTCCGCGTGGTACTTTCAGGAAGTTTGGTCTGGGTCGTATCAAGGTTCGCGAGTTTGCAATGCGCGGTGAGATCCCCGGTATCGTTAAGGCAAGTTGGTAGGAGAAATTTATGAGTATGAGTGATCCAATCTCCGACATGTTGACGCGCATTCGCAATGCGCAGATGGCGGAAAAAGCAACAGTGAGCATGCCTTCTTCCAAGATGAAGGTGGCTATCGCTGAAGTTCTGAAAGACGAAGGTTATGTCGATGGTTTTAGCGTCGTCAAGGCTGAGGGCGGGAAAGCTAATCTGGAAATCGGCCTGAAGTACTACAGTGGTCGTCCGGTGATCGAAAAGATCCAGCGTATTAGCCGTCCAGGTCTGCGTATTTACAAGGGTTCCAATGACATTCCTAAAGTGATGAACGGCTTGGGTATTGCTATTGTTTCGACTTCCAAGGGTTTGATGACCGATCGCAAAGCGCGTGCCAATGGTATTGGTGGTGAGCTGCTCTGCGTCGTGGCGTAGAGAGGTAAGCATGTCTAGAGTTGCTAAAAATCCTGTTGTTGTTCCATCTGGTGTAGAGGTTACGCTTGCTGCCAATGAGGTTTCCGTAAAAGGACCTCTGGGTACTATGAAGCATGCTCTGAACTCTGATATCACAGTGGTTCGTGAAGGTGATCTGTTGTTGTGCAAGGCGGCTAATGCCACCAAGCAATCTAATGCGATGTCTGGAACGATTCGTGCGGTCTTGGCGAATATGATTCTCGGTGTCAGCAAAGGTTTTGAACGTAAGTTGACATTGGTAGGCGTGGGTTACCGCGCGGCAGCTGCCGGAGATACTTTGAATCTGACTTTGGGTTATTCTCATCCAGTTGCCTACAAGATGCCGGCAGGTGTGAAGGTTGAGACTCCAACGCAGACCGAAGTTGTGTTGAAAGGTGCCGACAAGCAACGCGTTGGTCAAGTAGCTGCTGAAATTCGCGCGTTCCGTGAACCAGAGCCATATAAAGGCAAGGGTGTTCGTTACAGCGATGAAGTAGTGATCCTGAAAGAAACCAAGAAGAAATAATCGAGGCTGATATGTTGAACAAAAAAGAATCGCGTCAGCGCAGAGCACGCAAAACCCGTGCCCGTATTGCTGAAAAGAAAACCATCCGTCTGGCAATCAGCAGAACCAATTTGCATATCTATGCGCAGATTATCTCTGCATGTGGTAGCAAGGTTTTGGCAAGTGCATCCAGTGTAGAGGCTGATGTGCGCCAAAATTTGGCTAACGGTGGCAATGCAGCTGCAGCAGCAGTTGTTGGTAAGCGTATCGCTGAAAAAGCAAAGGTTGCAGGCATCTCACAAGTGGCTTTTGACCGTTCCGGTAATCGTTATCATGGTCGCATCAAAGCGTTGGCTGAAGCCGCGCGCGAACATGGCTTACAGTTCTAATTGGAGTTGAATAATGGCTAAGCCGCAAGGAAAAAATCAGCAACAGGAAGAGCGTGATGACGGCATGATCGAAAAAATGATCTCCGTGAATCGCGTCACCAAGGTTGTTAAGGGTGGTCGTATCATGGGTTTCGCAGCGCTGGCAGTGGTCGGCGATGGCGATGGTCGTATTGCGATGGGTAAGGGTAAGTCTAAAGAAGTACCTGTTGCCGTACAAAAGGCTATGGAAGAATGCCGTCGTAACCTGGTCAAAGTTAACCTGAAAAACGGTACTTTGCATCACACAGTTATCGGTAAGCATGGTGCTGCTAAAGTTCTGATGCAGCCAGCTTCGGAAGGTACTGGAATTATTGCTGGTGGCGCGATGCGTGCGGTCTTCGAGGCAGTGGGCGTTAAGGATGTATTGGCCAAGTGTATCGGTTCTAGCAACCCATACAACGTGGTTCGTGCGACGCTGAATGGTTTGAAGGCACTCAATGCGCCATCTGAAATTGCTGCTAAACGCGGCAAGCAACTTGATGAGATCTTGGGGTAAGAAATGACACAAGCCAAAACAATCAAAGTCACTCAGATCAAAAGTCTGATCGGAACTAAGCAGTCTCACCGCGACACTATTCGTGGTCTGGGCCTGCGTCGTATCAACCACACAGTGCAATTGGAAGACACTCCATGTGTACGTGGCATGATCAACAAAGTGTTTTACCTGGTTAAGTGCGAGGCGTAACAGATGAATCTCAATAATATTCAACCTGCACAAGGTGCAAAGCACTCCAAGCGTCGCGTCGGTCGTGGTATCGGTTCCGGTTTGGGTAAAACCTGCGGTCGGGGTCACAAGGGACAGAAGTCGCGCGCTGGTGGTTTTCATAAAGTTGGTTTTGAGGGCGGTCAAATGCCTTTGCAGCGTCGCTTGCCCAAACGTGGTTTCGTGTCTTTGACGCGTAACGACACAGCTCAAGTGCGTTTGTCTGATCTGCAGAGCATGCCTGTTGACACAATCGATCTGTTGGCATTGAAGCAAGCTGGTGTGGTTCATGCAAACGCATTGTCTGCAAAAGTGATTCTTTGCGGTGAAATCAATCGCGCTGTGAAATTGCAAGGTTTGTTGCTGACTAAGGGTGCACTCGCGGCTGTTCAGGCTGCAGGTGGTAGCCTTGCTGAGTAAGGTCGCAAAGTGAGCACGATTGGAAAGGTTGCGACTAAGGGTAAATACGGTGACTTGAGTCAACGACTGTGGTTCTTGCTAGGGGCGTTGGTTGTGTACCGTATTGGTGCGCATATACCGGTACCTGGCATTGATCCTACTGTTCTGGCTGATTTGTTCAAGTCTCAGAAAAATGGCATCTTGGGCATGTTCAACATGTTCTCTGGTGGCGCGTTGTCCAGATTTACCATATTTGCGCTCGGTATCATGCCTTATATTTCGGCGTCTATCATCATGCAATTGGCCGCTATAGCTGTACCTCATTTGGAGCAGTTGAAAAAGGAAGGTGAAGCAGGACGTCGCAAGATCACTCAGTACACCAGATACGGTACCTTGGGTTTGGCGGTGTTTCAATCGTTCGGCATCTCTGTTGCATTGCAGGCTCAACCAGGGCTGGTTCCTAACCCCGGTTCATTGTTTCAGATGACTACCGTGGTCACTTTGGTGACAGGTACTATGTTCCTGATGTGGCTGGGTGAGCAGATCACTGAACGCGGCTTGGGTAATGGTATTTCATTGATCATTTTTGCGGGTATTGCTGCAGGCTTGCCTCACGCTATCGGTAGCACTTTAGAGTTGGCCAGAACAGGTGCCTTCTCCATACCTTTGGTTTTGTTTTTGATGGTTGTCGCATTCGGCGTAACCGCGCTGGTAGTTTTTGTTGAGCGTGGTCAACGTAAGATTTTGGTCAATTACGCCAAGCGTCAGGTAGGTAATAAGGTCTATGGCGGTCAGAGTTCTCACTTGCCTTTGAAGTTGAATATGGCTGGTGTAATTCCACCTATTTTTGCTTCTAGTATCATCTTGTTTCCCGCCACCATTGCGGGTTGGTTTGGTGCAGGCAAGGGTATGGGTTGGTTAAAGGATGTAAGCGAGAAGCTCTCGCCGGGTCAACCTATCTACGTGATGGTATATGCCGCTGCGATATTCTTCTTCTGCTTCTTCTATACAGCTTTAGTATTCAGCCCTAAAGAAACAGCAGATAACCTGAAGAAAAGTGGTGCGTTTTTACCGGGAATACGCCCAGGTGAGCAGACTGCTAAGTACGTCGAAAAGATCATGCTGCGTTTGACATTGATAGGCGCAATTTATATTGCACTTGTCTGTCTGCTACCTGAGTTCTTGGTCGTGAAGTGGAATGTGCCGTTCTATTTTGGTGGCACTTCGTTGCTGATCCTGGTGGTGGTTACCATGGATTTCATGGCTCAAGTCCAGTCTTATTTGATGACTCACCAGTATGAGAATCTACTAAAAAAGGCTAACTTCAAGGCCGGGATTACGCGCTAATGGCTAAAGAAGATGTGATTCAAATGCAGGGAGAGATCGAGGAATCGTTGCCTAATGCAACATTCCGGATCAAGTTAGAGAACGGTCATGTAGTGCTTGGCCACATTTCGGGGAAGATGCGTATGCATTACATACGGATTCTGCCAGGTGATAAAGTAACGGTTGAGTTGACACCATACGATTTGAGCAGAGCAAGAATCGTGTTCCGTGCCAAATAGTTAAGCTAGTAAGGGGAAAATAATGAGAGTCCAAGCATCAGTAAAGAAAATCTGCCGCAACTGCAAGATTGTTATTCGTAAGCGGGTGGTTCGTGTGATTTGCACTGAACCACGTCATAAGCAACGTCAAGGCTAATTGAGTAAAATCAGCTTTGGGTGTTATAATCTTCGTTTTTCAAATATAGGGTAGCTGCATGGCACGTATTGCAGGGGTGAATATCCCCAACCATCAACACGCTGTAATTGCTTTAACTGCAATTTACGGTATCGGACGCACTCGCTCACAAACAATTTGTGTTGCGGCTGGCGTGAAGACCACCACCAAGATGAAAGACTTGACCGACGCAGAAGTTGAAAAACTGCGCGATGAAGTCGCCAAATTCACCGTAGAAGGTGACTTGCGTCGTGAAACCACCATGAACATCAAGCGATTGATGGACTTGGGTTGCTATCGTGGCCAACGCCATCGTCGTGGTTTGCCATGTCGTGGTCAGCGCACTCGCACCAACGCACGTACCCGTAAGGGACCGCGCAAGGCGATTGCCGGCGCTAAAAAGTGATTCGCTATAACGCTCTAGAGGAATAGATATGGCTAAGCCAAGCACGAAAGTGCGCAAAAAAGTTAAAAAGAACGTTGCAGAAGGTATCGCGCACGTTCATGCATCTTTTAACAACACCATCGTTACTATCACTGACCGCCAAGGCAATACTCTGGCGTGGTCTACTAGTGGCGCTCAGGGTTTTAAGGGTTCTCGTAAGAGTACGCCTTTCGCTGCTCAGGTTGCTGCTGAAGTGGTTGGCAAATCTGCCGTTGAGTGTGGGGTTAAGAATCTTGAAGTGCGCATCAAAGGACCCGGCCCAGGCCGTGAGTCTGCTGTGCGTGCATTGAATGCTGCTGGTTTTAAGATCACCAGCATTTCCGATATCACGCCGGTGCCGCATAACGGTTGCCGTCCGCCTAAAAAGCGTCGTATCTAATTTATTGGGAGTCAATCTTGGCTAGAAATCTTGATCCAAAATGCCGTCAGTGCCGCCGTGAAGGTGAGAAGCTGTTTCTGAAGGGCGAAAAATGTTTTACCGACAAATGTTCTATCGAGCGTCGTGCTTATCCACCTGGCCAGCACGGTCAAAAGAAGAATAACCGTCTGTCAGAATACGGTACACAGTTGCGTGAAAAGCAAAAAGTTCGTCGCATCTATGGCGTACTGGAAAAGCAATTCCGTTTGACCTACAAGCAAGCGTCTGCCACTCGTGGTATTACGGGTGAAAGCCTGTTGCAGATCCTTGAATCCCGTCTGGATAATGTGTCTTACCGCATGGGCTTTGGCGCATCTCGCTCCGAAGCGCGTCAAGTGGTTCGTCACAACTCCGTTCTGGTTAACGGTAAGCGTGTCAACATCCCTTCGTACCAAGTGCGTCCTGGTGATGTGGTTGAGGTGACTGAAAAGTCTAAGGCTCAACTGCGTATCAAGGCTGCTTTTGCTGCTGCGGAACAACGCGGCTTCCCTGAATGGCTGGAAATGGACACTAAGGCTTTCAAGGGTGTATTTAAAGCAAAGCCACAGCGTTCCGAATTGCCTGCAACCATCAACGAGCATCTCGTGGTTGAGTTGTATTCCAAGTAATCCACGCGGAGTAGCTTATGCCTAAGAATGAATTTTTGAAGCCGCGCATCATTGATGTGCAAAGAATTTCCGACACCCAAGCTAAAGTGGTGATGGAGCCCTTTGAACGCGGTTATGGCCACACTTTGGGCAATGCATTGCGTCGCATCCTGCTGTCTTCCATGGCAGGTGCCGCACCTACTGAAGTTAAGATGGCTGGCGTGTTGCACGAGTATGCGACTATTGATGGCGTGCAAGAGGACGTGGTCGATTTGTTGTTGAACCTTAAGGGTGTTGTGTTGCGTTTGCACAATGCCAAGGAAGTCGTACTTACTTTGGTCAAGGAAGGTCAAGGCGTGGTCACTGCTGCTGATATCAGCGGCAATGCGGATGTCGAGATCGTTAATCCTGATCACGTTATCGCGCATCTGACCGCCGGTGGCAAGTTGGATATGCAGATCAAGGTCGAGCAAGGTCGCGGTTATGTTTCCGCTATCTCTCGCCAAGCACCTAACGAGACTCGTGCAGTCGGTCACATCGCTTTGGATGCGTCTTTCAGCCCGGTTAGCCGTGTGAGCTATGCGGTTGAAAGTGCCCGTGTAGAGCAGCGTACCGACTTGGATAAGTTGGTGATGCATATCGAAACGAATGGTGCTATCGATCCTGAGCAGGCTATACGCAATGCTGCACGTATTCTGGTTGACCAGTTCTCCGTGTTCGCTGCGTTGGAAGGTACCGAGCCAGTCGTTGAGAAGGTTCAAGCACCTAAGGTAGATCCTATCTTGTTGCGTCCGGTTGATGATCTGGAGTTGACTCCACGCTCATCTAACTGTCTCAAGGCTCAGAGCATCCATTACATCGGTGACTTGATCCAGTACACAGAAAACGATCTATTGCGTACTCCTAATTTGGGTCGTAAGTCGCTCAATGAAATCAAGCAGGTTCTTGCTGAGCATAATCTGTCGCTCGGTATGAAGCTGGAAAATTGGCCTGTTGCTGCTGTTTAAGCACTACTGGCAACTTAAGAAGTAAGAAAGGCAAATCATGCGTCACCGTTCAGGTTTAAGAAAACTCAATCGTACCAGCAGCCATCGTTTGGCTATGTTCCGCAACATGACAGTTTCTCTGTTGCGTCACGAGCTGATCAAAACAACTTTGCCTAAGGCTAAGGAATTGCGTCGTGTAGCAGAGCCTATCCTGACTCTGGGCAAGACTCCAAGTCTGGCAAATCGACGTTTGGCTTTTGCGCGTTTGCGTGATCGTGAGATGGTGACTAAGTTGTTCGACGAACTGGGTCCTCGCTACGCTACACGTAACGGCGGTTACCTGCGCGTTCTGAAGTTCGGTTTCCGTCAAGGTGACAACGCTCCTATGGCATTGATCGAACTGATGGATCGTCCAGCAGATGCGACAGCAGTGGACGCGGAGTAATACCTCAGTTGTTAGCCACCAATGCAAAAAGCCGGGTCTTCCTGGCTTTTTGCATTGGTGGCTGCGAAACGTCTGGTGAATAGCGCATGCATGTGCAAAAATCCTGTAATGCACTTAAACTCTATTTCAGGCGTGATGCGCCAACAAGCGGAGACTCATCATGGCTAACTGGTTCACTGACAACTCACTCTCCATAGGCAATACCCCATTGGTTCGTTTGAACCGTGTCACAGATGGCGCCGCTGCAACGGTGCTAGCCAAGATAGAAAGCCGTAATCCGGCATTCTCGGTCAAGTGTCGTATCGGCGCGGCGATGATATGGGATGCCGAACAGCGCGGCTTATTGGGAATAGGTAAGCATATCGTAGAGCCTACCAGTGGCAACACCGGTATAGCGCTGGCCTTCGTGGCTGCTGCACGCGGTATTCCGCTGACGTTGACCATGCCTGAGACGATGAGTATGGAGCGGCGCAAGCTGCTGGCCGTCTATGGTGCTAATCTGGTGCTCACAGAAGGTGCCAAGGGCATGGGCGGGGCGATTGCCAAAGCTGAAGAGATTGCGGCGTCTGATAGTAAATATGTCTTGTTGCAGCAATTTAACAATCCCTCCAATCCTGCCATCCATGAAAAGACCACCGGTCCGGAGATTTGGAATGATACCGACGGTAAGGTCGACATCTTTGTGTCTGGCGTGGGTACAGGTGGCACGCTTACTGGCGTGTCACGTTATATCAAGCACATTCAGGGTAAAAAGATCACTACTGTCGCAGTGGAACCCGCGGCCAGTCCGGTGATCTCGCAGCATCGTGCCGGCGAGGCACTGAAACCTGGTCCGCACAAGATACAGGGTATAGGCGCGGGTTTTATACCGGGCAATCTGGATATCTCGCTGGTGGATGCGGTGGAGCAGGTCAGCAATGAAGAGGCTGTGACCTATGCGCGTCGTTTGGCCAGGGAGGAAGGCATCTTGTGCGGTATCTCTTGCGGTGCTGCTGTCGCTGCGGCCGTACGTCATGCAAAACTGCCAGCGAATGCCGGTAAGATCATCGTGGTGATCTTGCCAGATTCCGGTGAGCGCTATCTGAGCACGGTATTGTTCGACGGCATGTTCGACGATAAGGGCGTCGCTATCTGAGCTCCACGTTCCAGAATCACTCGTGGACTTTGCCACGTAGCGACTTGATCGCTCCGCGCAACATTTTACCTTCAAGTCGTCTTTTCTTTGCGCCATAGCTCGGTCGGGTGGGGACACGTCGTTGCGGGATATGCGATGCGGCCAGAATCAACTCGAGTAAGCGTGCGATAGCATCGGCGCGATTCTTCTCCTGACTGTTGTAGCGCTGCGCCTTGATGACGATCACGCCATCGCTATTGATGCGACGGTCGGCATACGTCAACAGTCTGTTCTTAAGTTCTTCAGTCAACGAAGAGGCTCTGATGTCGTAGCGCAGATGGATGGCGGTGGAGACCTTGTTGACATTCTGTCCCCCCGCACCTTGTGCGCGTATCGCGCTTATCTCCAATTCACTTTCGGGAATCTCGAACTGCGAAGATTGAGCGGTCACTGCAGACGCTCCAGTTGCTGGTCATGCAAGCGCGACAATGTCAGCCACGCGCACACAGCGCCTATCAGTGCAAAGAACATATTCGACTGCGTGTCCCAAGGGTCGCCCTGTGTGCCCAGGAACTCGTCCGCACCTTGTCCGAGCGCGAGTGCTGACCACCACTCTATCAGCTCGTAGCTGGAGCTGACGAACATCACCGCGCATACCGACAAGAACGCGGTCATGCGTCTGTGTGTGAGATAGCCGCCACGCAACAAGATCTCGCGTGTCACGATGAAGGGGACGTAGCCCTGTGCGAAGTGTCCTATCTTGTCGTATGGATTGCGACTCAAGTGCAGCACGTCCTGAATCCAGAACCCCAATGGCACGCGCGCATAGCTATATGCGCCGCCGGTGATGAGGATCAGCGCGTGGACGAAGATCTGGGTGTACATCAGGGTGGTCAGCGGGAAGCTTCTATAGCTGAGCACTAACACCGGTAACGCGATTATCACAGGCGCGATTTCCATCAACCAAGTGGTGCGGTCATAGGGATGGATGGCGGTCAATAGCAGTAGCGCAATCAGTACGAACCCTGCCGTGATAAGTGTGCGTTCACCTTGCATGATGCTACCTGACGAGTACCTGTTTCAGGTAAGATCCTGTCACGCTATGCTTATTCTTGGCCAGGTCACGCGGGCAACCCTGCGCAATAATGCGCCCCCCCCCAGCTCCGCCTTCCGGTCCCAGATCGATCACCCAATCCGAGGTCTTGATGACATCGAGGTTGTGTTCGATCACCACCAAGGTGTTGCCCTGATCGCGCAACTTGTGGATCACCTTGAGCAACATGGCGATGTCATGGAAGTGAAGTCCGGTGGTCGGTTCATCCAATATATACAGCGTGCGGCCGGTGTCGCGTTTGGAAAGTTCCAGCGACAGCTTGACGCGCTGTGCCTCACCGCCCGACAACGTGGTAGCGGATTGTCCCAGTGTGATGTAGCCCAAACCAACGTCCAGTAAAGTCTGCAACTTGCGCGCGATGAGCGGCACGGGTTGGAAGAATGCATGCGCGGCCTCCACTGTCATACTGAGTATCTGATGGATGTTCTTGCCCTTGTATAGGATTTCCAGCGTCTCGCGGTTGTAGCGATGTCCGTGGCATACGTCGCATGGCACATACACATCCGGCAAGAAATGCATCTCGACCTTGATCACGCCATCACCCTGACAGGATTCGCAACGACCACCTTTGACGTTGAAGGAGAAACGTCCCGGGCCATAGCCGCGTTCTCGCGAGGAGGGGACGCTGGCAAACAGCTCGCGTATCGGCGTGAACAACCCTGTGTAGGTGGCGGGATTGGAGCGGGGGGTGCGGCCGATAGGCGACTGATCGACGTTGATGACCTTGTCGAAGAACTCCAGACCTTGTATCGCCGTGTGCGGTGCGGGTTCGGTGTTACTGCCGTACAGATGTTGTGAGACGGCGGGATACAGGGTGTCGTTAATGAGCGTGGACTTGCCCGAGCCGGACACGCCGGTAACGCAGGTCAGTAAGCCTACCGGCAGGTTCAGGGTGACATCTTTGAGATTGTTGCCGCAGGCGCCGGTGATGGTGAGCATACGCTCTGCATCCGGCTTGAGCGTCTTGTCTGCCATGGGGATGCTGCGTCGTCCGGTCAGATAATCGCCGGTCAGCGAGTCCATATTGGCGCACACTTCTTCCGGTGTGCCTTGCGCGACCACTATGCCGCCGTGCTCACCCGCGCCCGGCCCCATGTCCACCACGTAGTCGGCATGGCGAATCGCATCCTCGTCATGCTCCACCACGATCACGCTGTTGCCCATGTCGCGCAGCATCTTCAGCGTGTCCAGCAAACGGTCGTTGTCGCGCTGATGCAAGCCTATGGAAGGTTCGTCCAGCACATACATCACACCGGTCAGGCCGGAGCCGATCTGCGAGGCCAAGCGGATGCGTTGCGCTTCTCCGCCTGACAGGGTTTCGGCGGAGCGTTCCAGCGACAGATAGTCCAGCCCGACATTGTTCAGAAAGGTCAGGCGGTTGGCGATCTCGATCACGATCTTTTCCGCGATGGCGGCTTTGCTGCCTTGCAGTGTCAATCCCTGGAAAAAGTCCAGTGCCTGACGCAAGGGCAGTGCGTTGATCTCGAAGATATGTTTGTCGGCGACGCGCACATTGCGCGCCTCGACGCGCAGCCGTGTGCCTTTGCATTCGGGGCAGGCGCAGCCGTTCATATATTTGGCCAGCTCTTCGCGCACGGTGGGTGAGTCGGTCTCCTGATAGCGGCGTTCAAAATTATTCACGATGCCTTCAAAGGCATGTTCGCGTAGCGTGGCTTTGCCGCGTTCGTTCATGTACTGGAAAGGAATCTCTTCTTTGCCACTGCCGTACAACAATACCTGCTGAATCTTATCCGGCAGACTTTCATAGGATTGCTCCAAGTCGAAGTTGTAGTATTTGGCGAGGCTGGAGAGTAGCTGGTGATAGAACTGGTTGCGCCTGTCCCAGCCCTTGATCGCGCCGCCGCTCAGGGACAAAGTGGGGAAGGCGACGATGCGCTTGGGGTCGAAGAAGCTGATATTGCCCAAGCCGTCACATTTCGGACACGCGCCCATCGGGCTGTTGAACGAGAATAACCGCGGTTCGAGTTCGGGCAGCGAGTAGTTGCAAATCGAGCAGGCGAACTTGGCCGAGAATAGGTGCTCCTTGTTGGTGTCCATCTCCACCGCCAGCGCGCGCCCGTCGGCATGGCGCAATGCCGTCTCGAAGGATTCCGCCAGTCGCTGTTTGGCTTCCACATTGACCTTCAGTCTGTCTACCACGATATCGACGGTGTGTTTTTTGGTCTTTTGCAAAGCGGGCAGTTGGTCGATCTCATATACCGTGCCGTTGATGCGCAGTCGCGTAAAGCCCTGTGCGCGCAGTTCATCGAACAGATCCAGCTGCTCGCCTTTGCGTTCCACCACCAGCGGCGACAGGATCATCACCTTGGTGCCTTCCGGCAGAGACAGCACATGATCCACCATCTGTCCGACGGACTGCGCCTGCAACACCAGATCGTGCTCAGGGCAATACGGGTCGCCCGCGCGCGCGAACAACAGCCGCAAATAATCGTGTATCTCGGTGACCGTACCCACCGTAGAGCGCGGATTGTGCGAGGTGGCTTTTTGTTCGATGGCGATGGCGGGGGACAGACCCTCGATCAAGTCGACATCAGGCTTTTCCATCAGCTGCAGGAACTGTCTGGCATAGGCAGAGAGCGATTCCACATAGCGGCGTTGTCCCTCGGCATACAAGGTATCGAACGCCAGTGAAGACTTACCCGAACCCGACAGACCCGTGATGACTACTAACTTGTGGCGGGGCAGATCGAGGTTGATGTTCTTGAGATTGTGGGTGCGTGCACCGCGAATTTTGATGTATTCCATGCTGACTGACCGGGGTGGAAACAGCCCATGAATATACGCGAGTTTCGGTGCATTCCCAAACGTCCTGCACTATTCGCGCGGTATGGACAAAAAGGGGAGATTCGCCGCGCACGAGTATTGCGCTACAGGCAAGGACTGCGCAGTTAACGAAAACATCCGCGCTGCGCATTAAATTCGTCTGCTAGGAGCAGGCTGGACTAACTGTTAAGATACGCGCCTTCTGAAATTTCGTACCTTCTCGCTTATGTCTGTCGCCTCCAATGTTATGAATCCCGCCGAAAAGCGGGCCAGCTTCGGTCTTGCCGGTATCTATGGCCTGCGCATGCTGGGTCTTTTCATCATCCTTCCGGTGTTCGCTTTATACGCAGAGCATCTGCCCGGTGGTGAGAACCATATTCTGATGGGCTTAGCGCTGGGCGCTTACGGTCTGACGCAAGCCATACTGCAGATACCGGCCGGCTGGATGTCGGATCGTTATGGCCGAAAACCTATCATCTATGCGGGGCTGGTGGTCTTTGCCATCGGTAGTTTTATCGCCGCCTCGGCGGACAATATCTATCTGGTCATCCTCGGTCGTTCCATTCAGGGGGCCGGTGCGATCAATGCTGCAGTGATGGCCTTGACGGCCGACCTGACGCGCGAGGAAGTGCGTACCAAGGCGATGGCGATGATAGGGATGACCATAGGCCTCACCTTCTCACTTTCATTGATCTTATCCCCGCTGCTGCATGGTGTGTTGGGCGTTCCAGGGCTGTTTGCGTTGACCGGCGTGTTGGCCTTCGTGGCGATACTGCTGGTACGTTTTGTGATTCCGAACCCAGCCATCACGCGTTTTCATAGTGATACAGAAGCGGGACATGGCAAGTTCGCCGAGGTGTTGCGCAACAAGGATCTTTTGCGTCTGGATTTCGGTATTTTCTCCTTGCACGCCATTCTGATGTCGGTGTTCATGCAAGTGCCGTTCGTGCTGGAGGCCAATGGTTTGAAGGTCGAACAGCATTGGCAGATATATTTGCCGGTGATGCTGATCGCTTTCGTGCTGATGGTGCCGCCTATCGTCATTGCGGAGAAGAAGGCCAAAATGAAGCAAGTGTTCATGCTCGCCGTGTTCATGGCGATGTGTGCGCAAATCTTACTGATGTTCGGTCAACATAGCCTCTGGACTGTCGCCGCGGCCTTATTGGTATTCTTCACCGCGTTCAACATATTGGAAGCGACATTGCCCTCACTGATAAGCAAGATTGCGCCACTTTCGGCCAAAGGTACGGCGATGGGCGTGTACAGCAGCGTACAGTTCCTTGGCGCGTTCTTCGGCGCGGTGATGGGTGGCATCCTCATGCAGAACGTTGGTGGCAATGCGGTGTTCATCTTTAGTATCATCCTGCTTGCGTTGTGGTTTTTGGTTGCCAGCACCATGCGTCCACCGTTGGCGGTGAGCACCAAGCTGTTCCATCTGGCGGCCTTGAGCGAAGCGCAAGCGACACAGTTGCAGCAAGGGCTTCAGGCGGTACAAGGGGTACGTGAGGTATTTGTGGTGGCAGCGGAAGGAGTTGCTTGCCTCAAAGTGGATATGCAAGGTTATGATGCTGCAGCAGTCGAAGAACTTGTGAATAAGGTATAACTCTAAATAGGGAGCATGACATGTCGGTGAACAAAGTAATCTTGATCGGACGCTTGGGCAAGGATCCCGAGACCCGTTATATGACCAATGGTGAGGCAGTGACCAATGTAGGGTTGGCAACCAGCGAGACCTGGAAAGACAAATCCGGCGAGAAGCAGGAAAAGACGGAATGGCACAATCTGGTGTTCTATCGTCGTCTTGCTGAGATCGCCGGAGAGTATCTGAAGAAAGGCTCGATGATCTATGTCGAGGGTAAGTTGCAGACACGCAAGTACACCGACAAGGCTGGCGTGGAAAAATACAGCACCGAAATCATCGTCAATGAGATGACTATGCTGGGTGGCAAGTCCACTGGTGGTGGAAGCTTCGAGGTGGTGGAGAACCAGCAATCTGCTCCGGAACGTTCAGCGCCGGCACGTTCTGCAGCGCCAGCGGCAAAACCCGCTGCGCCAGCCAAGAGCAGTTTCGACAACTTCGATGACGACATCCCATTCTAGGGAATACTGATTTGTAAATTGTAAATAAACCCCATTAAGCTAAATTACTTAATGGGGTTTTTCTTTGTTTACATAATTTTTTCATTTTGGTAATATCTTTAATTAAGTGTACCAATTATTAAATGTAAACAATGAATCCTCGATTTAAGATTAAAACGCTTGTAATGTCCTCGGGTGAGCGTCTACCAATGCTGCTTGATCGGAATGGCTTGCCAATATTCGAGCCTACGGTATTTTCATTAGCTGAGGTGCGAGGAACAAACAAAGCCTCCAGTACTATTGATAATTACCTTAGGTCTATATTGGTCTTCATTCTATTTCTTGAATTGCAGAAGATTAACTTTGATGAGCGACTGAATGAAGGGAAATTGTTTTCACTCGGGGAAATTGAAGAACTGGTTAGGTTGTGTCGGCTGCCGTTGGAAAAAATATACTCCATGTTGGAGAGCGTAAAAATCTTGTCTCTGCAGTCAAAGTCCTCTGTTGTTCATTTAGAGAAATTAAGAATAACGTCATCAGGTCATATTGATGTTGAGATTGATCCCAATTCGGCGTCAACCAGATTGAGAAATATTAGAGACTATATACGATGGCTTGTATTAGCACGTCTTTCGAAGCATGGCGTTGATAATACTTTTCGTCTCAATTTAGAGTCCTCAATTCAAAACGTGGTGAGGGCAATTGAGGCGCGTTTGCCTTCAGCGACCTTTATCTCTTCAAATCTGGTGCAGCGAGAGGGATTGGAGCCTTATGTGGTTGAAAGAATACTAGAGATAGTAAGGCCAAATTCAATAAATAATCCTTGGAAGGGGCACCACGTGCAGTATCGCAATGAGTTAATCATTGAGTTGCTGCTATTTTTGGGTCCACGCCGTGGTGAATTGCTAAATATACGTATTGGAGATATTGATTTTAGAAAGAGCACTCTGACTCTTAAGCGCAGGGCTGATGATCCAAATGACCCACGAAGAAATCAGCCTAAAGTAAAAACAAAAGGGAGGGAGATACCAATATCTGCAGGCTTATTGGGCAAGATAAGTGAATACATTATGAACAGACGCTCCAAGATTTTTGGGGCGCGGAAGCATGATTTTTTATTTGTGGCATCGATTGATGGTGCACCATTGTCGATTCCGTCAGTTAATAAACTATTTAGGGTTCTTCGGCTGAAGTGTCCAGACTTACCATCGAATATATTCCCCCACATCTTCCGCCACACATGGAATGATTGCTTCTCAGAAGAGATGGATGCGAATAAAGTTGGAGAAGATACTGAGAAGAAAACACGATCATATTTGATGGGTTGGTCAGAGACATCGGGAACTGCCGCGACTTATACACGACGCCATATCCGAAAAAAAGCTCAAGAGGCATCACTTTCCATGCAGAGAAAAATTTTTAATGAGAAAGTAAAAAATGGTTAAACAGGCTAATAATAAAGGGGAATTGTTACCTGTTTTTAATCTTCCTACCATTGTCCGGACATCAAGTGGAATTGAGTTTGATCCCCGGCTATATGTATGGAGCTTCCGTGATGCACTTAATACAATCCATCTAGATTTTCTTCAACTTATTGCGAATGCAGAAATTGTCCTTGGTGCTCAGGCTACATTGGTTTGGTATGCAGAGAATCTATCATCAGCATCGATGAATGCGTGTTTCAATCAGTTTAAGCACTTCTGCAGGATTGTTTCTGAAGGACAAGGTGAGTTGTCAGTTATTGATGTACCTCAAATACTTTCATATAGATCTTCGCTCGGGAAGAAAAAATCATGGAAGTTAGGGGGGCTTTCACTATTTTTCAGAAGATGGCATCAGTTGGGAATTCATGGGGTAACAGCGGATGCTACAAAACTACTTAACCAGTTAAAAATTCCAGGAATGGAAAAGGGGGTGGCTGTTACAACGATGCATTCCATGCACGGTCCATTTACTGATATTGAGTTTCAGGCAATTCAAAGTGCAACTGATTCTGCGTACATAGATGGACATATACCTCTCTCCAGTTACGTAATGGCAATGCTATTTATGGCGTTAGGAATGCGTCCAATTCAATATGCAGCTTTGAAAGTGCAGGATGTGAGGTTAAGTGAAGCAATTGATGGCTCCAAAGTTTATTCACTTCGAATCCCTAGAGCTAAGCAAAGAAGACAGCAAGTTAGAAATCAATTCAAAGAGCGAGTACTCATTCCCAAAATTGGCGAGCTACTGGTGCTGCACGCGAAAGATGTCGAAATACAGTTCAATGGCCTCCTGCAGGATCCCAAACAAGCCCCCCTATTTCCAGCGCAACAGCGTGAGCACGAAGAACCTAGCGGATTCGAGTTTCACCGCACTGGGTCATCAATTTCAGCATCTCTTGCTTATACGCTGAGTTCATTAAAAGTGATTTCGGAGCGTACGGGTGAGTTGATGAATATTACGCCATATCGTTTCCGTCGCACAATTGGGACAAGGGCGGCCATAGAGGGTCATGGTGAGTTGGTAATTGCAGAATTACTTGATCATACAGATACCCAGAATGTCGGTGTTTATGTGCAAGCCACCCCTGAGATTGTTGAGCGTATCGATAGAGCGGTGGCCATGCATCTAGCCCCGTTGGCTCAGGCTTTCTCAGGTGTCATTATTGCCGACGAGTCTGAGGCAACTCGTAAGGATGACCCCGCAAGTCGAATATGTGATCCACGAATTGATCCATCCATGAAGCCGATGGGTAATTGCGGCAAGTATGGTTTCTGTGGCTCCTTAGCTCCCATTTCTTGCTACACCTGTAGGAGTTTCCAGCCTTGGTTAGACGGCCCGCATGAGGCGGTACTAAATCATCTTATTTTGGAGCGTGAACGCTTGCAGATTGGAAGTGATATACGTATCGCATCTATCAATGACAGAACAATTCTTGCTGTAGCCGAAGTGGTGCGTCGCTGTGAAGAGATTCGGGCTGAAATGAAGGAGGTAATGGATGTCTGATTTAATCCTATTCAAGCCGAAGGCTGAACTTGATGCATCCGAGAACTTGCGAGGTTTTATCAATTCATGTCGCAACGAACTGACTGTGTTTGGCTCTGATCTACCTTTTGACGAAAATGTTTGGGACATAACGGACTCGATCGATTTGAAAGGGCATGGAAACAAAAGGCATAGATTGGTCTTTAGTAATTTGGAGACGGTCAATAATAAAGTTCCTGTTTCAATGGCAGAACCATTCCTGTCTTTTGCCAAAGCCTATTTTCGATACATGCAGGGATTCAGACCCATCGCTGGCACTGGGCCAAGACTCGTAGCGTTGCGTGCTTTGGAAGCTGCTCTGAGAGCGAATGGTTGCGATCCAGACCCAGTGCGAGCAGACATGCTGATTTTTAATCGTGCTGCTCAAATGATTGTAGAAAAATATACCCAAGCTGCCGCCTATAGGATGGGTGGTCAGCTTGAAATGCTGGCTGACTTTTTAACCGATAACAAACTTACAACTGTCCCAGTTCGGTGGCGAAACTTTATCAAACGTCCTGGTGATGCTGTTCGGGTTGGTAAAGAGTTTGATGAACGTCGCAAAGACAAGATGCCATCGCAGGCAGCCTTGGATGCGCTGCCCCAAATATTTAGGAATGCTATCGATCCAATTGATGTGATTGTTAGTTCAGCGTCGGCGATGATGTGTGCTTCGCCGGATCGAATTAGTGAACTTTTATCGCTTCCACTTAATTGCGAAGTTCGGCAGAAGAACACCAAAACTGGAGAGGAGGCATACGGTTTGCGCTGGTGGCCGGCAAAGGGGGCTGCCCCGATGATCAAATGGGTTGTTCCTTCAATGGCTAGCGTTGTTCAAGAAGCTATCGAAAAAATTCGTAAGGTAACTGATGAGGCTCGACGCATTGCAAAATGGTACGAGGAGCATCCAGGGCAGCTTTTCCTTGATAGTGATTTTGAGTTTTTGCGCTCTCAGGAAGTCATATCAATGCAGGAACTTGCCGATGTGTTGGGTTTAGTGAATAGCGGATCTGCAACTGCTTGGTGCAGAAATAATTCGATCTCTATCAAGGGGCAGGGAAAATTAAGGGTAGTGAGGTTTGACGATGTGCAGGAAGTTGTAATCGGGATGCTACCAAAAGATTTCCCTCTGATGGATAAAGATACTGGCTGTAAATACAGTGAATCCTTATTTGTCGTGCGAGTTAATGAATTAGGAGTTAAACGAGGCACTTACAAATGTATGATTGAACCGATAAGCATAAATCAAATTAACACTGGACTTGGTGGTCGTGCTGAGCATGGATTTGCTTCCATATTTTCCAGATTTGGATTTGTTGAACCGGATGGTCAGCCTATTAACATCAGCACTCATCAATTTCGCCATTACCTTAATACGCTTGCCCAAGCGGGCGGTCTAAGTCAGCTCGACATTGCTAAGTGGTCTGGTCGGAAAGACATCCGGCAGAACGCCGCATACGATCACGTTACGCCAGGTCAGATGGTGCAGAAGATCCGTGATGCGATTGGTGATGACAGCACCATGTTTGGCCCACTGGCTGAACTAGTAAAAAAGACGCTTATCCCGAGAGATGAATTTGCTCGCTTAGTAGTGCCGACTGCGCATACTACTGAGCTGGGTTATTGTATTCACGACTACACCATGTCGCCATGCCAGCAACATCGGGATTGTATTCACTGCACTGACTTGATTTGCGTAAAAGGTGATGAAGAGAAAGAGCGACTGTTGCGTCAGCAACTTGAGGAGGCGCGAGCCCTTTTGCGTCGGGCAGAAGAAGCCACAAAAGAGGGCTATTTCGGTAGTGATCGTTGGTTGGAACACCACGCTTCAACCGTGGAGCGATTATCACAGCTCTGTTCCATCATAGATGACCCTAAAGTGCCGATGGGCGCAGTGATTCAATTGTCACAACCGAAATCAGTCGTGCAGCAAGTTACCATGCAGAGCAGGTTAGAACCGGTGGAGAAAAAGAGTCATGCATCAGCCTCTCGGTCGAGTACAACGACCATAGCAGGAGAATGACATGGCACAGAAAAGAGCAAAAAACCTTGATGATGCAGGCATAAAGAAAATCGTTGAAATTCTCGATGGCTGGTCAGGGAAACTAACTTGGGAACTGTTGATAGATTCTATCGAGTTGAGTATGCATAGTCGTTATACCCGTCAGACTCTGCATAAACATGAGCGTATCTATAATGCTTTTGAGCTTCGAAAAAATGGGATTGCAGACGGCGATGGGGAGATACGAACTGTACGTTCTCCAGAGTTACAAAAAGCGTTGGAGCGCATCGCAAGGTTGGAAGCTGCGAACACTCGCTTGGAGTCAGAAAACGAGAAGCTTCTAGAGCAGTTTGCTCGCTGGGCTTATAACGCGCATACGAGAGACCTCGATAAAGACTTCCTTAATCAGGCACTCCCGCACGTAAATCGTGGGCAGGCTAAGTCGTAGCTAAATTTACCAAAAAAGTGTGCGCAGATAACGCAACTCTCAAAACCACTACCGATTAAATACTGTGTGTAGGCCTACTGTTCACTAGTTTGGATCATACGGGAAAAATATCTAGGCCAAATAACAGATGGTCAGAGGGTTTGGTAAGCGATTATTATCATGGGCTAAATAATATTATATTCAGGGATGCTTCATGGCAAAGGCTGCAAAAGAAATTAAAGAAGAACCACTAGAAAAACAACTCTGGAAAGCTGCTGACAAGCTTCGCAAGAACATCGACGCTGCCGAATACAAGCATGTGGTGATGGGGCTGATCTTTCTGAAATACATCTCCGATTCGTTCGAGGAAATGTTCGCCCGACTGCAAGCGGGAGAAGGCGAGTACAAAGGTGCCGATCCCGAAGACAAGGACGAATACAAGGCGGAGAACGTTTTCTTCGTGCCATCAGAGGCGCGTTGGTCATTCCTCGTCGCCAAAGCCAAACTGCCTACCATCGGCACCGTGGTTGATGAAGCGATGGATGCCATCGAGAAAGAAAACCCCTCACTCAAGGGCGTGTTACCCAAAGTCTTTGCGCGGCAAAACCTCGACCCCGCAAGTCTGGGCGGGTTGATTGATCTGGTGGGCAACATCGCGCTGGGCGATGCCAAGTCGCGCAGTGCAGATGTGCTGGGCCATGTATTCGAATATTTCCTTGGTGAGTTTGCGCTGGCAGAAGGCAAGCAGGGCGGGCAGTTCTACACGCCGCGCAGCATTGTCGAGTTGCTGGTAATGATGCTGGAACCTTACAAAGGCCGCGTGTTCGATCCTTGCTGCGGCTCGGGCGGCATGTTCGTGCAGTCGGAAAAATTTGTCGAAGGCCATCAAGGTCGCGTCAACGACATCTCCATCTACGGCCAAGAGAGCAACCAAACCACATGGCGGCTGGCCAAGATGAACCTTGCGATACGCGGCATCGATAGTTCTCAGGTGAAGTGGAACAACGAAGGTTCGTTTCTCAACGATGCCCACAAAGACCTGAAAGCCGACTTCATCATCGCCAACCCACCGTTCAACGTCAGCGACTGGAGCGGCGAGCTGCTGCGAGGCGATGGCCGCTGGCAATACGGCGCACCGCCTGCGGGCAATGCCAACTTTGCCTGGTTGCAGCACTTCGCCTATCACCTCAACCCGCACGGTAAGGCGGGCGTGGTGCTAGCCAAAGGCGCGCTCACCAGCAAGACCAGTGGCGAAGGTGACATCCGCAAAGTGCTGGTCACGGATGGCAACCTGATTGACTGCATCGTCAATCTGCCGGCCAAACTATTTTTGAATACCCAGATACCGGCAGCGTTGTGGTTCATGAACCGTGCAAGAAACAACGGCCATCCGCGCAAAAACGAAATTTTGTTCATTGATGCGCGCAACCTTGGTCACCTGATTAACCGACGCACCAAAGAGCTTTCGCACGAGGATATCCAGCAGATCTCCGACACCTACCACGCATGGAGCACCTCTTCCGTCATTCCCGCTCAGGCGGGAATCCAGCCATATCAAGACATCAAGGGTTTTTGCGCCTCGGTGCCGCTCTCGCGGGTGCAAGAGCTTGACTACGTGCTTACGCCGGGGCGTTATGTCGGCCTGCCGGATGAAGATGAGGATTTCAATTTTGCCGAACGCTTTGACGCGCTGAAAGCGGAGTTTGAAGCACAGTTATTGGAAGAGGCAGTGCTGAATAAATCTATTGCGGAGAACTTGGCGAAGGTTAAAGTATGAGCGAGAGGCAAGATACCGAGATTGGATCAATTCCTGCTGCGTGGTCATTGACTACTATTGGCCAGTTGGTGGTAGATGGGGTAATTGATAAGCCGCTAGACGGTAATCACGGAGAGATACATCCAAAGGGATCTGACTTTGTTTCTGAAGGGATTCCTTTTGTGATGGCAACAGACATCAATGACGGAAAAGTTGATTTAGTGAACTGCAAATTTATAACGAAGGAACAAGCTGACTCACTTAGCAAAGGATTCTCAGTTCGAGAGGATGTGTTATTGACGCACAAAGCATCGTTAGGAAGAACGGCTGTCGTAGGAGATATTAAGACTCCGTACATTATGCTGACACCACAGGTAACGTACTACCGTGTAATTAACAAGAACCGATTAAACAACAAATTCCTTAAGTATTATTTTGATTCGCCAGCATTTCAGGACACCCTTGTAAATCATGGGGACAGTGGCTCTACTCGTGCATATGTAGGCATAACTGCTCAACGAGAATTACCGATCATTCTTCCTAGCAGTATTAATGAACAGAAAACCATCGCCGCCGTACTCAGCAGCCTCGACGATAAAATCGATCTGCTGCACCGCCAGAACCAAACCCTCGAAGCTATGTCCGCAACCCTGTTCCGCCAGTGGTTTTCGGAAGAGGCGCAGGAGGATTGGGAGGTGCGCCCGTTAAGCAGTATCGCCAACTTTCTGAATGGCCTTGCTTGTCAGAAATATCCGCCAAAGAATGAATTGGAGAAGCTGCCAGTCCTGAAAATAAAAGAGCTGAGCGGAGGTATATCCGAATCATCGGATTGGGCGACAAGCGAGGTCAAGCCTGAATACGTCGTTGAAGCAGGTGATGTAATTTTCGCTTGGTCGGCATCGCTGATGGTCAAGGTTTGGAATGGGGATCGCTGTGTTCTGAACCAGCACCTATTCAAGGTCACTTCGGATAAATTTCCGAAATGGTTTTATCTGATGTGGTGCAAACATCACTTGGCTGAGTTCATTGCCATATCGGCTAGTCATGCCACGACGATGGGGCACATCAAACGCGGAGACTTGGATGCAGCGATGGTGAGCATTCCATCACCTGAGGAATTGCAAGCCATGACCAAGCAAATGACACCGTTGTTGGATAAGCAGATTTCGATTTCCAAGCAAATCCGGTCCCTCGAAAAACTCCGCGACACCCTGCTGCCCAAGCTGATGAGCGGCGAAGTACGGGTGGCCTATTAATGGAAAAACTACGAGCCACCATCGAGCAGTACGCGCGCTGGAAAGAGCTTGGGCAATATATCGACAGAATGGAAGGGCATCTCGAATCTGATTTCAGTGTGTCGGTCGAGAATGCAAAGGCATTGCTTGAGAGTATCGGGAAAGAAATTTGTAGTGCGAAGCAAGTGGAGCTTGCTGCTACGTCGAGTATTAATGGAGTACTCAAGTCGGCATTCCTTGCTTTGGGCTACCCGAACGATAATCTGGTCAATCAGGTTTCACGGTCGCTTGCCAATATTGGCGGAGAAATAGGTAATCTGCGCAATGAAATCAGTCCGACTTCACACGGTAAATCGCTCGACGAACTGCGGGATAGGAATAACAAAGTTGATGCGTTGACTCGCGGATTCTTAATTGATAGCACTTTGGTTGTGGCTGTATTTATGATCCAAGCTTTTGAGGAACGTAAGAACGCCATTGTTTTGGCCGATGCCGAAACAGCTAAAGAAGAATTGCTTAATTATGATGACTTGGAGTATTTCAACTCATATTGGGATGACACTTACGGCGAGTTCCCAATGGGGGACTATTCCTACACTGCCAGCGAGATATTGTTCAACGTGGATTACAAAGCCTACAAAACTGAATATTCAGCATTCAAGGAGATTGCGCTTGAGGTACTGGATGGGCAGGAAGCTGAAACAGGTGTGCAACAATGATTAGACAGACCGCATCCGCCATCGAAGACTTCGCCATCAAGCTGTTCGAGCGCTTGAGCTACGACTGCTGCCACGCGCCGGATGACGATACCTTGCTTTCCAAGCTGATGAGCGGCAAAGAGAGGATTGAAATATGAATGATATTCGCCGCAAAATTGATTTGTATGTCCTGTCCTTGGCTTTGCTCTTCCTATTTTTCATCATTCTCACCGTCGTATTGCCAAAAGTGCCCCTTGCGCTGAAAGATATTGCGTACTGGCTGGCATTGGGAAAAGTTAATCCGATTGCCATCATTTCTTTGATCCTGCTCGCCTATTGCTTTTACGCGTACAAGAAGTTTGATTTCGACCTGAAAGGTACGACTGATATTCCTTTTGAGATCAAAAAATGCGAAGGCATCAATTATGAGCACCTCACCTTCCTGGCAACCTATGTAGTTCCATTGATTAGTTTTGATTTTGGAAGTGGGCGGCACATGATTGTCCTTGGGCTGCTATTGGTAGTCATGGGGGCGATATACATAAAGACCGATTTGTTCTATGCAAACCCATCGCTCGCCCTTCTAGGCTTTCACATCTACCGTGCAGATGGCCATTTCAAGAACGGCGAAAGAAACGGAATTATTCTGGTCTGCAAGGAGCGAATCCAGGCTGGTCAAAAGGTCTCGTATATCAAGTTGGATGATCGAATCTATTACGTAAAAGGTGTTTCGGCATGAATACAGCAGAGCTAAGAGCAGCGTTACAGCCCTTTTTTGATAGGATCGATGAAATAGGTGTGTCTGTTTATGCGATTTTGAAAAGCCAAGGTGATTCGGCTCCGAGGAAGCTTGATATAGCAGGGGATGCGCTGCCAGAGCTCAAGGCTCTTTTCATGCAAAGTATTCGTGAGGAGATAATGGAGCCGGCCGAGCTTGCGGTTCTAAATTTGTCGACGTCTGATGAAAGAACCAATGCGATCTACGTTTACGACATAGATGTTCCGGATGGTCTGGCGGCAATGGAAAGTGTAAGTGTGACCGATAACCTCCCTCTTCTGGACTTAGCTCAAAGTGATTTATCAGACATCAAGGCACTCATAATCGAGATAGGCAATGACATTGGTCAGGTTGTTTTATACAAAACAATGGCCCCGGTGAATATCTTCGGCCGGGGCAGTTTTTTTCTGAAGAAAGCAAGGCATAGGCTGGAACAGATCGATGATGAATTTCTCAGGGTCAGCGCAGGTTTTCAGTTCATGAGAGTGAATGGAGAGTTGTTGGTTATCGACCTTCATGCACTTGAAAGAAGCTTTGGGTTCCATGAGGCTATTGTCAGGGAGGCAGCCTTGGGAATTTCAGCCATTGAATCGATTTCGCTTGTTGAAAATCCAGATGTACTTCGTGAACTTCTTGATGATGTTAAATATGCGAGAAGATTTACTAAGGTTGCCAGATCATCTCCTGTATTAGGCGCGCGCGTCCCCAATGCATCGATAATCCAGTTTTGCAGAACATTTCCCAAGCTGGCCGGGAGAATACGGTACAACGAGGCTGGAGATAAAATTCTACTCGATACGCAGGTCTCCAAGGATTTGTTTATCAAACTGCTGATGGATGATTTTCTGACTTCCGAGTTGACGAACTTTCACTATGAAAGCGTGGCGAAAGATAGTGTGGAAGAAACTGCCAACGCAGATGCTAGATGACTATGGCGAAATTTACTGCATTAGTCATAGTGGCGACTTCAGAAATATTTAATATTTACTAAGGGTGATTGAGTATGGATGATCCATTTAAGCCGTTAAGCCTGTCGATCAAAGAATTGTTCGGCAATGCGGATTCCTTATACAAGATTCCGCAGTATCAGAGGCCATATAAGTGGGAGAACGAGCAAGTAGATAAGCTATGGGATGATTTAAACGAGGCTTATGAAAACGGCGATGAAAACTATTTTCTCGGTTCCATCATTACAGCTAAGCCGAGAGGCGACGAGAAGTCAATTTACGTGGATGTGGTAGATGGGCAGCAGCGCCTGACGACGCTGATGATTTTATTTTGCGTGGTGCGTGACATATATCCAGACATTAATGAAAAGAATTGCGAGAACAACCCTCTGGCCGTGGATATAAACACTATTCAGACTTCAATCGCTCTGCATGGAAAAAGCCAGCGCCTCAAACTCTATACGCACTCGCAACATCAGAGCGATTTTGAAGAGCTGATCTTGAAGGGGAATACAGCGAATCTAAAGCGGCCATATAAGTATCAGGTGCGCGAGGATGAAGAGCCGAAATACAAGTTTGCCAACACCGCGGTCATCTTCAGGGAGAAGCTAGCCGCGTTAGGCGAGGATCAATCTGCCGCGTTGATCGATTATTTGTTTAATCAGGTAAAGATCATCCGTATCGATTGTCGCAATAGGGAGTTTGCCATCAAGCTGTTCCAGGTACTTAATGACCGAGGCATGGATCTGACGGCAGCGGATTTAATTAAAAGCTTTCTGCTGGAAAATCTGTACAAGAAATACAAGGACGACAAGGACTCGTCCAAGTTAAAGGAAGAGCAGTTCATCTCGGACTGGCGGGCCATGGAGCAGAGCATCAAGTCATGCGATATCAGCCTAAATGACCTATTCATCATCTACGAATACTATCTGCTGGGCCAGAATCCAAGAAAATCGCTGTACGACGAGTTGCAGGACGCTTTTTCCAACAAGGACCCGAATGCGGTCATCAGCGACATCAAGCAATTTGCCGCGCGTTATGTGACCGATATTTGTGAGGCCAAAGACAAGGTTTTGTTCTCATTCCAGTATGTCCGTTGGAATATGTACTGGAAGAGTATATGCCTTGCCGCCTTGCATGAAAATTGCGGAGAGACTGCGCGGCTCTTCAAGGCATTGCGCCGATACTATTACCTCAATTGGATTGCGGGGAAAACTCTTTCCCAGATCAAGCAGACCTCTTTTAATTTGATCAAGTGGATCAAGGAAGGGCGTCCCATTGCCGAGATTGAGGTTGAGCTGAACAAAAAGCTCGACAGTGATTCCATTATCGAGTCGGCAAAACGGAATCTATCCTCCGAGCAATTGGCAACGGAGGCATGGATCAAACCATTGCTGCTGCTCATCGAATACAACCTGACCGACAATAGCAAGGTTTCATTTGTGAACTTGGATTCCGATCTGCACCTTGAGCATGTGCTACCGGTGAAGTACTACAAGTATCAGGAATGGGGCCACATTTCCAAGGAGTTGTCAGCAGGCTGGCTGAACAGTGCGGGCAACCTGACTTTGCTGGGCGGTGCAAAGAATATCGAGGCAAGCAACAACCCGTTTTCCGTGAAGATGGGGGTGTATAAAGGGAAGGGGAAATACGACACCAAGAACGACAAGATCACGGCCTTTCTGATGACACAGAATATACTTGATGATTACACCGCCGGGAAATACGGCGGGTTGTGGACGCGCGAGGCGATGATAGATCGCTGGAAATGGTTTTTCCAGGAAGTGGGTGAGATTCTGGAGATCGACGTGAATGACCTGATCGATAGGCACCAACCCGAGGTCGTATGACTCGACTCACTGAATCCGCCATCGAAGACTTCGCTATCAAGCTGTTCGAGCGCTTGGGCTATGACTACATCCACGCGCCGGACATTGCACCGGATGGCGATAAGCCTGAGCGCAGCCGTTATGACGAGGTGTTGCTGACCGGGCGGCTGGAATCGGCGCTCAAGCGCATCAACCCCAAGCTGACACCCGTGCTGCTGCAAGCAGGCTTGAAGGAAGTGCAGCGTATTCATTCACCCGATCTGTTGGCGAACAACGAGGCATTCCATCGCTTGTTGACCGAGGGCGTGCCGGTCTCCGCCCACAAGGATGGCGATGAACGCGGCGAGCGGGTGTGGTTGATCGACTTTGCCAAGCCGGAGAATAACGAGTTCGTTGTCGCCAGCCAGTTCACAGTGATCGAGAACCACCAGAACAAGCGGCCCGACCTGGTGTTGTTCGTGAACGGCATGCCACTGGTGGTAATCGAGCTGAAAAATGCCGTCGATGAAAATGCCACCATCAAGGCGGCGTATCAGCAACTAGAGACTTACAAGCAGGCAATCCCTGGGCTGTTTACCAGCAATGCCTTGCTGGTGATTTCCGATGGGCTGGAAGCCAAAGCCGGTTCACTCTCTGCCGGTTTGAGTCGCTTCATGGCGTGGAAGAGCGCGGACGGTAAAGCTGAGGCTTCTCATCTGGTAAGCCAGTTGGAAGTGTTAATCAACGGTATGTTGAACAAAGTGACACTGTTGGATTTGATTCGCCATTTCATCGTGTTTGAAAAATCCAAGAAGGAAGACCCACAGTCCGGCGTGATCAGCATCAGCACGGTTAAGAAACTCGCGGCTTATCACCAGTATTACGCGGTTAATGCAGCGGTGGCTTCGACGCTGCGCGCGGCGGGGCCGTTTGCAGTGTGTGAATCACCTGTCAGTTACGGCCTGCCCAGTGTTGTACAGCAACCCAGTGGAGACAAGAAGGCCGGTGTGGTATGGCATACGCAGGGTTCGGGCAAATCGCTTTCTATGGTGTTTTACACCGGCAAGATTGTGCTGGCTTTGGATAACCCGACCGTATTGGTGATTACCGACCGCAACGATCTGGACGATCAGTTGTTCGATACCTTTGCAGCTTCCAAGCAACTGTTGCGACAGGAGCCGGTGCAGGCAGCGGATCGCGGGCAGTTGAAGGAGTTGCTCAAGGTAGCATCGGGTGGCGTGATCTTTTCCACCATCCAAAAATTCCAGCCAAATGAGGGCAATGTTTACGAGCAGTTGTCCGACCGTCGCAACATTGTGGTGATCGTGGATGAGGCGCACCGCACGCAATATGGCTTCAGCGCGAAGACCGTGGATGAGAAGGATGCCACCGGCGAAGTGATCGGCCAAAAGGTGGTGTACGGCTTCGCCAAATACCTACGCGATGCGCTACCCAGCGCGACTTACTTAGGTTTCACCGGTACACCGATTGAAAAGACCGACGTGAACACTCCTGCGGTCTTTGGTAACTATGTGGACATTTACGACATCGCGCAGGCTGTGGAAGACGGCGCGACGGTGCGCATCTATTACGAAAGCCGATTGGCCAAGGTCGGCTTGAGCGAAGAAGGCAAAAAACTGGTGGCTGAGCTGGACGAGGAGCTGGATCAGGAAGACTTGACTGACACCCAGAAAGCTAAGGCCAAATGGACAAAGATGGAGGCGTTGATCGGCAGCGAGCAGCGCATCAGGAATATCGCCAAAGACATCGTGGCGCACTTCGAGGCACGGCAGGAGGTGTTTGCGGGCAAGGGTATGGTGGTGAGCATGTCGCGGCGCATTGCTGCGGAATTGTACAAAGAAATTATTGCGCTCAAGCCTGAGTGGCACTCCGACGACTTGAACAAGGGCGCGATCAAGGTGGTGATGACTGCAGCTTCCAGCGATGGCCCGCTGCTGGCCAAACATCACACGACCAAGGAGCAGCGCAAGCAACTGGCCGAGCGGATGAAGAACGACGACGACCCACTCAAGTTGGTGATCGTGCGCGATATGTGGCTGACCGGCTTCGATGCGCCGAGCATGCACACGCTCTATATCGACAAGCCGATGAAGGGCCACAATCTAATGCAGGCGATTGCGCGGGTTAACCGGGTACACAAGGACAAGCCGGGTGGCTTGGTGGTGGATTATTTGGGGATTGCCGCTGACCTGAAAGAAGCGCTGTCATTCTATTCCGATGCTGGCGGCAAGGGCGACCCGGCACTGGCACAGGAACAGGCGGTTAGTCTGATGTTGGAGAAGCTGGAAGTGGTTTCAGCCATGTATCACGGCTTCGCCTATGAGAATTACTTCGAGGCCGAGACCTCACAAAAGCTATCACTGATACTGGCAGCGGAAGAGCACATCCTTGGGCTGGAGGATGGCAGGAAGCGCTATATCAATGAGGTGACCGCACTCTCTCTGGCCTTCGCCATCGCTGTACCGCATGAGCAGGCGATGGATGCACGCGACGAAGTGGGATTCTTTCAGGCGGTGAAGGCGCGCCTGGCCAAGTTCGATGGCACGGGTGCAGGGCGCAGCAATGAAGAGATTGAAACTACCATTCGCCAGGTTATAGATAAGGCATTGGTGTCGGAACAGGTGATCGACATTTTTGACGCGGCGGGTATTAAGAAGCCGGATATTTCGGTTTTGTCCGATGAGTTTCTGGCCGAGCTGAAGGGCCACGTACACAAGAACGTTGCACTGGAGGTTTTAAAGAAACTACTCAACGATGAACTGAAAGCCCGCGCCAAAAAGAATCTGGTGCAAAGCAAAAGCCTGATGGAGATGTTGGAAAACGCCATCAAGAAATATCACAACAAGGTACTTACCGCAGCCGAGGTGATGGAAGAACTGATTAAGATCAGCAAGGAGATCGTGGCCTCCGATGCTGAAGCATCGCATATGGGCTTGAGCGATTTCGAGTATGCGTTCTACACGGCGGTGGCCAACAATACCAGCGCAAAAGAGTTGATGCAGCAAGACAAGCTGCGCGAGTTGGCTGTGGTGCTGACGCAGCGGGTGCGCGAGAATGCCTCGATAGACTGGACGATCAAGGAAAGCGTGAAGGCCAAGCTAAAGGTGATCGTGAAGCGTACCCTGCGCCAGTTTGGCTACCCGCCTGATATGCAGTTGCTGGCGACTGAGACTGTGTTGAGGCAGGCTGAAATGATTGCTGATGAGTTGGCTGTGTAACGGTTTGAATGATGGCGTAATTCACCCAAAAAGTCTTTAAATCAATATTTTGTGAAATTTTACAATTGACATGAATGACGACACAAAAATTGTTTATCTAGAGGTAACTCCGGCTACAGAGGGCTATGCGGTAGCTCATGGTGCATTGTTTGACAAAACAATAGGCTGGCACTACATCGGTGACGTTCCGCTAGAACTCGAAGAGTTTGTTATTAAACCGGTGCCTACTCGAAAGGTAGTTTCTGGTAAATCGGTATTAGAATTTATTGATGTTGATATATCAAAAACGGAACGGAAAACTAAACCGAGTTCGCGTCCTTACCAAGGACAGATAACAGACACTATGATTGCCAAGATTGTTACCCAAAACTTTAGCAACATTGAGGACTTCAATAGATGGCTAGCGACTCCAAAACGAGCCTTAAATGGAAAGAAGCCGAAGGAGGTTATGTTATCCGCTGAAGGACGTAAAAAGATATATGAGCTAATACGAGATCTTTATAAATAAGATTGCTGTTGAATTTTGAAATACCAAAGAAAAGATGCGTAGTAAGAACACGTTCAAAACATTTACACTGAAGTCATTATTGCACGTTGCTGTGCAATAATGCACGATTAGCCAATAAGCCAAAACTTGACAAAAGTTACCATAATGGTAAATGATACTCATCCCCAGTCATTCTACGCACTAACATTCATACAAGCACTCGTGAAACAAGGCCACTTTACGGTGGCTAATTTGCGTGCAACTCATCGGTTGGAGGATTTGGGGTGGGGTACAGATATGCTGAAAGACTTCATTCTCGCATTGAACGAAGACCATTTTCATGGCAAGTATCCTCAATGTAGTTGTGGTAGTCGCAGTATTGATTGTGATAGTTACAAAATGCGATTCAATGAAATTGAGCGTGTTGAAGATAAGCAAGACGGGTTAGAGCTGTTTATCAAACTAGCAATTTCAGGACATAACAGAACTTTGATTATTTCATTCCACCCAGATGGTTCGCCAGGATAAAAGACATGAGTACATGCCCAATTTGTGATCAAGGCATTTTGCAGATCCGCTCTTATGGTCGAGATATGTTGCATAAAGGCGTCAATCTTTCCGTGGAAGGTTTGCAGTTTAGCTATTGCCCTGAATGTGGCGCTGAAGTTACATCTCCAGAACAACTAGATCAAAATGCAATAATTATTCGTAATGCATTTGTTGCTGAGCGCGAACGAGTAAAGCGCGATCAAGATTTGTTAACTGGTGGTGAAATTCGTCGTATCCGGGAATTTTTGGGAATTACTCAAAAGCAAGCATCTAGGATATTTGGTGGTGGGCCAACGGCCTTTGCTAAGTATGAGGCCGAAGATGTAGTTCAAAGTGCCGGAATGGATAAGTTGATTCGTTTGTCTTCCGAGGTGCCGACTGCAGCAGAGTGGCTGTTTGAGCGAGCTGGAGAGCCAATTGGCGAGTCTCTCGTAGAGAACCTGTTACATCTCACTAGGCGGAATATTTACAACAACCCTTCGTTTGTACAAAAAACCAAAATACCAAATTGGTTTGCAGAGGATGTAACTACTAAGCATGGTCAATTTGATATGAAGAATGCGGTTTATAGTAGTTGTAACGATGGGGTCTACCTTGATGCAGCCTAGTAAACTACAACTCCAGGAGCTGTTTTATCTGGCAATCAAAGTTGTTGCACGCCCTAATACTCCAGAAGATGTAGAAGGTATTCCATTCGACTTTAATGGAGTGAATATATCTGAGGGTGTTGAGTTATCGGTGCTCGATGAAAATAAAACAGATCCCAAATTATTCGCGGTAAAACTTCGTATAGTCATCGAAAATAAAGAGGGTAAGCTGGCTCCATACGATGTTGATATTGAGGCAGCAGGGATTTTTTCCGTTATTCCTGCGATGCCACTTGCTGAGCGTGATGAATTTGTAGTGGTAAATGGCTGCTCCGTTATTTATAGTGCCATTCGAGATCAACTCCTCACTCTGACATCACGAAGTGCTAGGGGAGCCTTAGTATTGCCGACTGTAACCTTTTTGGATTACCGAGGCAAAGTAAGTCAAGTGACAAAACAAAAAGTGTAAACTTTTACTTATAAATACTGAGTTCTATTTACATAAATACGTATAAATTCGCAATGAAAGTAATTTTACGTTTTGATTTTGTTATATATTATATTTTGTTTACCTGCTCTCGGTACGCAGAACCCTTCTGACGTCCCGTAACACAGTAGTGTAAAGATTAGCCACCCACTGGGTGGCTTTTCTTATTTAGAATCAATAAATTGATGTTGCATTTTGCATATAAAGATTGACCACACCCGCTGTCATCGACGACAAAATGTTCAATTCGGAGCTTTCGATAGCACTTTATCTTTTACCCGTGACTTTTTACGATGCACGCAGTCATGCCGGATAGTCGGATAACTCCGACCATCCGTGCCTTGATAATCAGGCCTGCGTACTTACCAGCGCGCCACTGATGTTTTGACCACTACTCATATCCTGCATGAAATTCTGTAGGAATGATTGCAGGGTGGGGGCATTGTTTGCTGTCGCATTCTGGCCTTGCGATGCTTGCATCGCATTCATCAGGTTCTGGAAACTGGAATTCAGATTGCTCAGCGGATCCGTACCCTGTGTGCTACTCGGTGCGCCCTGATTACTCGCCGATACTTGCAGCAACAGGCTTTGCAGATTAGCCATCACATTGGAACCTTTGCGCCCCGTTGCGGATGCCGACTTGCTCCCGTCACTATCGCCGTCAGAGTCGCTGCCCGATGCTTTGTTGTTGCCATTGGCCTGACCCATGGCTGCGAATAGGCTTTGCATGAATGTTTGCAATGCCACTTGCGGGTCTTGAGTCGAGCTGGTCGGCGCAGTGGTGGTCGACGAGGTAGTAGATGATGTACTGGAACTTCCCGAGATGCTTTGTCCGAGTGCTTGAGTGATGAGATTCATAAAGTTCGATTTGCCCACACTTCCGGATGCTTTGCTGCCATCGCTATCACCATCGGTGTCGCCGCCGACTCGTTGGGTCGTGCTGGAGGTTGGTTGCAAATTTGATAAGTTGTTCAGGCTTGAGATATTGCCGATTGAGTTCATGGAATCCTCCATAGCAGATTGGATAAGACAGTCTGGTCGCCAGACTGATCATCCATGATCAACCAGCAAGCAACGTTACCAGTATAGGCAGACGAACTCAGGTTGATTGCGTTGAGTAGACGGGAAAATACCCGCCATTTGGTGTCGGCAAGCGTTGGTCTATTTCTCAGTTCGTTGCTGAATGTCCTGTTAACTTGTGTTCCAATGGCTTATGTCGCTCAAACAAAATTTCTTAATCCTTAAAAGGAGCCCAAATGAAACTGTATTACGCCCCCGGCGCATGCTCATTGGCATCACACATCGCGCTGCACGAATCTGGTCTGCCATTTGAGATCGATAAGCTGAACGTCCCCAACAAGACTACCGCCAGCGGCGAAGACTTCATGCACATCAATCCCAAAGGTTACGTGCCTGCCATCAAGCTCGATGACGGCAGCATCCTGACTGAGGGGGCGGTCATCCTGCAGTACATCGCCGACCAGAACCCCGCGTCCGGCCTGGCCCCCAAGGCGGGCAGCATGGAACGCTACCGTTTGCAGGAATGGCTGAATTTCATCGCCACCGAGATACACAAATCCTACAGCCCTTTGTTCAACAAGGCCGCATCCGAGGATGTCAAAACCAACGCGCGGAATCTGCTTGCCAAACGTCTGGCCTACGTGGAGATGCGCCTGGCGGATCAGCCGTATCTGATGGGCGCGAGTTTCACGGTGGCGGATGCGTATCTGTTCGTGGTATTGGGATGGAGCGACCATGCCGGTTTCGATCTGGCCCCTTTCCCCAAGGTCAAAGACTATGTCGCGCGCATCGCGGTGCGCCCAGCCGTGCTGGCGGCGATGAAGGCTGAAGGGTTGATCCCGTAACGGAGGTGAAGATGCAAATCGAGATATGGTCGGACGTGATCTGTCCCTGGTGCTACATCGGCAAACGCCGTTTCGAGCAGGCACTTGCGCAAGTGGGGCCGCGCGAGGACATCAACATCATCTGGCGCAGCTTCGAGCTCGATCCGCATGCGCCGCGACAGCATCCTGGCACGCTGAACGAGTTGCTGTCGCGCAAGTATGGCGTCAGTCCGCAGCAGGCATCCGAGATGAGTGCCCGCGTATCGGGAGTCGCGCAAGAGGTCGGATTGGAGTATCACTTGAGCGATGCACGACCGGGTAACACCTTTGATGCGCACCGTTTGCTGCACTTTGCAGCCGCGCAGCAAAAAGGCGATCTCGCCATGGATTGCATCATGCACGCGTATTTTTCCGTGGCATTGCCGGTAGGCGACCGTGCCGCCTTGGCAAGGCTCGCGCCGAAGTTCGGGATCGTCGAGGATGAGGCTCTAGCCATGCTGGAGAGTGATGCGTATACCGCTGAGGTACGAACTGACGAGTCGCGCGCGGCGGAATTGGGCATCACCGGTGTGCCGTTCTTTGTGTTCGATGGCAAGACGGGAATCTCCGGCGCGCAGCCGGTGGCAGTGTTTGCCAAGATGCTTGCGGCAGCATGATGAAAGGCCACGGTGCGGATTGAATTTGTATCCGTATGATTCGGCAGTTTATGGTCTCCTTCTGGCGGTGCGTGAGCCCCCATTTTTTGGGATGGGCAACTCGCAAAATGCCACGAACTACGGGTAAATCCTCGGGTATGAGTCGTTGTCACCACTATCACGTTTATGTTATCGAATTGTCCAAAGCGGTACTGGACAAACCTCGTTTCATGAAAGCTAATCCCAACTATAAAATGGGCATGCCCTGCGTCTACGTTGGGATGACCGGTTTGAACCCGGATGTGCGCTTCGATAAACACAAGGCTGGCATACAGGCTAACCGCTATGTGCAGGAATTCGGTTTGCGCCTGCTACCGGAATTGTACGAAGTTTATAACCCTATGCCTTACGATGCGGCACGAGACATGGAGGTGGAATTGGCCATAGGTCTGACGGAAGAAGGCTATGGGGTGTGGCAAGCTTAAGGGGAGTGTGAGCCGATGAGGGCACAATGGATGGATTAAGAGTACTTTTATAAATATTTGAGATTTTTAAAAGAACACGGAACTATCTGGAAAAGGCTCAGTCTCACCCGCAGTTGGCGCAAGCTGACGCACGTTTCTCCTCCCTGAGCATGTTTCTTAACACCCTAGTTAAGGTGCTGCTGCCTCTGATGCGGTCATACGCTCAGGGGTATTTTTTTGCCATCGGCGATGTGGCGATGTACAGCGTTTGAGCAGTCGTTGCGTCAGGCGTAGCAACGCAAGCGCCGCGAAAAATCCTGTAGCGCCGCGATGCCGCTCTGTTCGGCACGCAAGCACCACTCTTCCAAGTCATTCACCAGTTGCTCTTTAGTCGCAGTCGAGCGTTGCCAGATGGCGGCGAGTTCCTGGCGCAAGGTGTAGGCCACGGATAGTCTGGAGCTGGTGCTGATCACCAGCTCCAGCTTGAGTTTTTCTTGTTCGCTCAACACATTCGCATCCAGATGCAGCCAATGCTTGATACGCCTTATGTCCATTTTGCCCAGTTCAGGCATGGCTTCCTTGAGGTGGGTGATCTCATCTCGATAGGTATATTTCAGGCTCTTGGCATATTTGCTTAGTACTTCGTAGCGATTGGTAATCACCGCTTGTAGGGTGGCCGCATCACAGATGGTCTTGCTTGTGTCCAGACGCACCTGCGGTGGCAATTTCTTCGCTAGCGCCAATCCGCAAGCTTGCAGCGTACGTATATACATCCAGCCGATGTCGAATTCATAGGGCTTGGTGGAAAGCTTGGCCGAGGTGGCGTAGGCATGATGATTGTTGTGCAGTTCTTCGCCGCCGATGAGGATGCCCCAGGGAATGAGGTTGGTCGAGGCGTCTGCACATTGGTAGTTGCGATAACCCCAGTAGTGTCCGGCTCCATTGATGATGCCGGCCGCTGTGACAGGTATCCATGCCATTTGTACCGCCCATATGGTTAAGCCTATCGGGCCGAACAACAGCAGGTCGATGCACAACATCAGGATGATGCCCCAGGTGCTGTGCTTGGTATAGATATTGCGCTCCAGCCAGTCGTTTGGGGTGCCGTGACCGTAGCGGGTGAGTGTCTCCTGATCGCGCGACTCTTTTTTGTATAGTTCGTAGCCCTGCAGCAACACTGTCTTGATGCCCAGTACTTGCGGGCTGTGCGGGTCATCTATGGTCTCGCACTTGGCGTGATGCTTGCGGTGTATGGAAGCCCATTCTTTGGTCACTTGACCCGTAGTGAACCATAGCCAGAAGCGGAAGAAGTGGCTGGGGATAGGGTGCAGATCCAGCGCGCGATGCGCTTGATGGCGATGCAGAAATATGGTCACCGATGCAATGGTGATGTGGGTCAGCGCCAAGGTGGTCAGGACATAGCCCCACCACGGCAAATCTAAAAATCCGCTCAACATGAATACTCTCCTCGGATGCTGCTTATTTTTTTATAAAAAACGTTGTTGTCTTGCGCCGCTGTTCGTCGTGTGTGGGCGTTTATTCCGACTGAGCCAGTGCTGTCGTTGCGCTGTTACGTTCCAACACGGCGGCGAAGAATCCGTCGGTGTTGTGCAGATGCGGGCGTAGTTCGAGATAGTCGCCCATCTCTAACGCCACTTTCTGTTGTTGTAATACTTCACCGGCCGGACGCAATACGAAGTCGGGATGCGCCGCCAGGAAGGCTTGGACGATGTCCTGATTCTCTTCCGGCAAGATGCTGCAAGTCGCATAGACCAATCGCCCACCTTTCTTCACCAATCGGCTGGCCGAAGCGAGGATAGCGGTCTGCTTCTGTTTCAGCTCTTCCAGACTCTGCGGTGACTGACGGAACTTCAAGTCAGGGTTGCGGCGCAAGGTGCCTAAGCCGCTGCACGGTGCATCAACCAGCACACGGTCTATCTTGCCCGACAGACGTTTCACCTTGAGATCGTTCTCGTGGGCGATCAGCATGGGCTGAATATTGGAAGCCCCCGAGCGTTTCAAACGCGGCTTGAGATTGGCCAGACGTTTTTCCGACACATCCATTGCATACAAGCGTCCTTGCGAATTCATCACGGCCGAGAGCATCAGCGTCTTGCCCCCCGCACCGGCGCAGAAATCCACCACCATATCGCTGCGTTTTGGGGCTAATAGCAATCCCAGTAACTGGCTGCCTTCGTCCTGTACCTCGACCTTGCCTTCGGTGAACAAGGCATCTTTGTTGAGTGGAATCTTTTCTTTGAGGCGTATGCCGACCGGTGAATATGGGGTGAGCGTCGCTTCGATATTCTGCTCGTGCAACTTTTGCAATACTTCGTCGCGCTTGGCTAACAAGGTGTTCACGCGGATGTCCAGCGGCGCACCCTGTTGCATGGAGCGGCCTATGGTGAGGATGTCCTCATCCGAGTATGAGGCGCGCATCTTTTCCACCAACCATTCTGGTAATTCGGCTTGTACCGACAGCGGCAGGGTCTCCAGTTGCACCCCTTTGACCGTGGCCAGCCAATCTTTCTCGTCACGCTGCAATACCGGCTCAATCTCGCGCAAGTTGTAGCCGCCGAAGCGGATCAGATAAGCCAATGCCATGCGGCGCGGCGTGGCTTTTTCACCGCAACAATGTTCCAGCAACAAGCGATGGCGCAAGGTACCGAACACCGTCTCGGCGACGAAGGCGCGTTCGTTGGAGCCGATGCGTTCTTGTTGGAAGAAATAACGCAGGGTGGTGTCGGCGGGATGTTCCAGCGGCAAGATGCTACGCAGGGCAAGGATGGCAAGGTCTAGACGGTATTCGGTGATTAGCATGGTGTGGAGATGAAAAATTCAGGCACGCAGTTTAACAGGCTGGGGGTGGTGAGTGGTAAGTAGTGCGTGGGGACGAGCGGTTTTTACGCTGAGAACTCCCGACTTGTCGTGCTCCACCCCATCATTCATCCGAGACGCGTATGTCCGAGATCAACATCTCGCCAGCGGTGCTGCCGTCGCGTTCAATCTGGCTGATCTTGATGGGCAGCAAACGATATTCCACGGCTAGCCAGATATCTAGACCTTCTTCATTGGGGCCGTGGATCTTGCGGAAGGGAATGGCGCGCAGCTTGCCCATCGGGGTAGAGACTAGTTCTTCCTCGCCCACGGCGATTTCATAATGTTCCAGTTTCTTACCGTTGCTGATATTCATCGCAATCGGGTTGTTGCCCCATTGGAGTTGCGAGAGTTGATACATGAAGCTCACGATGTCCTGACTGTTATTTGGTAATGCCGCACTATTGCCTGCCGAAAAATATAGCGTCTTTTCCTGCCAGTTGAAATCTGCGCGGTGTGTCTCAGTGCCGTTCGAAGTCAGCTTGTCTTCGACGAACTTGGCGGGTTGCAAGCCGTTCTCGGTGAGCGTTCCGGTGCTGGTCTGGGTAAGCTCGAATTTTTTCAGCAGCCGCACGATACCGGTGGTGTTCGCGCCGGTGGTGATAGTGTAACGGTGCTCTGCGTCAATGTTTAGACGATGATGTGCCTCGCCGATGGCGAAACTCGTCCCCGATTTGTAGACTGCAAAAGTGAGTTGTGCCTGCTTGGGCAGCGGGTGCGCAGGTGGTGGTGGCTCTTCTGCTTTGATTGTTGCGGCGGGCTCGACGGGTGTCTCTGCTATCGGTTCCGGGCTAGGGGCTATCGGCTTGTCCATGCTGGGCTCTATCGGTTTTTCCACGATAGGTTCTGCCGGTTTCGGCGTAGCGGGTTTGGGATGAATCTTCTTTTTGGCTGGCACGGGGGGAGGTGCGATCTTGGGCAAGGGCTCCAGCTTGGCCATCAAAGGCGGCAGAGGTACTTCGGTCGGCGCCAGTTCTATCATGGGTGCAAACAGCAAAGCCATATGTATCAGGACAGATAGGGCGATGGCCAGCAGTATCCTGGCGCTGGGAAACGTTGGTAGCAGGGTCACGGCTGGATGTCTAGTTTGCGCAGCTCTTGAGTGAGCTTGCCGCCTTCGGGGTCGGTGATGATGACTTTGCAGGGCAGATTATGTTTTGCGGTCGCCAGCCATACTTCGGTGCGTGTCTCGCCTTTTTGGGCTTGGCTGTCCAGATAGAGTGTTTCGAATCTTCCCGCTGCGGAGTTGCAGGTCGTCCCCGCAGTGATGCTGTAATGGTAGCTGTCCAGTTTGCTGCCGTTGGTCATGTGAAACGCCAGACTAGCCGGTGCCTTGAGGCTGAGGAACATGAACTGATACATCGCGCTCAATCGGTCTTGCGTGCCGAGCGGCAGGTTCACCGAGCGTTTTTGGCTACCGCTGTTCAAACTGAGTTGCTGTTTGTCCCAGACAAAGTCGGCATGACTGTCTTTTGAGCTATCCCCTTCGCGCTGATAGCCAAATTTAAGTGGTTTCAATCCTTGTTTGGTTATCAGACCATCGCTACGGATGATGATTTTCTCCCGCTTGAACAGTGCCAATACGCCGAGTGCTTTGGCGGTGCTGATCAGGCTGTAGTTGCCACCTTTGCGGCTGTAGACTTCATTGATCTCGGCGATCTCGATGCCGCCTTTCATCACCACATAGCGCGCATGCACGCTGCTCGGCGGCAATTCTGCCGTTGCCGCAAGCGCGTTGTGCAGCGACAGGGTCGCAAACAGCAGCATGAGCCAGCGCATAGCTATTCCAGTCCCGGTGAGATGAGTGCGTAGCCAGCTTGTATGGGGAAGCGAAAATGGACTCTGCCCTGCTTATCCAATTCGACCTGATCCTGGCACAGCCAACGTATGGCTTGCGGGTACACGCGATGTTCCTGGTACAACAAACGTTCGGATAAAGTCTGCTCGGTGTCGTCCGGCAATACTGGTATCGCCGCCTGCACGATGATAGGGCCGTGGTCAAGATCAGGTGTGACGAAATGCACCGTGCAGCCATGTACCTTCACGCCGTCCTGCAAGGCGCGCGCATGGGTGTTCATGCCTGGGTAAGCGGGCAGCAACGAGGGGTGGACGTTGATGAGTCTGCCGTAATAGCGGTTAACAAAGCCCGCGCTCAAGATGCGCATGAAGCCCGCCAGCACCACGACATTGGGGTGATACACATCTATGGTCTTGGCCAGTGCCGCATCGAAACTCTCGCGGTCGGCAAAGTCCTTATGAGCGACCACCTCTGTGGGAATGCCCCTATGCTGTGCGATCCGCAATCCTTCCGCATCCGCGCGATTGCTGATCACTGCAGCGATGGTGCAGGGCAGGTTGGCTTCCAGCAGCGCTTCCATGTTGCTGCCGCGACCGGAGATAAGGATGACAATTTTCTTCATGATGGATGAATCGGAAAATGGTAAGTGGGAAGTGGAGCGACACTTCGTGACTTAGTGGAACAGACTTCCAGCTTACCACCAAGGTTTAAGCGGCCCATTCTCAACTTTCCTTAGGCCACTTGAGTCTGATGTTCCTCGCCGTTGCGAGCACGGATAGCGCCTATCACATATACGTGCTCTCCGGCCGCATTGAGCAGGGCGATAGCTGCGGCTGCATCGGCTTTAGCGACGATGACGACCATGCCTATGCCGCAGTTAAAGGTGCGATACATCTCCTGTTCGGCGACGTTGCCCTGCTCACGCAACCAGTGGAACAACTTGGGCATCTGCCAGGACTTGCTGTCGATGACGGCCACCATGTTGGCGGGCAACACGCGCGGCACGTTCTCGGTGATACCGCCGCCGGTGATGTGAGCCATACCTTTAATGGTCATGCTCTGCATCAAGGCCAGCAGGGGTTTCACGTAGATGCGTGTCGGCGCCATGATGACTTCGCTGAGGGTGCGTTCGCCGTCGAACTTGGTGTTCATGTCGGGCTTGTTACGCTCGATAATCTTGCGTACCAGCGAGTAACCGTTGGAGTGTGCGCCGTTGGATGCCATACCGAGCACCACGTCGCCCACACAGATCGCATCACCGGTGATGATGTTGGCCTTCTCCACCACGCCTACCGCAAAGCCGGCTAGATCGTATTCGCCGGCCGGATACATGCCGGGCATCTCGGCGGTCTCGCCGCCTATCAGTGCGCAACCCGCTTGTTCGCAGCCGGATGCGATGCCTTTGATGACTTCGGTCGCCGCCGCTACGTCCAGTTTTCCGCAAGCGAAGTAATCGAGGAAGAACAGCGGCTCGGCGCCTTGAACCAGGATGTCGTTAACACTCATGCCCACCAGATCGATGCCCACGGTATCGTGGATGTTCAGTTCGAAAGCCAGCTTCAGTTTGGTACCCACGCCGTCCGTACCTGATACCAGCACGGGTTCTTTGTACTTCTTGGAAATCTCCACCAGACCGCCGAAACCGCCTATGCCGCTCAATACTTCCGGGCGCATGGTGCGCTTGGCATAAGGCTTGATGTTTTCGACCAGTTGGTCGCCCGCGTCAATATCGACACCTGCGTCGCGGTAGGAAAGGCTAGTGTTGGTGGTATTCAAGTTGAGTTCTCGCTTTCTAAAAGGTAAAGTGCCGCACGATTTTTCAACCCCGAATTTTACCCGAAATGACCTTACCACGCTTTGCTGCTGTGCAATGGCTGTCGTTTACCGCCGTGCTGGGTGTGCTCTTGTATCTGCTCAGCCCGATATTGACCCCGTTTGTAGCCGCCGCGATTCTCGCCTACATCTGCAATCCGCTTGTACAGCGCTTGGTACGCTGCAAACTGCCGCGCACCTTGGCGGTGTTGCTGGTGATGCTTGGCTTATTGTTGTTCAGCGTGTTGTTGTTGCTCATTCTGCTGCCTTTGCTGGAAAAAGAGCTGGGTCATATGAGTGCGCGTCTGCCTGTGTTCATCGATACCTTGCGCAGCAAATTCCTGCCACACCTGCAACAACTGTTGGGTGTGTCGCTGGAATGGGATGGTGACTTGTTGAAGAGTTTCGCCCTCACACATTGGCAAAGTGCCGGCGGCCTTGCCGGGAAGTTATTACCCTGGTTGAGTGATAGCGGTGGGGTGATCATGGCGGTGTTCGCCAATCTGTTGCTGATACCTGTGGCGATGTTCTATCTGCTGCGCGACTGGCCCAATCTGGTCTGCCGTGTCGACGAACTGATACCGCGCCACAGTTATGACAAGGTTCACGAGATCGCCATTGAGGTAGATGCGGTACTCGCCGAGTTCCTGCGCGGACAACTTGCGGTGATGGTGTTGATGAGTGTGTTCTATGTCATCGTGTTGTGGTTGGTCGGGCTTGGAGTTCGCCTACCTATCGGTGTCGTGGCAGGGATGCTAGTGTTTGTGCCATATCTGGGCATGCTGGTCGGTTTGCTCTGGCGACTTTGGCAGCGGTGATGCAGTTCACGTCCTTATCCGACGTGGTATGGGTGTGGGCAGTGTTTGCACTCGGACAGCTATTGGAAGGTATGGTGGTCACCCCGCGTCTGGTCGGTGAGCGCGTCGGCCTGCATCCGCTAGCAGTGATCTTCGCCCTGCTGGCCTTCGGTCAGTTGATGGGTTTCTTCGGTATCCTGCTGGCCTTGCCCTTGTCCGCGATCCTGTTGGTTGCGCTGCGCCATGCCAAGGCATGGTATCTGTCCAGTTCTATGTATCGCGTCTTATGAGTCAACTGTTATTAGACATTACCCCGGACTGGTGGCCCACGCTGGATAACTTCGTGACCGGTGCCAATCGGGAATTGTTGACCGGCTTAGCGCAAGCGCTGCAGAGCCAAGAGTGGCGAGCGCATATTCTACGTTTGGGGCGAGCATGGTTGCGGCAAGAGTCATCTCTTGCAAGCCATCATCGGCGCGGCGCAGGCGCTCGAACAACGTGCCGTGTATGCCAAAGGCAGCGTGCCCGATGTGTGCAACGTGGTCGCGGTAGACGATGTTGAAAAGCTCACCGAGCAAGCGCAAATCGATCTGTTCAATCTGTACAATCAGGTGCGCGAAGCCGGAGGCATGCTGCTGGTGAGCGGCAAAGAAGCACCGCAGAATCTCACTGTGCGTAAAGATCTCAGGACGCGTTTAGGCTGGGGTCTGGTGTATCAGTTGCACGCCTTGAGCGATGAACAAAAGTCGCTCGCCTTGAAACAGCACGCCAAGGACAAAGGCTATCGTCTGCCCAAGGAGGTCATACAGTATCTGCTGCGTCACGGGCGGCGCGACTTGCCCAGTCTGATGAAGGTGTTGGACGAACTGGATGCGCATTCGCTGAGTCTGCACCGCACACCCTCGGTGCCACTTTTAAAACAGATCATGCAACCGGAATTGGAACTTTGATGAGATTAGCTTTATTCGACTTGGATAACACCCTGCTCAACGGCGACAGCGACTTCGAATGGTCGCAATTCCTCATTCGTATCGGGGTGTTGGATGCTGAACTGTTCGAGGCGCAGAACCTGAAGTTCTACGAGCAATACAAGGCGGGGACGCTGGATATACACGCGTTCCTCAATTTCCAGCTCAAGCCATTGTCGCGTCATCCGCGCAGCACGCTGGACACTTGGCATCAACAGTTCATGCGCGAGAGCGTCATGCCCATGGTCACGCAGTCCTCGCGCGAGTTGGTTGCCCGGCATCTGGCTGCAGGTGATGTGTGTGTCATCATCACTGCCACCAACAGCTTCGTCACCGCGCCTATCGCCCGCGAGTTCGGTATAGAGCACCTGATTGCCACCGAGCCAGAACAACAGGATGGTGAATTCACGGGTCGTGTAGAGGGAGTGCCGAGTTTCAAGGAAGGCAAGATCACCCGTTTAAACCAGTGGCTCACTGCACGCGGCTGGACGCTAGATAGTTTTGAGGACACCACTTTCTACAGCGACTCACTCAACGACTTACCCTTGCTCAAGATTGTGCGTCATCCAGTCGCAGCTAATCCAGATGACACCTTGCGTGCGCATGCCGAACTTCAAGCCTGGCCCATCATCAATCTGCGTTAAGGAAGCACAAAAGGATAGGAGCCTATTCTGGCTCCTATCTTAATGGTGGTTCAATGATGGTAGTTGTCAGTCAAGGTTACCAGGTTTGCCTTCCATGACAGGCATTGCTGCAAGTCCCCCCTGTTGCTGGCGTAGCATTTGGCGTCCATCCGGGTGGGATGCCTGTCGCCATATTCTTGACCCCGTTGTTATGAGTTGCTGGCAATTTATCGGTGGTGACTGTGGTGCTATAACCAGCGCCATGACAGGTCGCACAGGTGATGGCCAATCTCACAGCCTTCCTGTTTGTGAGATGGAATAAGTGCATGCCGGTAGCGGGAGGAAGCGCGTGGCAACTACCGCAGGCTGGTACGACAGGAGTCGCAGGCGGCGTGATGGTTGCTAGCGAGTTTGCAATCGTGGTGATGTCAGCCGGTGTTAGCGTGGATAAATATGCCATGCTAGCTATGCTACCTACACCTGGCCCTATCGCTGTGGTGATTCTGGCTACGGTTGCACCTGCTTTGGCAGAAGTTGCTAGAGGTCCATGGCAATTCGCACAAGCTGTGGCATATAACGTCGAGTTTGGTGTCGGATTAGGATTTGGCGTAGGGGTGGGGGTGGACGTCGCTGGTGTCAGCGCAGTGACGATGGCCTGTACCTGATTGACACTTAATGTCGAGAGGTAACTCATACCCCCTGTGTTATTGGTCACGGCTGTCTGGAAGCGTGCGATGGTTATCCCTTGTTTGGTTGATGTTGCCAAGGAGCCATGGCAGCCAGAGCAATTGCTGGCATATAGCGCCGCGCCATCAACGACTACTGGCGGAGTGGCTGGTACACCCGATGCTGGGGGTGTGGCGGGTACGCCGGATGCTGGAGCGCCTACGGGTGCAGGATTGAGGGCTGCCTCGATGGCTTGCAAGTCCGCGCCGGTAAGCGCCGTAAGGTTGGGCAGGCCACCCATGCCACCCACATTGCCGCTGATCGCATTTTGGATACGCACGAACGAGGCGCCCAACTTGGCCGATGTGGCCAAGGGACCATGGCAAGTAGCGCAATTAGCGTTGTACAAAGTTGAGCCGGTAGATGGCACACTAGGTACGCCTGAGCCAGATAAAGGAACTGCAGGGGTCGCGGGTGCAGCCCTAGGATTGTTAATCGCAAGATCGATAGCTTGTATTTCCCCGGGGGTTAATTTTGAGAGGAAGCTCATGCCGCCCAAATCTCTGGCTATCGCTGCCGAGATGGTCGCTGGCGTGCTCATCCCGAACAGGGCAGAGTTAGCAACGTTGCCATGACAGCCGGAGCAGTTTGCAGTGTAAAGCGCGTAACCAATCATGACGGGTGGAGCAGGTATGTTCACTGCATTAAAGATGCCGGTCAGCGAGGGTAGTTTTGTGCCGACTAGCGTTACAAAATATGACGAAGAGCCGCTGAAGATGGTAGATAAATTGCTCTTGTTGGTAATCGTTATAACGTTGGCGGCAATTGTGACATTGATCATATCCAACAGGGAGTCAACGCCGGTGTGATTGGCATAGAACGGCGCACTTAGTATGTTGCCGGTCACGCCATATTGGTTCAGCAAAGGGAAGAGTACGCTCTGCACCACGGTAACTGAGTCAGCAATATTTGCCGCTGCCGCAGCGATACTCGTAGCCGTTGCGTTTGCATAAAGTACATCAAGGTTGGCACCGCCTACCGCGACACTCGCAGCGATACTTGTCAACGGTGTGATGTTGATCAAACCAGTGCTCGTTTCAGAGAATGAGTAAAGGTTTTTTCCGCCACTTGTGGTCTTTAACATGAATGGGGCCTGAAGACCGCTAGTACTGAATGCAAAAGACCCATCGCTAGCGGTGAATGCCGTAAGTTCTTTGGAGGGCGACGATGAATCTTTGATGGATACCAAGCCAACGATAGGTGCGCCAGTCGCTGCGATACCGTTGATTGTATTAGCGGCTACGGGGGGGGCGGAAGAAGCTGTACCGCCACCGCCACCGCAACCTGAGAGCGTAAAGACAAGTGCGATGGCAAAGGCTGTCTCAAGTAATTTTAGTAGATTTATTTTGATGCTGTTCATGATAGTGGTCTCGATTAGAATTTAAAATTTCCACCCCAATTGCAGCATTAATCATGCCAAGAGAATATTGTGATTTCCTTCAATTTAAAGCGCAGCCCGTTAAATTGTAAAAATAAAATTTATTCAATGTGTTGAGAAACAATTTCGCATCCTCTGAAAAGTTTTAAGTCGAACGAAATTGAGCGTTTTGTAAGGAATTCTCGGGGGGATTCAGCAGTGGAAGTGAGTTTTGGTTACTAGGTGGTAACGGTTTTATCGTTCCACCGTTCTGAGCAGAGTCTATGTATCTATGGGTAGTAGCGGTCTGCTAGAGGGTCGCTTAGCGTGATGGGATGTGACGTTACAAATTAGTAACCAATCAATCGATGCAATAAAACCCATGTCACTAAATGGTGACGTTCGAATGTAATAATCGAATCTCACACATGCGGGGTGGGTGCATATGGCTGAACTTTTGTTTGGTATTTCATCCGATGGATTGTGTTATAGCTCTAGTTTTTTCATCTTTTCCCATAGGTTCTTGCGGCTGATGCCCAAGGCCGCAGCGGTCTCGGCAATATGTCCGTCGTTCATGTGTAAACAGTTCTGTATGTATTTGCGTTCACAGGTATGGATATATTCACTCAGTGACTCGATAGAGGCGACTGCCTCTTGCGGCGGGATGGGGGCATCGCCAAAAAGCAGTTCGGTACTGAGTTGGGTTTGCTGCGATAGGATGCAGGCTCGCTCCAGGCAATGTTTCAACTCGCGCACGTTGCCTGGCCACGGATAGTTCAACACCGCCTGTTCGGCCGACGGAGTCAGTGTGCGGGCGTCAGTGTTCGCAGTGTTCCAGTCTTCCAGCAATCGTTCCGTCAACCACAAGATGTCTTCTTTCCTTTCCCGTAGCGGGGGGATGTGCAGATGGATGACGTGGATGCGGTAGTACAGGTCTTCGCGGAACTTACCCTGTTCGACCATGAGCTTGAGGTCTTGATGGGTGGCACAGACCAATTTGATATCTACGCGGATGGGCTTGTCCGCACCGACGCGCACGATCTGTCTTTCTTGTATCGCACGGAGAAGTTTGACCTGCATGGCGGGTGACATCTCGCCAACTTCGTCAAGAAACAACGTGCCGCCGTCGGCGAGTTCGAACAGACCTTGTTTGTCGCGTATCGCACCGGTGAATGCGCCTTTGACGTGACCGAACAGTTCGGCTTCCAGCAGGCTTTCGGTAAGCGCGCCGCAGTTGACCGTCACGAATGGAAATTTTCCATCGGGGTCGTAATGGCTGCGCAGTGCGCGCGCCAAGCGTTCTTTGCCCACGCCTGATTCGCCGGTGATCAATACCGACGTTGCGTTCTGTGCGATGCGCGGCAGCAGCGCTTCAATCTGACGCATCGCACCGGAGACGCCCAGCATAGTGTCGCGGGTAACGGTGCAGACCGAACGTGAGCAGAGTGTTTGTATCGATTTCAGCAGTGCATGGATGTCCAGCGGTTTGGTGAGATAGTCCTGTGCACCCAGCTTGAGCAGCCTGACGGCGCGATCTATGGTGCCATATCCGGTGGTGAAGATAAAATGCGGCAACGCTGCTTCCGTGGCTTTCAATTGTTTGAACAGGTCCTCGCCGTTGATGTCAGGGAGCTGGATGTCGCATACCACCACATGATAATGATTGCGGCCTAGCGCTTTGGTCGCCTCCGCTCCGGTCTTGAACCAGTCACAGTGATAGTCTTCAAGCTGGAAGCGATCCGAGAGCGCCTCACCCATGATGAGGTCGTCTTCTATCAGGCAGATATGGTATGTGGGGGTGTTCAAGCTTTTTCTCCCAGCGGGATCTTTACGGTGAAGTTCATGTGGTCATCGTTTTCTCTTCGGACCGAGATATTGCCGCCGAGCTGGGTCACGATCTGGTAGGTGACCCACAGGCCCAATCCATGTCCGCCTTCGCTCAGGGTTGAAAAGGGCTCGAACAGATGCGATATCTGCTCCGTTGTGAGCATCTTGCCATTGTTGCTTACCGAGATGCTCAGATGGCCATCGACCACCGAAATATCGCAATCAACATCACCTTGTTGTGAGGCTGCTTTGATGGCATTGAGCAGCAGATTGATCATTATTTGGCGGATGAAAGTGGCGGGCAAGGCGACCTCCTCCGTCAGGCTGTTGTGCCATCCGATGTGCAAAGCCTTCTTGCCCCCCATAGGCGAGATCAGGGTCAATACATCATCGATATCCTGAGAGATTAGATGGCGGCTCTTTAGCTTGGACTCGACCAGTAGCGCTGCCACGGTGTCCTTGATCTGTAACAGTCCGCGCTCGATCAGCGCGATGGTCTTGTTGGTCAGCGGGCTGATGTCGGTATGGCACTTCAATGTGTCTATGGCCGTCAGCATGCCGCTTAAGGGGTTGTTGATCTCATGGGCGATGCCTGCGGCGAGTTGCCCCAAAGCGGCTAAACGTTCGGATTGCACCATATGTAATTCCAGTGCCTCTTTGCCTCTGAGGTCACTCAGTAATTGGTTGTAGGCATCGAATAGTCGTCCGAATTCGTCACGATATTCGTATAATTTCGGGTCCAGATTCTCTGGCCATTCCTTGCCTAACTGTTCCATACGTTCAGCCAGTTGCACCAACGGTAGTGCCATACGTCTGCCCCAATACCAGTTAAACGGAAGTAGCACGGCAAGCACGAGTGCACCTATGGTTCCTGCCTCTTTTGCGCTGTTGGCGAAGAGTGGCAGGAACACATCTTTGGAATGGACGATGATCAAAGTGCCAAGGATGGTGTTATCTTTGGTGATGGGGATCAGTGAGTAGTAGTGCTTGGAATGCGGCAAGTATATCGTTTTGGTTTCTTCCCCGTTCATCGTCACGATGCGTTCTGCCACCTCCGCGAACTCGGGACTCAAGGTGCTCAACTCGCTTAGCATCGGTGCTTCTCTTGGTTGTGTGGCGACCACGACCTGTTGCGCGTTGTCGACGACCAAAATATTTTCTACTAGAACCCTGTCCGAGCTCCCGCGATGACTCGCTTCGGTGATAATCTCGAACGAGTGCCATACATCGTCGCGCAATATCGCCGAGAACAGATTGGATTTGATTGAGTAGCCCAGTTTCTCTGATTCAATAGCCAGTTCGGCCTCAAGTTGGTTATAACTGTTGAGCATGAACCAGGTCGAGACTGCCAAGGTCGACATCAAGATGAGGAAGCCCCCCCACAGTGGCATCTTGTAGCGATAGCTGAGATTGAGGAAATATCTCATTGCTGGTCTAGATGCTTCATCATCAACGCTACGCTTTCATATAGCCTGGGGTCAGACGTTATGAAAGCATCAAGATTAAACCGCGCAAGTATCTTTTTCCCCTCCGCATCCTTGGACATCCCCAGCAACACATTGCGCATCTTAGATATTTCCTTCCTGTTCAGTGTGCGGCGCACGATGATGGGTGGGAAGCCATATTCTGCAGACCTTGAGACGATGCGTGTCTGAGCTGTAATGTCGGGTCGATCAATCGCCAATGCGTCCCAAGCGTACCCCGACATCGTGCCGCCATTGGCTAAGCCTATCGCCACCGCAGCGACGACCTTTTGGTGGTCATGGGTGAGGAATGTCTTTTGAAAGAATTGATCTGGATCCTGATTGCTGAGACGTAATTGGTACCTGGGCTCAAGATAGCCGGCACATGAATCGGTATCGACATAGGCGAAGATCTTGCCTTTCAGATCCAGTAATGATTTTGTCTTCGTATCGGCAGCGCCCACGATCAGGTAGGCCTGATCGTATGGTTTGCCATGATATGACGGGGTCACCACCAGATTCGTTTGTGTTCTGTTCTCAAGAAATGCGGCAGCGGAGAACCAGGCGAAATCCAATTTCTTCTCTCTCATTAGATCGATATTTTCGCCATAGCTATCGCGAAACACGAACTCCACGGGGCGATTTAGCTTTTCTTGAAGATAAGCACGCCAATCTTCCAGTAATGCATATTGGTTGCGGGTCGTGGCGGTGGTGATGCCCATTCTGAGTGGCTGAAGAGTTTGCTCAGCCAGCACCGCACTTGTAGTCAGTAGCATCAAGAAAAGTAAGGTGTGCCGTAGCAAAGTTAAGGGTTTCAAGAAGGTATCCTGTAGTTTGTTACTTAATGGTAACCATTTTTATATGGAGCATGTTTCGGTTACCGTATGGAAACATGGCATCTCGCTATTGGTTGCATCTGTCCCAAGGGGTTAGGCGCATTGTCGTCCGTTGCAGCAGAGTCATGACAGTTCAAGCTCATATGAGCAAGTCTTATGCCTCAGTGCACTTTCAGTATTTGATGCAATAGTCCGAAAAGTTGACTGAGCAAGGCAGGGAGAGGATTGGTCCGGCACTTGCCACGACTTGCATGGCTGCGCTTATTAACACTCTGCCGCGCTCATCCTCGCCCCGGTTTTAAGTTCATGTTACCAGATAGTAACCGTGCCGCCGTACAGGCCATTGCTGTCCTGATCATGGGGGGGGCTGCGTGCCATTTTTGTGATTATTTTGGCTAAGCCAATTGATTGAATCATCAGGTATATTTATAAAATCGGATGAGGGCAGGGTGGAATCTGGCGGTAAGTGCAAACGTGGCACTGTTTATGCTGTGTATGGGGCGTCGATATTGGCTTTCCTGAACATACGAGAATCTATGAATCCCGCATTACTTCTTCCTTGGTTGGTGATCGCATCTTTGTTGCTCGGCCCTGTTGCGAACGCCAATGACACGTCGGTGACTCAGGCGCAGTCCGGCATCAAGCTTGATAATGCCGATTGTTTGAAATGTCACAATGGCAGCAAAGACATCAAAGTTCCCGGTGCGGAAGACCAGATGCGCACGCTGCATGCGATTAGGAAGCTTGCATACAGCAAGAGCGTGCATGCCGAGATGGCGTGTGTCGCCTGTCACACCGGCATCAAAGACGCCAGCGAGCCCCATGCTGGTGAGCTTGCCAAGACCGTGGGATGTGTGCAGTGTCATACCGAGCTTTGGGCTACCACCCAACAGAACAAGCAAACCAAAGACAAACCCCGTCTGGGCGTGGTGGTCGCCAACATAGCGGCTTATAAAACCACCTTTCATGCCAAGCAGAATGTGGATGATCCGACTCGCGTCAATGCCAGTTGCGACGATTGCCATGACACGCACTCTTTCAACGTCCCCCCACAAGGTAGCCCGGACCGTACTTCCTGGCACTTGACCATCCCCAATACCTGCGGTGAGAAATGCCATACCGACCAGTTGGAGGAGTATGCGACTTCTGTTCACGGAAAAAAGGTACTCGACGAACATAACCCCAAGGCCGCGGTCTGCATTGATTGCCATACTTCACACAGCATCACCAGCACCTCCAGAGAGTCTTTCAAACTGGATATCGTGCAGGCTTGCGGTGGTTGCCATAAAGAGAATCTGAAATCCTATTCCGAGACTTTCCACGGTCAGGTCAACGCGCTGGGTTATGGCTATACCGCCAAATGCTATAACTGCCACGGCAGCCACGGCATCCTGCCTCCCTCGGATCCTGAGTCCAAGGTGCACATAAATAATCGACTGAAGACTTGCCAGCAATGCCACAACGGTAAAGAAGGTTGGCAAGGTCTGCAAAAGGCCACACCTGGTTTCGTATCTTTCGCACCGCATGCAAACACCCATGACTTTGAGAAATATCCGCAGATGTGGATCGCTTCCAAGTTCATGTTGAGCTTGCTGGCCGGTGTGTTCGCCTTCTTCTGGGTACATTCCGCGTTGTGGTACTACCGCGAATATAAAGACGGGTGCCGTGTGTTCTATAACCCCAAGGGCTACACCGAGCAGCATCTGCGCACCAATGAGTTGTTGAAGGCCGCAGCCAAGGGTAAGCAGATACGTCGCTTCAGCAAGTTGGCACGCGGTGCGCATCTACTCTTCGCGCTGGTGACCATGACGCTGATCACGACCGGCATGTTGGTGTTCTATGCCGATACCGATTGGGCACATACCGTCGTACGTGCGCTGGGCGGAGCAAAGATCGCGGGCATCATCCACCGTGTTGCTGCCTCGGCTTTCCTCGGCATCTTTATTATCCAGCTGATGTATGTGCTGCAGAAGCTGCTGCGCAGCAAAACCTTCAAATGGTTTGGTCCAGATTCGCTCATCCCTAATTGGCAAGACCTGAAGGACATCATCGGCATGTTCAAGTGGTTCTTCGGTAAAGGCGAGCGCCCCGTGTTCGATCGCTGGACCTACTGGGAGAAGTTCGACTTCTGGGCGGTGTTCTGGGGCGTGGGCATCATTGGTACCAGTGGTTTGATGCTGGCCTTCCCACATATCACCGCCTCGTTCCTGCCTGGTTGGATGTTCAACGTGCTGACGCTAGTACATGGTGAAGAAGCCTTCCTGGCGGCGGTGTTCCTGTTCACCGTGCACTTCTTCAACAACCACTTCCGTCCCGACAAATTCCCACCACCTGATGTGGTGATGTTCACCGGTTCGGTCCCTGTCGAAGAGTTCAAGCGTGAGCATACCGAGCACTACAACCGTCTGGTCGAATCGGGTGAGTTGGAGAAATACCTGGTCGATCCACCTTCAGGAAGGATGAAAGACGCTTCGAAGATATTGGGCCTCACTTTGATAGCGATTGGATTGACCTTGCTGGTGCTGGTAATCATCGGATTTGTAGGAAACGCTTAGTTGAATAAGCAAACATACATAACCATTTATTAATTTTTATTTAGGAGAATCAATATGAAGAAGCAAATCATCGCAGGCATCGCAATCACTCTGGCTGTAGCCATCATGACCCCAGCTTACGCAGGCGTGGATGAAGATGCCGCCAAGTCGTTGGCCAAGAAGAACGACTGCTTTAAATGCCATGCCGTAGACAAGACCAAGAAGGGGCCTGCCTACAAAAAGATCGCATTGAAGTACAAAGGCAAGGCCGATGCGGAAGCAACATTGGTTAAGCAGATCACTACAGGGCCGAAGGTCAAGCTCGAAGATGGTTCTGAGGAAAACCACAAGATCATCGATACCCAAGATCAAGGTGCGATCAAGAATCTGGTCGGTTGGATCCTTTCTCTTTAGCGCAAGCTTGAGTATGGCTTCCAGCGATGTGCAGGGGCTGATAACGACAATGTAAGGGAGTATTAAATGAAACCATTATCAAAAATATTCATCACATATGCCTTGCTCGGCACGGTGATGATTTTGCCTGCCGCATCCGCTGCGGATATTGGCAACCGCAACATGGGTAAAGAGATTGCCAGAATGTATCTGGCTGCCTCCGATCTGCCACCAACCATCCTAGCCTCGGAAGTATCAGCTGCTTCGGTTGAAGCGCCTGTAGAGGCGGTAAAGGCCTCAGCCAAGGACATCGTACTCAAGGGTGATGCGAAATGTACCTCCTGCCATGACGAGTCGGACTCCCCGCAACTCTTGGCTATCGGTAAGACCCGCCATGGTAGCAACGCTGATGGTCGCACGCCGACCTGCACGAGTTGTCATGGCGATAGTGCCGCCCATATTGGCTATAAGGGCAGTGACAAGCCGCCCAAACCCGATCGCACTTTCGGCAAGAACACGGCCACTCCGGCTGCCGAACGCAATTCTGCCTGTCTGACTTGTCACCAAAAGGACAGCAGCCGCCATCTGTGGACAGGTAGCGCGCACGAGACCCGTGGTGTCGCGTGTACCTCATGTCACTCCGTGCATGCCGCGCACGACAAAGTACGCGACAAACGCACGCAGCCAGAAGTGTGTTTCACCTGTCATAAAGAGCAACGCGCTCAGGTCAACAAACCGTCACACCATCCCGTACTGGAAGGCAAAGTGAGTTGCTCCGATTGCCATAACGTGCACGGCTCTGCCGGGCCCAAGTTGATGAAACGCGATTCCGTGGTCGAGACCTGCTACACCTGCCACATGGAGAAACGCGGCCCGTTCGTGCATAACCATAGACCCGTTAGTGACGATTGCACCAACTGCCATATGCCACACGGTACGACTGCGGACAACCTGCTGAAGGCACGCCCACCATTGGTCTGCTACCAATGCCACAGCGGCCACGGTACACCCGGTGTCGCCGGTGTCGCACCAGCAGTATCGAACACCAGTTCCAAACAGAACACATTTATCGAGCAAGGACGTGGTTGCTTGAACTGCCATACCGAGATCCACGGCAGTAACAACCCGAACGGCGGACAGAACTTGCTTCCACCTGCCTTCTTCTTGCGCTAAAGGGAGATATATCATGAGTAATAAAAAAGTGATCGAGTTCCATCTGCTACCGATAGCCGCCGCGATCTTGCTGGCCTATAGTCCGGCTTACGCTGAAGTGGATCCTGAGCTGCAAGCGTTGATGTCACCGGAAAGTTTTGTGAGTGTTGGTGTGTCGGGGCAGAGCGGCGGTAACGATGCGATACGCTTCTCGCAGTACACCAGCCTGTATCAGAATGCCTCGGTACTGTTGGATGGCGAGTTCAACAAGCGCGATGATGTGACAGGTCTGTGGACCACCTTCAGCGCGCGCAATCTGGGTCTGGACACCCGCGAGTTGAGTTTCTCGCAGAACAAACAGGGTGATTGGAAATACCAGCTGGACTACAACGAGATCGTGCGTCGCGACCCCTACATCATCCATACCGGGATGACCGGCATAGGCACTACCACGCCGACCATCAATCTGATCGCTCGACCTGCTATGCCTGCGGCTTGGGCTACCGCTAACAGCTTGGCTGCGAGCAACGGTGTAGCAGGGCATGATGTCGAGTTGAAACTCAAGCGTACTGCCTTGGGCGTCAGCGGCAACAAGTGGCTGACACCCGAGATGCAGGTCGAAGTGAGCTTCAGAACCGAGAATAAGAAGGGGGCGCGTCTATTCGGGCGTGCCGGCCTTGATTCGGGCGATATGTCCTTGCGCCCCACTGCGGGAACCGGTGTGACCAATTGGGCGATATTGTTGACCCCCGAGCCTATTGACTCCAACACCCAACAACTTGAAGCAAAACTGAATTACTTGGGTAGCGGTGCCTTGGCGTTGACTGGGGGCTATTACGGTTCTTTCTATGTGAACAACAACGGTAGTCTGTCCCCAGTCGTACCGGGGACGTTGAATCGCGGTGCGCTGTGGAACGGAGGTGCTGTAGGGAGTTCGACCGTTCAGCAGCTGGCCTCGTCCGCCGTGGCATTGCCACCCGATAATCAGGCCCATCAGCTCTATCTGAGCGGTAACTATGCGTTCTCGGATACGACACGAAGCAACTTCAAAGCGGCTTATACCCATGCGACTCAGAACGAGAGTTTTGTGGGCATGGGGCTTACCCCCGCTGCGACCGCACCCGCCAATCTGGGGGGCGTGGTTGATACCAAGTTGCTGCAAGTCGGTTTGACCATGCGCCCCATGAAGAATCTGTCCGTCAACAGCAGCCTGCGTTATGAGGATCGCGCCGATAAGACACCCATCTATACCTACAATACCAACGGTACTGTCGGCAATGCGCTCAATAACACCACCAACTGGGGTTCGGGTTCACAGACTCGCACTTCGGCCAAGCTGGACGGTATCTATCGTTTCGACTCGGGCTATTCGGTCACACTGGGCGGAGACTGGGAGCGTAAGGCCACGCCTTTACCACCGGCTAACACCGCGTTGTTCGCGAATCAGGTGTTGTTCCGTCCTGTCTTGAACGAATACGGTGTCCACACCGAAGTACGTAAAGCCTTATCCGAGACCGTCAATGGTGCCATAGGCTTGGAGTATAAGGAAAGACGCGGTAAAGACACAGATTGGGTGACCACCACTGGTACCGTCGGTAACGCATTAGTCGCTTTCAATCCGGGTGCTACGGCTACGGGTAATCGTGTCTTGCCACAGATGTATATGGACAAGATACGAACCAAAGTTCGTGCCAATCTGGATTGGGACGCGACCGAGCAACTGTCTCTTCAGGCTGTGTTAGAACATAGCCAGGATAATTTCAAACGTGCCGCACCTGTGCTGGTACAGATCGTTCCTGTTATCGCCGGCCCGCGTACTGTGATTAGCGACTCCGTGTCTCTGGACAGCACCTATACGGTCAGTGAGACTTGGCGCATCAATGGTTACATGACACGCAGTTACAACCGATGGAACGTTAACAAGGCGAGTCTGGGTGATGACACCAAGAACATAGACGATACCTTGGGCTTAGGAGTGAATGGCAAACTAACATCCAGCCTGTTATTTGGTATGGATATCACGATGTCACACGATATCACCACCTTTAATAACGTGGTGGCCACCTCGAATGTGGGTGGTCCTGGCAATATCGCTGGTTTCGCTGGGCAGCCTTTCCCCGGTAACTACTTGCCCAATATCAACTACCGTACCAAGAAGCTGAATATGCATGGTAAGTATCTTCTTGATAAGGTCTCCGAGATCAAGGTGACTTTCATCTACCAGCAGTTCAAGACTGACGACTGGCAATGGGGCTACAACGGCGTGCCTTTCCTGTATTCGGATAACACCACAGTATCTCAACCTATGACTCAGAACCTCAGATTCATAGGCGCAAGCTACCAGCTCAACTTCTAGAGCGCATTGTTTCATAGCGAGCCTGCCAGTGATGGCAGGCTTTTTTTTTAGGCTAAGGCTCGTACACATGAACTTTAATTATGGTATATTAGAAGTAACTAATATATTGGAGTGTCGCTATGTACCAACTTTCAATGACCGATGGTAATCAGTTTCATGTGCACTATAAGAATCATGTCGTCAGCTACGGAGTGGACGGAAGTTTGCCCAATCCTTTAGAGGCGACCTATGCCGCATTAGCCGGGTGTGCCGGCGTATATACGCGCAAGGCATGCAAGACATTGGCTATCAGTGCAGAGGGGATAGAGATCAGCTGCAAGCCGGTGGTGCGTCAGGGCAATATGCTGTTACCGGCACGCTTTATGACCGAGGTGAGTTTTCCCGAGCGCGTCACTGCCGAGCAACGCGTAGCTATCTTGCAGGAGATCAGTCACTGTGCGGTCAAGCAGTTGATACATGATGGTGCGCAGATCGAGTTCGTCACGACTGAGGCATTGATAGCCTGATACGAGTAACAGTTGCGCTTAGCGCACCAGACCGGCTTCCACTTTTTGGCGTTTGGCTGCGCCCATCAGACGTTCCAGCAACACTAGTGCGAAATCCATGGCCGTACCGGGACCACGTGAAGTGATGAGTTTTCCGTCTTCCACCACGGCATTCATTTGCCTAGCGACCTTGGGATAGTCGTCCAAGCAAGTGGGGAAGCTGGTGGCGCGTTTGCCGTCCAGCAAACCTGCCTTCGCCAGCACCGAGGGCGCGGCGCAGATGGCGGTGACATATTTTTCCTGCGTCATCATGCGCTGTACGAGTTTCGCCACACGCGCATCGGCTTTGAGGTGATTGGTGCCGGGTTGGCCGCCGGGCAGGACCACCATGTCGAACTCGCTATCCCTTACCGCATCCAGCGTGGTGTCAGGTTGCAGGGTGATGCCGCGACTGCCGCGTAAAGCACCCTCCTTCAAGCCTGCCAAACTGACCTGCACACCGCCGCGACGTAAAATATTGACTACGGTGACAGTCTCCAATTCTTCGCTGCCCTCGGCAAACAACACTAACGCAGTTTTCATCAGCCTCTCCCCAGTTTATAAGCCATCACCAGCGCATCGCGTATCTTGGCATACTGCTCAAGGTCGTCTATGCCCAACACTTGCTGGGCGATAGGGCGTACCAGCACGGCGATATGATATTCGCGCCAGTGGTCGGTGAAAGCCGCCATATCGAACGCACCCTCGCGTAGAAAATTTGCCGCGATGCCTTGCGCGTTGGAGTACTCGATGTCTTCCTCTTGCATCACTTCGTACAGGTAAGAGATGGTGTCTATGTTGTGGTCGCGCGCCAGCACCTGATAGAAAGAAGGGGGGCGGTCTTGCTGTGACAGGCGCGCATCCAGATCGATGTGCGAACACAGATCGTAGGTCTCGCCTTTGAATGAGAATTCGACGCGTATATCTATGCTGTTCTTCATGTCTACCTCTAACTCTAACTAGAAACGACCTGCCAAGCGTACACCCAAACTGCCCTGGCCGATTTCGGGTAGCAGAGCGAGACTGTTGTGACGGTAGGTCTGATTATGTTCGACCACGCTCTGCCCAACCCAGGTGCCAAGTGCCGCGCCGGCCACGATGTCGGAGGCGAAGTGAGCACTGTGGTAACTACGTGCCAAGCCGACCATGCTGGCAAGGCCATAGGCACCGTAACCTACCCAAGGCTGCTCGTAATGTTCCGAGATCACCGAGGCGAGCGCAAATGCTTCGGTTGTATGGCCAGAAGGGAAGGAGGCGTTTAGGTCGGAAAAAGGTTTGAAGTGTGTGGTGCCGCTATCGTTGCGGGGACGACTGCGACCCACGACGAGCTTGATGGTCGGTGCGATCAGTCCACTGGCGATCAGGCTGGCGGCCAGACCATCCTGCGCGACCTCGCTGGCAGTCTCGTTACCTGCCGTGCCCGCCAGATAGAAGCCGCCCAGCACTACCACCGAGTATTGTGCACCCAAGCGTTCGACTTGCAGAACCAAGCTATTGTTGTTGGTTGCATGACGGCGCATCTCATCTTGCAGCGGCTTATCTACTAAGGCAGCCGTGGTCAGGATGCCCAGCAACAACCAGCCCGCGTTGCGCCACTCCGTTGTATCCCAACGAGCGGGGGCGCTAATCACATGCTCGATGTCGTCGGCGAGTAGTTTGGGGTAGGCGGGTTGTTCTGCGTAGGCACTATGCGTGGTAGCAAAGAAGCATAGTGCGGCGCACAGCGATAGGTAACGCAAGTTAGTCGCGGAAGTTCTGGTACTGCAATGGGAAGTCGCTGATGGTCTTCTTGACGAAGGCAATGGCTTCCTGCAGATCGTCGCGGTTCTTGCCGGTGACTCGCACGGTGTCACCCTGAATACTGGCTTGTACCTTGAGCTTGCTGTCTTTAATGTGTTTGACGATCTTCTTCGCCAGCTCGATCTCCACTCCGGTCTTCACTTCACAACCGCGTTTAACCTTGTTGCCACTAACCTTCTCGATCTTGTCGCTGATCTCGAGACACTTGATATCCACACCGCGCTTGGTCAGCTTGCCGTTGAGTATGTCCTGTATCTGGTCGAGCTGGAATTCGTTGTCTGCCCACACAGTGAGCTTGAGTTCGGTCTGCTCAACTTTTGCGTCAGAGCCTTTGAAGTCGAAGCGTGTAGAGACTTCCTTGTTAGTTTGGTCGATGGCGTTCTTGACTTCGGTCTTGTCTACTTCTGAAACGATGTCGAAAGATGGCATGGGGTTCTCCTATTGGTTTGGTAGGGTAAGCAATGTTGGGTTGCGCGATGAAACCACTAATGCCAACCCTACGAAAAACTTTAAGGGTGCCTCGAAAAATTCAAATATCGAAGCGAGGCTAGGCGGGAGCAAAAAATTACGACGACGCATAGTTGGCTATGTTAGGAGTAATTTTTTGTGAGCAACAACGCATCGCGATGAGATTTGGATTTTGCGAGATGCCCTTTTAGCCGAAGCTGCAAACGTAGTTCACGACTTCGTTAGCTTCGATGATGAAGCTGCCGTTAGCCGGCACAGAGAACTGGCTGCCTGCGCTGTAGGTCTCGAACTCGGTCTCATGGCCCAGCTTCACACGGCAGGTGCCATCGGTGATCTCCATCACTTCCGGTACGCCAACATTGAAGGTGAGGGTGCTGGGCAGAATCACGCCCACGGTCTTGCGTGTGCCATCGGCGAACAGCACCGAGTGCGAGACGCACTTGCCATCAAAGAATACATTGCCTTTTTTTACTACGCTGACTTGATCGAATTGCGACACGATGACTCCTAGGTTTGACTATTTACTGGGTTCCTGGGCTTTGACGCCCCTTTGATAATTCACATACACGTACACGGGGATGGCGAGATCGCCAAGATGCTTTTCTATGAGTGGACGCACATCGCTCCAATCCAAGCCTGTCTGGCCACAGGCGAGACGGGGCAGGGCCAGACTGCCCATGTGCTCCTTCTCCACGAGTGAGCGTAGCGCATGCAGGGCATGGTTGATATTGCTGAGCGTGGCACGTCCGGGTTTGCTGCCGTGATCGTATGCGCCTTCCTGCGTGAACAGGTTGACGAGGTAACGGCCATCGGCGCTCATCCAAGTCCACAGACTGCCCGCTTTAGGGTGCTTGGTCTGACACACATGGCGGAAGTCCTTGTACATAGCGGGCATACGCTCGCGCAGTTGCAAGGCCAGGCCGTGATGGAAATCATCATTGGGAGCGACACCCTGAACGATGGCTTTCGCCCCGCTCAACAAGATGTCTCCGCTCAACTCGTGTATCACGTCCGTCCCCGTGTGTTTACTTACGTTTTTGCAGATTCGCCGCGATGCGCAGACGCAGGGCGTTCAGCTTGATGAAGCCGGCTGCGTCCTTCTGATCGTAGGCGCCCTTGTCATCTTCGAAGGTCGCGATGGTGGAATCGAACAGTGAATCCGTCTTGGAATCACGGCCCACTACGATCACATTACCCTTGTATAACTTCACTCGCACCCAACCGTTCACGGTGGCTTGGGTATGGTCTATCAGCGTCTGGATCGCGCGACGTTCTGGGCTCCACCAGTAGCCGTTGTAGATCATGGAGGCGTAGCGCGGCATCAGATCATCCTTCAGATGTGCAACTTCGCGATCCAGTGTGATGGACTCAATGGCACGGTGAGCCTTAAGCATGATGGTGCCGCCTGGCGTCTCATAACAGCCGCGTGACTTCATACCCACGTAGCGGTTCTCCACCAGATCCAGTCGTCCTATACCGTGCTTGCCACCCAGTTGATTGAGTTTCGCCAAGACTGTGGCAGGGCTCATCTTGGTGCCGTTCAGGGCCACGATGTCGCCGTTGCTGAATTCGAGTTCCAGATATTCCGCTGCGTCGGGAGCGTTCTCTGGCGACACCGACCAGCGCCACATCGATTCTTCCGCTTCGGCTGCCGGGTCTTCCAGATGGCGACCTTCGTAGGAGATGTGCAACAGGTTCGCGTCCATAGAGTAGGGCGAACCGCCTTGCTTGTGCTTCATCTCGACCGGGATGCCGTGCTTCTCGGCATAGGCCATGAGCTTCTCGCGCGACAACAGATCCCATTCGCGCCAAGGTGCGATGACCTTGATATTCGGGTTCAGGGCATAAGCGCCCAGCTCGAAACGCACCTGGTCGTTACCCTTGCCGGTTGCACCGTGCGAGATGGCTTGGGAGTTGGTCTCGGCTGCGATCTCGATGAGACGCTTGGCGATGAGCGGACGGGCGATGGACGTGCCGAGCAGATATTCGCCTTCGTACACGGTGTTGGCGCGGAACATCGGGAACACGAAATCACGCACGAACTCTTCGCGCAGATCGTCGATATAGATGTTCTTGGGTGTGATGCCCATCTTCAGCGCCTTGGCGCGTGCCGGTTCCAGCTCTTCGCCTTGGCCGACATCGGCGGTGAAGGTCACCACTTCGCATTGGTAAGTGTCTTGCAGCCATTTCAAGATGACTGAGGTGTCTAGGCCGCCTGAGTAGGCGAGTACTACTTTTTTGATATCGGACATGATCTTTTCTATCTTAGTTAGTGAATCAGTAATTCAAAGGAAACCACAAAGCCTATTACGACCATCAAGGTGATGGCGACCAGGAAAACCAGATCGGCGCGCCGCTCTAAAGTGTCCGCATACTGCGGATTGCGTATCGAGAAGTACGACAACATGGCGCTTGCCAGAAACAACAGGCCATCGAAAGCCAGCATCTCGTCCACGTGTTTGCTGATGTTCTCTTTGGGTATCAGCTGCGACACGCTGATGACGGTCATGCACACACCTATCATGGTCGCCGACGAGGGCAGGATGTGGTCGGCCAAGCCCCTAGTTTTGGACGGCTCATTGTTCATAGGCGTCGTCGGTTCAGTCATACGCTTTGGTCATTCAATCTTGCCCAGCAATAGATATTCCATAAGTGTTTTTTGTACACGCAAACGATTTTGGCCGCCGCTGCGCGGCTTAACGTTCGCTGCGCTCACGTTAGCGTCCGCCGAAACAGGCTGCATCTGAGTGCGGTTATTCATTTAACCAGCCACCTTACCCAACAGCAAATATTCCATCAGTGCCTTCTGGACATGCAGCCTGTTTTCCGCCTCATCCCATACTACCGACTGGGGGCTGTCCATCACTTCGGCCGACACTTCCTCGCCACGGTGGGCGGGCAGGCAATGCATGAATAGCGCATCCTTGGCGGCGATGCGCATCATGTCGCTATCCACCTGCCAGTCAGCGAAGTCCTTCATGCGCTCTTCGTTCTCGGCCTCGAAGCCCATCGAAGTCCACACATCGGTGGTCACCAGATCCGCGCCGCGAGCCGCTTCCATCGGGTCGGTGAACTCTTCGTAATGGTCTTCGCCAAACAAACCTGCGCGCTCAGGCTCGACCTCGTAACCGGGCGGGGTGGAGACATGCACGTTGAAATCCAGTATCTCGGCGGCCTGCAGCCAGGTGTTGCACATATTGTTGGAGTCGCCTATCCAGGCCACGGTCTTGCCCTTGATAGTCCCGCGTTGCTCGATATAGGTGTAGATGTCGGCGAGGATCTGGCAGGGATGGTATTCGTTGGTCAGTCCGTTGATCACCGGCACGCGGGAATGTGCCGCGAAACGTTCGATAATGCTTTGTTCGAAGGTGCGGATCATCACCACATCGGACATGCGCGAGATCACTTGACCCGCGTCTTCCACCGGTTCGCCGCGACCAAGCTGCGAGTCGCGGGTGTTCAGGTAAATCGCCGAGCCGCCCAGTTGGTGCATACCGGCTTCGAAGGATAAACGGGTGCGGGTGCTGGCCTTCTCGAAGATCATCACCAGCGTGCGGTCTTCCAGCGGCCAATATTTCTCATAGCGCTTGAAACGCTCTTTGATGATACGAGTGCGCTCGAACAGGTATTCCAGTTCGTCACGGGACAGGTCTTTGAATTGCAGGAAGTGCTTTACCGGTTTGTTTACCATGATGCGTTTCCGTATTTTTAAGACTGGAGGAATTCTTTAATGAGTGGGCACAGGCCGGCCACCAGTTGCTGCGCTTCGGCTTGCGACATGATGAGCGGCGGCAACAAGCGGATCACGCTGTCTGCAGTCACGTTGATGAGCAGGCCTTGTGCCAGCGCCAGCTTGACCAGTTCGCCGCAGGGTTTGGCCAGTTCTATGCCTATCATCAGACCCTGTCCGCGTATCTCAACCACGCCGTTCACACCGGCCAATTGCGTGGAAAAAGCGTCGTGGAAGTAGCGCCCCAGCTTGTTGACATGGGCGAGCAAGCCATCTTGCTCGATGACATTCAGGGTGGTGAGACCTGCCGTGCAGGCCAAGGGGTTGCCGCCGAAGGTCGAGCCGTGGTTACCCGGGCCGAACACGTTCGCCGCTTTGCCTGCTGTAATGCACGCGCCTATCGGCATGCCTGAGCCCAGACCTTTGGCCAGTGTCATCACGTCCGGCAAGATGCCGGCGTGCTGATGGGCGAACCATTTGCCGGTACGGCCGATGCCGCACTGCACTTCGTCCAGCATCAGCAGCCAATTATTCTCATCGCAGATGGCGCGCAGTTGTTTGAGGTATTCGATGTCCAGTGTGCGTATGCCGCCTTCACCCTGGATGGGCTCGACCAGCACTGCGACGATGTCGCTATTGTTCTGAGCGACTTGTTGTATCGCTGTGAAATCGTTGTAGGGGACGCGTGCGAAACCTTTGACCAGTGGCTCGAAACCGACTTGTACCTTGCGGTTTCCGGTAGCTGAGAGCGTCGCCAGTGTCCGTCCGTGGAAGGCTTTTTCCATGACGATGATGGCAGGAGATTCGATGCCCTGCTGATGTCCGTACATGCGCGCCAGCTTGATCGCCGCTTCATTGGCCTCACAGCCGGAATTGCAGAAGAATACTTCCTGCATGCTGGTCAGGCTGCACAACTTGTCAGCCAATTGCTCCTGCCCCGGGACTTGATACACGTTGGAGCAATGGATCAGTTTGCCGATCTGTTCGCTCAGTGCTGCAGTGAAGCGTGGATGTGCATGCCCCAGTGTGTTTACCGCGATGCCGGACAGTCCGTCCAGATAACGTTTGCCTTGTTCATCCCAAAGCCAAGCGCCTTCACCACGGACAAAAGCGACGGGTAATCTGGCATACGTATTCATCACATGCGACATGTAACTTCCTTATAAATAAAAACAGCGGACAGTCCGCCGTCGATAAAAAATTCAGAGGCGTATCTTGAGCCAAGATGGGCTATTCAGGCAAGTAAAAACAGGGATATCGCAAAGCAAACAAGCCGACATCGCTGTCGGCTTGGTCGGGTTTGCAGGCTATTGCTAGCACTACAAGCAGGCATATCTAGCCGTGCGACTGCACGACAGCGTTTATGCCATTGCTTTGATTGCAGCAGACAAACGGCTCTTATGACGAGCAGCTTTGTTCTTGTGGATGATCTTCTTGTCAGCGATGCTGTCCAAGGAGCTTACCGAAGTTTGGAATACGGCTGCAGCTGCGGCTTTGTCGCCAGCTTCAATAGCCTTGATCACTTTTTTGATTGCGGTACGCAGTTCAGAACGCAGGCTGCTGTTGTGAGCATTTTGTTTAACTGCTTGACGAGCGCGCTTACGAGCTTGTGCTGTGTTTGCCATGATGACCCCTTGATAATTTGGCTTGCGATAAAAGGCGCGCATTCTAGTGGCTAAGCGTCATCATTGCAAATCTTTTTACGTCGCCCTGTGTAAACCAGCTTCCCGTCGTGCCGATGTTATGATGCGCGGCGTTTTTCAACCCGAGTCTAACCGCCAGCAATGAACCTACTTAAATCACTCGCCACCATCAGCGGCTTAACATTAGTGTCGCGTATTTTGGCATTCGCCCGCGACGTGCTGATAGCGGGGATCTTTGGCGCGGGTATTGCAAACGATGCTTACGTGCTGGCGACGCGCTTGCCCAATCTGTTGCGGCGCATGTTCGCCGAGGGCGCGTTCTCGCAAGCCTTCGTGCCTATCTTCGGCGAATACAAGCAACGGCGCGGACATGACGAGACCAAGCTATTGGTCGACCATGTCACGGCGATGTTGGCATTGATGTTGTTCATCGTCACCCTGATCGGCATCATCGCTGCCCCGGTCATCATCTATATCACCGCACCGGGCTTTATCAAGGATCCGGCCAAATTCGACCTGACGGTGCAGATGTTGCGTATCACCTCACCTTATATATTCTTCATCTCGCTGGTAGCGGTGGCGGCAGGCATACTCAACACTTACAACAAATTCTGGGTTCCGGCATTCGCACCTATCCTGCTGAATATCTGTCTGATAGCGGGTGCCTTGTGGCTGACGCCATATTTCGCGCAGCCGATAATCGGCTTGGCCTGGGCGTGGTTCATCGCCGGCTTCGTACAACTGGCGTTCCAGATCCCGTTCTTGAAGCAGATTGGCATGCTGCCGAGTCTGCGCCTGAATTTCAAAGATCCCGGCATGTGGCGCGTCATCAAGCAGATGGGGCCGGCGATGTTCGGTGTTTCCATCGGTCAGATCAGCCTCATCATCAACACCATCATCGCTTCGTTCTTCGTGGCGGGCAGCGTGTCCTGGCTGTATTACGCAGACCGATTGATGGAGTTTCCCTCGGGATTGTTGGGTGCAGCACTCGGTACGATCTTATTGCCATCGTTGTCCAAATGCTTTGCCGAGAAGAATATGGTGGAATATTCAAAGTTGCTCGACTGGGGTTTGCGCCTGACGGTGATGCTGGCCTTGCCCGCCGCATTGGCGCTGGGTTTGATCTCAGTGCCCTTGTTGGCAACCTTCTTTCAGCGCGGCGCATTCACCGGACACGATGTGGTGATGACCAGCTACGCCTTGATCGGCTATAGCGTCGGCTTGATGGGCATCCTGCTGGTCAAGATTCTGGCACCGGCTTTCTATGCCAAACAGGACATCAGAACGCCGGTCAAGATCGGTATCGTCACGCTGCTGTTCACCCAGTTGATGAACTTGCTGTTCGTTTATTTCCTGCACTGGCAACACGCCGGATTGGCCCTGTCCATCGGCTTGGGTGCATGTTTGAATTCTGCGATCCTGTTTTACTTCTTGCGCAAGCGCGCCATCTATCAGCCGGAACCGGGCTGGGCGAAGTTTTCCGTCAAGGTGGTCATCGCTGTTCTCGCCTTGGGCATCGCACTGTGGTTCAGCATGGGTTCGACAGACAGTTGGCTGCACGGTAGCGGCTGGGTGCGCATCGGTCGCTTGAGCCTGTTGGTCACGGGCGGGATAGTGGTCTATTTCGCCGCACTTGCCGCGCTGGGATTCAGACCCCGGGACTTTTCCAAACGCGCAGTGCATTAGGGCTTCCTTAGATATCCGCCGCAGCTGAGAGCGGATGGCGTGGCACTATGCAGCAGGAGCTGAGCGCGGTGAGCGCGAGCTAGGTTGGTGAGGGTTCGATCAAGGCGGGCAGCCCGTGTTTGGCGCGGGCGCGGCTGCATTGCGGATTCACCGAACCATCGCGCAGATAGGGCTGCATATCGTGGCAGGTGCTGGGGCGCAGCGGATAGATGCGGCACAGCGCGCCGGGTATCTCGCCTAATAGTTGTTCGCAGCGCGGTGTGGTTGAGTTGGTGCCCTTCATCGCGCACAACTGCGGCGTGAGCGGTTCGGTCACCGCGCTGGGCACCACACCACCCGGCGCATCGTCGCACTCGCCCCAATAGAAGGACACACGGAAACTGGCGCAACACGCGCCGCAATGCATGCATACCGATTGTGCTTCCAAGCTGACCTCCAGCTGTGATGTTTGGTGTGTATTGCCGGGGGCGCGCACTTTACCTCAATCAGCCTGCTCATGTAATGAATGCAGCACCAGCATGGAATATCCACGTATAGCGGTGAGTCTGGATTGGAGAGTGAATTCATACGCATCACTGTGCGTTTGCGCACAGTTGTTTGCGCTTGCAAGGCGTATAAGTACGCTGTGTCTTTGCCCATCGAATGAAAATGAAGCCAGTTTTTCCGCCGCTTTCACTGATTCTTCTAATCGCCGCTATCAGCTTGATAGGCTGGACTGGTCACGCCTACGCTGCCAGGCACGCTCACGTAAGCAAGCCGCTTAAACCCGGCACCGTCTTTCGTGACTGTCGAGCTTGTCCCGAAATGGTGGTGCTCCCGCCCGGCCACTTCGCTATGGGTTCGCCCGATGCCGAAGCAGGGCGGAGCGATGACGAGGGGCCGGTGCATCAGGTTAATGTCGCTGCCTTCGCGCTGGGCAAGACCGAGATTACCCGGGCACAGTTCGCCGCATTCGTGAAGCAGACCAAGTATGCCACCGGCGACAAATGCTGGACGCTGGAGAATGGGAAATATGAGCAGCGCAGTGAGCGCGATTGGCGCACCCCCGGTTACCCGCAGACAGACAAACACCCGGTCGTCTGTATCAACTGGAGCGATGCTCAGGCTTATGCGATCTGGCTGTCGCGCAAGACCGGAAAACAATACCGTTTGCCCAGCGAGGCCGAGTGGGAATATGCCGCCCGGGGCAACACCAGCAGCGCGCGTTACTGGGGGGACAATCCCGATGAGGCCTGTGCATATGCGAATACAGCCGATCAAAGCGCGCAAGCTCACATTCAAGGCGCGTCATCCTGGTCGGTGCATCAATGCATCGATGGCTTCGCCTACACTGCTCCTGTGGGCAGTTTTAAGGCTAATGCTTTCGGACTGAACGACATGTTGGGCAACGTGCTGGAATGGACGGCAGACAGTTATCACCCCAGTTATAAGGATGCGCCTGGCGACGCTAGTGTCTGGCAAGGCGATGCGGAGAAGCGTGTGTTACGCGGCGGCTCATGGAACAACGCACCGAGCAACGTGCGTGCCGCGATGCGCGATGCGAATAAGCCAGAATTGCGTTTCAGTATCTTCGGTTTTCGCTTGGCCAGAAAGTTGCCCTAGGCGGCGTGTACGCCTTTAGTGTGCTGTGAGATACCTACCCGACATGCTTTATTACAGAGCGCCACCTAGTTGGTTCTGCAAGTTTGCTGCCAGCTTATTGTTGGGCATCGTGCTGCTTGTGCCCTTGCACTTGTTGGCTGCTGAACAGCAAGCTATGCCCCAGTCGGGCGTGCCGCAGACTCAATCAGGCGTGCCGCAGACTCAATCAGGCGTGCCGCAGACTCAATCAGGCGTGCCGCAGACTCAATCAGGCGTGCCGCAGACTCAATCAGGCGTGCCGCAGACTCAAACTATTATCGAGCCCCCCCCTCAATCGGGCATACCCCAGACCCAAGTGATAGACAGTTTCGATACCATGCAGGCTCCGCGGGATTACCTGTCGGGGAAAGTCACCAGCTTCGCCAGCTACATTGATCGCTTCTTTGGCGGAGACCGTCATTATCAAGAGAGCAATCCCAGTGTGTTCCAGATGAATCTGAGCCGCGCCACCGGATATGGCGGGGGGCGCAAATTCGAGCTTGATGCCAGGTTGAATCTGCGTTTGCCCGTCACGGAAGGGAGATTGCGCCTGTTGATAGAGACCGACCCGGAACGGAATGCGATGGATGCGGCCGCAAAAACTGCGCCTGTGCTGCCCAGTAAGACCGTCGCGCCCAAGGGTGTCGGGGTGGCGGCACGCTTTGCCACTACCGATCAAAGTGCTTGGCATTTCCACACCGATGCGGGACTTAAATTTCCCATCCCTATCAGGCCGTTCGTGCGTTCAGCCGTGAACTATACGGTACCGTTGGGCGACTGGCGCATGACCGCAGCGGAGTCGGTGTATTGGTTCAATGGCTTGGGCGTGGGTGAGACCACTACCTTGAATCTGGAGCGCATCTTGACCGTGCAGTTTTTGTTTCGTTCCTCCAGCAATGTCACTTGGCTAAAGGACCGCCAGAACTTGGATATGCGCCAGGACCTGTCGTTCTTCCACACGCTGGATGACCGTACCGCCTTGCTGTATCAGCTCAGCACTTTCGGGGTCAGCAATCCCGGGAATCAAGTGACGGATACCGTTCTGCTAGTGGATTATCGTTACCGCTTGCACCAAAAATGGCTGTACTTCGATTTCAGCCCGCAATTGCATTTCCCCAAGTTGAAAAACTATCAAGCCACACCCTCGTTCAATGTGCGACTGGAAGTGTTATTTGATGATGCCAGATAGATCGGCCATGTCATTAAGGGCAACTCCAGCAACTCGGATGAATGACCAAGCAAATCTGAACGTGCAGAAAATATCGACCGCAATGCGGTGCGGGTTGCTAAAACCCGGCCTGTCGCGCCTCGACCGCGCCACTGGTTGTTGCTGATTTGCGTATTGCAATAACACCTCAGGGCACCGCGAAGGCGTTTAGGAAAAACTGCGCGACAGGTCTGTGTGGCGCCGCACAGACCGGTGCTGGGATAGCGCCCACTGTGCGGTCTATCCATCGTCTGCCAACTTTAATGAAGGGAAATATAAATGAACAAATATCAGATCCAGGGTATGTTGAAAAACATAGTTGGTAAAGTGCAGCAACAGGCCGGAAAGCTTTGCGGCAGCAAAGCGCAGCAGGCTCGTGGAATCGCCAGACAAGTCGCTGGAAAAGCCGAAAGAGGTTATGGCAATGCCAAACAATTCGCCCACGCTACGGTCCAGCATTTTTGAACAGGCGACGGTTAAAGTAGGATAGTCGCGAGCTGCTGTTCCCTCCCCCCGTATGACCGGTGCACCGCCATTGGATGTTCAAGTTTGAAAGGAAGCCGGTACGATGTGTTTTTCAGCGGCAGCAAGTTTTATCGCCGGAGTTTCATTGTCTGCAATCGGTGTGGTTACCCTGCAAAAGGCTAGTAACAGGGCCGAGATTCCGTTCGCGTCTATCCCGCTTCTGTTCGGCGTCCAGCAACTCATAGAAGGCATGTTGTGGTTGTCGTTCCATTTTGGAATTCCGCTGCTGAATGTGAGCATGACGTATTTGTTCGTCTTGTTCTCACACGTGCTGTGGCCGATATTCGTGCCGTACTCCATAGGGTTGCTCGAGACCGTGGTATGGCGAAAGAAAGTGATCAGGATTTTTCAGCTCATAGGGAGCGCGGTGGGGCTCTATCTGCTTTACTTCATCATCCGATTCCCCATCACATCCGAGATAAAAGTACATGTCCTGTACGTCTTCCCGGATTTCCATAAGCCGCCGGTGTTGCTGCTGTACGTCGCCGCAACGTGTGTGAGCGGGTTCTTCTCCAGTCACAGGATGATTAATATTTTTGGGATATCGGCGTTGCTGCTGTTTATGCTGTCATATTGGTTCTATATGGTCGCGTTCTTTTCGGTGTGGTGTTTCTTTTCCGCGCTACTCAGCGGGGTGATCTATCTGCACTTCAGATTTGGCGATGCGCGCGCCGCAGCTTTGACTCCGCTGCGCGCGTGAAAGTGCTAGAGATATTTTGGCGTTGCGCGAACTGTCGCGAAAAATTATAGGGATGGCTAGTTATGAGTAACAGCCGTACATCACGCACCGGAAAACCAGACTGGCGTATCGTCTTGCTGGTGTCTATCGCATTCGGCTCACTGGTGTTCGTGTTGTCGATGCAGCCCATCGTGCAGGATCCGACCTATCATGATTTCGCCGACCGGCGCGCGCTGTTTGGTATTCCGAATTTCTGGGATGTCATATCGAACCTGCCTTTCCTGCTGGTTGGGATAGCGGGCATGGTTTGTGGTCGGATGTATCGTCCGGCAAGCTCCCGCCGCGCATGGCTGGCGTTTTTCGCCGGCGTGGCGCTAGTCTGTTTTGGTTCGGCTTATTACCACTGGAATCCGACCAACGTCACCCTGGTGTGGGACAGATTGCCCATGACCATCGTGACCATGGGTTTGTTCGTGGCACTGCTAGCCGAATATGTGGACGCGCGGCTAGGCAGTCTCTTGCTGCCGCCTGCCCTGTTGGTGGGTCTATCGAGTGTAATGTATTGGCACTGGTTCGGTGATCTGCGTTTCTATGTCTGGATACAATTCATGCCGCTCCTGGTTCTGCCGGTTGTCATCGCATCGTTCCGATCTCACTATTCTCGGCAATGGTTACTTGCAGTGTCGCTCGCGTGTTATGTGCTGGCCAAGTTTGCGGAAGCCTATGACCGTGAAGTCTTTCTGTACACAGGCGGATTTATCAGCGGGCATACGCTCAAACATCTGTTGTCGGCGTTGGCTTGTGGTGTGGTGTTGGTGATGCTTGCGACGAGAAAGCCACTACGCCTACAGCGAACTGATCCGACTACCCCATGCTAGCCGGAGTCTCCTTAGTCACAACTCCCGGCTCAGTAAGGAGCAGCGAGTCTTTCCGCATTACGCCGCAGGTTGGTCTTCTTCATCTTTCTTACGTTGCCCCGATATCTTGAAGGCGATGGCCGAGGCTTGCTCTGCCGGCATGCCATCGGTTCTGCGCGTGTATTCCTGTTCGCTGTTCTGGTCTTTTTCGCGATTCTCCGTGTCTGCCGTCTGCTCGGTTTCGCCCGGTAACTCGACACGCAGTGTATCGATGAGCATCAGGATGGTGGCCGCAATCGGCAGAGCCAGCAGCGCACCGATGATGCCGAACAGCGTCGCGCCCGCAATCAGGGAAAGCAACACCATGGACGATGGCAGACGCATGGCGCGCCCGTATACGACGGGAACCAGCAAGCGGCTTTCGAATTCCTCGTAGGCGAGCATCAGCAGGAATACCACCACGGTGATGACCACACCGAAAGGCAGCGCGGCAGCGACCGCAGGTGCCATGGTGATGAAGATGCCGATATAGGGCAGCACGTCGGCCAGACCGCCGAACACCGCGATCACCAGCGCGTTCGGGATGCCGCACGCGCTGAGCAGGATGAACATGAACGCGGCCATCAGCGCGCACGTGATGGCCTGCCCGCGGATGTAGCCACCGACGATGGTGTTCAGATTGACCAGGATGCGCGACAGCCGGATATGGTGTGTGCGCGGCACTACCGCGAACAGTGCGCCGCGCAGCCGGTCGCGATCCAGCATCATGTACAAGGCCAGAAAGATCGCCCCGACCCCGTAGGCGATGCCCTCCACCGCGAGGGTGAAGAAAGTCAGCATGGAGCCGGCGGAAGACTTGAACAGCTCGTCGTAATGCACGTTGCGCAACGCCTCGGCGAGGCTGGCGGTGAGCGGTGAGCAGGCTAGCCATTGCGCCAGTCGCTCGCGCATCACCGGCTCGATGTTGATCACACTCTTCACCTGATTCAGTAGTTCCGGCACGGTCAGCACGAATAACAAACCGGTCGTCACGAACATCAGGCTGAACACGATTGCGATGCCAACATCCCTGCGTATCCCGCGTCGTTCTAGCCTATCTACCGCAGGGCTCAGTGTGCCGGCGATCATCAAAGCGCCCACCAGCACCAGAATAACCGGCAGTAGACGGATGAAGAACCATAGGCCGGCGATGATCAGCATCACGGAAAACATCGTCCAGGGCGCGATCTCGATGCGCAGGGTGCGCGCAACTTCTTTTTCCACTTCGCTGGGCTCGCCTGGAGGGGTGATCATGGGTGGTTCAGTCTTGGGATTGTTCATGCGGATAGCCTGGTGGTAACGGGGAACGGTTTCATCATGAGTGATCTCGGGTAAATAGACGGCAATTTCATTTCGTTGTTGCTGCTGTGTACATTTATGGATTCCGTGTTGGCAGTTGTGGTCGATATCCGATATTGAGCAGCACTGTGATGATAGTCAACGGCCTGTGATGGCTCTGTTTGCTGGCGTACATAGCCAGGTGCAAAGTGCAGCAATTTGGGTTGGCTAGCGCACAGACCGTGCGCCATGTCGCGCCCACAATGAGCGCCGTGCTGAGATAAGCGCTTGATGTAAAGAGGGAGATGGAACTTGCAAAAAAACAGGCGGTGTTTAGATGCCCTTTGACCGCGTCAGGCGACACTGGGGGCTGCGTTTGCAGAAGGTGCTGCTCGAATCGGTGCGCTCTTGGATCAAGCACAGAGGCGACAGCAAGGGCGCCGCATTGGCTTTTTACACCTTGTTTTCCATGACCCCCATTCTGGTGCTGGCCATCGTGATGGCCGGCTACTTCTTCGGTGCCGAGGCCGCGCAGGGCGAAATCGTCGCCCAAGTGCAAGGGCTGGTCGGACCGAATGGCGCGCAAGCGATCCAGGCCTTGCTGGCCGCCGCACGCGATCCCGCCTCCGGGCTGATGGCGATACTGCTGGCGAGTGTGTTGTTACTGCTCGGAGCGACCAGCGTGTTCGCCGAGTTGAAAGACAGTCTGGATGAGTTGTGGGGTGTGGCCAAACCGCGCCAGTCGACTTTCGCTGTGCTGTTAAGGACACGGTTGTTGTCATTCGGCATGGTGCTCGCGCTGGCCTTTTTGTTGCTGGTCTCGCTACTGCTCAGTGCCGCACTGGCGATGCTGGAACATGTCTCGGCTGGCGGCCTGACGGGTTCCGCTAGCGTGCTCGCGACCAGTTCATCGTTCATTTCGTTCGCTGTCATCGCCTGCATGTTCGCCATCATCTACAAGACCCTGCCCGACGCGCCACTGACCTGGCGCGATGTTTGGATAGGCGCGGCTTTCACAGCGGTGCTGTTCAGTGTGGGGAAATATGTGATCGGTTTGTATCTGGGCAACAGTGGGGTGGCATCGAGCTTCGGTGTCGCCGGATCGCTGATCGCGTTACTGCTGTGGGTTTATTATTCGGCGCAAATATTCTTTCTCGGTGCGGAGTTCACCCGCCACTACGCGCAATGGTTCGGTAGCCTGAGTCATGAGCGTCGGCACTTGCTTGAAATGGATACACCCGCTATGCCAACCCAAATAGAGTGAGCCGCAAGCAAGCTGGAATGGCGAAGCACGGCGGGTCTTTGCTTGAGCTTCTGGCGGCCGCTGTCAGTGATGATTGCGACGTGATGTGGCGATAGTGGCTGGTTCGGTTTGGCGCGGGGGCAAGGACTAGAGAGGGTCTGAATAAGTCCGTTCGCACTGCGCTGTCGAAAGGTGGTTGCTATAACTCGTTGAGCTGATCAAGTCCCCCGCTCATGGTTCGACAAGCTCTGATAAAGCAACCAAGTTCTGACTAAGCGCGATGAAGCATGTGCCAAGTCATCACTTAACCACGAACGGGGGACTTGAATCAGTGATTCCCTAGCCGTTTCTGCTATAGAGAAACCAGGTGAGCATCGCGCCTTTTCCCTTGATCTTGATGAGACCGCGCTGCTCGAGAAAGAACGCACCACCCAGCTGTTGTCGCGAATAATCCGTTAGTTGGATCTTCATGGGGATGCCTTGTGATTCCATACGGCTGGCAGTGTTCACCGTGTCACCCCACAAGTCGTAGATGAACTTATGTTTGCCTATCACACCCGCGACCACCGCGCCGCTATTGATGCCGATACGCATCTTCAGGCTGTAGTGGTTGCGCTTATTGAAGGCATCCAGTGCGTCCATCATATCCAGAGCCATGTGTGCCGCGCGTGCCACATGATCCGGGGTCTGCACGGGTATCCCCGCCACCGCCATGTAGGCATCTCCTATGGTCTTGATCTTCTCCAGGCCACGTATATCGGCTATGCCGTCAAAGTCGGTGAATATCTCGTTGAGTAACGCCACCAACTTCTCGGGACCTATCACCGCAGAGAAATCCGTAAATCCCACTAGATCCGCGAACAACACTGTCACATCTGAAAAGCTGTCAGCGATGATTTCGTTGAAACTATGGGCAGTCACTTCGGGACGACCCTTCAGGCGTTCGGCGATGTCGTGCGGCAACACGTTGAGCAGCAGCCGCTCGGATAATTTCTGCTCCGCCAGGACTTGCTCGTATAGACGCTTCGTTTCCAGATGCAGCAGACGGACTTCGAGCATGTTGTAGACCGACCCCGATGCTGGTGGTCATGCTCACTTCTTGCTCGGCGATGCGGTAGGGCTGTGACACGGCCAGCAGCAACCGCTCCAGCAGCATGATGTTGGTTTTTTGGTCATCAACGACCAGTATCCGGGCGTTGAGTATGTCTGCGGCATTGACCATGATTTGCTAGCCCACTGCGCGTGGCATCAAAGTCTCCAGCATGCAGGTGTAATGTTCGAGTTGTTTGTAAAGCAAGCGCACCTCCAGCATGTTGTGGATACGCACCTGTACTTCGAGTAAGTCGAACGGTTTGTTGATAAAGTCTTTCGCGCCCATGCTCAGCGCGCGCAGTCTGTACTCATGGTGGGAGGAGATCACCAGCACCGGCAGGTAGTTGTCGGGTTCGAATTCCTTCAGGACTTCCATCACCTGAAATCCGTCCATGACGGGCATTTGCAGATCGAGCAGGATCAGGTCGTAGCGGTTGTTGTGATGCAGTTCGCGGACCGCGCGCGGATTGGTGGTGGAGCTGACGGCGATATAGCCGACCCCGCGCAGCATCTGTTCCAGTAACTGCACGTTGGCGATCTGGTCATCGACGATGAGGATTTTGCCGTGAAGAATATCTGCGGAACTGATCATGGGTTTCATTGCGGCTTCTCGGTCGCTGTGGTGTATTTGTCGTAGATGTTGCTGAACATCTGGTGATGCTGCCGGAATGCCTCAAGAATCTTCGGATCGAAGTGCTGTGGCTGCACGCGGCCATCGCCGCAGGTGATGATGTGCACGGCGCGGGTGTGGTCGTAGGCGGGCTTATAGGGACGCTCACTGCGCAGCGCGTCGTAGATGTCGCAGATGTTCATGATGCGTGCACACAGGGGGATGTCCTCGCCGTGTTTGCCGTTCGGGTAACCGCTGCCGTCCCAGCGTTCATGGTGATTGAGTGCGATCTCGGCGGCCATTCTGAGATAGGGTGACTTGCTGTTGCCGAGGATTTTTGCGCCCATCGTGGTGTGTTCGCGCATGGCCTGCCACTCCTCCGGGGTGAAGCCGCCTGGTTTGCGCAGCACATGGTCGTGGATGCCGATTTTACCGATGTCATGCATCGGGGTGGCGACGGAGATGCAGTCGACGAAGGTCTCGTCCATACCCAGCAGCTTGGCCAGTTCGCCGCTGTAATAACTGATGCGTTGCACATGCGCGCCGGTCTCCTCGTCTTTGTGTTCCGCCGCACGCGTCATGGTCAGGATCGTTTCCAGATAGTTTTCCTGTAGCTCGGCGGTGCGTTCGCGCACGCGGTGTTCCAGCATCTCGTTGTGATACTGCAATGCCGTGTGCAACAAGCGCACTTCCAGCAGGTTTTGCACGCGCGCCAGCACCTCGGCCAGTTCGAACGGGATGCTGACGAAATCTTTTGCGCCGGCCTGCAAGGCGCGCAGTTTGTGCTCGGGATGGGCGGTGATCACCAGCACCGGAAGATAACTGTCCGGTGCGATCCGCTTCAAGTTCTCCATTACCTGAAAGCCATCCAAGCCGGGCATTTTCAGGTCGAGCAGGATCAGGTCGTAGTGATGTTTGCGGTGCAACTCACAGGCTTCGAGCGGATCCTGCGTGGCGGTGATAGAGAGATAACCGGCGGCGCGCAGCATGCGCTTGAGCAACTGCACATTGGTCTTCTGATCGTCAACGATAAGGATCTTGCCGTGCAGGATGTCGGGTGTGTCGATCATGGCCGGTTCATCCGCTCAATCGGCGTGCTGCCAGTGCCTGTCCGCGAATTCCAGCGCGGTGTTCAACGCCTCCATGAATTCATCGACCTTGATTGGCTTGGTGATGTAGCGGAAGAATCCCGCCTCCAGACCCGTCTCGATATTCAGCGGCATGGCATTGGCGCTCACGGCGATCACCGGAATGTGCTTCGTGGCCGGAGCCAGGCGCAGGAATTGCAAGGCTTTGAAGCCGCTGATGTCGGGCAGATTGATGTCCATCAGGATCACATCCGGCTGTGATACGCGTGCCAGTTCGACACCGCTGGTGCCGTTCAGCGCGGTGAGTAAGCGTATATCGGGGTGGCGCGCGATGATCTTCTCGACCAGTTTCAGATTCGCCGGGTTATCTTCCACATACAGCACGGTGTGCAGGCGCGTTCCACTGGTATCGGGTATACGCGCCAATATCGCGGTGTCTTTATGATTCTGAGCAAGTCGCGGGTCGACCGCCGCGAGCAGTTCGAACCAGAACACGCTGCCCACGCCGACCGTGCTGTCCGCACCTATGCTGCCGCCCATAAGTTCGACCAGCCGTTTGGCCACCACCAGACCGATGCCGGTGCCTTCCTCGCCGCCGGCCTCCTGGCCCAGACGATTGAACGGCTGGAACAGTTGCGCCAGCTGTTCGGTGTTGAGTCCCGCGCCGGTATCGCTGATGCTCACGCGGACACGTTCAGGCGTGCCCACGTCGCAAGTTACGCTGACCACGCCCGGTTTGCGGTTGTACTTGATCGCATTTGACAGCAGGTTGATGAGTATCTGTTTCAAGCGGGTACGATCGGCACGCACGAAGCACGGCGCAGCGAAATCGGGCAGGGTCAATTTGATGTCACGCTGTTGCACCTGCGGTTCGACCATGGTCTGACATTCCAGCATGACTTCGGATAGCGACACGGGTTCCTCTGACATGGGCACTTGCCCGGACTCGACCTTGGCAAGATCGAGTATCTCGTTGATCAGTTTGAGCAGATGCCAGCCCGCCTGCAGAATCTGCGCGATGCTTTCCTTCTGGTTGGCGCTGGGCGGCAGCTCGTCCGACTCCATCAGTTGCGCGAAGCCCAGGATGGCATTGAGCGGCGAACGCAGCTCATGGCTCATGCTGGACAGGAAGTCTGATTTGGCGAGGTTGGCTTTTTCCGCCAGCGCACGGGCACTTTCCAGCTCGACGTTTTTTTCCTGTAGTACTTGGTCTAGACGCTTACGTTCAGTGACGTCGCGTGCCGCGGCGAACACGCCTTGTAACTTGCGGTCTCGGTCATAGAAAGTGTTGGCATTGAATGACACGACCGTCTCTTTACCGTCGCGCGCGCGCGCCGTGAGCTCATAGTCATTGACCTTCTTTTCGATCAATACTTGTTTGATTCCGGCCTCGGCGCGCACGGAATCGGTGAAGTAGTTCTTGAATGGCGCGCCTATCAGTTCGTCGCGTGTGCAACCGGTGAGCTCCTCCATCTGCTTGTTGGCATCGGTGATGATGCCGGAGGGGTTGGTGGTCATAATTGCATCGATGTTGGATTCGATCAGTGAGCGGGTATAGAACTGCTGGTCGCGCAGGCGTTGATCGAGCAGCCTTTGATCGGCCTCGATTTCCTTGCGCGCGGTGTTGTCGGTGCCGATCAGCAGGTAGCCGATGATGGCGTTTTGCTCGTCGCGCAGCGCGGTGACCGACACCACCGCCGGGAAACGGCTGCCGTCCTTGCGGATATAGGTCAGCTCATAGATATCCTCGATGCCGCGCGAGGCCTTGAACACCAAGGCTTCAAAGCCGGGGGTGATGGGCGTGCCGAGTTCAGAGCTCAGCGCTTTCGCGCGGGCGATGACTTCCTGCGGGTCGGAAATGTCGGCCGGGGTGATCTTGTTCATCACGTCGGCGGCGGCGTAGCCGAGCATGCGCTCGGCACCGACGTTGAAGATCTGAATGACGCCCTTGGCGTCGGTGGCGATACTGGAGAAGTTGGCGCTGTTGAAAATCGCGCTCTGCAGCGCATCGGCCTGGAGCAATGCCGCCTCTGCCTGCTTGCGCGCGGTGTTGTCGGTGCCGATCAGCAGATAGCCGATGATCTCGTTCTGCGCATCGCGCAGCGCGGTGACTGACACCACCGCCGGGAAACGGCTGCCGTCCTTGCGGATATAGGTCAGCTCATAGATATCCTCGATACCGCGCGAGGCCTTGAACACCAGCGCTTCGAAGCCGGGGGTGATGGGCGTGCCCAGTTCGCTGCTCAATGCTTTCGCACGCTCGATGACTTCCTGCGGATCGGAGATGTCGGCCGGGGTGATCTTGTTCAACACATCTGCCGCGGCGTAGCCCAGCATGCGTTCCGCGCCGACGTTGAAGATCTGGATGACGCCCTTGGCGTCGGTGGCGATACTGGAGAAGTTGGCGCTGTTGAGGATCGCGTCCTGCAACGCGCCGGTCTTGAGCAAAACCTCCTGACGGCGCACCTCGCTGATAACCTCAGACGTATCTGCGTCGTTTGCCGAATTGACGGGGTGACTCATATTTTCGTGCACGACAGACCTCTTTCCTTAATGCGTGGATGGGTGGGGCAGTGCGAACGGTCTTAAATCATTCAGACGCAGTCCGCTCGTGCGGCACATAAAATTTGTATCCGCCCGTGCAGTGACCAGAGGGGGTGGTCAGCTAGTGGCGGGGGGCGTGCCATCATGACGCAGGATGAAGAGGTAAGCCGTTTTCTTCCGTGCGCTATCGCACATAAGGAGCGACTGTAGGGTGTTGTTCAGGCGATGAGGCCTGTTGGGAGAGTATGGTCACAGCGCGACCGTGCAGGGGAAACGGTGCTAGCTGAGTAAGGGGCAAGTCACCCCGGCATCTGGTTTCAGGCGTGATGCTTGATTTTTGTCACGTCTTTGCCGGTGCCGCTATAGCCGGTAAAACGACCTGTGCTGTCGAACATCGCATCGCCGCTCACCATCAGATATTGCTTGGAACCATCGGCATGGGTGCGGCTATAGATGCTGTCCCGAAAGGAGTGTTGGCTAGCCGACCGCCCGTTCAGCATATCCGGTTCGTTCTCATTCCAATACGCACCCTGATCTTCCCGGATATGTTCCGGCACACCCGCGCTAGTCATGTCCGATACCCCAAGCGAGGGGCTGTACACTTTGGTGAATTTGCCAAGCACATCCTGCTCCCAATACCAGTCCGAGGACAGCTCGGTGAGGCGACGGAAACGCGCTTCACTGGCATGCAGTTCGGTGGTTCTGTCCAGCACCGTCTTGCCCAGCATCTGGTTGTAGTTCTCCAGTGTCTGATTGAGCGTGCCGAGTTGTGTATACAGTAGCCGGACTTCCAGCATGTTGCGGATACGCGTCCTCACTTCGAGCAGATCGAATGGCTTGCCGACAAAATCCCGCGCGCCGGCGGCGAGCGCATGCAGTTTGTGATCGGTTTGCGCGGTGATCACCAGCACCGGCAGGTAGTCATCCGTTGCCAGTCGTTTAAGCGCCTCTATCACTTCGAAGCCATCCATGACAGGCATGTGCAGATCAAGCAGGATCAGGTCGTAGCGGTGTTTGCGGTGTAGTGCGCAAACCTGAGTCGGATCCATCGTGGAGGCGTAGCTGGTATAGCCGTCGTCCTGCAGGATCTGCTCCAGCAGCAGCACGTTGTATTGCTGATCGTCCACGATCAGGATCCGCGCGTTAAGAATATCTTGTTGGCTAATCATTTGGCAGGCTCGGTTTGCATGGTGGCGGGTCGATCATGTGACCGACGCCGCCATGCTACGGGTTTGCCTGACAGGGTTCTGTGCGCTGGCACACATTCACTTGGGTAATATCGTCTCCGTCACGTCTTTGCCTATGCCCCGGTAGCCGGTGTAACGGCCAGCGGCATCGAATACCGGTTCGCCGCTCACCATCAGGTATTGCAGCGTGGCGTCGGCATGGGTGCGGCTATAGACGAAATCCAGGAATGGTTTGCGCGCGGCGATGTTGGCTTCCAGCAAGTCGCGCTCCGCCTCATGCCAACTTGCCGCTGACTCATCTCGTGTGATGCCCTGCGCATCGTCGAAACGTATGCCCAGCATCTCGAACACCGGGCCGAAGATCTTGGTGAAATGGCCGTTCTCATCCTGTTCCCAATACCAGTCCGAGGATAGCTCGGTGAGGCGGCGGAAACGCGCTTCGCTGGCACGCAGTTCGGCGGTGCGTTCCTGCACGGTCTGTTCCAGTTGTTGATTGTGCTGCGCCAGTTTTTTGTACAACAGGCGCACTTCCAGCATGTTGTGGATACGCGTCTGCACCTCGACCAGATCGAACGGTTTGCTGACGAAATCCTTTGCGCCGGCGGCCAGCGCTTGCAACTTGTGCGACGGTTGCGCGGTGATCACCAGCACCGGCAGATAGCCATCCGGTTCGATCTGTTTGAGTCCTTCCATCACCTGGAAGCCGTCCATGCCCGGCATCTGCAGGTCGAGCAGGATCAGGTCGTAGTGGTGCTCGCGGTGCAACTCGCAAACGGCATAAGGATTGGTGGTGGTGGTCAGGGCAAGATAACCGGCTTCACGCAGCATCTCACTCAGTAGCAGCACATTGGCGGGCTGGTCGTCCACAATCAGGATACGGGCGTTTAGAATTTCTGGTTTGCTTATCATTTTGCTGCTCCGAGTTCATGGTTAGGGGGAGAATTCAGTGCTGAGAATTGGAGAGCTTCATCCAAAGCGAGCAGGAATTCATTGACTTTGATGGGTTTGGTGAGATAGGAAAAGAAGCCTGCCCGCAAGCCATTTTCGATATCGAGCGGCATGGCATTGGCACTGATGGCTAGCACCGGGATGTGCGCCATGTCTGCATCTTCACGCAGCATCTGCAAGGCCTGGATGCCGCTGATGCCGGGTAGATTGATGTCCATCAGGATCACGTGCGGATGGTGGATGCGCGCCATGGCGATGCCGCTGGTAGCCTCCGTCGCCTTCAACAGATGCAGGTCGGCACGACGATCGAGGATATGTTCTATCAGCAACATGTTGGCCGGGTTGTCTTCGATATACAGTACGTCGCGGCGCGCCTGGTCAGGCCGCACAAGTGCCAGCGCAGCGGCCACTTGTGCGGTGACTTGTGCGGTGACTTGTGCGGTGACTTGTGCGGTGACTTGTGCGGTGACTTGTGCGGCGACTTGTGCGGCGACTTGTGCGGCGACTTGTGCGGCGACTTGTGCATCTTCAAACAGTTGTTTGCTTGCGTTAACAAGCGGCGCAGGTATCCCCAAGGGGAGTGCGATCCAGAATACGCTGCCCGTGCCTATAGTGCTTTCCACACCAATCTCGCCGCCCATCAATTCGACCAGCCGTTTGCATACCACCAAGCCGATGCCGGTGCCTTCCTTGTTGCCCGCTTCTTGTCCGAGCCGATTGAACGGCTCGAACAGCTGCGCGATCTGCTCTGCGGACAAGCCCATGCCGCTATCGCGTACGCTGATATGGATGCGCTGTGCTGTGTTGGTGTGGTAAGTCACTTCTACCAGGCCTTGTGGGCGGTTATATTTGATTGCGTTGGAGAGCAGGTTGATCAGCACTTGTTTCAAGCGGATGCGATCGGCGCAGACCAGACAGCTCATGTCTGGCGGCGGGAAACTCATGCGTATGCCGCTTTTTTCGGCCTGCGGTTCGACCATGGTCTGGCAATCGAGCAGCATCACCGACAACGGTATGCTTTCCGCGGTGAGCGACAATTTTCCCGACTCGATCATCGCGAGATCAAGTATCTCGTTGATCAGGTCGAGCAGATACCAGCCCGCCTGGACGATCTGCTCGATGCGTGATTTTTGCGCGGCGGTCGGTGGCGGTGTGCCGCTCTCCAATAGCTGGGCGAAGCCCAGTATGGCGTTGAGCGGACTGCGCAGTTCGTGGCTCATGCTGGAAAGGAATTCCGATTTGGCGCGGTTGGCTTTGTCCGCCACATAGCGCGCACTGGCCAGATCGAAATTCTTGTCGCGCAGCACATGATCCAGACGTTTTTGTTCGGTGATATCGGTCAGTGTGATGCGTATGAGCGGGGCGGCGATATCGGTCAGGATGAGCCGGCTATCCAGCCGCACTTCAAAGCGCGAACCATCTTTGCGCATCAGCGTCACTTCGCCTGTCTGCGTATCGCTTTGATGGATCACTTGCTGTAAATAGTGCTGCCAGCGGCCATAATCCTCCGGTGCCACAATGCGCGCGAAGCTGCGCCGTAACAGCTGTTTACGCTCCTCGCCCAGCAAGGTCGCGCCGGTCAGGTTGATGGTGGTGATACGCGATTCGTGCGTCAGGGTGAGGTAGCCGACCGGGGCGAACTCATACAGATCGATATAGCGGTCACGGGCTTCCTCGAGTGCCAACTGGCTAGTGCGCAAATTTTCGTTCTGCATCTCCAGTTCGATCTGATGTACGCGCAGTTCATGCAGCAGTTGTTCGGTAGTCCGGGGCGGCTTGTCGCTGGCCTGGTTCGCCGCGAGTCGGGCTTCCGCCTCGCGGCGTAATGGTTCTGCTTGTTTGGGTTTATCGTTCATCTGTTCTCCCGGTCGTGCTTATGAAACCGCTTCCATCGCCAGCAAAATCATCTGGGTACTGCACCGTCACTATCCACGATGCGGCGTGCGTTGAGCAGCATCTTGTGATGACCGATGATGGGGAAGTCGTGCTCGACGACGAAGTCATCGAAGCTCTGGTCGTGCGGCAGGATCTGCTCCAGCAATTTGCGCAAGGCGGGGATGTCCCACTGGCGGTTGCCCAATTCGTAGATCTGTCGGCCCACGGTATCTTCCGCCGTGACTTTGAAATTGCTGTAGAAGGTGCGGCTGGCGGAGACCACCCGCAGCTCCTTGTTCAACACGATGAGCGGCTCGCGCACCGTATCGACGATGGCCTCGGCCAGTCGACGGGCTTGCTCCACTGCCGCATCGGCGGCCACGCGCTGGGAGATGTCGGTAAAGGTCAGCACCACCCCCTGGATCACGTTCTCCAGCGTGCGGTAGGGCTGGATACGGGCCAGATACCAAACACCGCCTAGCGTGCACACCTGACGCTCGCGCGAGCTCAAATCATCCAGCACGGCCTGCGCATCGGCGAGCAGATCGTCTTTTTCGATGTTGGTCTTGATGTCGTTCAATGCCCTGCCCACGTCCGAGGCGACCAGCCGATAGACCTGCGCAGCTTCACGCGTGTAGCGTTTGATGTTGAGATGTTCATCCAGAAAAATCGTGCCGATGTTGATGTTGTCGAGCAGGTTCTTCATATCGTTCTGCATCCCGGCGAGCTGCTCGATCTTGGATTGCAATTCGGTATTGACGGTAATCAGTTCCTCATTGACCGATTGCAGTTCTTCCTTGGAGGTCTCCAGCTCTTCATTGGTCGATTGCAGCTCCTCGTTGGTGGACTGCATCTCCTCGTTGGTGGATTTCAGTTCTTCGTTGGAGGCCTGCTGCTCCTCGATGGTGGCGTGCAGGTTCTCCTTGGTGTAGGCCAGATTGCGTTCCAGTTCGGCGATCTGCCCTGCGGTGACTGAACTGCTGACGCGCTTGCCGGGTGCAGACTTGGCGTTCTTGTGCTGCCCCGCTGCTTGGTTTTGTGCTTCCTGAAAACTCACCAGCAGCAATCCTTCACCCGCTTCGGCATCGTGCAGCGGATGCACGCTGAGGCTCAACTGGTGCGGGTCGTCGTTGCTGCCGAACGAGATTGGGCGGGTCAGGGTGGGCTCACCATGATTGACCGCCAGTTGTACGGCGTTGCGCAACTCCAGTTGCAGCCCCTCGCGCGCCATGTCGATGACGTTGAGCGTGGCCTGACCGGGAGCCGGACGCAGATACTTGCCGGTCTCGCCATGCACGTAGAGGATGTTGCCCTTCAGGTCGGTCACCACCGAGGCGGGCGCGTAGGACAGCAGCAGCGCGCGTTTGGCGACTTCGGCAAAGTTGGTCTCGATGGCTTTTTTCATCAGCGTCTCCGGTACTTTGCTGTTTTTTTCCGCAGCCCAAGTCAGTCCACTGGCCAGTACCACGCGCGACGAGGTGAGCGAATGGCTGGCACGGTAGATCTTCCATTTGCGACTGAGCGGCGTGAACAACTCATGATGATTGCCGATACTTTCCGAGGGCGACAGCAACAGCAGTCCGTCCGGCTTGAGCGCGTAGTGAAAAGCCGGGATGAGGCGGCTCTGCAACTCCGGTTCAAGGTAGATCATGAGATTGCGGCAACTGAGCAGATCGAGTTTGGTGAACGGTGGATCTTTGATGACGCTCTGGATGGCGAACACCACCATCTCGCGGATTTCTTTCTTCACGCGGAAGCCGGCATCCTCCTTGATGAAAAAGCGGCGCAAGCGTTCCGGCGTGATGTCTTGCGCGATGTTGGGCGGATAAACGCCCGCGCGCGCCGTACTGATTGCGTCATCGTCGAGGTCGGTGGCATAAATCTGAATCTTGAATTCGCGCTGGGTCTCGTCCATCAGTTCGCGCAGCAAGATAGCTAGCGAGTAGGCTTCCTCGCCGCTGGCACAGCCCGCTACCCACACTCGCACCACATAGCCTTCAGGTTTGCCTGCCAACAGCGGCGGCAGGATGTCGTTGCGTAGCGCGTCGAATGCCTCCGGGTCGCGGAAGAAGCTGGTGACATTGATCAGCAGCTCCTTGAACAAGGATTGCATCTCGGCCGGTTGCTCTTTCAGGTAGCGCGCATAGACCTCGGCATCTGCGATTTCGTGCTGCGCCATGCGGCGTTCGATACGGCGACCGATGGTGCTTTTCTTGTACAAGGAGAAGTCATGTCCGGTACTGCTGCGCAACTGCATCAGGATGCGGTTGATGCCGCTGGTCGTGGCCGGTGCCACGGGAGAGGGTGTCTGTTGCGGGGCGATGACCGAGTGGCGCACGATGGCCAGCAAGGCTTGCGGCATCTGCTCCGGCGGCAGCACATGGGTGGCATAGCCCGCGCCTATGGCACTGGCGGGCATGCCGTCATATTTCGCGCTGGCCGGATCTTGCACCAGTGACACCCCGCCGGCACCAATAATGGCGCGCAGCCCCAGCGTGCCGTCGGTGCCGGTGCCGGAGAGAAGGATGGCGATGGATCTTTCGCCCTGATCCTCGGCCAGTGAACGCAGGAAGGCATCGATGGGCATGCGTTGACCGCGCGGCTTTTCCGGCACACTAAGTTGCAGCGTGCCGTGAAAGATCACCATGTCGCGGTTGGGCGGGATGATGTACACGCTGTTGGGCATCACCACGACCTGGTCCTGAGCCTCGGTCACCGGCATGGCCGTGGCGCGCTGCAGGATCTCGGTGAGCAGGCTGGGATGGTCGGGATCGAGATGCTGTACCAGCACGAAAGCCATGCCGCTATCTGCGGCAACATGTTGGAAGAGTTGTTCGAAGGACTCCAGTCCGCCTGCGGATGCGCCTACGCCGACGATGGGAAACGACGCGGCACTTTGTAGCGCGGCCACCTTGGCCATGGCAGGTTTTTTGAGTGACGGGGCGACGGCTTTGCTCGCGGGCTGGCTTTTGGCTCGCGGTGTCTTGGCTTTTTGCGTCAGGTCTTTCTTGCTAACCACGGTGACTCCTTATATGCAAAGTCGGCGGGAGTACGTGCCGCGCTTTTGTACGCTGTTCGTTTAGGGAGGGTCTGAATAAGTCCGTTCGCCCTGAGCTTGTCGAAGGGTGAACTCTATAACTCGTTGAGTTGATTAAGTCCCCCGCCCATAGTTCGACAAGCTCACCACGAACGGGCGACTTAATCAGAGATTCCTTAGTGTCTGTTAGTAACATTGCCATTACCGAGCAAGCGTTTGAATTCTTTTTTCACCACCTCGTAACACTCGCAAGTGTGCGACTCCAGTCCCGCTCTATCCAGCACCGTGATGTGCCCGCGCCGGTAACTTATCAATCCCTCGCGTTGCAGATTGCCCGCGATCTCGGTGATGCCCTCGCGGCGCACGCCGAGCATGCTGGCGATCAATTCCTGGGTCATGGTCAGCTCGTTGCTGGGCAAACGATCCAGGGTCAGCAGCAGCCAGCGACACAGCTGTTGTTCCACCGAGTGATGGCGGTTGCACACGGCAGTCTGCGACATCTGCGTCATCAGGGCCTGGGTGTAGCGCAGCATCAGACGCATCATCGGCCCGGCCAGATCGAACTCTTCCATTAGTGGTTTGGCTTTGAGGCGGTAACCGTAGCCGCCGGTCTGTACCGTGGCCTGGCTGGGGGTGGTGCTGCCGCCCATGAACAGCGAGACACCGAGCACGCCCTCATTGCCCACCCCCGCGATCTCCGCCGATGCGCCATCTTCCATGACGTAGTGCAGCGACACGATGGCAGTGGTGGGGAAGTACACGTACTGCAACTGGCCGCCCGATTCACATAGCGCCGCGCCTAGCGGCATGGCGATCAGTTCCAGATTCACGGCGAGGCGCGCAAAACTATCCGCAGGCAGCGCGGCGAGCAGATGATTCTGTTTGGGGTGCGGGGTGCGGGGTGCGGACAGCGTGGCGACCATTCTCTCTTACCGTGTGTGGTGGGGCTGTTGGTAGATCAAGACTGCGGGACTATCGTTTTCGGGCATGTACATGTTCAGTGTCGCGTGGCGTTATAGCACGTTATCCGGTCTGGATATGTACACCGATACAAACGGACAAGCAAGGGCGGATTCTTCCATTCAAGCAGTGTAAATATCTATCTCCTGTGGCAGCGTAGCAAAAATAGTCGCCGACTTGTGTGGTTTAGCGCACAGAGTGGTGTGGCGCGCGGGTAGATGATGTGCGTGGGTGTTCGGTCCTCCCCCGCAGACACCCGTAACTTTAAAGACCCCGACACGGAAATCCCGGTTGGGGTTTTTTTTTCCCAGGCCGCACTGCGCAAAATATCTTGTTGCTAATGTGCGATAACGAACAGAGCTTGCTTTTGCATAGGCAGACACTGCGCTTGCCTTGGTGATATTCACCGGGATTGGGCATTACGCAGCATCACGCGACTGTCTATCAGGATCTCTTACGGGATTCATCTTTTCAGGAGAATCAAAATGAATACGTTAAAAAATATTTCCAAACCATTGCTGTGGACATCGACCGTGTTGCTGGCCGCTGTGTTGTCCGCCTGCGGTGGCAGTAGTGCTAATAGTGGCGGCGGTGCGGCTGCCGGCCCAGGCTTAGGCGCAGTCGGTGCAGTCTGTAGCGGCGCGAGCTGCGTGAATCTGGGGACGGCAGGAAAATATGCGATCCTGGCCAAGACCGCTGTTACGACCGTGCCCAACTCGGTGGTGACCGGCAACGTGGCGGTCAGTCCTGCGGCCAGAACCTTCTTGACCGGTTGGTCGTTGATCACTGAGCCTACCGATACTTCGTTCGGTTCGGCGCAGGTGTCGGGCCGCTTGTTTGCTGCCGATAATGTGGGCGGCACGACGGCGGTCGATTTGACCACCGCCGTAGGCAATATGGGCACCGCTTATACCAATGCTGCGGGACTGCCACTCGCTGGCGGAGGACTGGTCACCGCCTGCCCGGGCGCAGGTGCTTTTGGTGGTTTGACGCTGGCAGCCGGTGTTTATAAATGCACCCCTGCCGTCGGAATTGCTGCCGCGACTAACCTCACCCTCAACGGTACGGCTACCGATGTCTGGGTATTCCAGATGGCCGGTGGCTATACACAAGCTGCCGCGACTCAGGTCATTTTGACCGGTGGTGCCTTGCCGCAGAATGTGTTCTGGGTTTCTGCCGCTACCGTGTCGGTAGGCGCGACCGCGGTGATGCAGGGTGTGATCTTGTCGCAGACCAATATCGTGATGGGAACAGGCGCTACGGAGAAAGGCAGGCTGCTGGCGCAAACCGCGGTCACGCTTGATCAAGATACCGTTACCCAACCCTAACTCGATCTAAGACTTGAAGCTGTGAATCGGGCCGTCGCGAGACGGCCTTTTTCACGTTTTAATGTCAGCCACGAAACATGAATGGGAGCGAGCGATGAAAAGAATCCTACACAAGAGCAGAGCGAGCGTGGCGCATCGCATGGTGGAGAAGCAAGCGGGGCCGAATTTTCTGGACCCGGCGCACGAGTGGCGGCGCATCTTTGCCGAGACCTGGGGCACGTTCCTGCTGGTGCTGGTGGCCGCCGGTGGCGGGGTGGTGGCGGCCAGCAGCGGCGGGGCGGTCACGCTTGGGCATGCAGGTGGTCGCGCCCGGATTGATGGTGATGGCGATCATTTATTTCATGGGTACGGTGAGCGGCGCGCATCTCAATCCCGCGGTCACGCTGGCCTTCGCGGCGCGGCGTAATTTCCCGTGGCGGCGCGTGCCGGGCTATGTCTTTGCACAGTTGCTCGGGGCAGTCATGGCGGTATTGTTTTTGCGCGGCCTGTTCGGTACGGTCGGCGCGCTGGGCGCGACCCTGCCGGGCAGTGCGTTCAGTCCATGGACGGCACTGGCGATGGAAGTGGTGCTGACCGCCGGCTTGGTGAACACCATCCTGGGTACGGCCTCGGGTGCGCGCAACATCGGCACCAACGGCGCGATCGCGGTGGGCGGCTACATCGTTCTGGCGGGCCTTTGGGCGGCACCGATCAGTGGTGCCTCGATGAATCCGGTGCGTTCCTTCGCGCCCGATCTGGTGCGCGGCGATCTGAGCACGACCTGGATCTATGTGGTCGGCCCGCTGCTCGGCGCGCTGATTGGTGTGACGTTCGAGTGGATACTTAAAGGCAAACCCACTGATGCGGGATCGCTGGCGGCGCAAGGCTCGTTGTATGGCGAGCAAGAGTCATCGCCTAGGGAGCGTGAACTGCTGAAGTAGCTTGTGGGCTGCGCTTGAGCAGTGAGGTCAGGAGCAGTGCGAGCAGCACATAACTCAGGAACAGGTAATACCCCGGCTGTAAGGACGTGCCATTGGTGGTCAGGATGACGAGCTCTTGATCGCTACTATTCAGGTGGCCGAGCTGGCTGGTGATGATGCCATTGAAGCCGATATAGGCCATGAAGATGGCGACCACCATGACATCGGCCATAGACCATTTTCCGGCGTGCATGACGAAGAATTGGATTACACGGTTGTGCTGCGCGTGACGATAGTCAAAGTAGTACAGCAAGGAAGAAATCAGCTTGGCCAAGGGGAACACCACACTGAAGGTGACCAGCAAGACCCCGACCAGTTTCATCTCAACATCCTGATGCGTGATCATGATCCAGAACACGTCCAGTATGCTTTTGCTTTGGAAATACAACACCTGATTCTCAAAGTGCACGGGATGGCCCAGCAACATAAGGCTCATTTGTGAGAGGGTTGCAACCATATCTATCATGGGGGTGGTCACGCCGGCTATCAGCAATGTGAGCAGCGACACAACGAGAAAAATGGCCTGCGCGGGCTGCAGTGCCGTCCGGCTAAAAGCGGCAGCGGCGAACAGCAATCCCGACAGTCCGATCAGCAGCAGCACTTGCTTGGCGATCAGGTCGTATCGGCGTGTAACCTCCGCAGCGAGCTTGATCCTCGCGCTGGCGACATCCTTGCAATCCATCCTGAGCAGGATGCGATTCAGGATGGGTGTATCCGGGATGTCGAAGGTCTGTTCGGAATATTGTTCAAGTTGATCTTGCAGAACCGCCTTTATCTGGCGTTTGGTCTTGGCCTTTTTGATCTCGTGTATCACCGCATTCGCATAGTCAGGTATGCCTTTTTTGATGTCGTCCAGATCAATGAAGGTATCGATAAACGATTGTGTGACCCGACCGCCTGCCGAGGCCGCATTTTTTTTCTTGATCTTCTTGTCGACTTTATTGATGAGGGTGTTCAACAGCACTTCGATATGAGCACGCAGCACCTGCTCATTCTCTGTGGAGAGATAGATATTATTGATCTCATCCTCAAGAATGACGGTGACCTGGTTCTTCCATTGGTCGATGCTGAGCAGGCCGTATTTGATATGGTTGAGCTCGGCGAGATCGTTCTTGTCAGCTTGGTTGAGCAGCGAATTCGCAATAATCTGCTGGCATAACAATGCCGAAAGCACGATGAGGATGGCGGAAAGACCGAGCTTAAACAGTTTCATAGTGGTGATCTTTTTCTGTAGGACAATGCGGGTGTAGCCCTAGCCGCAGCTTGCATGCCGCTATCACCGGCATGCGGGGCTACTCAAATTGGCCTCATGAATGAGCAATATCTTTCTTGCTGAACAAGCAGCCCTTGAGTTGCTTGGCAAACTTGGCATCGTTGCGCCGTATCCATTCCAGCAACATCGCTGCGTGTTCCTTTTCCTCGTCGCGGTTATGCACCAGGATCGCTTTGAGCTGCGGGTTCTTGCACACATCGGCACGCTGGTTATAGCTATCGATGGCTTCCAGTTCTTCCATCAGGGATGTTAGGGCTAGGTGCATATCGCGTGTTGCGTTGGACAATTCTGCTATTGGTTCTTGATAGGGGTTCATTTCATGCTCCTAAGTCAGTTTCTGTATCGCGCTGGGCAGCGTCACGGTGGAGTAATGGCGATAAGGTCTGCCAAGCGACAGTGAGTATGGAAGGGTAGAGGTATAACAATCGCCAGCCAGTATTTGCGAGGCCGAGCAAACCGCCACGGCGCAAGGCCAGAAAGGCCGCCAGTCCACCGGCCAGCGCGGCAGGGTGGTCATGCAAGTAACGCGCCGCGCGCAACCCGCTATCCGCCCAGGCCAGAGGACGTTTGAAATGGCCGGATATGTGCGCCAGTTCGCTACGTTGCGCGCCTATCTTTTCCAATAGCAAGCGACGGCGGTGTTCCAAATCAGTCATGCGTCGCTTCATGGTCGTGCATCCAGCGCTTCTAGATCATGCGCCAATTCGGCCAGGCTGCCGGAAAATAAACCGCGTCGGGCACGCGCCAGCGCGCGCAATTTATTCGCCATGAAGAGGCCGGTGATCAAGAACAGCACGGACAGACTCGCCAGCACCAGCTCGCGGTGACTATCCCAACAGAGCACCACGATCAACACCGTGCACAACAGTACACTCAAGCCGAAGCAGAACAGGACGATGCTGCCGAGCAGCAGCATCTGCCCGACACGCAGGCGTTCTGCATCGAACTCATAGGCCAGCAGCTCCAGACGTGTCTGCACGATGTCGAGCAGCGTGCCCGTCATGCGCTTGAGCGAGTCCATCAGTCCGGGCGAGTGCGCCATGTTCAGCGGCGTGCGATCAGCATGCCGACGATAGCCCCCACGCAAGCGGAGATGCCTATCGCCTGCCAGGGGTGGTCATGCACGTATTGGTCGGTGTCCTTGGCGGCTTGCTGGGCGCGTTCGATGACAGCTGATTCGGCATCACCCAAGCGTTCTTTGACTGTATCCAGTCGTTCCTGAATACGTGCACGCGCGCTCGCCACCCCCGCTCCCGCCTGGTCTGCGGTGGCGCGCAGCAGTTCTTCCGCGTCCGCCATCACCAGGTGCAGATCCTCCATGAGTTTTTCCTTGGGGTTGGCGTGGAGGGCTTGTTTCAGATGCATAGTTTTAGTAGTCATGATGATGCTCCTTATGTTGATAGTTATTTGACCTGCATATTGTTTTTGATGGCTTGTACACCCGCGATACCGCTGGTGATCGCTACCGCTTTGTCTATGTTGGCGGCAGAGCTGACGAAGCCGCTCAATTGCACCTCACCCTTGTATGTCACCACATTGATTTCGCTGGATTTCAAAGTGGGTTCATGGAAGATGGCGGTCTTGACCTTGGTGGTGATGGCACTGTCGTCGACGAATTCGCCGGTGCTTTCGCGTGTCGCCGTGGACGCGCAACCGAGTGTGAACAGCAGCGTGACTGTCATCAGGAGTGCAGAGAGATATTTAATGTTTTTCATGATTGGTTTCCTTTGCAAATAATAATTCGATGTCGTCCGGCGGCTTGCCGGTCGGGTCAGATGCGTCCCAACAGCAACAAGATGATCAGGATGGTGAGCACCAGTCCGACCCCTCCGACCGGGCCATAGCCCCATGAACGGCTGTGCGGCCAGGTCGGGATGGCCCCGACCAACATCAGGATGACGATAATTAAGATGAGTGTTCCTAAGGACATTTTGATTCTCCTCGTAAGGTGATACAAATTACCGCCCCGGACCGGTTATCAGACCAGAACGGGAAGGCTTAGCGTGGTGCGATGTTGCCGTTGTCGTCGGAGAAGATGATCTCCACGCGACGATTCAATTGGCGGCTGCTTGCCGTGTCGTTTCCCGCCACCGGGAATTGCGCACCATAACCGCGTGTGTTGATTCGGTCGGCGTTGATACCCGCGTCGATCAGCGCGCTGCGCACCGCATTCGCGCGACGTTCTGAAAGGGCTTGATTGTGGGCACTGCCACCGGTGCTATCGGTATAGCCTTCTACCATCACCAGCCTTTTTGGATTTTCCTTGAGAAAGTCGGCCAGTTTCTTCACGTTATGCGAGCCGCCCGATTTGAGTTCGGATTGGTTGCTGCCGAACAGCACATCACCGAGTGTGACCACCATGCCGCGTTTGGTCTGCTTGGCGTTGAGCAGTTCGAGTTGCATCGCCTGTTGATTGATGGTGGCTTGGTCTTGCAGAGCATAGGCATCCGCTGCGGCTAATTCCGCTTCTTGCGAGTGGGCGGTTTCCTGCAAGTCGGCCACTTTCTTGTTGGCCGCATTGGCTTCAGCGGTTCGCGCTGCAAGCTGGACATGGTCGCGAGTGGCGGCGGCATTGGCGACGGCCAGTTCGGCTGTTTTTCGCTTGGTGGTCTCTTGTGCGATGCCCACTTGTTGATAGGCCATGTAGGACAGATGATTGACCGTGACGACATCTGCGCCTTTGCTCAGGGCATAGTCGGCTTTGTGTAGCGAGTCGGCGGCTTCTTTGAGTTCAAGCGGAGCCAGCTCCACGACCTTGGGGTTGGCACGCGCGTTGTCGTAACTGCTATGCGCGGCGGTCAGATTGGGATTGCTTGTGGCGGTGGAGCAGGCGGACAGGATCGCGATGGCGAGCACAGTCACAGGAATAGAGAGGATCTTTTTCATGGCGGACTCCATTAGGGATTATTTGGTATTACGGTTAATTTCTTTGCGCAGTACGCGGCTATCTTCATGAACCGCGTCGGCGGCTTTTTGCGCTTGGGCGGTTCGCGCCGCAGCACCGGCCAGCTGTGCATCGACTTGGGCTTCTTCTGCCAATTGGCGGGCCAGCACATAGTTCTTCTCGGTCATGGAGCGTTCTGCAGCATCCATCTTGGCCACCGCCGCCTTGATTTGCAGCGGGGCGTATTCATTGCCGCCGGCACTGTTCGCGCTGCTGATCGCGGCACGTGAAACCGCCAGTTGCTCTATCGGGGGAGTGGCGCTGGCGCAGGCCGCCAGCAAGGTTGCTGCAGCGGCTAGCAAGCCCAGTTTAGGTATCAGAGTGTTGGTGTTCAGGTGTCGAGAGTTTTTCATGGTTTTTTCATCCATAGTGTGGGGCATCGAACACAACCGTCGTGACAGGCAAACAGCGCGTTGGTCACGGGTTGCGAATTTCCGGCAGCGGCTACAAGAGTGGGGCGGATGGCTAATTGCGATCGCGCCCAGCATCGGGTGTGTATGCCGTTGATCTTGCTGCGGAGCATAGGGTCGAAAGACACCGCACTCTGTGCGGCACCCAACATAATCCGCGTTTCTTGGTGGTTTTGATTCACGTCGCACCGGCTGATACCGGGTGATACGAGCAGTATTGTTTGGCGACGTGAATCTGCGTTATGTCCTAGTGATCGCGTCCATGACCATTCTCGTGGCGGTCGTGCCTCTGATTATCGTGCCCTTCACCTCTGCGCTCATCTTGGCGATCACGATGCTGTTCCTGATAACGCGGAACATATTCACGGTTATACCAACCGTCCTGCACAAAATAGACCTGTTCACCGCAGGCGTTGTATTCGCGGCAGTGCTTACGCCAATGCTTGGCATGACCTGGCGGTACATGCAGATAGATAGGCGGGCGGTGCATCGCTCTTTCATCCATCACTCGGGGTTGGCTGTAGATCAATGCCGGCCTGGGATAATCGCCGATATCGAGTTGGCCATAGAAGCCCGGCTGACCAACGCTGAGTGAGACACCCACGTCGGCAGCGAGTGCGGTGTGAGTGACCAAGGTGGCGGTGAGAGCCGCTGTGATGAGTAGTCGTTTCATGTTGTCTCCTTAAAATAAGTAAAGCATGGCTTATCCTCTGATCACTCTGAGCAACAGCACCACGATAGCAATCACCAGCAGGATATGGATGAATCCGCCCATGGTGTAGGCGGTGATAAGCCCCAGAACCCACAGGATGAGCATGACGACAGCGATGGTATAAAGCATGATATTTACCTTTCAGATTTTGTTGAGTGCGTAGCATCGCACCTGACTATTGAATAAGCGCAGCAGCGGCTATAGGGACTATTTACTGAGCCCGTAGCCGACCACTCCGCCTATCACTGCACCGCCCAACACGCCGACGCTGGTGCCTGAGCCGGCCACCGCACCGACCCCGGCACCGACTGCGACACATCCTGTTATACCGAGCAATGCGGTGATGATTGCCAAGTTCATTGTGGTTCTTCGTAATGTGTTCATTTGTATCTCCTGGTTGTTATGCAAAAAGTGCCGAGCAGCAAGCTTGCACGGAGCTGCAGTTGCATCATTCACAGATAGCCATGTAGCGTTACCGGAAAGGGCGTGTCATCTTCTTGGTCGTTTTCAGAGTCGGCATCATCATGTGCGTTATTGTCCGGCGTGATGAGTTGCGCTTGTGCTTCTGATTCGGCTTCCATCAGGGTGGATCGGGCAGCTTTGAGGCAAATGACTTTAGTGTTGCTGAGTTGCGCATTACATTTTTCTTCTGATAACGTGTAGTTGCTACTTGCCCTGGTCATGCTGACTTTGTAGTCCGCCTGGTCAGAGGGTTGGTATTGCGCATCCAGCTCTGCGATAGCCAGTTTGGCGTTGCATTTTGCCAACGTCAGGCAGATTTTTTTCGTGTTGTCGGTATAGCTTGCGCAATGTGTCAGCGCGGAGTTGAAATCGACTGCGATGGTTTTCTTGATTGAGTGATATTCGTGGTTGGACAAGGTCTCTGCCATCGCTGCTGCACTGAGGGCTAGGCTGGCTGTCACTAGAATTGCGCTGATGTAGTTCTTGTTCATGGTGACTCCTTGATGCTTGGCTTAATCAGATGACACATATGCATCACCGTGTTGAGTAACCGCATCTTCTACTTTGTCAGGCAGCCGTTCTGTGCGTTGCTGCACACAGCCTGGTTTTTATTGAAGCGCACTAGGGAATAGGCTGACTGGCTGCTTCGCGTATACACGTTGTGGCGATGCCAAATCTGCAGCAGCTGCTGCGTGACGGTGAATATCACCGGACCCAGCACCAGGCCGGACGGGCCGAACAGCATGACGCCGCCGACCAGCGAGATGAACGCCAGGACGGTATGTATCTTCAGGCGCTTGCCGACCAGTATCGGGTACAACAAGTTGTCGATCCCGCCGACCACGATGGCTCCCCACAATATGAGTATTAGGGCTTGCACCTCATGGCCGGTCACCAGCAGGAATAGCGCGGCGGGGACCCAGATGATGAACGCGCCCAGCACCGGGATTACGGCAAGCAGACGCCATGACGATGCCCCACAGCAAGGGGGCGGGTAGACCCAGCCACCAGAACATCAATCCTCCCAGCGTGCCTTGCACGGCGGCGACTGCAAGCGTGCCATACAGGGTGGCATGCACGGTGTCGGCCACATCGCTATACATGCGGTCCATGTCGGTCTCCGCCAGTGGCGACAGGGTGCGCAACCAAGCGAGTGCCGCACTGCGATCGCGCAGGAAATAGAACAGCAGGTAGAAGGTCATCACCAGCATCACCAATTCACGCACCGAACCCTGCACCAGCGTCGCTGCCATGCCGGTCAACCACGCGCTGGCTGAGTCGACCAGACCCGGTACGTCGAACTGCCGCTCAACCCAGTGCGCGACAGGCGCAACATACGGATGGGCATCCACACTGTCGCGCCATTGCCCCGAGACGTACAGGCCATGGAGGGTCTTCGCGCTGGTCGAGGCTTCGCTGATCAACTGTCTAGCGACGAAGCTAGCCGGTATCACCACAATCAGCGCGGCGAGTAATACGCAGAGCGCAGCGGCGAAGTTGGGTTTGCCCAGCTTGGCTTCGAGACGCTGTTGCAATGGGGCGAACAGGATAGCGAGTGCCAGAGCCCAAGTCAGTGCGGGCAGAAAGGGCGCGCTCATGAATACACAACCCAGTGTCGCAACCACCGACATGGTAATCAGCAACAGTAGTTGGATGGTGGTATGCACGGCGTACTCAGGTGCGGATTTTTCATCGCATTTATTCATGGTTACTCGATTCTTTTGGTTAGGTATTCCTTCGTCACTAACTATCCCGACGTGCGGTATGAGACGCAGCTGTTGAATTCATCATGGGGGGGATTTTGTGACGCAGCAGGGGCACGCTCTGTGCGTTAACGCACGGAAGGCGGTGCGCGATGCGAGGATAAATGCGATACGCGTGAAGGATTTCTGAGCGCGGCGTGGTCGGGTTCGGCAATCGAGCGAACCAAACAGTTATTCATCATGACTACCTCTAGTACAGATACAGGTCAATCACCGCGATGTTGAGTCACAGATATATAAGGAGAAGGAAATGAATATTATTAATCGTATGAGTAAACCCCTAACGTGGTTAACAGCATTACTGATGGTCGCGGCGCTGGTCGGCTGTGGTGGCGGCAACAATACAGCCGCACCCGCCAGTTCCAGCAATGCCATCACCAATTATGCGTTTGTTGGTTATTCCGGCGCGCCAGTGACCATAGCTCAGGGCGGAACGGTGAAATCTATCGATTTGACTTTGCCGTTCGGCACTAACGTGACCGCGCTGGTCGCGACATTCGTGACTACGGGAGCCAGTGTGACGGTAGGGGGAGTGACTCAGGTGAGCGGTATTACGCCTAATAGTTTCGCCAGTCCGGTGACCTATACGGTGACTGCCGCTGACGGCCTAAAGACGACCTATATCGTCACCGTGACCGTGGCACTCAATACTGCTAAAGCTATGAGCAGATTCTCGTTCGTCGGCTTTCCCGGTTCTCCCGGTGTCATCACTGAACCAGCACACACGATTGCGGTGACTTTGCCATTCGGTACACCCGTGACTGCACTCACTGCCAGTTTTGCGACAACAGGTGCCTCTGTAACGGTAGGCGGTGTGACTCAGGTCACAGATAGTGCACCGACCAATGACTTCACCCTGCCGGTGCAATACACAGTTCATGCGGCAGATACGACCACCGCGATCTATACTGTGACAGTCAGCTTGGCGGCCAATCCAGCCAAGGCGATCACGGCATTCTCCTTAGTCGGTTATCCGGGTTCTACAGGTGTCATCACTGAGCCCGCGCACAGTATCGCGGTCACTTTGCCATCAGGCACGCCGGTCACAGCACTCATTGCATCTTTTGCGACCACCGGTACTGTCGTGACGGTAGCAGGGGTGGCACAAACCAGCGGTACGACACCGAATAATTTTACCAGTCCGGTTTTGTATACGGTATATGCGGCAGATACGACCACGGCGATCTATACCGTAACGGTCAGTTTGGCAGCCGCCAATCCAACCCCTCCAACGCTGGGTGAAGCCGGACGTTTTGTGATCCTGGCACCCGCCGCGATCACCACCACCGGGGTTACCGCGATCAGTAACGGCGACATCGGTATTTCGCCTGCAGCGCGTTCGCTGATGACGGGATTCACCCCAGTAGGCGCAACAGGTGGCGTGGCCGAGTTGGTCAATGGCACGACGTACGCGTCGAATGATGCCAACCCATCACCCTACCCGTTCCCTCTGCATTTCTCTACACCCGTAGTTGGTGCGACATGGACTTCCACGGCTGCGATGCTCACTCAGGCCAATACGGACTTGGGTATAGCGGATACCTTCCTGGGTGCCGATCCCAATCCGTCCGCTGTCACGCAAGTCTGTCCTACTCAGCTGGGTGGATTGACACTGATTCCGGGTGTGTACAAGACTGCTTCCAATGTCTTGATCAGCACCGGCGCGTTGACGCTGGATGGCCAGGGTAATCCGAACGCGGTGTTCATCTTCTCCATAGGCGGCACGCTCGGTACGGGTGCTCCCGGCGGCAATATCGTGTTGGTGAATGGCGCCGTAGCCAAGAACGTGTTTTGGCGTACTGCCGGTATCACCACCATCGGTGCGGGCACAATCTTCAAGGGGCAAGTGTTCGCCGCGACTCAAGTGAACGTGAACTCCGGTGCGAACATCACGGGGAGTCTGTATGCCATCACAGATCGCGTGACGCTGATTGCCACCACGCTTACCAAAGCTCCGTAAGTTAGGAAGTTTCTGCAGCAAGCAGTACGAAGAGGCCGTCGCAAGACGGCCTCTTTTTGCATGGTGCAGCGCGGTGCTGCCGACTAGGCGATGAAAAATAAATCGCTGCACTGTGCGCTGGCGCACGGAGCAGGGAGCGTAGAAGGCGGATAAGGAAGCTGAATATGACTGATGAGGCGGGTAGCTCGCCCAGCCTGAAGTCAACGCAGATGCACTAGCAAGACATCAAAGCACGGATGTTTTCAGCATCTGATATCAAGGAGACATAAAGTGAAACAAGCAAATCAAAATATAAAAACACTTAGCTGGCCTGTTGCTGCGCTGCTTGCTGTGTTCGTCGCGGGTTGTGGCGGTGGTTCCAGTAACGCCAGTCCGCCCAAACCCGCACCCATCACGCCGGGCGCGGGTACTGGCTTGGGGGGTGCGGGACGAGGTCCTGCACCGGTCGGACTCGGTTCTATCATCGGGGCGGGAACGCCTGCCAGTCCGACATATGTGATTCTGGCAAAGACTGCCATCACCACCACGGGAACCACCGCAGTGACGGGTGATCTTGGCATCAGTCCGGCCGCTGCGACTTTTATTCAGGGGTTTTCTTTGACCCTGGATGCAGGGGGGTGCTTTTCGACAACAACTCCACCAACCTTGGTGACCGGAAGGGTGTACGCAGCCGACTACAATACTGGTGGTTGCACCACACCCTCTCTATTGACCACGGCGATAGGGAATGTGCAGACAGCTTACACCGATGCCGCTGGACGGCCTGCTGACTTTACCGAGATCGGAGCAGGAAATATCGGCGGGATGACGCTGCTGCCCGGTACTTACAAATGGGGTTCGGGCGTGTTGATTCCCAGCAATGTCACGCTCAACGGTGGCGCCAACGATGTCTGGATATTTCAGATCGCGGGTGGTATCACGCAGGCTTCCGCGACGCGGGTAATCTTGGCCGGTGGTGCACTGCCAAAAAACATCTTCTGGCAGGCGGCCGATGTGGTGTCGATAGGTACGACGGCACACATGGAGGGCGTGATCCTGGCACAAACGCAGATTACTATGAAGACCGGTGCGACCGCCAACAGTCGTTTGTTGGCACAGACCGCTGTCAATCTGGATGCGAATGCAGTGACCCAGCCCGCGCCCTAAGACCGGGTGTTCGTTAACAAAAAAGGCCGCAGCGATGCGGTCTTTTTTTGCGCGTGACTGGCGAGAATTGAATGACGACCGGTGTGTTTAATCGATAGAAATCAGTCGAGCAGCAGCACATCAAAGCCATGCGCTACATGGCTTTGATGTGCACGTAAAAAATAACTTTGATGAATGTGCGCTAGCGCACGGAGCGGGATGGATGAAGAGGGGATAAAGGCTATACGTGTGACAAGGAGCTGCAGCACCGTTGGCTGAAAAGCTGTGATGGTGTGGATCAAGTTGAGGCTCGCAGGGTTGCCAAACGTACTAGCAGTAACGATAGCCGTAGTCAGCCAATAGCAGTGCCCGCAACAGCCCGATGGTTTCATCGACGCGGTTCGGGATTAAATGAGGAGAAGCAAATGAACAGAATTAATAGCGTTATGACAACAACGGCAGCCAGCCCTATGCGTCATCTGACCTGGTCTATGGCTTTGCTGTTTGCGGCGCTTGCGGCCGGATGCGGCGGGAACGACCCGATCCTGGGGGGCGGTGGTGGCGGAGCTAGACCCGGTGCCGGCGGTCCTGCTGCGGGCGCGGTGAACGCGGTGAACATGTTGGGCTTGGCTGCGCCTATGGGCATTGCGGCGACTGCTGGGGTGACCAATACTGGTACCGCTCCTATTTCGCACATCAATGGCGATGTGGTGTTGGAACCTCTCGCGCAATGCAACACCGTGAATGTGGATGCCATCGGCGGTTTCGGCCTGTGTGGCGGCTTTGCTCCCACCATCACCGGCAAAGTCATTAGCCCGCTGTATCCCGACGGTGGTATGACGGCACGCGCAATCAAGGCCGATCTCAAATCAGCCTTCCTCAGTATCACCCCTCCGGCTGGCCCGCCTGCAGCAGGTTCCTTAGGCGGTGCAACCAATATTCCTGCTGGTACGACTTTGGGTGGTGCGGTAGGCAGTCCGTATGTGCAGGGAACGAATCTGTTCAAGCCGGGTGTCTATCAGTCGCTCACCTCGATCATGATCACCGGCGACCTTACCTTGGACGGTCAGGGTAATCCGAATGCCACTTTCGTCTTCCAATCATCGAGCAGCACGGGCACGGCAACTGGTGCGCGCATTTTGCTGATCAACGGCGCCAAGGCTTCTAACGTGTGGTGGCAGGCTGCCAGTTCAGCGACCTTGGGTACGAACTCGGTGTTCCAAGGAAATATTTTGGCAGGCGCAAGTATCACCATGAATACCGGTGCGACCTCATGCGGCAGATTGTTGGCTGGTGCGTTCACGGCTGGTGCGTTCGTGTTGGATTCGAACGTGATTTCCGTGCCCGGCAATATCAATGCACCGCTTTGCATCTGATTTAGCCAGTGGCGATTAGGTGATACAGGAGGCTCTCGTTACGACAGCAGAGCCTAGCGCAACACAGCAGCAAGATAGGCGGCACGCTATGAGTGCCCCACATAATTTGGAGAACAACATGAAACGAATTTCTAAAACCGCAGGGCTGATGGGTCTGTTGGGTATCGCGGTGATGAGCGGTGCGTCTGCTGCGACCGATGATGCATTCTGGTATATCGGCGGCAACGTGGGTCAATCCCGCGCCAAGATCGATGATGCGCGCATCAGTGCCCAGCTCTTGGCGACCGGTCGCACACCGATCTCTATCGTCAACGATGAACGCAATACCGCTTTCAAGCTGTTGGGCGGTTACCAGTTCAACAAGAATTTCGCCGTTGAGGCGGGCTACTTCAATCTGGGCCAGTTCGGTTATACCGCGACCACCGTACCAGCGGGCACACTGACCGGGAAAATCAAGCTGCAGGGCCTGAATCTGGACCTTGTCGGCTTGTGGCCGATGACCGAGAAGTTTTCCGTATTGGGCCGAGTGGGTATGAACTACGCTCAAGCCAAGGATAATTTCACCAGCACCGGAGCCGTGGCCACGCCGACCACCCCGAACCCCAGCAAGAATGCACTCAATTACAAGGCGGGCTTGGGGCTGCAATATGACTTTACCCATGCTCTTGGCATGCGTGTCGAGGCAGAGCGTTACCGCATCGATGATGCTGTTGGCCGCAAAGGCGACATCAACATGTATTCGCTCGGTCTGGTCTATCGCTTCGATGAACGCAAGCCTGCACCCGTCGAAAAGGTGGTGTCGCCGGAACCGGTCGTGGTGGTGGTCACCACTCCAGCCCCTCCGCCACAGACTGTCTTTGTGATGGTACCTCCACCACCGCCCAAGAAAGTGGTCTTCTCGGCGGATGCCGGTGCGGATGCGCTGTTCGGTTTCGGCAAGTCTGAGGTGCAGCCTACCGGTAAACGTGCGCTCGACAAGTTCGCCGCTGAGCTGAAGGGTGCCAAGTATGAGGTCATCACGATTACGGGCCACACCGACCGTATCGGTTCGAACGCCGCCAATATGAGGCTTTCGACACGCCGTGCCGAAGCGGTCAGAAACTATCTGATCACATCGGCAGGCATACCGGCTGACAAGGTCACGGCCAAAGGCATGGGCGGGTCGCAGCACATGACCAAACCTGGCGAATGCAAAGGCAATAAAGCGACCAATAAACTGGTCACCTGCCTCGCGCCGGATCGCCGTGTGGAAGTCGAAGTGGTGGCGACACGCACCAGCAAATGACGCGCACTTGACAATCGTTTAATGCCAACACTTGTTTGCGAGTCGAGCCGTCTGGCGACTCGCGGTTTGGCTAGACAAAACTCACTACACACAAGGAGCATCAACATGAAATTTACCCCTACACGATTGGCTACAGTTGGCATGGTCATGGCACTGACCACGCTGTTCGGTTGTGCCTCGCCTGCCGCCAAGGAAGGTAACAAGCAAGCAGCCGAAGATATGGCGATCACCGGTAAAGTGATCCAGGCGATCACGGGCGAAGCCACACTGAAATCGGCCCACATCTTCGTCGAAACATCCAAAGGCGTAGTGCTGTTGAGTGGCACGGTCAATTCCGCTGCGGCTGAGAATACCGCGACTGAACTGGCACGCTATATCGACGGTGTGACGCTGGTCAGAGATGGCATTCAGATCAAACAATAGAATTTTCTGGAGGCAATAAAAATGAAAAAAACAGCAAGTTTGAAAGTGGTCGCCGTGTCGCTATTGCTGGTGGCAGGTCTGAGCGGGTGTGACAAACCGGGGCCGGCAGAGAGTGCGGGTAAAAAGATCGACAAGGCCACTGAGAATATGGGAAAGAACTTGGGTGATGCAACCAACAAGGTCGAGATCAGTCTGGCCGAACACAGTAATAAGGCGGGTGTCGTCATTGGCGATGCGGAAATCACCACCAAGGTCAAAGCGGCGATCTTTGCCGAGCCTGGGCTGAAGTCGTTGCAGATCGGGGTCGATACCGTAAACGGAATCGTGACCTTGAGCGGCTCGGTGGATGCGCAAGCGAATAGCGACCGGGCTAAAGCACTTGCTGGGGCAGTATCGGGTGTCAAAGAGGTTATCAATCATCTAGTGATCAAATCACTCAAATGAACTCGCACGGCAACAACCACTAAAGGAGTAGAGCATGGATATCCAAACTGCATACAAACAAAAGAAGGCCGCCCAACTAAAAGAGTGGGGTGCGCAGATCAATCTGCTGGACGCCAAGATAGAGAACATGAGCGCGTCGCTGAAGGTAGAGCACGCTGAGCAAATGAAAGCCTTGCGTGCCAAAGAGCATGCTGCGGCTGAAAAGATGAAAGATCTCGGCAAGGCCAGCGAAGAAGCGTGGGATCAGGTCAAAGTGACCGCCGACAAAGTGTGGGATGAGCTGAAGGCGGGCGTGGCTGAGGCGCATGCCAAGTTCAAGTGACGCGTGCTTAAAGCGAATGGCACGCCACGTTCGAGAGGATAGATGATGAATCTGAAACTGGTATTGGTAGTGATACTCTCCAGCATGGCGGTGTTGTTCATTGCGCAAAACGTTGCCGTCGTCGAGATTGGTTTCTTGTATTGGCGCTGGTCGATGTCTAGCTCGGTGTTGATATTTTCCAATTTGATAACCGGCTTCATATTGGGGTGGTTCATCCACAGCTACCTTTTAGTGCGCCAGTCCAAGCACCCTGTCCGGTCCGTGCGCTAAAAAAGTAACGCGCGTATGGGTCGCAAGCAAGTCGCACTGTCTGTCGCTACGCTTTTCAAGTTCGTAGACAAGTGCGGCATCAGTCGTAAAGATCAAGTTCTTCCCACCCAATTTCTCGCTTTACCCACCAACTATTTGTTGGCGCCATTGATTCTGCCTAAAACGGTGTGGCGGGGCAGATGCGATTGGATTAAGCCTTAATAGGCCAGCAGCATGTTGCCTACTTTGTCCGGATCGCGCTCGGTGCGTAATGTATGGTGCAGCGCTTCCGCCTCCGGATAGGCGGTGCGCATCATGCCCAGCCATTGTTTGAGTCGTCCCGGCGCATGCTTCGCTTCCATGCGGGCACGCAGCTGATCGTAGTAATCCCTCACCCAGGGCAGTAGTTCCGGCCAAGGCATGGCGTCCTCTCCCGTTTTGATACGCCGCATCAGATCCGGGCGGACGATGGCACCGCGTCCTATCATGATGTCGGTGCAACCGCTGACCTGGCGTATGTCCCGACTATCCTGCGGCGTCCATACTTCGCCATTGGCCACCACCGGCAATTGCACTGTTTCGCGGATCTGGGCGAGCCATTCCCAGCGCGCGGGAGGGCGGTAATGGTCGTCGCGGGTGCGGGCATGGACGGTGAGCTCGTCGGCTCCGCCCGCTTCGATGGCGCGGGCGCAATCCAGTGTCAGCGAGGTATCCTCCAGGCCGAGGCGCATCTTGGCGGTGACGGGTATATGTTTTGGTACGGCGCGGCGCGTGGCGGCCACGATGGCGTGTATCTGCTCGGGAAACTGAAGTAGTACAGCACCGCCGCCGTGACGATTGACCGTGGGGGCAGGGCAGCCGAAGTTCAGATCGATACCCGGTGCGCCTAGTGAAGCGATGTAGGCGGCATTTTCGGCCAGACAGACCGGATCGCTCCCCAGCAACTGTACGCGCACCGGCACGCCAGCACGTGTACAGCCGCCGCTGGATAATTCTGGCACGGTGCGTAGCAGCACTTTTTCGGTGAGCAGATGATTGGTGACCCGCACGAACTCTGCCACGCACAAGTCGATGCCGCCCATGCGCGTCAATATGTCGCGCAGACTCTGGTCGGCAAGGCCCTCCATTGGGGCGAGTATCAGGCGCATGGTGTGTTTGGCGGTCAAGGGGGGCGCATTCTAGAATAGAAACGCGTTGCGTTTAAAGAATCGTCGCGTTTTTGTTACTCAGGGTCAGCGCCTGAAAGCCGGAAATGACATCGAACAACTCTTCATCGATATTGCTTTGACGCAGACGATGGAAATCACGATTCAAGTTTATCAACAACTCATCAATGTTCTTTTCGGCGCGTTGCATGGCGACCAATCGACTGGCGTTCTCGCTCGCCAAGGATTCGGCGCAGGCCCGGAACAGCGAAACAAAAAGATATTCGCGAACCAGGGCCAGCAGCGTTTGCTCACTGTCATTCATGACCTCGGGCAAATTTCCGGTCGGCCACTGGGATTGCCGCCAGATCGCGTCTCCACTCTTCATCCAGCGGCAGCAGCCGTTGGCTCACCGGTGTATAGATCGCGCCGGTCTTGGGACGATTGTGAAAAAGGTAAACCTGCGCGATCCCGCCTGTTTCACGCTGCGCTTCCATCTCGACCAGAATCTGCCCAATCAGCGGCGTGATCGCACTGATGGAATTCGGCAGGATGAAGTTTTTTCCGGTCAATAGGTCGGTATCGGCGAGGCGCGACTGGATGCGTTCGCCGACTGCCCAAACCGTTTTTTTACCCGGCAACTTTCGCCAGCGTATCCACGACAAACTCCACCATCACGTCATTGAATTGGCCAACCAGATCCCTGGTCCGAACCAAACACGACCGCGCCTATCGACCCTGTTTCTTTCTTGGTCACTCGCGTTTTGGCACCTGGTGATTTCACTCTGCCTGAAACACGCGGCCAAACCCAGTTGCACCGTCCGGTAATAATCATCCAGGGAACGCACCGCATTCTCGTATTGCCCGATGCTGGCCGCGGCCATGGCCTTCATCGTGCGCACCACGGATTCCAGGTCTCCGGCGCTGGCGATCTTGCGGCGCAGGCTCGCGGCGGTGTCGCTCATGGCTTCACCTTGGCCTCTACCTCGGGCTTTAGTTTGGCGTCGTCCGAAGGTGTGTCCGGCTTGGAACCGCCATCGGACTTGGGCTTGGACTCTGGTTTAGCTTCCGGCTCGGGTTGAAATGGCGCGAGTGTCTGGCGTGCGATCGCTATGATGGTTGCGCGATCCTCATCGCTCAACTTGTCGGCAGTATCGAAGCGCGCGCTGACATCGGCCGGAATCCCCGCTGCCGCTGCACGCACGGCAAGCTCGGCATCGCTCATCCGATCGAGTGGCACGCGGTCAAAAAGTTTGGCGGTCAACGCCAGCAGCACGGCGATTTGCGCGGCAACAGACACCGGCGCGAATTCCGGCTGCTTGAGACAGGCGCGAATGCGCTGCCCGTGCGCTATGATTTTTCGGGTATCTTCATCCAGCCGTGCGCCGAACCGGGAAAAGGTTTCGAGTTCCTCGAACTGGGCGTAGGCGAGCTTGAGGTCGCCCGCCACGGCACGGTAAGCCGCACGCTGCGCCTTGCCGCCGACACGCGAAACAGATTTTCCGACATCGACGGCGGGCAGGATGCCCAGTTCGAACAGCGACGGCGACAGGTAGATCTGCCCATCGGTGATCGAGATCAGGTTGGTCGGGATGTAGGCGGAAATATCCTGCGCCTCGGTTTCAATGATCGGCAGCGCAGTAAGCGATCCGCCGCCGAGTTCCTCGCGCAAGTGCGTGGCGCGCTCCAGCAACCGCGAGTGGATGTAAAAGATGTCACCGGGAAACGCTTCCCGTCCCGGCGGACGACGCAGCAGCAAGGACAGTTCGCGATAGGCGCGCGCATGGTGCGTCAGGTCGTCGTAAATGATCAGCACGTCGCGGCCCTGTTCCATGAAATGTTCGGCGATGCTGGTCGCCGCATAGGGTGCGATGTAGGCCAGGCCGGGCGGATCGTTGCCTTCGGTGACCACCACGACGGTGTAATCCATCGCGCCGTTTTCGCGCAGGGCGGCGATGACCTTGGCCACGCCAGAGGCGCGTTGGCCGATAGCACAATAGACACACAGCACATTCTGGTCGCGCTGGTTGAGTATCGTGTCGAGCGCGAGCGCGGTCTTGCCGGTCTGTCGGTCGCCGAGTATCAATTCGCGCTGGCCGCGCCCGACCGGGATGAGTGCATCGATGACCTTGATGCCGGTTTGCAATGGCACGATGACGGGTGCGCGATCCATGATGGAAGCGGCGGGACGCTCGACCGGCAAACGCGTGCCGGATGCCAGCGGACCTTCGCCGTCCAGCGGACGCCCCATCGGATCGATGATGCGCCCGATCAACCCGTCGCCCACCGGCACATCCATCACGTGCCCCCTGCGTTCGACTTCGTCGCCCGCATGCAACTGCCAGTAATCTCCCAGCAACACGACGCCGATCTCCTCTTCATCGACATTGAATGCGATGCCATACACATCGTTGGGAAATCTCAGCACCTCTTCAAAACCCACGCCAGGGAGACCGGAAACCTTTGCGATACCCGTGGCGATGCTGGTGATCGTGCCCACTTCCCGCGGCCTCAGTTGCGGCTTGTATGCTTCCCGCGCCTGGCCTATTCCGGCAAACGCGCTATCGAAAACATTCTGCAGGCTCTCGGGTTCCATGGTCATTGATTTTTTGTTATCGGCTTAACTTCGGTTTCAGGTTCTGCTTTAGGTTTAGATTTAACTTCAGGTTTTGGCTCGACTTTGGACGCAGGTTTAGCTTCGACTGCAGATTCAGGATTAGCTTTATTTTCTGACTTGGGCTGCACTGTGCTTTCAGGTTTGGCTTCCGGTTCAGGTTCGGTTTTAACGGGTTTATCAATCTCTTTCTGAATCTCATGCTCGGCTTGCGTCCAATCTTCAGCTGCATGGCCGGTCTTGCTGCCATGCTCCTCATAAAGTTCATAAGCTCGTTTGCCGATCTGCTGTGTCAAGGCTGACGGTTTCTTTGCCCTGGCTTCAGCTTGCTCCCTCTCTTTCAGCAAGTCGGCTACGCCTTTTTCCAGTGACGCCAGATAATCCGCGATGCTCCACGCCACTTTTTGTCCATTCGAGATCAACTCAATGCCGCTGATCAATTCCGGCGCGGTCTCGAAGCGGATGTTGATTTCAGCCGAGAAGGTCTGGTTGAGCGTCTGCTGTATCACTGCGCGCTGCGCCTCGGGCAGGTCAAAGGCGCTGCGCAGCAGCGCGGGTTCCGATGCTGTCTTGAGCGACTCGACTAAGCTTTTTTTCGCCGGCCCATCCATCTCGCTCAAGCGGCGGGTGAACACATCGGCCAGGCGTTCTTCGAGACTCGTCGTGGCCAGATCGGTCAGCGCTTTGCGCGTGATGGCGAATACTTCCTGCCGGGTTCTGCGACTGATGGCTTGATTCAGGTTATGGGCGTCGATACGCAACGCTTCCTGTCGCTTGGCACTCAAAGCATCGGCTGCCTGACGCGCTGCATCGAGGAGATGCAGGCGCTCAGCTTTCGCTTCCTTCATCACCTTGTCCATCAGTGCGGTGCGCTGCTGCTCGAATTCCTTATTCTTGTGCTGGAACTCTTCGCGCTCCTTCTTGGCTTCGCCCATTTTCGCGTCGGCATCCGCCAGTTCTTTGGCGATCCGCTTCTCGCGCGCATCGATAGCCTCAAGAATTGGCCGGTAAAGGAAGCGTTTCAACAACCACACCAGTATGAGGAAGTTGACGACTTGCGCGATAACAGTGAACCAGTCGATCAGCATCGCTTACTTTCCGGTGGCCTGCGCGATGACGTGGTTCCAGAACGGGTTGGCAAAGATAAGTATCATCGAGACCACAAAGCAGTAGATGGCAGTAGATTCGATCATCGCTAGGCCGACGAAGAGCGTCCGCGTGATGGTGGCGGAGGCATCGGGCTGTTGAGCCAGTGAAGTCAGCGCGGTTGCAACCGCACGTCCTTCGCCCAGCGAAGGCCCTACCACCCCGATGGCGATGGTGATCCCGGCAGTGACAATCGATGCCACTGCGATAATAGTCATGCTGTCCATAATTTCTCCTTTGTTTTTACAATAGTCGATTCAATGTTTCGCTGCTTGTTCTGATCCGGGCTCCGGTTGGGGGTTGCGCGCTTGAGTGGCCGCCGCGATGTAAACCGCTGCCAGGATACTGAAAATATATGCCTGCACCATGCCGGTCAGCAGTCCGAGCGCACTCATCGCGATCGGAAAGATGAAGGGTGTGATGGTCAGCAAAATGGCAAGGATCATTGTGCCACTCATCATGTTTCCGAACAGGCGGACCGCCAGCGCCAGGGTGCGCGACAGTTCGCTGATGATGTTGAACGGCAGCATGATGACCGTGGGCTTCAGGTAGTCCCGCAGATATTCGCCCAGCCCGCTCTGCTCGATGCCGAACAGCGGCACCGCAACGAACACACAGATTGCCAGCGCTGCGGTGGTCGAGAGCGAACCGGTCGGCGGCTCGTAGCCGGGAACGATGGTGAACAGGCTGGCCATCGCGACAAACAGGAACAGGGTGCCGAGGAAGCCGATATATTTCTGCGGTTGACTCATGCCTACCTCTGCTATCTGTTTTGCGATGCCGGTGACCACGATCTCCAGCAGATTCTGCCAGCGCGAACGTTGCAGTTCTTTGGAAAGTTTGCGCGTGACAAGTATGGAACCGGCCGTCAGCACGACCATCAGCCCCCATGTATAAACGATCGTGGCATTGAGCCTGAAAAAACCAGATTGCCAGAAAATGATTTCGTCGGGGCTAAGGTGCATGACCGGCTCCCTGTCCCAACTCGCCAGCCTGTGCCAGCTCGCGGGTAAGCCGCACCACGACGAGACGCGCGGCGATGAACCCGAGCAGACCGGCCAGAAGATCCTGCCAACTGTCCCCCAGAATAAAATAGAACCCGGGCAGCACTATGCACATCCTCAGCAACATGCTGCCGAAAAACAAAACTGCCGGATGTCTGGCCGTAACGGCCTTGCGTACGGTCCACCAGAGTCCGCCAAAAAAGATCGCGCCTAGCATCGCTCCCTCCATCATGGCAAGGCCGAGATCCAGCGGGTCAGTCATGATTACTCCGCTCCTGCTCGTTTATCTCACGGTCTTCCTTTGCCACCCAATGCCATGCGTTGAAGCAACCGAGCCCCAGGCCGATAGCCAGCAGCATGAGTGTCCAGGAATGACTGCCTGGGTGGTTTTTGTCCAGCCAGATTCCGAGTGCCGCCCCCAGCAGCGTGGGTACGACCACCGACCAGCCAACCAAACCCATCATGCCCAAACCGGACCAGACGGTCTGCGTGACGTGCCGCTGCGCATAGAGCTTGCGCGCCGCCTTCTCGCCCACCTGCTGGCTGAATTCCGTTTCTCCGGTCACGATTTTTTCTTGTGGTTCTTCACTCACGATGAAACTCCGCGAAACGACGCACGAATCCGCTTTCCAGTTTTGCCAGCACCGAACGCACACTCTGCTCCTGCTCGTCCAGGTTCAGAAATTCCCGCTCTACCGCCTCGCGCAGCTTGCCGAGATCGGTTCCCCCAATTGCGTTGCGCACCGAGACCAGCACGTCCGCGCCGGATTTGACCAGGATGCCTTCATCGACGGCCAGACACACCTCACCGTCCGCTTCGGTCTCGAAAACCAGTATCCCTGGCGCAAGCGACGCCACGCAGTCAAGCCGGTGCGGCATGAGTCCGAACGAGCCTGCGCGAGACTCCGCGACGATACGCTTCACGCCGTCTTTCTCGGTGAAGACGCGGAATGGCAACAGCACTTTAAGTTTCATGAACGTCATAATTTTCTTTTCCAAAAATCGCCAAGCTTTCTTCACCGGATTTTGACGGATCGGCGTATCAATAATCTGACATGTTCCGTTTTAGTTCTGATTTTGAGCCATGCGATGATTTTTTTCTGGTCGGCCTCTGGTACCGTTTTATTGACCTCCACGTAGGCGATAAGCGAATTTTCATTTGTGCTTCCATCTGCCTTCCAAATCGGCGTCTTCGCCAGCGCTAATCGCTGCAACATAGGATATTGCGTTTGCATTTCGCGTGCGATGCTCTGGCCGTCCGGCTGTTCCGACTTGATCTGCGCCAGTTCGTTTTCCAGCGTCTGAGTGTGCTTGTCCTTTTCTTCGCCGGTCTTCAGGCGCGTGCTGTACAGGTCTTTCAGCAGGCTGGTCTTGAGGAAGGCGATGTCGATCTTCTTGCTGCTTGGCTGATGCACTATCAGTTTTACGTTTTCAAGCGTGTAGTTCTTCAAACGATTCTTGATCGCAACGAGCTGTTCTTTGGTGATCTCATCGCCGATGAAAGAGACTTCGATCTCCTTGGTGGAGGGGGAGATATTTGTTTGGGTGACTAGTGTGTTATCGAAGGCCATTTCGTTCTTGATGAAATCATGCGCCCGCGAGTTGAAAGCGACATCGGTGACCATGTTGTAGGCAAGGTAGATGCTGGGCAATACGGCGACCAGCACTAGTGTGATGATGTAGTTGCGCACCCGGCGTTCCAATGCTGCATCGACGAACTGCTTGTGCGGCGGTTTGAGGTAGCCGATGAACAGCACGGTCGCTAGTGCGATGAACACCATGTTGATGAAGAACAGGTAGAACGCGCCGAAGAAATATGACAGATGCCCGGTGGCCAAGCCGTAACCTGCGGTGCATAGCGGAGGCATCAGCGCGGTGGCGATAGCTACACCGGGGATGACATCGGATTTTATCTTGCGCGTGGTGGCGAGGATGCCGGCCATCCCGCCGAAAAGTGCGATCAGGACATCCCAAATGGTCGGCGTGGTGCGTGCCAACAGCTCGGAGCGCGCTTCTGACAGCGGGCTGATCAGGAAGTATAGCGTGGCGCTAAGGACACTGATCAGTACCGCGAGGCTGATATTCTTGAATGATTTCTTGATCAGATCGAAATCGTTGATGCCGATGCCGTAGCCGATACCCATGATCGGCCCCATCAGCGGCGAAATCAGCATGGCGCCGATGATTACCGCTGCCGAATTCACATTGAGGCCGATAGATGCAACGATGATGGCGAACATCAGCACCCACAGCTTGGTTCCCTTGAATTCCACCATGTCGCGGATGTCGCCGTCGATTTCTGCATGGCTTGCCTGATCGTCTCGGACGCTGAACTGGTGGGCTAGCGCCGCCAGGATATGCCTAGTGACGGTGGAATGCGTTTTTTTTTGGTCACTCATGGCTGGTCCAGAAGGCTTCCCGAGTGTACTCGCCTGTTGCAGTCCGCCGCACACCAGCATGTGCTCAGGACGCTCGTGATCAGGCTGATCTTATACTCCATGCGAGCTAATTTCATTTTCCACTTCCGGTTGAGATTGCGATCCAAGCTTGGCTTTGGATTTGAAATCTGCGGCGGCATCAGGGGTGGCCTTCGGTGCAGGGGTAGCAGCAGATTCTGCTCTAGCTGCTGGTTTATCATGCGTAGTCTTTTTCTTCGCTTCGTCGATCGCTCCTATCATGTATAACGCGCTCTCTGGGTAGTCTTTGAATTCATCGCGCAGGATGCGTTCACAGCCATCCAGCGCGTCCTTGAGGCTGACGAGCTTGCCACTTAGGCCGGTAAATTGCTCGGTAGTAAAAAACGGCTGGGTCAGGAAGCGCTCCAGTCGCCGCGCGCGGCCGACCACGTTGCGGTCATCCGGCGACAGTTGTTCCAGGCCCAGCATCGCGATGATGTCTTTCAGGTCCGCGTAGTGCGCGAGCGTGCGCCGGATCTCCTGCGCAATGGCGTAATGCCGCTTGCCGACGATGCCCGGCGTGGCCATTTTGGAGCTGGACTGCAGCGGGTCGATGGCGGGATAAAGTCCCTCGCTCGCCCGCTTGCGCGACAGCACGATGGACGCAGAAAGATGCGAGAAGGTGTGCACCGCGGCCGGGTCGGTGAAATCATCCGCCGGAACATAAACCGCCTGGATAGAGGTGATTGCGCCGGTATCGGTATTGGCGATGCGCTCCTCCAGTTGCGACAGCTCGGTGCCCATGGTCGGCTGGTAACCCAGGCGCGACGGCATCTGCCCCATCAGGCCCGACACCTCCATGCCAGCCTGGATGAAACGAAAGATATTATCGATCAGCAGCAGCACATCGCGGTGTTCGTCGTCGCGAAAATACTCGGCCATGGTCAGCGCGGCATGTCCGACGCGGAAGCGGGCACCGGGCGGCTCGTTCATCTGGCCGAACACCATCACCATATTGTCCAGCACGTTCGCCGCTTTCATGTCGCGGTAGAGTTCTTCCCCTTCGCGGCAGCGTTCGCCTATACCGCAGAAGATGCTCACGCCTTGCTGTTGTCCGACCATGTTATGGATCATCTCGGTGAGCAACACCGTCTTGCCCACACCCGCACCGCCAAACAGCCCCGCCTTGCCGCCGCGCTCCAGCGGCATGAGCACATCGATGACCTTGATGCCGGTTTCAAAAAGCTCTGATTTTGTGGAGCGCCGTGCTAGGGGCGGCGGTGCGTGATGGACCGAGCGCCATTGCACCTCTGTTGGCGCAGCTTGGCGGTCGATGACGTTGCCGAACACATCAAACATGCGCGCTAGAATCGCCTTGCCGACCGGTGCCTGCAATGGGGCGCCGGTGTCTTCAACCAGCATACCTCGAGCGAGCCCCTGAGTGGGCGTCAGTGCGATTCCGCGCACGCGGTGGGCATCAAGTTGCGCTAACACCTCAATGGAGATTTCTCCTTGCATCGCATGTAGCAAGGAGTAGATAGCTGGCAAACTCTCGTCGAAGCGAATATCCACCACACTGCCACGCACTGACACTACGACACCCGTATGCAAAGATTCTGGACGATGATCCATACTCTTTCCTATCGTAAAGATTCGGGTCTGATTGTGCTCTTCTTTCGAGGGCGTCGCATAGCGTTAATCACACAAACGTCAGTCAGGCTTTAAAGCGGCATGTGTGAGGCAGTCTGCTTGGTCGCCGAGTAAGGAAATGCTTAATGCTTCCTTAGTAATGACGATAATTGCTTGCCGCCGTCCCTCATGGTTTGGTGCGCACCAAAATAATATGGCTGCGCAATTTGTAAAGGTGGCAGGAGAGCGCGACGGGCAGCGCGGCGACTTCTTGTATCAGTGGTGTAGTGGGCACACAGGGCAAACTGGCTTCCAACAGCACATTTAGGAGCAGCGGCTGTAGCCGCGTGACGCCAGACATCACTTGTCGTTCAGCAAGCCTTGCATCGCGGCGACAGGTTTGACTTGCGGGAAATACACTTGCTTGAGGTTGTTGCCCAGATTTTGCGACCAAGTCAGTCCGTCGCTGCGTCCCAGTTGTTGCCAATAGGCCATGAGGGTCTGGTCGTAGTCATCGATGGCGGTCTGGTAGTTGTCGGCATCGTAGCGTTCGTCGTGGCGGAAGGTATTGATATCCATGCGCGGTTTGAGCGGCGCATCCTTGGCTATATGGCCTATGCACAGACCGACTTGAGGGAAGGTCAAGGGCGGCAGACCGAGCAGGTCTATCATCGCCTGCGGGTTGCGGCGGATGCCGCCGATAGGCACGATGCCCAAGCCCAACGAGCGTGCCGCAGTCATCAGGTTGGACAGAGTGATACCGGCATCCACGGCAGCCGCGCCGTAACCTTCCATGCTCTCCTGTATCACCTGTGTCTGTCCGGCTTTGCGTACGCCCAATTCAGTCTTGTTGAAGTCGATGACCAGCGTGATGAACACCGGCGCTTGGGCGATCCAGACCTGGCCGCCTGCCAACTCCGCGATGCGCGCGCGTTGTTGCGCGTCACGTGTCACCACCAGTGAGACCTCCTGCGCGTTCATGGAGGTCGGTCCATGCCATGCGGCGCGGATGATCTGGTCCAGCATCTCGTCGCTGACCGGGGCGTCGGTGTAGCTGCGGATGCTGCGATGGGATTGCAATAGCTTCAGAGTGTCGTTCATGGTGATCATTCAACGGTGGGTGAAAGATGCATCGCCTTGGCGACCACGTCGCGAGTGAGATGTGGCGCAAACAGTTCTATGAAGTCGTAAGTATAGCCGCGCAGATAT
>CAWKIN010000005.1:0-194562 GCA_963849875.1 uncultured beta proteobacterium
GTTGTCTCGCAGTTTGAAGTTGCGCATCATGCCGCAACTGCATTTCGTCTATGACGCATCGGTGGAGCGCGGCAGTAGTTTGTCGCAACTCATCGATCAAGCCGTCGCCAGCGACAAGCTCAATTCCTGATCACGTCCGAGTAATCTCTATGGCGCGTACCTACCGTCCCTTAGACGGTGTGCTGTTGTTCGATAAGCCTCTGGAACTCAGCTCCAACGATGCACTGCAAAAGGTGCGGCGTTTGTTTCAGGCCGAAAAGGCCGGGCATACCGGCACATTGGATCCTCTGGCCACTGGCTTGTTGCCTATCTGCTTTGGCGAGGCGACCAAATTCTCTAATACTTTGCTGGATGCGGATAAGACCTATCGCACCACGGTACGACTTGGGCAAACCACCGCGACCGGTGATGCCGAGGGCGAGGTGCTGGCCACGTATGAAGTGACAGCCACCTTGGAGCAGGTAGAAGCTGTGCTGGAAAGATTTCGCGGAGCGTCGCAGCAATTGCCGCCCATGTACAGCGCGCTCAAACATGAGGGGAAACCGCTTTACGAGTACATTCGCGACGGGGTCACTATCGAACGGGAGTTGCGTGACATCATGATTCATGAGTTGGTGTTGCATCGCTATTCCGATAATGAGTTGGATATCAGCGTGCGCTGCAGCAAAGGCACTTATATCCGTACGCTGGGCGAAGATATCGGCGCAACTTTGGGTTGCGGTGGTCATCTGACCGCCTTGCGCCGCACGGCTATCGCCCATTTTGACTTGGCCGCCGCATACACGCTGGCGCAACTAGCCGAGATGAGCGAGGCACAACGCATGGCTTGTCTGCTGCCAGTGGACAGTTTGATGCCGACCATGCCTAAGCTCCAATTGGACGAGGTGCAGATTAAACGCCTGGCTCAGGGGCAACGGCTTGGTCTGGACACGGGTTTGCCCGATGGGCGCATCGCTTTGTATGGCCCGCAAGGGTTTGCGGGAGTCGGATCGTTGCAGGGTCGCCGTCTGGCTCCCGAACGTCTGTTGTCCGTTCTGGCTAGGCAGGCGGCTATCCCAGTTTTCCCGTAAATTTGGGGTTGAGTATTACCCTCATTCAGGGTTAGAATGCGCAACTTTTTTTAGGAGTGTTAAACCAATGGCAATTACAGCCGCGCAAAAAGCGCAAATCGTTACTGACTTTCAACGCGCAAAGAGCGATACCGGTTCTCCCGAAGTGCAAGTGGCTTTGATTACCGCGCGTATCACTTATCTGACTGAGCATTTCAAAGACAATGCCAAAGATCACCATTCCCGTCGCGGCTTGCTGCGTCTGGTTAGTCGTCGTCGTAAGCTGCTCGATTACCTCAAGCGTGAGAACGATGCGAGCTACCGCACATTGATCGAACGCCTCGCGATTCGTAAGTAACAAAGTAGCAAGCCGGGTCGCGATAGCGGCCCGTGTTGTTTTAGCACGTCCTGTTTATTTTGGCGCAGTGTCGCGTCATGTCATGTCTAAGGGGTTATCTTGAGTCACTATAAAAAATCATTCGCCTACGGTAATCTACAATTGACTATCGAAACGGGCGAGATCGCGCGTCAGGCAACGGGTGCAGTGTTAGTCAGCCTCGGTGATACGGTGGTGCTGGTTACTGTGGTAGGCAGAAAAGATGCCAAGCCTGAACAGGACTTTTTTCCATTGACGGTCGATTATCAGGAAAAGACCTATGCTGCTGGCAAGATTCCCAGTGGTTTTTTCAAGCGCGAAGGTCGCCCTAGTGAAAAAGAGATTTTGACTTCACGCCTAATTGATCGTCCGTTGCGTCCGCTGTTCCCGGAAAGTTTCTATAACGAAGTTCAGATCGTCGCGACCGTGATGTCATCCGACAGCGAGATTGATTCAGATATCCCAGCGATGATAGGCGCGTCCGCAGCCTTGGCGATCTCCGGTATCCCGTTCGATGGTCCGATAGGCGCGGCACGTGTCGGTTACGCGGAAGGTAAATATCTGCTCAATCCTACTGCGACCGAACTTGCGACTTCGCAAATGGATCTGGTGGTGGCGGGTACGCACAATGCGGTGCAGATGGTCGAATCCGAAGCGCAACAGTTGTCTGAAGAGATCATGTTGGGCGCCGTGATGTTCGGCCATGAACAGATGCAAGTCGTGATTCAGGCGATCAACGAGATGGCGGACGCAGTAGGTAAAGACGAATGGGACTGGGTTGCCCCGGCCAAGAACGAAGCGTTGATTTCGCAGATCGCGGAGTTGGCCTATGCCGACCTGCAGCAGGCTTATGCGATCCGTTCCAAACAGGAACGTACCGTCGCAATCGCTGCGATCCAAAGCAAGGTGATGGCGGCGGTTAGTGCTGGTAACGACAATATCGATAAGAACCAGGTGAATGATCTGTTCAGCGCGCTGGAAGCCAAGATCGTGCGCGGTCAGATTCTGAGCGGCGAGCCGCGTATCGATGGTCGCGATACACGTACCGTGCGTCCTATCACCATCCGTAACGGCGTGTTGCCGCGCACTCACGGTTCATCGTTGTTCACACGCGGTGAGACGCAAGCCATCGTGGTTGCGACACTGGGCAGCTTGCGTGATGCGCAAAAGATCGATGATCTGCAAGGCGAACGCACCGACCGTTTCATGCTGCATTACAACTTCCCTCCGTACTCCACAGGCGAGACTGGCCGTGTAGGTACGCCTAAGCGTCGCGAGATCGGCCACGGTCGTCTGGCCAAGCGTGCCTTGGTCGCAGTGCTGCCTAGCGAAGAGGATTTTGGCTACGCTGTTCGCATCGTGTCCGAGATCACAGAATCCAACGGTTCCAGCTCCATGGCATCGGTGTGTGGCGGTTGTTTGTCCTTGCTGGATGCGGGCGTGCCACTCAAAGCGCATGTGGCTGGTATCGCGATGGGTCTGATCAAGGACGGTAATCGTTTCGCCGTGTTGACCGACATCTTGGGTGATGAGGATCATCTGGGTGATATGGACTTCAAGGTCGCAGGTTCTGAAACAGGTGTGACTGCGCTGCAGATGGACATCAAGATCAATGGTATCACCCGCGAGATCATGCAGGCGGCTCTGTCTCAAGCACGTGAAGGCCGTATGCACATCTTGGGTCTGATGAAAGCTTCTATGCCCAATGCGCGTACCGAAGTTTCCGAGTTCGCGCCCCGCATGATCAAGATGAAGATCAACCCCGAAAAGATCCGTGATGTGATCGGTAAGGGAGGGGCGGTGATCCGTGCCCTGACTGAAGAGACGGGTACCACTATCGACATCGATGAGGCCGGTAACATCACTATCTCTTGCGTGAGCAGCGAAGGCGGTGCCTTGGCTCAGCAGCGTATCTCTGACATCGTAGCCGACGTGGAAGTCGGTAAGGTCTACGAAGGCCCGGTAGTAAAGCTGTTGGACTTTGGTGCGCTGATCAATATCCTGCCGGGTAAAGATGGTTTGTTGCATATCTCTCAGATCGCTCATGAGCGCGTGGCCGCCGTGACCGACCATTTGAAAGAAGGTCAAGTCGTCAAAGTCAAACTGTTGGAGCTGGATGACAAAGGGCGTATGAAGCTAAGTATGAAGGCGTTAATTCCTGTGCCAGTGGCCGTACACTCAGCACCAGAGACTCACTAAGCCATAGCTGTAGTGAAAAAACCCCGAGGTTGACCCTAGCCGTTCCGTAAAGGTGTGTAGGCTTTTAACCAAGTAGTCTATAATGCCCTCCAGTGAAAGCTAGAGGGCATTATCATTTCCGGCACAAAATCTTCCGCAGAAAAGCCAACCAGAATTCCAGTCGAAACCGATGGAATTCAGGTCAACTTCTGTAAGAATCCGGCTTGCAGCAACTATGGCGTTGCACCCAAAGATGTCGTAAAGCGCGGGAGACCGCTTCTCGGCCAAGACGCATCTCAAGACACCTACATCATCACTGCGCACGGAGTCGGGGTTCCAAGCATTCATTGCAGCCTTTGCGGTGAACAACCCAGAATCAAGAGCAACATAGCTGTCGCAGAAGAGCGGGCGCGCCTTCTAACTGATCTAGCCATTGCACCAGCACCATCCTGTCCCAACGAAACCTGCGCCAATCACACCGTCCCAGTCGGCAAGGGCTACCAGTCCATCGGCCTATCCCCGTCAGGCTCGCAACGCTACCGCTGCAACCTCTGTAAAAAGACCTTCTCAGTCGGAAAATCCACCACCGGCCACAAACAACCACACAAGAACCGACTGATCTTCTCGCTGCTGATGAACAAATCGCCCATGCGTCGCATCTGCGAAGTGGCCGACATCGGGCCGGAATCTCTCTATGGCAAGATCGACTTCTTTTATCGCCAGTGCCTCGCCTTTGCCGCCGACCGCGAGAAGCGGCTACTCAACGGTATGCCCATGTCGCGTTTGTACATCGGCGTGGACCGGCAGGATTACGTGGTGAACTGGACAAGGCACGAAGACAGACGGAATGTGATGCTGCATGCAGTCGGTTCCGCTGATAACGCAACCAGCTACGTCTTCGGCATGCACCTCAACTACGATGCGGCGCTGGACTCGGAAGAGGTTGAAGCCGATGCGCTGTCTGCGGGCGACTATCAGGCCAAAGTGCCATTCCGGCGTTATGCGCGTTGCTGGCTGAAAGAAGACTACGCGGCAGCCGTTCGTAAGCAGTCCATGCGCAAAAGAATTGCCAGAGGTCTGCAAAGCGAGATCGAGGCCGAATATACTGAAACCATTCAGCGCGACGATGTCGAGGTGTCAGAGGTGCAGAACTCGGGCCGGAGGCTTCCCACCAAGGGAATGCAGATACACGTTGAATACACGTTGTACGGCCACTTCTTCTACCTCAAGAAATTGTTCGGTGGAGTAGAGAAGCTGCGTTTCTTTCTGGATCAGGATTCTGGGATGCGCGCCGCGTGCCTGGTGGCGTTCCAGTCGGAGATTGTCGCGCGCCGGGCGGACGCGTTCTATGTGAGAATCGCCAAGGAAATGACCATAGCTGAAAAACGTGTCGCTATCGCATCGAGCAGGGCTGAATTCGAAAAGGCGCGTAAGACCAATCCGAGTTGGTCAGATGCTGAACTGGAGATACTGCTTACCAAGCAGCACATCGCCAATATGGCTGCGATTGGCAAGTGGCAAGATCGCTGGATGACACATCCATTTCCAAACATGAGTGAACCTGAGAAAGCAGTCTGCTACCTGACGGACTATAAGGATTACGACGAAGACCATCTGGCGCGGCTCTACAATAAGGCATCATTACACGCCATTGATCGCTTCTTTATGCAGGTGCGTAGAAGACTGTCTATTCTTGAACGTCCGGTCGGCTCAGCTAGTGGTGCCGGGCGCATTTGGTATGGGTACAGTGCGTACAACCCGGAAACTATCGTGAAGATGCTGGGCATCTTCAGGGTGTTCTACAACTACTGCCTTGCTGGGAAAGATGGGAAGACGCCGGCCATGCGGCTCGGGCTGGCTAAAGGGAAGGTTAGTTTGGAAGACATCATTTGTTTTTAGCCAAAAAGTGAAAACCCCCGGCATCAAAGATGCGCGGGGGTAATGTTTAACATAGCGGACTTATTGACTCAAACGCTAGCATGAAGCCTTACGCCAAGCGCCCGCGTAACTTTCAAAATCGTGTCGAAACTTGGAACACGATCACCCGAAAGCGACTTATACAAACTCTCACGAGAGAGCCCTGATTTCTCAGCAACCTGTGCCATGCCTTGCGCACGAGCAATATCCCCGAGAGCCTTGGCAATGAAAGCTGCGTCTCCTTCAGATTCTTCAATGCAAGCATCTAAATACATCGCCATTTCTTCTGGTGTACGAAGATGTTCTGCTACATCGTAGCGTGATGTTGTGATCATTTTGTATCCTCCTTTAATTTTGAAGCCAAGTTTAGTGCCGTTTTTATATCCTCAGTCTGTGAGCCCTTGTCGCCACCCACAAGAAGAATGATTAACACGTCACCTCGCTTAACAAAATAAACTCGATAACCGGGTCCATAGTCAATTCGCATTTCGGATACGCCAGCACCAATGGGTTTGACATCGCCTGGATTGCCAGCTCTGAGTCTTTCAACCCTAGCCTGAATACGCGCCTGCGCATTCCACGCCATTCGGCCACCCATTCCAGCATGATCCGGCCACCTGCTCCACGCACATCCGGCCGGGTCAGTCGGAGCGAAGCGACGCAAGAATTGCAGGTTAAGGTGTTGGTCTGACGGTTGTCAATTTTTCTCTTTGCGCATCGAACTGCCGCTCAAATTGATCTTGTAGGCGTTGTGTACCACCCGATCCAGAATGGCATCTGCCAGCGTCGGATCGCCCACTGCCTCATGCCAGTGGGCAATTGGTAATTGACTGGTGATCACCGTCGCGCGCAGGTTGTATCGATCATCCAGTATTTCCAGCAAGTCGCGCCGATGTTGATCAGTCAGCACGGCTAGTCCCCAATCGTCCATCACCAAGACGTCAGTCTTGGCCAATTGCCGCATCATCTTGGCGTAGCGACCATCGGCCCGGCCGATATCCAGTTCTTGAAACAAGCGCGACAGTCGAACATAAGATGAGCTGTAGCCTTCACGGCAGGCTTTGTGCGCCAGCGCGCACGCCAGCCAAGTCTTGCCAACTCCCGTCGCACCGGTGATCAGCACATTCAGATGTTCTGCGACCCATTCACAGCCCGCCAGTTTCATGATCAGTGACCGATCCAATCCTCGCGCCGTCTTGAAGTCGATGTCTTCCAGTGCCGCGCCGTGTTTCAGTTTTGCCGCACGCAGTCTCGTCTGCATCCGCCGGTTGTCGCGATCCGTCAGTTCCCGGTCGACCATCAAGCCGAGCCGCTCTTCGAATGGCATGGTGCGGATGTCCGGAATGCCTTCCTGATCTTGCAGTGCGCGCAGCATGCCGGTCAGTTTCAGTTGTTGTAATTTGTCCAAAGTGGGGTGATACATCATGGCTGGTACTCCTGTCAGTGGTGGTCGTTGTAATGATTCGTTGCGCTTAGTGGTAGTAGCCCGCACCTCGTACGTTGTCGTGGAACAGCGGCAGACTGCTTGGCTGGGTGTCCTGCGGTAGCGGCAGTTCATCGAGCCTATGTTTCAGAATCGAATCTACGGAGGAGTAACTGATGGCATTGGTGGTATAGGCTCGGCGGCAGGCCGCGTCGACGCGGTCATTCCCATGGCGTTTGCCCAGACGGATGATGCCCAATGCCGCCCGGAACGCTTGCTGGGGATGTTGCTTGCGTTCAATCAGCGCATTGACCAACTTGCCGGTGTGCTCGCCAACGGATGCTGCCCAGTTGACGATGCGCTCCGGTGTCCATTCGGCCATCTCGCGATGTCCCTTGGGCATATGTGCCGTCAGTGTCGAATGATGCCTGGCGTGACCGTGCAATCTGGCGTGACTGGCGACGCGCTGCCCGCGATACAGGATTTCGACCACGTACTCGCTGAAGTTGACATCCAGTTGCTTGCCGATCAGCGTGTAGGGTGCCGAGTAGTAGTAGCGATCACCCAGATCAATGTGGTAATCCGGCCCCATGCGAACCTTCTTCCATTCGCTGAAGATATGCCGTTCTACCGGCAGCGCGCGCATCGCCGGATAGTCCAAACTGCGGAACAATGTTTCACGACATCCTGCCAGCTTCTTGAACGGTCGCCGATTCAGCCGCGTGAGCAATTCGCTGATCGCGGTGTTCAGTTCTGCCAAGCTGAAGAAGGTGTGGTTGCGCAGGCACGCCAGTATCCAGCGGGTCACGATCAGCACGCCACCTTCAACCTTGGCCTTGTCACGCGGTTTGCGGCTGCGCGCCGGAATCACCGCGATGTTGTAGTGGTTGGCGAAGGCGTGATAGCTCGGATTGGTGTCAGGCTCATAGCGGCAGGTTTTGCTGACGCCGCTCTTGAGGTTGTCTGGCACCAGGATTTCCGGGGCAGCACCAAAGTGTTCGAGCATGCGAATGTGACTGCCGATCCAGTCTGGCAAGGTCTGGCTCCAGGTTGCTTCGGCATAGGTATAGTTGGATGCACCCATTACCCCGACGAAGATCTGCGCTTGGCGGATTTCGCCGGTGTGCCGATCGGTGATAGGCATCGTTTTACCGCAATAGTCCACGAAGCATTTTTCACCCGCCAAGTGTTCCTGGCGCATGACGGCATCGAGCTTACCTGACCATTCCCGATAGTTCTCGCAGAACCAACTGTAGAGAAAGCCCTCTGGCTGACCGGCCTTATATTCCTGCCATAACAGGAACAGGGTGACGCCTTTGCGGCGCAGCTCCTGATTGACCAGCGACCAATCTGGTGTCGGACGCTGTGCATCGGGTATTGCCGGTTTAGGGGGAAATAGCCGTGCATCAATATCGGCATCGGTAAGCACGGTCGGCAGCGGCCATGGCAAGCCGGACACCGCAAAGCGGCGCAGATAGTCACCAATGGTGCTTCTGGATATTTGTGCGCTTTTGGAGATCTGCCGTTCCGACAGATCGAGTTCAAACTTCAGTCGTAATACTTCTCTGATTTTACGCATCGACAACTTCTCCATATCCGTCCCTTGCTCCGATAAAAGGGCGGATGGTAGGTGAAAATTATCTTGCGTCGCTCCCTGACGGGGGTGGCCGAATCACCGTGGAATGGCTGGCCGGATGTTCATGGAATCAGTGGCCGGATTGCCGTGGACTGGGTGGCCGAATGTGCGTGGAATCAGTGGCCGAATGACCGTGGAATACGCACGCGCCCTTGCTTTAAGGTCACGCAATCCATCAATCCACTTTGCATATGCTTCTGATTTGCGAATTTCAAACATGCACGATTGTAGCCTGCTGGCTACGCCTGTCAAGTCTTTCATAGTTGCTTCCTGTTTGATTATGCGAAGTAACCCATGTGGGCTGTATCTCCCGCATGAGTTAATGAATGACGCGATCCACTGCGCCTACTAGAAACCAAATTCCCAGTTTTTTAGTATGGGTTTCAGGCTTGTTTGAGATGCCAATTGCGTATGGCGACGAATTCCAGCACAAAGGCCGGAAAACCAATAACCATTGCGAACACGGTCGTGACTGTCTCGGAGTGACAGGCAGAACAGTGCTCGACGAATAGAGTTGGAACTTCGCCCAGAGCGGGCTAATTTAGGATGCTGCGCTTGAGATTCCGCGTTGCTTTATGGCGTCCACGCGGCGCGGACAGGTGGAATGTACTGGAGTGTGGCGCGCTGGTCAAGAGGCGTTGGCCAGAAAACAACGCCTCATTAATTGCACACCTTTGCGGAACGGCTGGCAGAAATGGCGGGGCTTTTTATTTGGCGATGCAGATTGCACGTTGCATACGTCAATATTGTGTAACAGGTCTGGCAGATCTTGATGCGATAGGTGTGTAGCCGATTTGAGTTTTGATTGCTAAGGCGAAGAAAGGGGCGCGATGAAATCGCGCCCCTACGGGCTTCCTTACCACATAAGCCCAAGGTTCATCCCGCGGGTGCAGAAGTATTCACCGAAAGCAAGCAGTAAGTCTATTTTGCTACTTGTTTTTCCCGAATCTCGTCCAGTGTCTTGCAATCGATACACAAAGTTGCGGTAGGGCGGGCTTCCAATCGGTTCAGGCCAATCTCGATACCGCAGTTGTCGCAGTAGCCGTAATCGCCAGAATCGATTTTGGCCAGCATCTCGTCTATCTTCTTGATCAACTTGCGCTCGCGGTCGCGGTTACGCAGTTCCAGGCTCATGTCTGATTCTTGGGTCGCGCGGTCATTGGGATCGGCGAACACGGTAGCCTCATCTTGCATGGTATGCACCGTGCGATCGATATCGGCACCTAATCCAGCCTTGATTTCGTTCATGACCTGGCGGAAATGTGCCAGTTGCTTGGGGTTCATATACTCCTCCCCTTTTTTAGCTTTGTAGGGGGTGGCGGCTTTTTGTGACTGTACCGGCATTGTGCTTCTCCAACAGGATAAAAATTTAAGTTCGCTTTAATATCAGAAAGTGCTTCGGCTAGCAAACGATTATAGCGTTTTATTTGCTTCCGGACTGTATGTCATTGACTTTAGGCCCAGTAATGCTGAGCCGTAGGCGGCCTCGGCATGTGGGCATGTCTCTACCGGAAGTTTCAGTATCCGGGCTCGGATTTGGCGCCACACCGAGTTATGTGCCCCACCTCCATTGCTCATCACGCGTTCGATCGGTGCGGCACCTAATTGGGCGAGCTTGGCATAGCCGGTGGCTTCGATGCGTGCTAATCCTTGCAACATGCCATGCAGGAAGGCCGCATCGTCGGGTGGGCGCGGTGTTAGTCGGGGGGGCAGGGCAGGGGCATAGACAGGAAAGCGTTCGCCGGCTTTGGGCAGTGGGTAGTAATCAAGCGGGCTGTTATGTGTGGCATCAATCTGTGCGCTCAGCTCAGTCAATCGTGCATCGTCGAAATACTGGCGCAATACCCCGGCACCAGCATTAGAGGCCCCGCCTACCAGCCATAGTCCATCGTAACGATGGCTGTAGATACCGCATTCGGGGGCCTCTATACGCACTGTGCTGAGTTGCTTGAGGACCAGCGTCGTGCCCAATGACGTTACGCCTACTCCTGTTGTATCGACACCACTCGCCATGAATGCGGCGATGCTGTCGGTTGTGCCTGCATATAACACGCACTTTGCGCTGATGCCGAATCGCGCCGCGACCATGGGCTGAATTTTCCCTATGGCAGCGCCGGGAGAGACGACTTGGGGAAGTAAGTCAGCGTGGGGTAAAGCCAGTATCCAGTTCGGCCAGCACAGTTTTTCGACGTCATAACCGGTCTTCAAGGCGTTGTGATAGTCACTTATGCCGGGTTGTCCACTGAGCAAGGCGGTAAGCCAATCGGCTTGATGCAAAAAATGCTGCGTGTGCGGATAGTGTCGCGTGAGCCAGAGGAATTTGGCCAAGCCTGAGGAAGCGTTACAAACGATATTGTTTTTCGGTGCGATGGCTTGTAGTTGCGCCGTTTCGACACTGGCGCGGCTGTCGTTGTACAGCAGGGCAGGACCGATGGGCTCAAGTCGTTCGTCGCACAGCAATACCGTTCCTGAGGTGCCATCTATGCTGATTGCCTGCAAATCGTTCGCGATGGCAGGGGGTAGGGCGCCGAGCAGTGTATACAGCGCATGACGCCAGTCTTTGGCGGTCTGTGTGGCAGCATCAGGATAATTGACGCGCTGTTCCCAAAGGATGGACTTGTGCGCATCAATAACACAGGCGCGTGCGCCTGAGGTGCCGAAGTCGATGCCTAGAAACATTAGCCGCGCGTGTTGGACTGTGTGCCGAACTGGCTGAGTTCCACGAACGGGGCGGGTTGCCAGCCGGCTTTGCGGTGTTCCGCGATGACGTTGGTGAAGATGCCGCCGCGCACATAGAACTTGGCGGTGAGGCGCATGAAGCGCGGTTGGGTCGCTGCGACCAGATCGTCCAAGATGAGGTTGGTCATATCTTCGTGGAAGTGCCCCTCTTCGCGGAACGACCACATGTACAGCTTGAGGCTCTTGAGTTCCACGCACTTTTCTTCGGCAATGTAATCCAGGATCAGCGTGGCGAAATCCGGTTGGCCGGTCTTGGGGCACAGGCAGGTAAATTCCGGGATCTCCATATGAATATGGTAATCACGTTTGGGGTTGGGATTAGGGAATGTCTCCAGCGTTTTATTCGGTTGCGTGGTCATTTGGTGAGGTGTCTCGCTTCGGTTAGAATGGCGCGCATTATAACTTCATGGTCTATCCTTTGCGTCTCTCACATATCAAGCTGGCCGGTTTCAAATCCTTCGTCGATCCCACGCACATCGCCCTGCCGGGGCAGATCGTGGGCGTGGTGGGGCCGAATGGTTGCGGCAAGTCTAACGTGATTGATGCCTTGCGCTGGGTGCTGGGCGAATCGAAGGCCTCAGCGTTGCGCGGTTCTACCATGCAGGACGTGATCTTCAATGGTTCCAGCAAACGCAAACCTGTGTCACGCGCCAGTGTCGAACTGGTTTTCGATAACGCTCTGGGCAAAGCGATGGGGCAGTGGTCGAGTTATGCCGAGATCGCCATCAAGCGCGTCTTGAAACGCGACGGCGATTCGAGCTACTACATCAACAACCAGCAAGTGCGGCGCAAGGACGTGACGGATATTTTTCTCGGTACAGGACTGGGTTCACGTGCTTACGCAATCATCGAGCAGGGCATGATCTCGCGTATCATCGAAGCCAAGCCGGAAGAGCTGCGCATCTTTTTGGAAGAAGCCGCAGGTGTCTCCAAATACCGCGACCGCAGACGCGAGACCGAGTTGCGTATCGCCGACACCCGCGACAATCTGCTGCGCGTCGGTGACATCCTGCAAGAGCTGGATAAACAGTTGCTGCATCTGGGTGCACAAGCCGAAGTCGCCAAACAGTATCGCGCGCTGGAAGCGCAGCGTGACACCTCGCAGAAGTTGTTCTGGCTGGTGAAAAAGCAGGAAGCACAGACCCAGCGTGCGCGATATTTGCAGGCGACAGAAAAGACGCGCACCGAACTGGAAGCACAGACCGCGCAATTGCGCGACCTCGAAAGCCAGTTGGAAAGCGCGCGCAGCGGGCATTACAAGTTATCCGATGCGCTGCATGTCAAGCAGGGCGAGTTCTACAGTGCCAACGCCGAAATCGCGCGATTGGAGCAACAGATTGCCCACGTCGCCACCCAACGCCAGCGTCTCGCGTTGCAGATATCGCAGGCGAAAAAACATATCGAGCAACAACACGCGCAGCGCGGCGGCACACAGTCTTTACTGGAGCATTGGCAGCGTCAGCAGGAAAGTGCTGTGGTAAAACTGGCAGAGTCCGAACAGAACGCCGAATGTGAGGCCGAAAGCCTGCCGGCTGCCGAGGAGGCGGCAAGCAAATCCCAACAACGCTATCAAGATGTGCAGCGTGAACAATTGCAGTTGCAACAGAAATTACAGTTGGCCGACACGCAACGTGCCCACTTGCAGCGCAATGTGCAGCAACTGGAATCGCGCCGCTCACGCTTGTTGCTGGAAAAAGACAATCTGCCGCGCCTCGATGGCGGCGCGTTGCAACAGGCACAACAACAGTCCGCCGAGCTGGAAATCGAGCGTGAAGTCGCCGCCGAGCAACTCGCGGGTTTGCTGCAGCAGCTGCCGCTGGCGGATGAGCAGCGCCGCGCAACGCGCGCGACTTTGCAGCAGCAGGAACGCGCCTTGGCGCAGACCGAAGCTCGCTTGCATGCCTTGCAACAACTGCAAGCGCAACTCGATAATGACAAGAATCTGACTGCCTGGTTACAACGTCACCAGTTGGAAAACAAGCCGCGTCTGTGGCAATCAATCCAGATCGAGAGCGGCTGGGAAGATGCGCTGGAGGCGGTATTGCGCGAGCGCATCAATGCCATCGCGTTGACCGAGATGCCGAACTGGAACGATATGCCCCCGGCGAAGTTGTCGCTGTTGTTCAACAGTGATGCCAGCATTAACATCGCCGCATCTACTAACGCTTACAAGCCCTTGCTCGATTACGTGCAATGCCACGATGCCAAGCTGATGCCGGCCTTGCGCGATTGGTTACATCAAGTCTATGCCGTGGCGGACATGCAGCAAGCGCAGCAATTGCGCGCGCAGTTGCCGCCGGGCGCGTGTTTTGTCACTACGGAAGGCCATCTGCTCAATGCGCATAGCGTGTCGTTCCATGCCCCGGATAGTCAATTGCACGGTGTGTTGGTGAGACAGCGAGAGATCGAGACTTTGCAGCAAGCTGCAAACAGTCAGAGCCAGCAAGTAAATGCCTCGCGCGATGTTGTCGTGCAAGCCGAGCAGCAGCATCAGGACATCGAACTGAAGATCGCCCCGCTGCGAACGGCAGGCAATGAGATGCAGCAACGTCTGCACGGTTTGCAGATGAATATTCTGAAGTTCACGCAAGCCGCAGAACGTAGTGCCGAACGGGTGCAGCAGATCGAACAGGAGATGCAGGAGATTGCCGAGCTGCTGATGAACGAGCAGATGCAGATGCAAGTCGTGGATGAGCAGATGGCCGAGCTGCGCGAGCACAACGCGGCATTCTTCGCCCAGATTGACGAGGCGCAACGCCAGGCCAATACCCATGACATGGCGTTGCGCGAGCAGCGCAGCCGTGCTCAGCATGCGCAGCACGCGCTACAAGAGGCGCGCTTTTTCGATAAGACCTGCAAGGAAAAGATCGCCGATCTTCAGCACAACATCGAACAGGCCGCTGCAACTCTGTCGCAGTTGCAGATGAATCTGATCGGGTTGGATGAGGAGCTTAACAGCAGCGCGGATGAGGATGTGCAAAGCCAGTTGCAGCAAGCCTTGCAAGTTCGAAACGTCACCGAGTTGTCCTTGGCCGAGGCACGTAATGCGTTGGAACATGCGACCGTCAGTCTACAAAAACTGGAACAGGCGCGCATGGCAGGCGAACACAATCTCACGCCGTTGCGCGAGAAATTGAGCGAGCTGACGCTTAAGGAACAGGAAGCCCGGCTGCATTTCGAGCAATGGTCGGAACAGTTGCAGGGTGTAGATGAGGCGGAATTGTTGCCGCTGCTGGAATCGGGCAATTTCAGGGCGTTGAGCCTGCAAAATGAACTGAACCGTTTACAGGCCGAGATCGAAGCCCTAGGCGCGGTGAATCTGGCCGCGCTCGAGGAGTTGCAAACTTCTACCGAGCGTAAGAGTTATCTGGATGCTCAGGCCAAGGATCTGAACGACGCAATGGATACGCTGGAAGATGCGATACGCCGCATCGACAAAGAGTCGCGCGAGCTGCTCATGGATACCTACAACAAGGTGAACGAGCATCTCGCGCAGATGTTCCCGATCTTGTTTGGTGGTGGCGAAGCGCGCTTGGTGTTGACCGGTGAAGAGATCCTCGATAGTGGTGTGCAAGTGATGGCGCAACCGCCCGGCAAGAAAAATAGCACCATCCATCTGATGTCAGGCGGGGAGAAGGCACTGACTGCGATCTCGCTGGTGTTCTCGCTGTTCCAGCTTAATCCCGCCCCATTTTGTTTGCTGGATGAAGTGGATGCGCCGCTGGATGACAGTAACACCGAGCGTCTATGCAAACTGGTCAAGAAGATGTCGGAACAGACCCAGTTCGTGTTCATCAGTCACAACAAGATCGCGATGGAGATGGCCGAGCAACTGATAGGGGTGACCATGCAGGAGAAGGGGGTCTCCAAGGTTGTCACTGTCGATATCCAGGAAGCGCTACGCATGCGCGACGAACAGATCGTCGCGTAGTCCCGGTGGTAAAAGGAGGCTTTACTGGCAGTACTTGCTGATCTGTTGTTGCGCCTCATCCATGCTTTTGGCGCGTTGAGCATCATCCAAGTATGAGCGCTCGCCCGTGGTCGGGTCGACGGTTGCGATACGCATGCCGTCTTTCAAATTTGCCAGATTTTGTTTTGCTCCGGCACAATTGGCTTGATTCTGAGCCTTGGTGGCGGCTTCTTGAGCCGCTTTCTCTACTGCGGCTTTCTTTGCTGCAGCATCCTTGGCTGGATCTTTGTCAACGGCAGGCTTGGCAGTGGCTGGTACGCTTGATGCGGACGTGTCTATCGGTGCGTCTGGCGTATTTATCCCTATGGTTTGGGCGGATCTGGCGTGAGTAGGGGGGATTTGATCCGAGTAATGGACATGTCCGTCAGAATCTATCCATTTATTAGCGGCCGCATAAGCACCAGAGCTTGCAATAAGCATTAATAAGACTATAAATTTACGCATAACGAACTCTCCGAAAATAGTAGATGGTTTTCTTGCAAGAATCGACCAAAGGCAAAGACACGGCCTCTCGTTACAGGTTATCATCATACTAGCAGAAGTGGGTGCATCTGATAATAATAGCGACCCCCTAAGTCGATAGTAAAACGAGACATTAAATTACGGCTCTAATAATAATAGCAACATGTCCAGCCAATAATAAAAATTAAATAGAACAGGCAAAGATTAAGCTATGGCACATAAGAAAGCATCCCATGAGAAGTTCTTTGATACCCAAAAGAACGACGAGTATGCACTCCAAGTTTTCAATAGTTATTATCGTGACCACAATCATTCCGGGAAGTTATATAGCGATTTTCCGGATTTCTTCATGGTCAGACCCGCGGTACTCGATGGCAAAGACATAGCCACACGCCCCTCAGAAAAACTCTTATTGGAAGATTTTATCCAGCGCGCCAAGGCTAGAAATGGTTACGTGGGTGTATCCAAACATAGAAATCCAAAGTTGGGCTACTACTGGCTGGAGTTGTCCGTCTTGCCCTTCATGTTGGGCGACCCGGTCAATAAGGATAACAAGGGTGAGTTCTTCTACGTACTTACCAAGTTCATCGAATTCACCAAGAAAAACCCCAAGGTATACGGTGATTTGACTGCCGAGATCGATTCCGATAAAGACTTGGCTATCATGTTCGATGGCATCAGTCGCATGGCGTCTAGGCTACAGGAAAGTATCGAGATGTACTCCGAAGAGTTGTTGGTTTCCTATAACCCGAACTGGCCCGCGAGTGAAGTCAAGAACCTGCTCAATTCCTTGAAGGACAACGATCAGGATTGGTGTCAGGTGTTCTTCGAATACATGATGTATGTGATGAGCAAGAAACCTAAGGGCTGATCCTGAGCAGAATGATCGCGGCGCCACTGCCGCCTTGCCTTGCCGGTGAATCGCAGTAGGCCAGCACGCCGGGATGATGTATCAACCAATGTCGTGTGCGTATCTTCAAAACCGCTTCCCCACTTTTGCTGTTCAAGCCTTTTCCGTGTATCACTAGGACGCAGCGGAATCGTTGCTCCAAGGCGTGATGCAGGAAGGCCTGCAGCGTGCGGCGTGCCGTGTCGCTGTGCAGACCGTGTAAATCCAGATCATCTTGTATAGGCCAATACCCACGTTTTAGTTTTCGCAAAGATTGCCATGAGATGCCGTTGCCGATGTACTCGTCAATCGAGACATCGCTGTTAATGTCGGGCAGGGTGTCGGCTATCTCGACAGCTGTGTAGGAGTCAGGGATGTAAGCATGACGGGGGAGAGGCACGGGTGTGATGCGATTTTGTGCTGCCAAGGGCCGTACTTCGCCGACTGTCGCACGGAACAGTTCGGCATCGTCGTTGGGCTCTTTATCCTTGGGCAGCACGATCTTGTAATGGAACGTGTTGCCCGATGCTGCGGCAGGTCGAGATGACTGTTGCGTTTGGATCGGGCCGCACGAGGGGGGATACCTCAGTTCTTCTTCATTGCCGCCAGATATTTGTCCGCATCCAGCGCGGCCATACAGCCAGTTGCCGCGCTGGTGACAGCCTGACGATAGATCTGATCCTGTACGTCACCCGCAGCGAATACACCAGAGATGCTAGTCGCCGTGGCATTGCCGAGTGCACCGCCACGTGTCTGGATGTAGCCGTTCTGCATCTCCAGCTGACCGGCGAAGATATCGGTGTTGGGTTTATGGCCAATGGCGATGAACACGCCCTGCAGAGCGATATCCAGTTTTTCGCCGGTCTGTGCATGTTTAAGACGCATACCGTTCACTCCACTTGCATCTCCTAGGACTTCATCCAGTGTTTGATTGAGTTGCAATGTGATCTTGCCTTCCTCTACCTTTTTCATAAGATGGTCGACCAAGATGCGTTCCGCGCGGAAGGTGTCTCGTCTGTGTACCAGTGTGACATGCTTGGCGATATTGGCCAGATAGAGCGCTTCCTCGACTGCGGTATTGCCGCCGCCGATGACCGCAACATTTTGACCGCGATAGAAGAAACCATCGCAGGTGGCACATCCGGACACACCGCGCCCCATAAAGGCTTCCTCGGAAGGGAGTCCCAGATACTGCGCCGACGCCCCGGTGCAGATGATCAATGCGTCACAGGTATAGCTGCCCGCATCGCCGATCAATAAGAAAGGCTTTTGCTGTAGTTTGGCGGTGTGTATGTGATCAGAGATCATTTGCGTGTTGAAACGTTCAGCATGCCGCTGGAAACGCGCCATCAACTCGGGTCCCTGTACGCCCATTGCATCGGCCGGCCAGTTATCCACCTCGGTGGTGGTCATCAACTGCCCACCATGTGCCATACCGGTGATCAGTACCGGATTCAGGTTGGCGCGTGCGGCATAGACCGCTGCTGTGTATCCGGCAGGTCCCGAGCCCAAGATGATAAGAGGATGGTGTTGTGTGGTGTTCGACATGATGATTCTTTCGATTTTCAAATAAGGGCGGAATTTACCAGTAGTCGCATCTAAATGTCGAGCTTATCCCTGTTCGACCAGATTCATTCTTTGTTTCATAAGGTAGAATTCGCGCACTATGAAATCTCTCCTCGCTTGCGCATACGCAATCACCCTCAGCTTGATTATTTCCAGTGCGCAGGCCGCGACGCTGCCAGGCATCCCGGAATTCATCGACGAGATGGTTGCTAAACACCAGTTCAAAAAGTACGAACTGGAGAATCTGTTCGACCATGCACAACACCGTCCCGATGTGATTGAGGCGATTACCCGGCCTGCGACCATCAAGCCCTGGCCGGAATATCGCGCCGCATTCGTCAATGCCAAACGTGTCAAATTGGGTGTGGAATTCTGGAACACCTACCATGTGACCCTGCAACGCGCCTCCAAACAATACGGTGTTCCTGTCGAGATCATCGTCGCTATCATTGGTGTGGAAACCATCTACGGCAGGAATGCGGGTAACTTTCGCGCCATAGACGCGTTGACCACGCTGGCTTTCGACTATCCGCGCCGCGCGCCTTTCTTTCGTAGCGAGCTGGAGAACTATCTATTGCTGGCACGGGATCAGGAATTCGATTTGTTGGCTGTACACAGTTCCTATGCTGGTGCGCTGGGCATACCGCAATTCATGCCCAGCAGTTATCGCAATTACGCGGTGGACTATAACGGCAACCACAAGATAGACCTGCTGCATGAAGAGAGGGATGCGATAGGTAGCGTCGCCAATTACATGAAAAGTTATGGCTGGATAGCGGAAGAGCCTGTCGCCAGTCTGGCTAGTGTAAGTGCCGAGGAGTGTGGTGGGGACATCCAAACACCGCGTACTCTGGAGCGGTGGGCGAACGATGGTATTGCCCCGTTACGTAAGGTGAGTTACGACAAGCCTGCGCGACTGATGGATTTTACGGTGGCAGAGGGTAAGGAGTTCTGGCTGGCCTATAACAACTTCGATGTCATCACCAAATACAACAACAGCGACTTCTATGCCATGTCAGTATACCAATTGGCAGAGGCGATCAAGGCCGCGCGTCATACATCCGTCACTCGATGATGCGCCGGCTGCCGTTGTAGTTTTTGTTCCAATAGGGATTACTGAGCTCATCGATGCGGATGCTGCCACCGCTGCTAGGTGCGTGGATGAAGGTGCCATGGCCCAGATAGATGCCTACGTGGGAGAACTTGCTGCGCATGGTATTAAAGAACACCAGATCGCCGTTGCGTAGTTCTGTGCGGTATATGAATCGTCCGTGCCGACTGATTTGTGCGCTGCTGTGAGGGAGTTTGATGCCGGCGACATGGTTGTATACATGATCCACGAATCCGCTGCAGTCGAATCCGCTGTCCGGATTGTTGCCACCATAGTGATAGGGCGTGCCAAGCAGACTTTGCGCATAGTCTGTCAATTCACTTGGACTCGTGTTGCCGGACGAGACATATCCCGCCTCACTGTCACGCGGCATAGGGGCGGAGCAGGCGCTGAGCAACAGCACGGCAAGAATTAGAATCGGTTTCATGGCATGACTATAATGGATGAAGTTCGAACTTGTAAATTATGGTGTCCCCTATGAGAGTCATGTTACTGGTTATTTTGTTGATGAGTTCGGCGGTCTTTCAGTCGTGGGCGCAAGCTGCCGAAGTGGTACAACTGCAGCACCGAAGTGTAGATGAGGTCTTGCCATTGATACGGCCATTGCTAGGGGATGGCGAGGTGGCTAATGGTATTGGTGATCAGCTGATATTGAGTGCTTCGCCTGATAAGTTGGCGCAGATCAAACAGATATTGGCCAGTATTGATAGAGCGCCGCGCCGTTTGCGTATCAGTGTGATGCAGGATGTGGATCAAGCCACGTTAGCGCATATGCGCGAAGTTTCCGGCAATGTGCGGCTGGGTAATTCCGTGCGCCTTGATGTGCCGGGTGATGCCAATCAGAACGGCTTGAGCGCCCAGCTACAGCGAGGTGGCGATACGCTGAATGCGCGTATCAACGACCGGGACAGCCAGAACAAAGACCACAAGACCCAGCAGGTGCAAGTGCTGGAAGGCGGTCGTGCCTATATTCGTGTTGGGCAGGCCGTGCCTGTGCCGCAACGCCAGTTGATACAACATCCGTGGGGCACTGAGGTGGTCGAGCAGACGCAATATCAGGACGTCAGCAGCGGTTTCTATGTCAGTCCGCGTATCCGCGGCGATCACGTGACGCTGGAGATCAGTACGCAGAACGATAGCGTAGGCAATATGCAGGGCAACTATCCCCGCCAGAATGTGCAACGTAGTTCGACCACTCTGTCAGGGCGATTGGGAGAGTGGATGGAGATGGGGGGGGTGTCGCAACATCAGGAGAGTCGTAACGATAGTCTGAATAGCCGCAACAGCAGTCAGACTGATGAGAGTCGCAACGTCTATATCAAGGTAGAAGAGATCACACAGTGAATACAGCCAGATGTTAAGCAAGCTCAATGCCGTGCAGCGCGAAGCTGCGACCTATCTGGGTGGCCCTTTGCTGGTATTGGCCGGTGCGGGGAGCGGGAAAACGCGCGTCATCACGCACAAGATCGCCTATCTGGTGCAGGAATGTGGTTATGCGGCGCGCAATGTTGCGGCCATTACCTTCACCAATAAGGCCGCCAACGAGATGCGCGAGCGTGTCAGCAGTCTGTTGCAGGGTTCGCAGGCGCAGGGGCTGGTGGTCAGTACCTTCCATTCCTTGGGCATGCACATCATGCGCAACGAGGGCAAGTTGCTGGGCTATAAACCGCAGTTCTCGATTTTGGATTCCAGCGACGTGTGGAAGATATTCAGCGAGCTGACCAACTCCGGCGACAAGCAGGAGATACGCGATTTGCAGACGCAGATATCGAACTGGAAGTCGGCCTTCGTCTCGCCCGAGATGGCAGTACAAAACGTGAGCAGCGAAGAGGAAAAGGTGCAAGCGCGCGTCTATGGGCGTTATCAGGAGACCTTGCGCGCCTATCAGGCGGTGGATTTTGATGATCTCATCCATCTGCCGGTGGTCTTGTTCAAGGAACATCCCGAAGCTTTGGAGCGCTGGCAGCACAGGTTGCGCTACCTGCTCATAGATGAGTATCAGGACACCAACGATTGCCAGTATCAATTGACCAAGTTGCTGGCCGGCCCGCGTGCTGCTTTCACCGCTGTGGGCGATGACGATCAGGCCATCTATGCCTGGCGCGGTGCGAGTATCGAGAACTTGCACAATCTGCGCACAGATTTCAGTAATCTGAATGTGATCAAACTCGAGCAGAACTATCGTTCCTCGCAGCGCATCCTTACGGTCGCCAATCACCTCATCAATCACAATACCAAGGTGTTCGAGAAGACGCTGTGGAGTGAGCATGGCATCGGCGATACGGTACGCATCTATGCGGCGCGGGACGATGAGCATGAGGCCGAAAGCGTGGTGATGAAAATGATGGCGCACAAGTTCGAGCACCACACCAAGTTCTCTGATTACGCCATTTTGTATCGCAGTAACTATCTGTCACGTGCCTTCGAGGAACAACTGCGCGCGCAACGTGTGCCTTATACCGTCAGTGGTGGTAGTTCTTTCTTTGACAAGGCCGAGATCAAAGACATCGTTTCCTATCTGCGCCTGTTGGCGAACACCGATGAGGACCCCGCTTTTATAAGAGCCATCACCACGCCCAAACGAGGTATAGGCAATGCCACGCTGGAGAAGCTGGGTAACTATGCCGGCCGACGCCAAATCAGCCTGTTCGAGGCGGCTTTCGAGACGCAGATGGCCGAGCTGCTGTCGCCGCACCAGCATGAGGATTTGATGACTTTCTGCAACTTCATCAATCGACTGGAAGGACGTGCCGATAAAGATCCCTGCGCTGAGTTGCTGGACGAGTTGTTGCGCGCCATCAACTACGAAGCATGGTTATACGACTCCTTTGAGTCGCGCCAGGCCGAGACGCGCTGGAAGAATGTGCAGGATTTTATCGGCTGGATGAAGCGCAAGGCCGAGGCGGACGAGAAGTCCTTGCTGGACATGGTGCAGACCATCGCGCTAATCAATATGCTGGAAGGCAAGGACAAAGAGACCGATGCGGTCTCGTTGTCCACCCTGCATGCCGCCAAAGGGTTGGAATTCCCGCATGTGTTCATCATCGGCGTGGAAGAGGACATTCTGCCGTTCCGCGATAGTGACGAGAAGGGCATAGAAGAAGAGCGCCGCCTCATGTATGTGGGCATCACGCGCGCGCAGCGCAGCTTGCAGATCAGCTATTGCAACCGACGTCGTCGCGGCAAGGAATGGTATGCCTGCGAACCTAGCCGTTTCCTTGACGAGATGCCGGAGAGCTCTTTGACCTATGCCGGCGGCCATGCCGATGCCACACCCACGGTAACCAAGAACGAGGGCATGGATAAATTGGCCAGATTGAAAGCGATGTTGAATAAGGCGGGAACGGAATCATGAGGGCGGCGGGCGCAACAGAACTTCGTCGCACCGCTTTGTCTTGGTTGATAGAACCCGATGCGGTAGCTAAGGCTGAAGGGGTACGTGAGTTGGCGCGGGCTTGGGCAGCGGGTGGAATGCATCTGGATACGCAGGTGCAGATCGCTGCGCCCGATTCCATACCTGGGCGGCCTGCCCGACCTGAGCTAGTGTTGCCCAAGGACTTGAAGCATCGCTCCATGGTCACGCCGGAAGGCCGAGCCACCTTGGTACACGCGATGACACATATCGAATTCAATGCCATCAATCTGGCACTGGATGCGCTGTGGCGTTTTGCGGATATGCCTGTTGAGTACTACGCGGATTGGTTACGCGTCGCAGATGAAGAGGTGCAACATTTCACCATGCTGTCCGAACATCTACAGACGCTGGGCTTTTCCTACGGTGATTTTTCCGCGCATAACAGTCTGTGGGAGATGGCGAACAAGACTATAGGAGACGTGCTGGCACGTATCGCCTTGGTGCCTCGCACCATGGAAGCAAGAGGGCTGGATGCCACGCCCAAGGTGCGTGCCAAGCTGGCACAGGCGGGAGATCATAAAGCCGCCGCCATAATGGACATCATCCTGCGCGAGGAAGTAGGGCATGTGCAGATAGGCAATCGCTGGTATGGCTATCTGTGTGAGCAACGAGGTTTGGAACCTATCGCCACTTATGCGCAGCTCGCCAAACAATACGCTGCGCCTATATTGCACGGTCCGTTCAATCTGGAGGCGCGTCGCGCGGCGGGATTCAGTGAGGCGGAATTGGCTGCGCTGGGCTGAGTCTCACTCCGGCGGTTTCTTGGCGAAATAGATATCGGGATTGAAGTGTGCCACGGCATTGGGCTGGAAGGCAGCGAAGCCGGAGATGAAAGCGCCGGTCAGCGCAGATTCAGCCGACATGATGATGGGCAAGTAGTCGAAGTACACGTTGCGCATGGTGAAGGCGCTGTATTTGCCGGTCTGCATGATCAGATAGCCGTTCACCAGCGCCACGATCAGCATGGTCAGCGCACCCACGGCATAACCGTTCCACAACACGAAGCCGAAATAATTGGGTTTGCCGTAGCGGTAGAACAGCCTCAGGCTGATGTGGCTGAGTAATATGGGCAGGATGATCATCACTAGGCCGATATTTCCCAGCGCGATCATGCTGGTGCCATCGTGCCGCAAAGTGATATAGAGGATGACGCTCAACAGCAACGTGGCGATCTGCCAGTCAAAGATCAGAAAGCATAAGGTCGCGCCCAAGGGGTGCAGCTTCAATCCCTCACGAACTCCCACCGGGAATAACCACAGCGCGGCAAGCCAGAGGCCCAGACCGATTAATGCCGTGAACTGTACTTGATTGGCCCAGAACGATTTCCAGTGTGCCGTCCAGATGGCACGCAACAAGATGAATGCGAACAGATAATTGCTTATCAATAGCCAGTCATGACTGAATATCTGTGCGTAGATCTCCATGCCCTTATCGTTGTCCTTGTTCTAATCGTGTAGTGGGTGCGTTATCGGGGTGATATCCGTGATCCAGCCCCGATTGTGCCAGCTATCGCCATGATTACAAGTTCCAAGACGAGCATTTTGCCGTGCCGCATGGCACAATCGCCGCCTGCTCAACCTTCATCGTCCTATCCATGCTGAGTTATCGCCATGCCTTCCACGCCGGCAACCATGCCGATGTGCTGAAACACTTCGTCGAATACCAACTGCTGCAATATCTGGGGCAAAAGGACAAACCCTATTGGTATATAGATACCCATGCCGGAGCGGGTTGCTATTCCCTAGACAGCGGTTACGCCACTCAGAACGCCGAGTATGAGAGTGGTATCGCGCGCTTGTGGGATCGCACTGATATGCCTGCCGCACTGGCAGACTATGTGGCGCTGGTCAAAGCACTGAATCCCGATGGTGAGTTGAAGATATATCCCGGCTCGCCACTGGTCGCGCTCAAACTGATGCGCTCGGACGACAGGCTGCGTCTGTATGAGCTGCATCCCACCGACAGCGATATCCTGCTGGAGAACTTCTTGGACTACGATCCGCAGGCATTGACCCATCAGGCCAACGGCTTCGGTGCACTCAAAGCCTTGTTGCCTCCCCCGCCGCGCCGGGGTCTGGTATTGATTGATCCGCCCTATGAAGAGAAGCAGGATTATCAGCGTGTGGTCGATAGCCTCAAAGAAGGTTTGAAACGTTTCGCCAACGGTATCTACGCGGTGTGGTACCCACAGTTGCAACGTGATGATGCGCGACGTTTGCCAGAGGAAATGAAGACTTTGCCAGTCAAGAGCTGGCTGCATGTCGCGCTCACCGTTAAAGCATTAGGCGCGGAGGGCATAGGCATGCATGGTAGTGGCATGTTCATCCTCAACCCGCCTTGGATACTGCATGGCATGTTGCAAGAGGTCATGCCTTATCTGAGCAAACATCTGGCTCAGGATGAGCATGCTCATTACACCTTGGAGTTCCACGAGAACTAGTCTTTCGCTTCATTTTTCTTATTTACATAACAACATTAGGAGATGGGTATGACTGCTACACATACATGGAATTTCTTTCGCGCGGGTGGGTTTGATCAAGTGCAATTGGATAGCGGGGCTGACCTGCTGGCACTCAATGATTTGAACCAAAAGCTGTGGGTGGCGTTGAGCTGTCCGACGCGCGGTATCGAATTTGATAGCCAGACGCTGGACATGATAGACAGCGATGGCGACGGTCGAGTGCGCGCCAATGAAGTGCTGGCGGCGATAGCATGGGCGGGCGGTCTGTTGAATAATGCGGATGTGCTGGTGCAGGGGGCGGATAAGTTGGCCTTGCATGACATCGCTGACAGCAGTGAGGAAGGTAAACAGGTACTGGCTTCGGCACGCCATATCCTGAAGAGCCTGGGCAAGCCGGATGCGTTGGAGATATCGCTGGCGGATATGGACAACATCGAAAAATTCGTTGCCGCGCTAACGTTCAACGGGGATGGCGTGATTGCCGCGAAGCAGATCGCTGATGAGGGCGTGCGTGCGACTGTCGAAGCGGCGATGAAATGTGTGGGATCGATTGCCGACCTGAGCTGTGAAGTCGGTATCAATGCCGCATTGACTGAAAAGTTCTTCGGCGAGTTGCGTGCTTATGCTGACTGGTACGCTACTGCCGATAAAGCGGTACTGCTGTTTGGCGACGATACCGTGGCAGCAGCCGGTTCCCTTAATGCCGTGCGTGCTAAGCTGTATGATTATTTCACCCGCTGCCATTTGGCTGCGTACGATGCCCGTGCTGCCGAGCCTTTGAGTCGTTCTGCCGCGGACTATCAGCAGTTCGCCGCACAGAATCTGTCGGCGCAAAATCAGGAAGTGGAGAACTTCCCGCTTGCCACGATCGAGGCGAACAAACCACTACCGTTGCGTGCCGGTATTAATCCGGTCTGGTCTGCGCGTATAGCCGCGCTGCGCAAACTGGTGTTGCTGCCTTTACTCGGTGATAGGGATAGTTTGTCCGCCAGCGATTGGGACAGCGTGTGCGAGAAGTTCACCGCGTTCACGGCGTGGCAAGCCAACAAGCCCGCAACCTCGGTTGAGTCACTGGGCGTTGCGCGCATCAATGAGATATTAAACAGTAAACACCAAACGGCCATCACGGACTTAATCGCACAGGATCAGGCGGTCGAGCAAGAAGTGAAAGCGATACGTTCGGTGGAAAGACTGCTACGCTACAACCGCGACCTGTATCTGTTGGTAAATAACTTCGTGTCCTTCCGACATTTTTATTCCGGTCAGGATAAGGCGATCTTCCAGATCGGCACGCTGTTCTTGGATGGCCGCAGTTGCGAGTTGTGCATCAAAGTTGAGGATGTCGCCAAGCATGCCAGCTTTGCCAATACGAGTGGAGTGTGTTTGGTGTATTGCGACTGCACGCGTAACAGCGGTAAAGAGAAGATAATCATCGCGGCGGCCTTCACTGCGGGCGATGCCGACTTCTTGATGGTGGGGCGTAACGGTATCTTCTATGACCGACATGGCAAGGATTGGGACGCGAACATCGTGCGCATCATCGATAACCCTATCAGTCTGCGTCAGGCCTTCTGGTCGCCTTACAAAAAACTGGTAAAGATAATCAGTGACCAGATTCAGAGGTTGGCAGCAGCCAAAGCGAATGCTGTGGATGACAAGATGTTGGGTACGGCAGTCGAGCATGGTAAGGCGGTTTCTGCATCCGCCTCCGCGCCTAAGTCTGCATTCGATGTGGGCAAGTTCGCCGGTATCTTTGCCGCCATCGGTCTGGCCATCGGCGCCATCGGAGGCATTCTGGCCTCGGTGGTCGCTGGGTTGTTGACATTGAAGGTCTGGCAGATGCCACTGGCTTTGCTTGGCTTGATGTTGCTCATCTCCTGTCCAGCGGTGATCCTCGCTTGGTTCAAGCTGAAGAACCGTAACCTTGCGCCGATACTCGATGCGAATGGTTGGGCAATCAATGCGCGCGCCAAGATCAACATCCCGTTTGGTACCTCGCTGACCGGTCTGGCGCAACTACCCGAGGGGGCACATCGTTCTCTGGTCGATCCGTTCTCCGAAAAGAAATCGCTGTGGCCGTTCTACGTCATCATCGCCCTCGGTGCGTGTTCGGTCGGCGTGTTGTGGTACTACGGATTCTTCGGCCACGTCTAAGGGGTGAGCGTCTCACTATCAATCGGATGGTGAGACGTATCGCATACTCACTTGCGCTTAGCTGCCAGCTAGGCCATCGTTACAATCTTGGTGATTTCAATAGTAACCTCGCTATACCTTGAGCATAGAACCCTTCGACCCTAAGCCTATCCTTGCCAGTCTGCCTTTGCTGCCGGGTGTGTATCGCTATTTTGATGCGCAGGGCAACGTGTTGTATGTGGGTAAGGCGAAGGAATTAAAGAAGCGCGTCTCATCATATTTTCAGAAGACCAATGTCTCGCCCCGCATCCGTTTGATGGTGTCGCATATCGCGCGTATCGAGACCACGGTGGTGCGCTCCGAAGCGGAAGCGCTGCTGTTGGAGAACAATCTCATCAAAACGCTCAAGCCGCGTTATAACATTCTTTTCCGCGACGACAAGTCCTATCCCTATATTGTGTTGACCGGGCATCAGTACCCGCGCCTGACGTATTTCCGCGGTACACCCAATAAGCAGCATCAATACTTCGGCCCCTATCCGAACGCGCAGGCGGCCAAAGAAAGCAGTCAACTATTGCAGAAGATTTTCCGTATCCGCACCTGCGAGGACAGCGTGTTCAGCAACCGTGCTCGGCCTTGTCTGCTGCATCAGATCCACCGCTGTACGGCACCTTGTGTGGGATTGATCTCAGTCGAGGATTATCAGGCTGATCTGCGTAATGCCGTGTTATTGCTAAACGGTAGGCATCAGGAAGTCGAGCAGAAATTGCGTGATGCGATGGAACAGGCTGCCGAAGTACAGCATTACGAACAGGCTGCCGTGTTGCGCGATCAGTTGCGCGATTTGCACGTGGTGCAGCAGAAGCAGTTCGTCGAATCCACGGGTAGCACGACCGATGCGGACATCATCGCGGTGGTGGAATTGGATAAAGCGGTGTGCGTGAATCTGGCGATGATGCGCGGCGGGCGGCACTTGGGTGATAAGAGCTTCTTTCCCGAACATGCCGAAGAACTATCGTTGACCGAGGTCATCGAGGCCTTCATCGCCCAGCATTATCTGAATCGCAGCGTGCCGCCGGTGTTGTTGGTCAATGTAAAGTGTGAGGATGACACGCTGCCAAGCTTGCTCAGCGAACAAACAGGACATGCCGTACGCATCGCCCAGCCTATCACCGGGGAGCGCAAGAAGTGGATGGGCATGGCAGAGCAGAACGCATTGTTGGCGCTGCAACAGCGTGCCATGCAACAAGGCGGACAGCAGTTGCGTTTGGATACTTTGCGCGAATTGGTGGGACTGCCTGACTTGAATCGCATCGAATGTTTCGACATCAGTCATACCATGGGCGAAGCGACGCAGGCATCGTGTGTGGTGTATGAAAATCTCGAGATGCGCTCCTCGCAGTATCGTCGTTACAACATCCCCGTTCTGAGCCCCGTCGAACGGAACGGCATCACCCCCGGTGATGATTACGCGGCGATGCGCCAGGCGCTCACTCGTCGCTATGAGAAGCTGGCCACAGGAGAGGGTGCCCGACCGGATCTGATCTTGATAGACGGTGGCCTGGGGCAGTTGCATGTCGCGATGGAGGTGATGACGGAGTTGGGGTTGAATGACTTGGCATTGGTTGGTGTCGCCAAGGGGGTGGAGCGCAAAGTGGGTATGGAGCAACTGATCTTTCCCGACCAAGAGCCGATACGTTTGTCCAGTGATAATCCTGCGCTGCATCTGATTCAGCAAGTGCGTGACGAGGCGCATCGCTTTGCTATCACGGGGCACCGTGCCAAGCGGGGCAAAGCGCGCACGGTGTCCAGTCTGGCCGAGATCAGTGGCGTGGGTGATAAGCGCCGCCGCAATCTGCTTACCCATTTCGGCGGGTTGCGCGAGATACAGCAGGCCAGTGTCGAGCAACTTTGTCAGGTAGAAGGCATCAGCAAAGCCTTGGCGGAAACCATTTATCAGCAACTGCATCAGCGCTGAAACGCGTGCACGCACAAAAGAATTTTTGCCTTCGACGTATGCTCTTCGGTTAGGGCTAGTAGAATGTCAGGCGAATTCACCGAATAGTCACGCGATAACCCTATGCATATCAACATACCCAATCTGCTCACCTGGATGAGGATCTTTTTGATTCCAGTGTTCGTTGCGGTGTTCTATCTTTCCGATCACACCATGAGTGCGCACAACAAGAATCTTTTTGCGACCAGCGTGTTCCTGCTCGCCTCGCTCACCGATTGGCTGGACGGTTATCTGGCGCGCAGACTGAATCAGTCTTCTGCCTTTGGCGCATTCCTCGACCCTGTTGCTGACAAACTGATGGTGGCGGCAGCGTTGCTGATCCTGGTCAAGCTAGGCAGAGCTGATGCATTGATTGCCTTCATCATCATCGGTCGCGAGATCACTATCTCTGCATTGCGCGAATGGATGGCGAAAGTGGGTGCGAGCAAGAGTATCGCGGTATCGATGTTGGGCAAGGTCAAAACAACTTTTCAGATGCTTGCACTATTGCTGCTGCTGTATCACGAAGCGCTGTTCGGCATCAATTGTCAGATCGTCGGAGAGTTGTTGTTATACCTCGCCGCACTGCTGACTTTGTGGTCCATGGGGTATTACTTGATGCGTGCGATGCCGCAGTTAAAGTAATCGTAAAAATACTTGAAAAAATAATTGCATTACCGGCTGACATCTATATAATGCGCAGCCTTCGGGGTGTAGCGTAGCCTGGTAGCGCGCCTGCTTTGGGAGCAGGATGTCGGGAGTTCGAATCTCTCCACCCCGACCAGGTTTAAGTAGTTTTCCCAAGTGCTAGTCGTATTCATTTGGCACCTAGAATTTGTGCCCGTAGCTCAACCGGATAGAGCACCAGCCTTCTAAGCTGGGGGTTACAGGTTCGATTCCTGTCGGGCACGCCAGTGTCTGTCAGCAAAGCTTCAATGGTGGCTGTAGCTCAGTTGGTAGAGTCCAGGATTGTGATTCCTGTTGTCGTGGGTTCGAGCCCCATCAGCCACCCCAAATATCAAAGGACTAGCGAACTGCTAGTCCTTTTTTGTTTGCATTCCGTATAATCCGCCGAATGGACGGTGTCGTTTGGATTTTCAGTCCGTGTTGAGATTTACTGTTACTTTTTTGCCAATCGATCTGTTTGCTTCAGGCTAGGTATTGATGCTGACATCCAATAAATAAAATTCATTGCCAAGCTAAGGCTGATGCGAATAATCCGAAAAACGCGTGGGTGCTGGTCTGTTACGCTCATTCTGATACTGTCACTTGCCTTCCCCTCATGCGCTGAATCCGCACGATTGAGGGTTGCTTTAGTGCTGAGCAGTAGCAGTGCGCCTTATCTGCAGTTTTCAAATGCCTTCCAAAATAATCTGCCTGGGTCTTTGCAAGCTAGTGTGTTTGAGACACCTGATGCGTTTGATGCTGAACATGTCGAGACTGATGTCGTCATTGCAGTCGGTACCCAAGCGGCCGAGGCACTCAGGGCTAAGGCTATTTCCCCGGTTTTGGCAGTGATGATTCCCCAAGCCGCGTACGATGAATTGTTGGCGAGTACTCGGACGACAAAGTACGGCGGTGATTTCTCCGCGATCTATCTCAATCAACCGTGGGGTAGGCAGTTGGATTTTATCTATGCGGCATTGCCATCAAGCAATAGCATCGGTGTGTTGTATACATCCAAGATGCGGCAGGATCTACCGCGTTTGCGTACGGAGGTAGTGAGCCGTGACGGCAGATTGATTGCACAGGAAGTACATTCGGAAGCGACACTGTCGGTCGATTTGGAAAATATCCTGAAGACGAGTGATGTGTTGCTCGCCGTCCCTGACAGCACGATATATGGTGCGGGTAATGTGCGTAACATCTTGTTGAGCACTTATCGTCAAAGTGTTCCATTGATTGGGTGGTCTCAGGCCTATGTGAATGCGGGTGCAATTGCGGCGATCTTCTCTACGCCTGAGCAACTCGCCGAGCAAGCTGGCATTACCCTGCTCGCATTCGAGCAGTCAGGCCGTTTGCTCCCCCCTCAATATCCCAATAGTTTCAGTATCGCGATCAATCGACAAGTCGCGCGTTCATTAGGTATCGCTATCGGATCTGAAGCCGAGATTCGCGCACGTATGAAAAAGGGGCTGAATCATGACAATAATTAAACGGCACAGTATCCAGCAGCAAGTCGCTTGGTTGACGCTGATACCCCTGTTGATACTAACAGTCTGCCTAGAGTTCTTTTTGCTGCACGGGCGCTTCTCCGACCTGGATCAAGGCTTGCTTGAACGCGGCAAATTGATCGCACGTCAGTTGGCTTCAAGCAGTGAGTATGGTGTCTTTTCGAACAATCAGGAGTTTCTCAAGGGTATCGCCCGCGGTGTGTTGCATGAGCCTGACGTGCGCGGACTATTGATTCTGAATGCCGATTCTCAAGTTTTACTCAACGAGCGGGAAGTCATCTCGGTCAAGCGTGGAGAGAATAAGGCGGTGACTTCCGAAAACTCAGGTGTTGATGTCAGAACGCAGTTGCAGAAAGTGGGCCTGACGGAATCGCAATTGATTGGCTTGGTCAATTCTCATACGCCGATCAAGATCGATCAGCAAAGCATATGGGTCTACCAAGCGATAGTGCCGGCACAAGTCGCTGTCGATGATTTGGATTTCAGTCCTGATGTGCAAGCTGTTGGAGCCGTGATTGTCGAGATGAATAAGGCTGCTACTGAGCAACATAAATATGAGGTGTTGCTCATCACACTTGCAGCAACGATCACATTCTTGCTGTTGTCCTTGTATCTGGTTTATCTGGCGAGCCGCACCATCACGACACCTACCCGCCAGTTGAGTGATGCGGTACAGCAAATCGCACAGGGGGATCTGAGTACCCGTGTATCGTTCAACACTAAGATCGCCGAATTGGGCAACCTGGCCAGAGGGTTGAATGACATGACCGTACAGTTGCAACAAGACCGTGAGATTTTGCAGCAGCGTATTCAAGAGGCAACCAGTGCGCTGCGAGAGAAGAAGGACGAAGCGGAACGATCCAATCAAGAAAAGAGTCGTTTTCTGGCGGTGGCGAGTCACGATTTGCGCCAGCCATTGCATGCGTTGGGTTTGTATGTCTCTGAGTTGCGCCGCCAGTTGTCTACGACGCCACAACAACATCTGGTCGAGCAAGTCGAACAGTCGGTGGACTCACTGACCACGTTGCTGAACGCCTTGCTGGATATCTCAAAGTTGGATGCGGGGGCGATCGTTCCGCAGATGCAGTCATGTGATGTGTCGGCCATGCTCAATCGTGTGGCTGGTGACTATCAAATGCTGGCCAGCATCAAAAACATCCGGCTGGTAGTCCATCCGTTAGCCGGATATGTGGTCAGTGACCCTATCTTGCTGGAGCGTATCTTGACCAATCTGGTCAGTAACGCGATTCGTTACAGTTTATCGAATGGCTGTGTGATGATCGCTTGCCGCAAGCGCGGCAATCAGATTCGCATCGAGATACGCGACAATGGCATCGGCATTTCACAGGAAGATCAAGCTTACATATTCCGTGAGTTCTTCCAGATATCCAAGCCTCAGCTGGGCAGTAATAAAGGTCAGGGGCTGGGCTTGGCGATCGTAGATCGTTTGGTTAGATTGCTGGGCATAGGTATAGAGCTGCGTTCCGCCCCTAATCTGGGGACGTTATTTGTTCTGCAAGTCCCGTTTATGACTGAGTCTGGTCTGGCCGAGCGCACTGACAAGCATCCCAGATTCCTCCCGGGTGGCAAGACATCAGACGATAGTCCGTCTTTGAGCGGCAAGAAGATACTGGTGGTGGATGATGATGAGTTGGTGTTGATCAGTACCTCGACGATATTGACCGCCTGGGGCGGACAGGTGTCTATCGCTGACAGTCTGCAAAGTGTGCTGAAGATGTTGTCAGGTGAAGCGACTTGGGATTTGATCGTCAGTGACTATCAATTGAGCGCCAAAGAGACCGGGATAGATGTGATCGCAGCAGTACGTGAGCAACATCATAAAAATATCCCCGCCATCCTGATCAGTGGGGATACCGGCCCGGAATTGCTACAGTTGGCGAATGCTGCGGGACATCATTTGATACACAAGCCGGTCAAGCCAGCCAAATTACGCTCTCTGGTGATGTATCTGTTGGATGATTCAAGCGCGGCCCGAGATGGGGTTGGCCAATAGCAGGAACAGACTAGGACGTTTGTTCAGGCTGGGGGTGGGGCGCTTTTTCCATTGCGCGATGCTGAATGTGGATATTTCTTCACTACTTACGGTGATGTCGGTGGCGACGCATAACAATGTCTGCGGGCGGCAGGTTGCCAGTAAAGCGGTAAACATCCGTTCGTTGCGGTACGGGGTCTCGATGAACAGCTGCGTCTGATTGCGTTGCGCCGATTCGGCTTCCAGCGCGACGATGCTCTTTTTGCGTTCGGCCTCATCTATCGGCAGATAACCCTGAAAAGCGAAGCACTGACCGTTCAGACCTGATGCCATCAAAGCCAGCAAGATGGAGGAGGGGCCGACCAGTGGCACGACCCGGATGCCTTTGCGGTGCGCCAGATTCACCAAGTCGGCTCCCGGGTCGGCTATGCCAGGACATCCTGCTTCGGAGATCACGCCCAGATCGTGCCCCGCCAATAGGGGCGTCAGCAATTGCTCGAGTTCATTTGTCGCGGTGTGTTGGTTGAGCGTAGCGAAGTGCAATGATTGTATGGCTTGTTCGGGTTCGAGTGCCGACAGGAATTGACGCGCGGTCTTGGTCTGCTCGACGACAAAATAGCTTAAGTGGCGCGCGATGTTGATCACATGCTGCGGTAGCACTTGTGTCGCTGGCGTATCTCCCAAGGTGCATGGGATAAGGTACAGGATGCCGGATTTATTGGGGTTGGAAGTCATGGTCTTAAAATAGACGTACGTTTTCGCGGCGCAGCATATCAATCAGCAATATCAGCGGAAGGCCAATTAAAGCATTGGGATCGTCACCCTGCATGGCACTCATCAGCGCGATACCCAGCCCTTCAGATTTTGCGCTGCCCGCACAGTAGTAAGGTTGTTCCTTGCGCAGGTATGACTCTATCTCGGCATCGCTCAAATCGCGCAGGGTGACCCGATTCTCGGCAACTTCGCTGTGCATGGTGCCGGTTTTGCTGTTGAGTAGAGTCAAAGCGGTATAGAAGTAGGTGGTCTTGCCGCGCATGCTGAGCAGTTGCCGGACAGCATTGTCGTGATGCATGGGTTTGCCCAGTTGACGACCCTCTAACAGGGCGACTTGATCAGAACCTATGATCAGGGCGTCCGGGTGGTCTATCGCAACTTTCAAAGCCTTCTGTTGTGCCAGACGCAGGGAAGTCGCCCGCGCAGACTCATCTGGCAGGGGGGTTTCATCGACGTTCGGTGCTACGGTGATGAAGGGAATTTGTAGGCGCTGCAACAGTTCACGGCGGTAAATCGAGGTAGAGGCTAAGACAAGCAACTGAGAATTCAAGAATATTCCTTAGGATTTTTGACACGAGGGGGCGAAAAATATATCATGCGCGCCTCATGCATGCACGACCTTTCATAGATAGTCTAGATTTTGCCAGTAATGGCCAGCAAATCAGCGGGGTAGTGCTGGTTGCGGAGCTGTCACGTTTGGCGGATATCTTGAACGATGCGGCGGGTAAATTGGACTACACGGTACGTGGTGCGGTGAACAAGCACGGCATCCCGATGTTGCTGTTGAGCCTGGATGGGGTCTGTCATTTAACCTGTCAGCGGTGCTTGCAAGGCATGGATTATGAGATTCAAGTTGCCACTTCGATATTGTTGCGCGATCAGGCGGGTCTTGATCAGTTAGACGAGGATGAGGTCGACGAGGAATACGAAAGTGTTCTGGCGGAAGCACGCTTGGATGTCTGGCATTTGTTGGAAGATGAGATATTGTTAAGTCTGCCTTTCGCACCCAAGCATGAAGTCGGTGTGTGTCAGGCGGCAAAAGAGGTTAGACCGCAGCAGGATGAGTCCCATCCTTTTGCGGCATTAGCGAAATTAAAGAGTTAATTATCAGTTTTATCGAGGAGTATCAGCATGGCAGTTCAGCAAAATAAAAAGTCCCCATCCAAACGTGGCATGCACCGCGCGCACGATTTCTTGACTAACCCCGCGACAGCGATCGAGCCAACCACAGGCGAGAATCATCTGCGTCACCATATCAGCCCAGCCGGCTTTTACCGTGGCAAAAAAGTAGTTAAGACTAAAGGCGAATAAGTCCTTTTTTGACGCAGCCGGTCTAGGGATCGGCTGCGTTTTCTTTTCTATTTTTCTGTCTAGGGTCGCTTAGTGGACGTTACGTTAGCTATAGATGCAATGGGTGGTGATCATGGTCCTTCGGTCACTATCCCGGCAGCAATTGAATATCTGAAACACTCCCCCGGCGACACGATCGTGTTGGTCGGTATTCCTGACGCTATCGAGTCCGAATTGCGCGCTATGGGTGTGCAGGCCGGACCGCATCTGCGCGTCCATTCCGCCAGTCAGATCGTGGCGATGGATGAGTCGCCGCAGTCAGCTTTGCGCGGCAAGAAGGATTCGTCGATGCGCGTCGCAATCAATATGGTCAAGAGCGGCGAGGCTGCCGCGTGTGTCAGCGCGGGTAACACCGGTGCGCTGATGGCAACGGCACGCTATGTGTTGAAAACCATCCCGGGTATAGATAGACCCGCCATCGCCTCCTTCTTGCCTACCAATACTGGTCAAGTCTGTATGTTGGACCTGGGCGCGAATACCGATTGTTCCGCAGAGCATCTGTTGCAGTTCGCTCTGATGGGTTCGACTCTGGTCAGTGCGCTGGAACACAAGGACAACCCCACTGTGGGCTTGCTCAACATCGGTAGCGAGGACATCAAGGGCAACGAGATCGTGAAGCAGGCCGCGCTACTGTTGCAGGACAGTGATTTGAATTTCTACGGCAACGTGGAAGGCAACGATATCTTCCGTGGTGTCACCGATGTCGTGGTGTGCGACGGTTTCGTCGGTAACGTCGCATTGAAGACCGCCGAAGGTGTGGCGAAGATGATGGGCGGCTTCCTGCGTGAGGAGTTCAGTCGTAATATCTTCACCAAGCTGGGCGCGTTATGCTCATTGCCTGCCATCAAAGCCTTCAAACACAGATTGGATCATCGCCGTTATAACGGAGCCAGCTTTTTGGGGCTCAAGGGTATCGTGGTGAAGAGCCATGGTTCGGCGGATTCCTATGCTTTCCTGTGCGCCATCGAACGTGCGGCCGAAGAAGTACGGGGTGGCATGTTGCAACACATCAGTGAGCACATCGAAAAGTGGCATCATAAGCGTCAGAACCCTGAACAAGGAGCGGCTTAATGTACTCACGCATCATCGGAACAGGTAGTTATCTGCCAGTCAGGACGTTGACCAATTACGATCTGGAAAAGATCGTCGATACTTCCCATGACTGGATCGTCTCGCGTAGCGGCATCCATGAACGACATTTTGCCGCTGATGATGAATTGACCAGCGATCTGGCTTTGCAAGCAAGCCTTAAAGCCATAGAGGCGGCAGGCATCGCGGCCAACGATATCGATCTCATCATCGTTGCAACGACTACCCCGGATCAGATATTCCCCAGCACTGCCTGTATCCTGCAAGACAAATTGGGCATCACCAGCGGCGGCCCGGCTTTTGATATGCAGGCGGTATGTGGTGGTTTCGTCTACGCGATGAATACCGCCGATATGTATATCCGCGCGGGTCAGGCCAAAACGGTACTGGTAGTCGGCGCAGAAGTACTGTCGCGCATCCTGGATCAGAATGACCGTACTACTTATGTTTTGTTCGGCGATGGTGCGGGTGCAGTGGTCATGCAGGCGAGCGCAACGCCCGGCATCATCGCGGCCAAGTTGCATGCCGATGGCAGCCAGCGAGGCATGCTCAAAGCGGAGGGTAATATTCGCAATGGCGTGATACAGGGCGACCCCTTCATCAAGATGGATGGACAGTCTGTGTTCAAGTTCGCCGTCAAGATGCTGAGCAAAGTGGTCGAGGAGTTGCTTGAAGAGAATAAGCTGCCTGATTCCATCATCGATTGGCTGGTTCCGCATCAGGCCAACATCCGCATCATGGAAGCGACCGCCAAGAAACTCGGTTTGAGCATGGATAATGTAGTAGTGACCGTGGCGAAGCACGGTAACACCTCGGCGGCATCAATACCGCTGGCGCTGGATGTCGCGGTGCGCGATGGTCGTATCAAGCCAGGTCAGCACATCTTGCTGGAGGCTATCGGTGGTGGATTTACCTGGGGTGCTTTATTGATCCGTTGGTAATATCGCTCTATCGAGGCACATCAAAATGAAAGTGGCTACAAAATCTTTGTGTACAGTTATACAAACCGATTTTTTGCCACTTTTATTTTGTCTGGCAGAATCAAACATGCAATATATCTAAGGGAGAGTAATAGACATGACCCAATTCGCTTTCGTATTTCCCGGCCAGGGTTCGCAGTCGCGCGGCATGATGAGCGGCTACGCCGATTTTTCTGCGGTGCGCGACACTTTCATCGAAGCCTCTGACGTGCTTAAACAAGACTTGTGGCAATTGGTTGCTGAAGGCAGCGATGCCGATTTGAATGCCACCATCAATACCCAGCCCATCATGTTGACTGCTGGCGTGGCAGTGTATCGTGCATGGCAATCTCAGCATGGCACAACGCCCACGATGATGGCCGGACATAGTCTGGGTGAGTACACGGCTTTAGTCGCAGCTGGGGCACTGAGTTTTGCCGATGCCTTGCCGCTGGTGCGTTATCGTGCGCAATGTATGCAAACAGCCGTACCAGAAGGTGTGGGCGGCATCGCTGCTATACTCGGTCTGGATGACGAAGTGGTACGTGCGGTATGTGCCGAAGGTGCGCAGGGCGAAGTGCTGGAAGCGGTGAACTACAATTCCCCGGGGCAAGTGGTGATTGCGGGCAATCGCGCTGCGGTGGAGCGCGGTATGGAATTGGCTAAGGCCAAAGGTGCGAAGCGCGCCATCATGCTGCCCATGAGTGTGCCGTCGCATTGCAGTCTGCTAAAAGGCGCTGCTGAACAGTTGCGTGCCTACCTCAATAATGTCGCCGTTAACGCGCCAGCGATTCCAGTCTTGCATAACGCCGACGTTAAGTCCTACAGCGATGCGGCTTCCATCAAGGATGCGCTGGTGCGCCAGTTATATTCACCGGTACGTTGGGTGGAGACCGTGCAAGCCTTCGGCAAACAAGGCATTACCCACAACGTCGAATGCGCGCCGGGCAAGGTTCTGGCAGGGTTGAACAAACGCATCGATACCAATCAGCAGGCGAGCGCGATCAATGATGGTGCGGCATTGACGCTAGCTTTGACTACATTTGCATAAGGAGTGGACATGACATTACAAGGACAAATCGCACTGGTCACCGGTGCTTCACGCGGCATCGGTCAGGCCATCGCATTGGAACTGGGCAAACAAGGCGCGACGGTGATCGGCACGGCCACCTCGGAAAAGGGCGCGCAGGGTATCAGTGACTATCTGGCGGCGGCGGGCATCAAAGGTGCGGGTTACGCACTGAATGTGAACGATGCGGCACAGACCGAACAAGTGTTGGGCGACTTGCGCAAACAGTTCGGTGAAATCTCTATACTGGTGAACAACGCCGGTATCACCCGCGACAATCTGCTGGCGCGCATGACCGACGAGGAGTGGGATGACGTCATGACAACCAACCTGAAGTCGGTGTTCCGTATGAGCCGTGCCGTGTTGCGCGCCATGATGAAGGCACGCGGCGGTCGCATCATCAGCATCGCTTCGGTGGTGGGTAGTATGGGCAACGCAGGGCAGAGCAACTATTCTGCATCCAAAGCCGGCATGATGGGTTTCACCAAGTCGCTGGCACAGGAGATTGGTAGCCGAAATATCACCGTAAACTGCGTCGCTCCGGGTTTCATTGACACCGACATGACCCATGCGTTGGGCGAGGAACAGCGCGCCAAACTGGTCGAGCATGTCCCGTTGAAGCGTCTCGGTCAGCCTCAGGATATCGCGGCTGCCGTCTCTTTTCTGGCCAGCCCTGCTGCGGCCTACATCACCGGCGTCACATTGCATGTGAACGGCGGGATGTACATGGAGTAATCGAACGGCGTTCGGTGAACCAACCTTGAAAAAAATCGTCATCTTTGGTGTGGGTCTGATCGGAGGCTCGTTCGCTCTGGCCTTGCGTAAGGCTGATGCGGTGCGTGAGGTGGTCGGTTTCGGGCGCAGTGCGGCCACGCTGCAACAGGCTAAACAGTTCGGCATCATTGATCGCATCGGCGTGGACGTGGTGCTGGAAGTCGCGGATGCCGATCTGGTTTTGCTGGCGACGCCGGTAGGGCAGATGGCCGAGATCATGGCGCGCATCGCCCCGCATCTGGGTGCGCATACGCTGGTCACCGATGGCGGTAGTACCAAGAGCGACGTGGTCGTGGCGGCACATGCCAATCTCGGCTCCAAGATCGCGCAGTTCGTTCCCGGTCATCCCATCGCGGGCGCGGAGTTGAGTGGTGCAGTGGCGGCGCTGGCCGATCTCTATCAAGGCAAGAGAGTCGTACTGACTCCGTTGCCGGAGAATACCCATGCGTCGGTGGCACGGGTGCGTAGGGCTTGGGAAGCGTGCGGTGCGGTTGTGAGTGAGCTGAGCGCGCAACAACACGATGAAGTTTTCGCCGCCGTCAGTCATCTGCCGCATTTGCTGTCTTTTGCGCTGGTGCATGATCTGGCGCAGCGCGACAACAAAGAACTCTTGCTGTCATTCGCCGCCAGCGGTTTCCGTGACTTCACCCGTATTGCCGCCAGCAACCCGGAGATGTGGCGCGACATCTGCCTCGCCAATCGCGACGCGCTGATGAAGGAATTGCAGCAATACACCGCCGAACTGAACGTCATATATCTTGCATTGCAAACTCACGATGCCGCGAAACTGGAAGAGATGTTCAGTCTGGCTCGCGAAGTGCGCAGTGCTTGGACGCAACAATAATTCTCTCGTCATTTCGGCTTGCTTCGGAATGACGTAATCTTGAAAGTGCAACATGACTCATTCTGAATCTATCGACCTTCCTCCATTGAAGTCCGCGCACGGCACGGTGCGTTTGCCCGGTTCAAAAAGCATTTCCAATCGCGTATTGCTATTGGCGGCACTGGCGGATGGCGTGACGGTGGTGCGCGATCTGCTGAATTCGGATGATACCGAACGCATGTTGGAAGGCTTGCAAAAATTAGGCGTGACAATCGACTCATTGGGTGACAACGCCTATCGAGTGCATGGTTGCGCAGGTAATTTCCCAATCAAAGAAGCCGAACTTTTTCTTGGTAATGCCGGTACAGCATTCCGTCCATTGACCGCCGCGTTGGCATTGTCGGGCGGGCAATATAAATTGTCTGGCGTGCCGCGTATGCACGAGCGGCCAATCGGTGATCTGGTCGATGCCTTACGCCAGCTCGGAGCGGATATTCAATATCTTGGTAATGAGGGTTTCCCGCCGCTGCAAATTTCGCCTGCCCAGTTGACGGGTAATACAGTGAAAATACGCGGTGATGTGTCTAGTCAATTTCTTACCGGTTTGTTGATGGCTTTGCCATTATTGAAGCGCACGGTGAAGGTCGAAGTGATAGGAGAGCTGATTTCCAAGCCCTATATCGAGATCACGCTGGCGATGATGGCACGCTTTGATGTACATGTGCAGCGCGATGGTTGGAATGGTTTTACCTTAGTTGCGGGCAGTCATCATCTATCTCCCAAGGAGATATTCGTGGAAGGTGATGCCTCATCCGCTTCGTATTTTTTGGCGGCGGGTGCTATTGGTGGCGGGTCGTTACGCATCGAAGGTGTGGGTTCCGAGAGCGTACAAGGCGATGTGAGATTTGCAGACGCGCTGGCGCAAATGGGTGCGCATATCGAACAGGGTGCAAACTGGATGGAAGTGTGCGGCCCTGTCAGAGGAAAATTGACAGCCATCGATCTCGATTGCAACCACATCCCGGACGCGGCAATGACGCTGGCGGTGGCTGCGTTGTTCGCCGAGGGTACGACCACGCTGCGTAATATCGCCAGCTGGCGTGTCAAGGAGACCGACCGCATTGCTGCGATGGCGACCGAGTTGCGCAAGGTCGGTGCGACAGTGAAGGAGGGCGCAGATTACATTCGCATCACGCCACCTGCTACTCGTGACGGAATACTCAACCCTGCTTCAGGTATAGACACTTATGATGACCATCGCATGGCGATGTGTTTTTCTTTGGTGGCGTTTGGCGCACAAGGCATACGCATCAATGATCCCAAGTGCGTGGCGAAAACTTTCCCCGATTACTTCGCCGCGTTTGCCAGTGTGACGCAAGCTGTACCGGTGATCGCCATCGATGGCCCGTCGGCATCGGGTAAAGGCACGGTGGCGCAGCGTGTCGCGACGGCACTGGGTATGCATTATCTGGACAGCGGCGCGCTGTATCGCTTACTCGGTTTGGCTGCACAAAAACGTGGTATCGGATCGGCTGATGAGGAGAAATTGGCGGAACTGGCTGGTCAGATCGACATCCGCTTCGAGGGTGAGGACATCTGGCTGGACGGGGAATTAATAGGCGATGAATTACGCACCGAGCAAGCGGGTGCGGCGGCTTCCAAAATCGCCGCTTTGCATAAGGTACGTACTGCTTTGCTCGATAAACAAAAGGCCTTCCGCCGCGCGCCGGGACTGGTGGCGGATGGGCGGGACATGGCTTCCGTGGTATTTCCGGATGCTGTGCTGAAGATATTTTTGACCGCCAGCGCACAGGCGCGCGCGGATCGCCGATATAAGCAGTTGAAAGAAAAAGGAATGGATGCTAATATCCGCGACCTTTTGCTGGACATTGAGGCGCGCGACTCTCGTGATACACAACGCAGCGTCGCTCCTTTGCAACAGGCGACTGGCGCAATACGGTTGGATACCACGGCTCTGAACATCGAGCAGGCGGTGCAATTCGTAATGGATCAATACCAGTCCGTATGTCCGAAAAACTAGGCCCCACCTGACTCTCCGTCGTTTGGGAACTTTTAACTAACCGCCGTGTAAACGGTTTTACTCTTAAGGTGTATTCACAATGAACACAGCCGTAGCCGAAGTATTTAATCCCGATAGTTTTGCCGCAATGTTTGAAGAAAGTTTGACCCGCAAAGAAATGCGCGCTGGCGAACTGATTACCGCGCAAGTCGTGCGCGTAGATCACAATGTGGTGGTAGTAAATGCCGGACTGAAGTCCGAAAGTCTGATCGCTATCGAAGAATTCCTCGATGCCAAAGGTGAGCTGGAAGTCAAGGCAGGCGACTTCATCACCGTGGCTATCGAATCACTGGAGAACGGCTATGGCGAGACCAAGCTGTCCCGTGAAAAAGCTAAACGTCTGGCGGCATGGCACGATCTTGAGATCGCCATGGAAGAAGGCAAGATCGTTGAAGGTTTTGTCAGCGGCAAGGTTAAGGGTGGTTTGACCGCGATGGTCAACGGTATCCGCGCATTCTTGCCGGGTTCTTTGGTGGATATTCGTCCAGTTAAGGACACCACGCCATACGAAAACAAGACCATGGAACTGAAGGTCATCAAGTTGGATCGCAAGCGCAACAACGTCGTGGTGTCACGCCGTGCGGTGCTGGAAACAACCATGGGCGCAGACCGTGAAGCGATCATGGAAAGCCTGAAGGAAGGCGCGATCGTTAAGGGCGTGGTCAAGAACATCACGGACTACGGCGCATTCGTTGACTTGGGCGGTATCGACGGTCTGTTGCACATCACCGACTTGGCATGGCGTCGTGTGAAACATCCTTCCGAAGTTTTGACAGTAGGTGAAGAAGTCGAAGCCAAGATATTGAAATTCGATCAAGAGAAGAATCGCGTTTCCTTGGGTATCAAGCAAATGGGCGATGATCCCTGGAATGGTCTGGCACGTCGTTACCCACAAGGCACTCGCATGTTCGGCAAGGTGACTAACCTGACTGACTACGGTTCATTCGTTGAGATCGAACAAGGTATCGAAGGTCTGGTACACGTTTCCGAAATGGATTGGACTAACAAGAACGTACATCCATCCAAGGTTGTTTCTTTGGGCGATGAAGTTGAAGTGATGATTCTGGAAATTGACGAAGCACGTCGTCGTATCTCTTTGGGTATGAAACAGTGCAAGTCTAACCCTTGGGACGACTTCGAGATCAACCACAAGAAGGGCGACAAAGTCCGTGGTCAGATCAAGTCCATCACTGACTTCGGCGTGTTCATCGGTCTGGATGGCGGTATTGACGGTCTAATCCACTTGTCCGATCTGTCCTGGAATCAACCCGGCGAAGAAATGGTGCGCAACTACAAGAAGGGCGACGAAGTTGAGGCGGTTGTTCTGGCGATCGACGTGGAGCGTGAGCGTATCTCCTTGGGTATCAAGCAAATGGAATCCGATCCATTCGGCGGCTTCGCATCCAGTAACGAAAAGGGTGCAGTGGTAACTGGTACGGTCAAGTCTCTGGATGCCAAGGGTGCTGTGATCGCTTTGGATGGTGATATTGAAGCGTATCTGAAGGCTTCTGAAGTGTCGGTTGATCGTGTTGAAGATATCCGTACCCACCTCAAAGAAGGCGATACGGTTACGGCTGTCATCATCAATGTGGATCGTAAGAACCGAGGTATCAACCTGTCTATCAAGGCGCTCAACAAGGCGGAAGAATCTGCAGCGATGCAAAAATTCTCTGCTGAAAGCAGCTCCAATGCGGGTACAACCAATCTGGGTGCTTTGCTGAAAGCGAAGATGAGCGGCAGCAAGCCAGAAGCCTAAGTTGAGGTAAGCATGACTCGTTCTGATTTGATCGCAAAACTTGCCGAACTGCATCCCCAGCTTTTAGCCAAGGATGCAGAGCTGGCCGTTAAAGTGATACTGGATAGTCTGTCTGCCACGTTAGCGCGTGGCGGGCGTATCGAGATTCGCGGCTTCGGCAGCTTTGGCTTGAACTATCGTCCACCCCGTCTTGGGCGTAATCCCAAGACAGGTGATAAGGTAAAAGTGCCGGCTAAATATGTGCCACACTTCAAAGCAGGTAAAGAGTTGCGGGAACGGGTCAGCGAACCACAATCCTGAGTAGCTGAATAAGTGTGAAATGGCGGCGTATCGTAAGGTATCGCCGCCATTTTTTATGTTATCGTTGAGCGTCTTTTATTTTGCCTTGCGGGAACCGTCCATGCGTATTTTCAATTGGCTGTGGCGTTTCATCACATTCATCGTGTTGCTCGGTTTTGCAGTTAAGAACGATCAGCCGGTCACCTTGCGCTATTTCTTTGATATGGAATGGCATACTTCATTGGTCATCGTGTTGTTGTTGTTTTTCACCGTAGGGGTGGCGATAGGTGTATTGGCGATGTTGTTCAATCTTTTGCAGCAGCGTAAAGAGATTGCAAAATTGAAGCGTGACATCCGTGTCAGCAAGCATCTGTCAGATATCGATAACAATCAAAATTTACCCATACAACCTACTTGATAAGTTTTAACTATGGAATTTCAACCTTGGATGTTACTGGTCTTTCCGCTATTTTTCGGCATGGGATGGTTGGCGGCACGCATCGATATCAAGGAAATCCTCTCTGAAACGAATGCCTTGCCGAACTCGTATTTTCAGGGACTCAATTTCTTACTCAATGAACAGCAAGACAAAGCCATCGAGGCCTTCATTGAAGTGGTAAAAGTCGATCCGCAAACGGTGGAGTTGCACTTCGCACTGGGCAGCCTGTTTCGCCGTCGCGGTGAAGTTGACAGGGCGTTGCGTATGCACCATAACCTGGTCGACCGGGCAGATCTGGATGACGACAAACGTCAGCAGGCGATCTTCGAGTTGGCGCAGGATTATCTCAAAGCCGGGATACTGGATCGTGCCGAAAGCCTGTTTCGTGAACTGGGTAAGACCAAATATGCAAAGCCTGCGTTGGAGTTTCTGTTGGACTTATTCCAGAAGGAACATGATTGGCTCAAGGCGATCAAGATCGCGGAGCGACTGACCGAACAGACCGGCGATTCGTATAATAATCAGGTGGCTTTCTTTTATTGCGAACTGGCCGCCGAAGAGATTGCTGCGGGTGACTTGGTCGCCGCACGAGAGCATCTGCAGCAAGCCTTGCATATCCATCCCCAGGCCGTGCGTGTCACCATGATGTTGGGAGACCTGTTGATCAGCGAGAATAAATTCGCTGACGCGATAGCCATGTGGAAGAATATAGAGCAGCAGGACGAACAATATCTGCCTCTGGTTGCGGAGCGTATGTTGGCGGCCTATTGCAGCCTAGATCGCGAGAGCGATGGGGTCGCGGTGTTGCGCGACTATCTGAAGAAATACCACTCGCACGATCTGCTCAATGTGGTGTTCGCCGGTGTGCTCAAGAACGAGGGTGCGACGGCGGCCTATCAGATCGTGCGCGATGAACTGGAACGCAATCCCAGTTTATTGGGCTTGGATAAGTTGCTCGAAGCACGTTTGCTGGATGTCCCGTTGGACAAGCGTGCCGATCTGGAGCTGGTAAAGAATCTGGTACATAAACGCACGCGCAATCTGGCCATGTACCACTGCAAATCTTGTGGTTTCAATGCCAGACAATTCTATTGGCACTGTCCGGCCTGTCAGGCTTGGGACAGTTATTCACCACGCCGTACCGAAGAAACAGGAAGCACTTTATGAAGGACCCCAAGATCATCATCGCACTCGACTATGCGTCATCTGCACCCGCGCTGGCTTTGGCTGAGCGACTGGACCCTGCCGCCTGCCGCCTGAAAGTGGGCAAAGAATTATTCACCGCCGCAGGTCCTGTCGTGCTGGAGAAACTCATGCAGCGCGGTTTCGATATTTTTCTGGATCTGAAATTCCACGACATCCCCAACACCACCGCGCAGGCATGTAAAGCCGCATCCCAGTTGGGTGTGTGGATGGTCAATGTGCATGCGCTGGGCGGACGCAAGATGCTTGAGGCCGCTGCGAATGCCGTTGCCAATAGCCTCAAGCCGCCCAAGCTGATCGCGGTGACCATGCTCACCAGTATGGCGGCGGATGATCTGGCCGACCTCGGTATCAAGGAGTCGCCCGCCCAGATGGTGCTGCGTCTGGCGACACTGGCGCAAGACAGCGGCTTGGATGGCGTGGTGTGTTCCGCGCAAGAGGCGAGTCTGTTGCGGGAAAAATTAGGCAAGACGTTCTGTCTGGTGACGCCTGGCATACGTCCGGCACAGGCCAGTCTAGATGATCAATCCCGAGTGATGACGCCGCAAGCCGCACTGCAAGCCGGCTCCAGCTATCTGGTCATCGGGCGCCCGATCACTCAGGCAGCCGATCCTTTACAAGCACTGCGCAATATCAACATAGACATAGGAGTGCAGGCATGAGCGCTTTGCCAAGATTCACTGAAGCAAAAGTATTGGTGGTGGGTGATGTGATGCTGGATCGTTATTGGTTCGGTGACGTGCATCGCATTTCGCCGGAAGCGCCCGTGCCGGTACTGAAAGTCGAGCGCGTGGAAGAACGACCCGGTGGTGCGGCCAACGTGGCACGCAACATCGCGGCGCTGGGCGCAAAATCGACATTGTTGTCGGTGGTCGGGGACGATGAGGCGGGTGCATGTCTGGAGAAGTTGTTGGCTCAGCATGGCAATCTGACAGCCTTGCTGCATCGCGATAGCAGTATCTCTACCATCATCAAATTGCGCGCCATCGCACGTCATCAGCAATTGCTGCGCATCGACTTCGAGACACGTCCGAGTCACGAGGTATTGAATGCTGCACTGGAAGATTTTCGCGCCCAGTTGAGTGATGCGGATGTGGTGATCTTGTCGGATTACGGCAAGGGCGGCTTGGCGCATATTGCCGTGATGATCAAGCTGGCGCGCGCCGCCGGCAAGCCGGTGTTGGTCGACCCCAAGGGTGACGATTATGCACGGTATCGTGGCGCGACCTTGCTTACACCGAATCGTAGCGAGTTCCGCCAGGTGGCGGGAAATTGGCAGAATGAGGCCGAGTTGACTGCCAAGGCAGAAAAGCTGCGCGTTGAACTGGGACTGGATGCCTTGTTGGTCACGCGCAGCGAAGAAGGCATGAGCTTGTATCGTCAGGACAGCGTGCTGCATGAACCTACCCACACCCGCGAGGTGTTCGATGTGAGCGGCGCGGGCGACACCGTGATCGCCACGCTGGCGGTGATGCTGGCGAGCGGAGCAGATCTGCCAGAAGCAATGCGTATCGCCAATCGCGCTGCCGGTATCGTAGTTGGAAAACTGGGTACGGCGGTGGTCAGTCGTGAAGAAATCATTAAGGATTTGGGAGAAATGTGAAACGTGAAAAGTGAAACGGGAAAACGGTTTTGCATTTCACCTTTCACTTGGGCAGCTTTGCGGCGAGTCACATTTCACCGTTATTAAGGGAGAAATAGATATGTACTATATCGTTACGGGAGCCGCTGGTTTTATCGGCTCCAATCTGGTCAAGGCGCTCAACGAGCGTGGTGAAAACAACATCATCGCGGTAGATAATTTCAAGAACGCGGATAAGTTCAAGAATCTGGTGGATTGCGAGATTGCAGATTATCTCGACAAGGAAGATTTTCTGGAGAAGTTGCAGGAAGGTTTTTTTGATGGTCTGGTCACCGCTGTGTTGCATCAGGGTGCGTGCTCCGACACGATGGAAAGCGATGGCCGTTACATGATGGAGAACAACTATCGCTACACTCTGGAGTTGTTGAACTATTGCCAGAATGAAGAGATTCCATTCTTGTACGCCTCATCCGCGTCGGTGTATGGCGGGGGCAGTGTCTTCAAGGAGAGCCGCGAATTCGAATCACCATTGAACGTCTACGCCTACTCCAAGTTCCTATTTGATCAGATTGTGCGTAGACGCTGGCATAAGCGCGGTGCGCAAGTGGTCGGCCTGCGTTATTTCAATGTGTACGGTGTCCGCGAGCAGCACAAGGGACGCATGGCCTCCGTGGCATTTCACTTCTTCAATCAGTATCGCAAAGAAGGTAAGGTCAAGCTGTTCGAGGGTTGCGACGGCTACGCTAATGGCGGCCAGTTGCGCGACTTCGTTTCGATTGAGGATGTGGTCAAAGTGAATATGTTCTTCCTGGATAATCCGCAACATTCCGGCATCTTCAATCTGGGCACAGGCCAAGCGCAAAGTTTCAACGATGTGGCGGTCGCCACCATCAACACTTTGCGCGTTGCGGAAGGCAAGCCGGTGCTGAACTTAGCAGGACTGATTGCGGAAGGTGCATTGAGTTATGTGCCGTTCCCTGAGGCGTTGAAGGGCAAGTATCAGAGCTATACACAGGCCGATATAGGCGCATTACGTGCCACCGGCTACGCCCAACCCTTCTTGACCGTGGAGCAGGGTACGGCACGCTACGTGGAACATATGCTGAAGACGGCTGACTAGTATGTCTGCCATATCGAACAGCCCAACTTATCCGACCGTAGAATCCTTCGTTGGCAATACACCCTTGGTGAGCCTCAAACGTATACCGGGTAATACCAGCAATGTGCTCCTCGCCAAACTGGAGGGTAACAATCCCGCAGGTTCGGTAAAAGACAGACCCGCTTTATCTATGATCATCCGTGCGGAACAACGCGGGGATATCAAGCCGGGCGACACGCTGATCGAAGCGACCAGCGGCAATACGGGTATCGCGTTGGCGATGGCGGCGGCGCTGCGCGGCTACAAGATGATACTGGTGATGCCGGAGAATCAAAGCGTTGAACGTCGTCAGACCATGCGTGCCTTCGGTGCAGAACTGATACTCACTGATAAACAGGGCAGTATGGAGCTGGCGCGCGATACAGCGGAGAAAATGCGTGATGCGGGCGCAGGCATTATCCTTGACCAGTTTGCCAATCCTGATAATCCTCTGGCTCATTACGAGGGAACTGCGCCGGAGATATGGCGCGACACGCACGGCAAGCTCACCCATTTTGTAAGCAGCATGGGCACTACCGGCACCATCATGGGTTGCTCTCGCTACTTCAAGGAGCAGAACCCTGACATCCGCATCATCGGGGTACAGCCTGAGCAGGGCGCTCAGATACCCGGTATAAGAAAATGGTCGCTTGATTACATGCCCAAGATTTACAGTGACCAGAACATCGATAGTCTGGAGTATGTGAGCCAAACAGAAGCTGAGGATATGACGCGTCGTTTGGCACACGAGGAGGGGATATTCTGCGGCATCTCATCGGGTGGCGCCTTAAGTGCGGCGATGCGAATATCACAACAGGTGGAAAATTCCGTCATCGCTTTTATCGTCTGTGACCGGGGTGATCGATATCTTTCTACAGGAGTATTTCCTCAGTAAGCAATTGTTCAGTTACAATCCAGAAAATAGATATATACAGATACACTAATAACAAAAAATACAGTAGCTAGTACATGGGAAAACCAACAGACAAACCCCGTCTTCACCCGCGCCCACTATGGATACTCTCCATGGTATTTTTTGTTGCCCAACAGAGTCATGCATTGGGGTTGGGTGAGATACAAATCAATAGCTATCTGGGAGAGCCACTCAGCGCGCAGGTCGATCTGACTGAGCTTGGGGCTGATTATGAATCCAGCGTGAAGGTGCGCTTAGCTAGTCCCGAAGAATATAAGAAGGGTGGATATGCCTACCCTTACGATAAGAAATTCAAATTCATCGTCTTCAATGAAGACGGCAAACATCCCCGTGTGCGTATCACCAGTCTGTATCCGATGGAGGATCCCTTTCTCAATCTGATGATGGAAGTGGCTTCTCCTTCCGGCAGAATAATCAAGACATTTACCTTCCTGATCGACCCTACGCCAGACTTTTTTCGTACCCAGCCGGCAGCACAAACTATCGTGCAGTCAGTCCCAGTCGCGCCGACAAAACAAGCGCTAACCGTCAAGATGGTTGAACCTGCTATCCAAACTCCCGCTGCAGCTGTGACCAGTGCTGCACCGGTTCAACAGACTAAGCGGCACAAGGTGCGCTCCGCTGCTTCCGTACATAGGGGACAGCCTGCTTCTGAGCAACGATCACGGTATGTCAGTAAGTTAGATTCAGGCGAGCAGGTATCTGGCAAGTTGTCTTTATCGTTGTCTACCTCTTTGTCGATATCGAGCAGCGATCCTAGTTTGCCTTTGAACGCCAGGGAAAATAGCGATGCATTGCAGGAAGAACTGATCGCCAAAGAGAAAACCTTGAAGGATTTGCATAGCCAGATCGCTGAGATGCAAACACTAATCAAGGGGTTGCAGATCAAGTTAAGCATGACCGCAGGCTCGGCAGTCACCGAGTCTGGTGTGATGGCAGTTGGCGAATCTGCTGTGCTTAGTGTAAGCGCGGTGGACAGCGCATCCTCGGTTGTATCACAAGTACAAGTTGCACCCGTAGTCAGTGTGCCTGCACCTGTTGTGGTTCCGCCAGCGAGCGCACAGGATAGCCTGCTTGCATGGTTGGCAGCGCATGGCAAAGCATTGCTGGCGGGATTGGCTATCATCGTTCTGGGTGGTGTCGCTTATTACTGGCGGCGTAAGCGCAAGTTAGAAAGCGGTTGGATACCCGGTGGCTTGTTCGATGATTTGACCAGTTCTCCTGAACAGGAAGTCATGCAAACCGAAGCCGTTGTTGCCACACCAGTCGCTGCCAATGAGGGGGTAAGCAAAGTGGCGACCAAGAAGTTGACCATCGGCGAACAGTCCATGAAGGTCCCGGCATTCAAGGCGCAGAAGGCACCATCTACCTTGCCGCCTGAGTACGACTTGCTTGAAGAGGCGAATATCTATTTACGCTTCGGCCACGATAAATTGGCTGAGGAAGTGCTACGTGATGCGCTGAAGATCAACCCTAGCAATCCGGATACTTATATGACGCTGTTGGGGATATTTGATACTCGCGCAGATGCGCAGGGTTTCGAGAAAACCGCCAAAGAATTCAAGGTGGTCGCGGATCAGGAGACTTGGAATAAAGTCGCCGATATGGGGCGGAAACTCGATATTGGTAATACCCTGTACGCTAAACCGACTCAGTGATGATGCGCGGTCAATAGCACCTTGACCGCGTGATCATGCTTGTTCTTGATCGCCAGTTTCACTGCGGTCTCGCCCTCCAGGTTTTTCAAGGTCGTATCAGCATGGTGCGCCAATAATGGCCTGATGATCTCTGTGTAACCTGAAGCGGCCGCTTTATGCAGCGCCGTATTACCGTCACTGGCAACCAGATTCAGATTCGCGCCATGATTGATAAGCAGCATGACTACTTCCAGATGGCGTCGCGCCGTAGCCTGCTGTAACGGTGTCCAGCCAAAATTGGTGCGCGCATCCACATCAGCGCCATGTTCTATCAGTAATTTTGCACAATTAACGTAGCCCGCGAATGCAGCCCAATGTAATGCTGTGTTACCCCCGGCATCACTGCTGAATACATCGGCACCGTGTTTGAGCAGCAACTCCACGACGGCATCCTGCCCGCTGAATGCGGCAAGCATGAGCGGTGTCCAGCCGCGCTCGTTGCGTATCTCCGTGCCCACCTTGCCTTCCAGAAACAAACCGACCGCAGCACGATCACCTGATTCTGCCGCCTGTAAAAATCCTTCAGCCGTGCAACTCATTCCCATCTTCTGGATGGCATGCTTGATCGCATCAGGCGGTTCGCGCCAGACTCTGCTGTCTTCCGGCAAGGCATTCGATGCGTAACCGACGAATGAATCGGAGTCCACCGCCCACACGTCCGATGTTTGCTTGGATTGGTGGTGTGCGGCATGCACCAGACTGAGATGTACGATCTCTGCGGCGACATCTTGAGGGAAGCCTTCACGTCCACCGCGCGAATCGACGATGAGATCCATGAAGTATGCGTCTATATCCGACGAGTCCCATAACAGCATAATCTTGCTGAAGACACGCGGGAATTTGCTTTCCAGAGCATAGGGATAGTGAGCTGTCTCGCCACCCAATATTCTCAATAATCTTTGATCCATGATGCTTCTTACCTTTAGTTAGATAGAGCGAACTTCGGTTTGGATAATGCGGGGTTCTGCGCGAAATATTGTTTGATGCCGCTTAGCACGGCCAACGCCAGTTTGTTTTGGTAGGCAGCATCGTTCAATCGGCGTTCCTCCTGGGGATTGCTGATGAATGCTGTCTCGACCAAGATGGATGGGATGTCGGGTGATTTCAGTACGGCGAATCCGGCTTGTTCCACATGGCCGCGATGCAGATCGTTGATATTGGATAACTCTCCCAGTACATACTTGGCCAACTTCATGCTGTCGTTGATGGTGGCTGTCTGTGACAGGTCGAGCAGTGTTCGTGCCAGATAAGGATCCTTGATGTCCAAGTTTACGCCGCCTATCAGGTCAGCCTCATTTTCTTTCTTGGCCAACCAGCGTGCTGCTGTACTGGTGGCACCGTGTTCGGATAGGGCGAACACCGATGAGCCGCGTGCGTTGGGTTTGATGAAGGCATCGGCATGGATGGACACGAACAGGTCGGCATTGGCTTTGCGTGCTTTGACGACACGGCCACCCAAGGGAATGAAGTAATCGCCGTCGCGTATCATCACGGCGCGCATGTTGGGGGTGTCGTCGATCAACGTTTTGACCCGGCGCGCGATGGCGAGTGTGACATCCTTTTCGTGCGTGCCTTTACGACCGTGAGCGCCGGGATCTTCGCCGCCATGTCCGGCATCGATGGCGATGATCAGGGTGCGCGCACGCAACTCGGGCACCTTCTTAAACTCCGGCTTGGTGGATGCGATATCGCTTGGCAGTGGCATATTGCTGGCCGCTATTGGCGTGGTGCTTGGCGTCGCACTTGCGGTTGATTCGAGCAAGGCCATCATCGGGTCTGTAGGGTGAGCGGGATAGATATCCAGCACCATGCGGTGGGCGTATTCACCTACCGGCTTGAGATCGAAGAGTTGGGGTTTGATCTCAGTCTTGAGATCGAACACCAGACGCACCACGCCAGGTTTGAAACGGCCGACACGCAGACTCCTGATGTAGGGGTCGTTAGCGCCGATCTTGTCCGTCAATTGATTGAGCGTGTCGCTTATCTCCACATCCTCCATATCCACCACCAGTCGATTGGGATTGTCGATGGTGAACATGTTGTGGCGTATCGGCAGTTTGGATTCCAGAGTCAGGCGGGTGTATTCCTCACCGGGCCAGATACGCGTCGAGGTGATGGTCACGCCGGCCTGAGCCGAATCCAGCCACAACAACATGGCGATTACTGTCAGCTTTAGAACTGTTTTAAGCATCGAACACCTGTACGGCTATGAGCATGAATATTCACTACGCGTCCTTCGGTCAAGATATCGAATTCTACTTCGAGATCGGCTGCGGGTAGGTGGCCTGTGGCTTGTGCCGGCCATTCTATGAGAAAAATGCTGTTGCCATTGAACTCGTCATCGAATCCGGCCTCTTGCCACTCTTCCGGGCTGTGCAGTCGGTACAGGTCGAAGTGTCGCAGCTGCCAAGCGCCGACCTGATAAGGCTCCAATAAAGTATAAGTGGGACTCTTCACCCGCCCGCTGTAACCCAGCGCATTCAATATGCCGCGCACCAGCGTGGTTTTCCCGGCCCCCAAGTCGCCCTGCAGATAGATCACCATGCCGGGTTCGAGTAGGGCAGCCAAGCGACGGGCGCAGGCCAAGGTCGCATTTTCATCTGCGAGCGTGATGGTGATTCCGCTATCATCGGCACTATGCAAAGCTCTTATCCTCAACAAGCAAACTACGTTGCACTGAACCGGCAGATACGCCTTTGGGCGACTGAGCTGGGGTTCCAGGCTGTGGGGATCAGTGATACTGATTTGGCAGAGGCCGAATCCGGCCTGATGCAATGGCTGGCTGACGGTCTGCACGGCGACCTCGATTATATGGCAAAACATGGGACTAAACGCAGCCGACCCGAGGAACTCGTGCCCGGGACGTTGCGCGTGATCTCATTGCGCATGGACTATCTGCCGCCGGATGCGCAAGATAGTTGGCAGGTACTGGAAGATGGCGAGCGCGCTTTTATCTCGCGCTATGCCCTGGGACGCGACTACCACAAAGTGTTGCGCAACCGTCTGGCCAAGTTGGCAGACAAGATACGCGCCGAGATGCCGGCTTGCGAGGGCAGGGTGTTCACCGACAGCGCACCCGTCATGGAAGTGGCGCTGGCCAGCAAAACTCAGCTGGGCTGGCGCGGCAAACATACTCTATTGCTTGATCGTGAGCATGGCTCCTTTTTCTTTCTCGGTGAGATTTATATCAATCTGCCGTTGCCTACCGATACGCCGCATGACGACCATTGTGGCACTTGCACGCGTTGCATAGCCATCTGTCCCACCCAAGCCATCATCGCACCGTATCGACTGGATGCACGCCGCTGCATCTCCTATCTGACCATAGAGTTGAAGGGGAGTATCCCTGTCGAATTGCGCCCACTGATAGGCAATCGTATCTATGGCTGTGACGATTGCCAGTTGGTCTGCCCATGGAATAGTTTCGCCCAGACCACGGTGGAACCAGACTTTGCGATACGTCATGGCTTGGACGATGTGTCGCTGCTAGCGTTGTTTGCTTGGGAAGAAGAAGAGTTCGCCGCTAAGCTTGCGGGCAGCGCAATATACCGAATCGGACACGAACAATGGTTGCGCAACATAGCGGTCGCACTGGGTAATGCGGCTCAATCGGAGGCAGTGCGGGCAGCATTGTCATCCCGTGCTCAACACCCCTCGGCACTAGTGCGTGAGCATGTGGCATGGGCCATACAAAAACGCCTCTTTTAAATTTCGAGTGGGTAATGCTTTATGCCAAGCAGCCTATGCGACATGATTTCACCTTTATCGTTTAGTGAGCAGTTCCATGCAGAACCAAATCTTTGAAGCCGCGCTGGGCATTACCAATCCTTGGTACATCAAGGGGGTCGATTTCGATGTCGAGCACAAGCATCTGTCCATCCACATCGATTTCGTTGCGGGTAGCCGCTTCGCCTATCCCGGTATCGAAGGCGCGCATCCTGTCCACGATACGCAGATCAAACGCTACCGGCATCTGAACTTCTTCCAGCACGAATGCCATCTCGAGGTTCGTGTGCCGCGCGTCAAGTTGCCTGACGGCAAGGTCGCTTTGATCGAACCGGACTGGGCCGGCAAATTGAACGGCTTCACGCTGTTGTTCGAGGCACTGGGCTGATGTTGGCTAGACAGATGCCGTTTGCCGCTGTCGCTCGGATCGTGGGCGAATCCTGGCATCGCGTGTATGCCATTTGCGCCCAGTATGTCGAACTGGCCGTGGCGGCGGCGGACTTGTCCGAGGTGCGCACCGTCGCTATTGACGAAACCTCCTGTCAGCGCGGGCATGACTATCTGACCTTGGTTGCCGATGTCCAACAACGCAAGGTCATCTTCGTCACCGAGGGCAAGGATGCCAATACCGTCAAAGCCTTTGTCGAGCATCTTTCTACCCAGGGTGGCGATGCCAGCCAAATCACCTCCGCCAGTATCGATATGTCGCCCGCCTTCATCAAAGGTGTCACCGATCATCTGCCCAATGCACGCATCACGTTCGACAAGTTCCACGTCATCGCCCATGCCTCGACTGCCGTGGACAAGATGCGCCGTGTCGAGCAGAAGACTGATCCGGCCCTGAAAGGATTGCGTTGGTCGTTGCTCAAGGACAGGAGTAGCTTGAATGCCAGTCAGTGTGCCGACTTGGATGGCTTGATCGCCCACATCACCACCAAGCGTACCGCCCGTGCCTGGCTGTACCGTGAGCAACTGTGCGAAATTCTTGATCGCAAACAAATCAATGTCGTGTCGAGCTTGTTGGCGCAGTGGTGTACCAATGTTATGCGCTCCAAAGTCGAGCCGATGAAGGATGTCGCCAAGATGATCCGCAACCACTTCGACGGCATCGTGGCTTGGGCGCAGACTCGGCAAACCAATGGCTTCCTCGAAGCACTCAATGGTTTGTTCCAGGCCGCCAAACGCAAAGCTCGGGGCTACACCAGTATTCACACCATGCGCACGGTGATTTTCCTTATCGCTGGCAAGCTCGATTTCCATAGGATCAACCCTCATGCCGCTTAACCCACTCGTTTTTCAAAAGAGCCACAAAAACAAAGTGAGAAGTTTTGAACTAATCACATCTAGGCAGGTCTTTCTTGTGCTTGCCATGTGTCGTTAACGCTGGCCGTTGATAAATAGGGCGATGATATAATTCTGAGCACATGTATAAGACCATCCAAAAATCCCTGTTGATACTGTTCGTACTACTGCAATGCATGTCGCCGTTGGCGCATGCGCATGTGTATGGGATAGATGGGGATCGGCAGGTGTATAGCCATGATCTGAGCGCGTATGAGCCGATGTCGGAGAGTCATGTCGAAAATGACGAGGGCGCGGTCATCGTCATGCCGCATGCTTATCCGGCCGGTGAGACCCGGTTCGTATCAGACGCACAACCCGCACTGCTCAGTGGCATACCGGCGGACATCAAACACAGATTGTCCCAGCCTATCTCTGCAGTTTGTTTTAACTTCCATCACACCCGATCAAGCTATGTTCTGGCATGGTCGCAAGCGCCTCCCGGCAACATCCTTCAGGCTTAATCGCCACGCACCGTTTTATCCTGCTATCGTTACGAAATTGCGCCTCACGCAGTTTCTGGAGTTCACTATGACACGTCTTTCTACATTGTTCGGGCTGCTTTTGCTCGCCTCAACTTCGCTCTCTCATGCCGCATCAGATGTGGCTCTGACCGCACAGCAGATACAGACGCTGGGTATCGTTACCGCCAATTTGCCGAATAAAGCTTCGGGTGAGGTATCGGGTTTACCTGCTCAAGTGGTCGTTCCTGCCAATCAGTTGTTCGTCATGAGTTCGCCCATGCCAGGCTTGATCGAGCAGACCTTCGTGGGCGTGGGCGACAGTGTGAAGAAAGGGCAGACTATGGCGACATTGCAAAGTCCTGCATTTGCCGAGGCGCAGCGCGGTTATCTGCAAGCCAGTGTGCAAGCGCAGTTGGCCAAGGATAATCTGAGCCGTGACGAGTCGCTGTTCAAAGACGGCATCATTGCTGAAAGTCGTTATCGTCTGAGCAGGGGCGCGGCCATGGAAGCCAGTGCCGCATTGGCCGAACGCAGGCAGTTGTTACGCCTTTCGGGTATGAGCGATAGTGCGTTGGCTAAGTTGCAGGCAGGTGGCCTTTCCAGCAGCCTGACATTGAGCGCACCCATAGACGGTGTGGTGCTGGAAAAATCGGCGAGCGCGGGGCAGCGTCTGGATGCGGCGGTACAGATGTTCAAGGTGGCCAAACTCACCCCCTTGGCTGTAGAGATACAGGCACCCGTTGCGATGACGAGAGACTTGAAGGTGGGCGCGGCATTCAATATACCGGCCTTCAATGCGCGCGGACAACTTACCGCAATCGGACGCGGTCTGACCGGTGGCAACCAGAGCGTGTTGTTGCGCGGAATCATCACACATGGCGCGGATAATCTGCGTCCCAATCAGTTCGTCGAAGCCAGCATAACGACTGCCAGCAATGGCACAGTGCAATGGGAAGTGCCCAATACGGCGATCTCTCGTGTCGATGGCAAGTCTTTGGTGTTCGTTGCCACGGCCAAGGGTTTTCGTGCGCAAACGGTCAAGCTCATAAACGAGGGGGCGCAGAACAGCGTCATCAGCGGTGATCTGAAAGGAGACGAAAAGATTGCGGTGCGCGGTGTATCCAGTTTGAAAGCCAGTCTGATGGGCATAGGAGCCGAATAATGCTATCCAAACTGGTTGAATTCTCGCTGACCCAGCGTCTGTTGGTCATGGCATTGACATTGATGATCATAGGCGCCGGTATCTCTGCCTTCAGTGACCTGCCTATCGATGCCTTCCCGGATGTCTCATCTACTCAGGTAAAGCTGATTATGAAGGCGCCGGGCATGACGCCGGAAGAGGTCGAAGCGCGCATTGTCACGCCTATCGAACTGGAAATGCTGGGTATCCCCAATCAGCGCGTGATGCGTTCCATCTCCAAATATGCCATCGCTGATATCACCATAGACTTCATCGATGGCACCGATATCTATTGGGCACGCCAACAGGTTGCTGAACGTTTAAACAACGCGATGCGCGATATGCCGGCTAATATCGGCGGCGGTTTGGCACCAATCACCACGCCCTTGGGCGAGATGTTCATGTTCACCGTAGAGGGTGAGGGGGTCTCGCTGGAGCAGCGCCGCACCCTGCTGGATTGGACCATACGTCCGGCCTTGCGCACTTTACCAGGGGTGGCTGACGTCAACTCTCTGGGCGGACTGGCGCGCAGTTTTGAGATTGTGCCCGACCATACCGCACTGGCGGCGCGCGGTATCTCCTTTGCCATGCTGCAACAGGCGATACAAGCGAACAATCGCAACGACGGCGCGGGGCGTATCAATGATGGTGACGAGGCATTGCTGGTTCGTGCGGAAGGCAGTATCAAAACGCTGCAGGACGTGCGCAACATCGTTGTCAGTAGTCCCGGCGGCAGTCCGATACGCGTGAGTGATGTGGCCGAGGTGCGTATCGGCAGTCTGACGCGCTATGGTGTGGTGACCAAGGATGGCAAGGGGGAAGCCGTGGAAGGCTTGGTACTCGGTCTGCGCGGTGCAAACGCACAAAAGGTTGTTAATGGCGTACGTGAGAAGCTGGCGGAACTTGCTCCTACCTTGCCCAAGGGTGTGACGACCAAGGTGTTCTATGACCGTGGCAGTCTGGTCGAGCGTGCCGTGGGGACGGTCTCTGAAGCGCTACTGGAGGCCATCGTGCTGGTGGTGGTATTGCTGGTGTTGTTCCTTGGTAATCTGCGCGCGGCCATCGTGGTCGCCTTGACCCTGCCGATGGCGGTGCTGATCACCTTTATCCTGATGCAGGAGTTTGGCATGTCGGCCAACCTGATGAGTCTGGGTGGTCTGGCAATCGCCATCGGTATGCTGGTAGATGGCTCGGTGGTGGTGGTGGAGAACATCATTAATCACCTGGCGCACAAGCGTGAACACATCCCGCATCTGCATGTGATCTATCGTGCCGTGAAAGAGGTCATCACACCGGTCGCCGCGGGTGTGGCCATCATCATCATCGTGTTTTTGCCTTTGATGACCCTGCAAGGACTGGAAGGCAAGTTATTTATCCCGGTTGCATTGACTATCGTGTTCGCGTTGGCTGGATCGCTGCTGCTGTCTCTGACCATCGTGCCGATGATGGCCTCCTTTCTACTTAAAGAAGGTGATCACGGCGAGCCTTGGTTAGTGCGCAAGGCGATGGCGATTTATACCCCGATGCTGCAACGGGCATTGGCTAAAGAGCGCGTCGTGATCATTGCGGCAGTCAGTATGTTGTTCGTCACGGGCGGTATCTACACCTTGATTGGTAAATCCTTTATGCCGGAGATGGACGAAGGCGATTTGATCATGCAAGTGACCAAGTTGCCGTCCATCAGTCTGGCGCAAAGTGCCGACATGGATACGCGTATCCAGCAAGCCGTACTCAAGGCCGTTCCAGATATCAATGGCATCGTGGCACGGGCGGGCGCGGACGAGTTGGGACTGGATCCGATGGGGCTGAACGAGACCGATACTTTCTTGGTGTTAAAGCCGCAAAAGGACTGGGTCAGTAAAGACAAGACCGCTCTCGTCGACAGTATCCGCAAAGTCATGGACGGCTTCCCCGGAGTGGAATTCAGTTTCACTCAGCCCATCGCGATGCGCGTATCCGAGATGCTCACTGGTGCACGTGGCGATATCGCTATCAAGATATTCGGCACCGATCTGGGTAAGCTCAATGAGACGGCCGAGCATATGGTCAAGGTGCTGGAAGGTATCAAGGGCAGCGAAGACGCGTTCACCGTGAAGAACAGCGGGGTGCAATATTACCGCGTGGTGATAGATAGATTGGCTGCCGGTCGTTTGGGCTTGAGTGTGGATGAGATCGGCAACACCTTGCGTAGCCAGATAGAAGGTCAGCAACTCGGTATAGTCATAGAAGAGGGCAGACGCACGCCGCTCATCATGCGCGGTGAGCTCGACGTGCAGCAATCGCCCGCCTTGTTCGCGGCATTGACGCTGCCATTGGCGAATGGACAGAGCGTGCCGCTGTCAGTGGTGGCGAGTCTGCAACGTGTGGATGGGCCGGTCAAGGTCGATCGAGAGAACGGTCAGCGCATGGTGGTGGTGCAAAGCAATGTGCGCGGCCGCGATCTGGTCGGTTTCGTCGATGAAGCCAAAGCGGCGGTGGCCGCCCAGATCAAGCTTCCTACCGGCTATCGTTTGACTTGGGGCGGTCAGTTCGAGAATCAGCAACGCGCTGCCGCGCGTCTGGCGGTGGTGGTGCCTATCGCATTGGGCATGATCTTCATGTTGCTGTTCGCCACCTTCGGCTCGGTACGTCAAGCCGCACTGGTGTTGACCAACATCCCGTTCGCCTTGATAGGTGGCGTGGTCGCTTTGTGGGTGAGCGGTGAATATATGTCGGTCCCGGCCTCCGTCGGTTTCATCGCCTTGCTGGGTATCGCGGTGCTCAACGGTGTGGTGATGGTGTCTTACTTCAATCAGCTACATGCCGAGGGTATGAGCATCACCGATGTGGTGTTCGAAGGTGCCAAGCGCAGACTGAGACCGGTGTTGATGACGGCTAGTATCACCGCCTTCGGTCTGCTGCCGGTGTTGTTCGCGACCGGCCCAGGTTCGGAGATACAGAAACCATTGGCGGTGGTAGTGACGGGCGGACTGATTAGTTCGACCCTGTTGACCCTCATCATGCTGCCTATCCTGTATCGCCGTTTTGGCATCGCGCCTGTGGAGAAATCACATGTCTGAAATGAATTGTTGTTTGACACTGGTTTGTCACCGCTCTTTGGAAGAGCGTCTGGTCGACCATCTGCTGGAGCATCCGCAATGGGTGCGCGGTTTTTCCTTGACCCGCATCGAAGGTGGTAGCCAGAAAGAGAAGCTGCCGAGTATGTTGGAGCAAGTGCGTGGTCGTTCGCAGCGTGTGCAGATCATCACCGTGATGAACCTTGATGATGCGAACCAACTTATCGCCCATTTGAAACGAGAAGAGGCGAATCCCGAGATCGCCTATTGGATTACGCCGGTGATCGAGTTCGGGAGGTTGGCATGAAAAATAGCCTACTGCGCGAACAATCTGTTTTGTTGCATACTCGCTCGCTCCTCGTCTATCTATTCGATATGTGGTTACGACCTAACCTAAAGGTTAGTCTTCACCGAAACGATACGTTTTCTCGTCGCGAGCTCCGCCGCACCGCGCATATTGATCTGCTCGCTACGGTTATTTTAGTGAGTGGGATTTTGTTCGGTGGAAGTGCCGTTGCGGTCGAAATCGCCGCAACCGATCTGCCGCCTCAAGCACAGGTTGATATTACTTTGGAAAATAATCTGCTGGTATTGAACGCGCATAGCGGACTCAAGCTGGAGCAAGCGAATCAGCGTCGTTGGAACAGCGGCAACTACGAGTTCAATCTGCGTGCTGGCAGCGCGCAGCGCCAGATCGCCAATACCGGACAGAAATTAAAAGAGTGGGATGTGGCCTTGGAGCGTCCCTTGCGTTTGCCCAATAAAGTGGGGATAGATGCGGACATCGGTGCAGCCAGTGTGGCGCGTGCTGATTTTGCCTTGGGTGATGCACATCATGAAGCAGGGCGATTGTTATTGCGCTCCTGGTTTGTGTGGTTGCGTGAGCAAGCCCAGGTTCGATTATGGCAACATCAGACCGAGATATACACCCAACAAGCCGAGATGGTGGACAAGCGTGTGCAGGCGGGTGACGCACCCAAACTGGAATTGAACATTGCTTTGGCGGCGCAGGCGCAGGCGCGCGTCTCACTACAGCAAGCGACATTGCGGGCACAGATGGCGGGCAATGACCTGCAGCGCCAATTTCCTGCCATTGCCCTGCCCGATGATGTTGCCATCCCGACGCCGCAGGTCATTACCGAGGGTTATGAGGTCTGGCAGGCACGCATCATGGATGACAACCATGAACTGGGTATGGCGCAGCAGCAAGCTAAAGTTCAAAAATTGCTGGCAGAACGCAGCCGTGCCGATCGCATTCCCGATCCCACCGTGGGGCTGCGCTACTCCAATGAGATGGGCGGTAACGAGAAGGTGGCCGGCGTATTCCTGACGATGCCAATCTCGTTCGGTGTGCGGTCTGCAAACGCACAGGGTATGGAACAGCAGGCGGAGATCGCTAACGATCAGGCCGAGTTTGTGAAGCATCGATTACAGAGTGACATCTATGCTGCTTATCATCAGGCCGTGCGCAGTTATGCGACCTATCAGCAAGCCCACGAAGCCGCTGTGGCGATACGCGCCAATGCTGAGTTGATTGCCAAGGCTTACCGCTTGGGGGAGAGTAGCCTGTCCGATAGTCTGTCGGCGCGGCGCATCGCGCAGGAAGCGACACTGGCCGAGAATCTCGCACAGCTGGATGCCAACGAGGCGCGCTATCGTTTGTTACTGGACGCGCACCAGTTGTGGGCGCATGAGGAGACAGCAAGTGAACCTAAGTGACGGTGTCGGCACATTAGCGGCGACGCTGACGACAGTTGCGTTCGTGCCGCAAGTCTGGAAGGTGTGGCACACCCAACATACCGCCGATATCTCATTGGCGATGTATGCCTTGTTCGCGGCGGGCGTTGCGATGTGGTTGGCGTACGGTCTCTTGTTGGGTGCATGGCCTATCATCATCGCCAATGCCATCACCTTGTTGCTGGCGAGTGCGGTACTGGTGATGAAGTTGCGCTTCGGCTAGCGTTTTATCTGTTCAGGTTTGCTCGCCCTGATTGTGGAAGGTGATGCAGTCACGACCCGATTTTTTAGCCTGATACATCGCTGAATCCGCCCAAGTCATGATTTTATCCTGACTGGCATGATGGTCGAGGAACATGACCACGCCTATGCTGGAAGAGCAGCGGTGCGTGATGTCGAGCTCGGGTTTTCCTTCCTGCCGGACCAGCAGGTGATAGCTCTCGCCGAGTCTGTTGCGTATCTTTTCTGCGACCAGATAGGCGAGCCGCACCGACTCTTCTATATTGGTATCCAACTCGCCCAGCACCACTACAAACTCGTCTCCGCCGAAGCGAGCAACGGTGTCCATCTCGCGCACACAGCTATGGAGCCGATGTGCTGTCTCTATCAATAACTGATCCCCCGCCGCATGGCCATAGCGGTCGTTGACCGGTTTGAAATTATCCAGATCGAGGAACATCAAGGCACCATATTTTCCGCTGCGCTTACTCGTCGCCAGTGCATGGGTGAGTCTGTCGTTCAGCAGGCGACGATTCGGTAGTTGCGTCAAAGTATCGTAGAAGGCGAGGGTGCGTAGTTGCACGGTCGCTTCATCGATACGATGCTGCAGGATAGCGCGCTCATGCTGCAGCTCCGCAGTCATCTTGTTGATGCCATCGCTGAGGTTGCACAGCTCGTTGATGTGACTGGGTACATTCACACGCGTATCGAGATTGCCCGCCCCTATGGCTTGTATCGCCGTATTCAACTGGCTGATGGGGCCGATGATGCGCCGGCTAGCCAGATAGATGATGAACAGGGTGAGCAACAGAAACAGCGCGGTGGCGGTGATGCTCATCCACAGCATCCGGTTTTGCAACTGGCGTGTGTTCAGCCAGCTCATCTCGATGATGACTGCGCCGATACGACTGGCTGAAGGCGCGGCCTCCAGATCGCTTAAAGGAATCTGGGTAGACAGGATAGGTTGGTAGAGCAATGCCGTATCCCCCCTATTCAATAGGGTAGTGTGCTCATTCACCAGATCCAGCAGTCGTTTGGGTGTCAGTTTAGTTTCAGTCTTGCTCGAATAAGCGACTTTGCGATTTGCTTGTATATCAAGCGCCCCCAAGGCCTTGGGTAAGGTACCCGCTTGAGCCATGATCTTTACATCATTCAAGATGTATACAGAGCGCACATCTTCTTGTTGCATGGCGCTTTCAGCTATCCCCCCCAGGAAGGTATGGTTGTCAGAGAACACGCCATACTCGCTGCTGGCCGCGAGTTGGCTGGCGATCAGGCGGCCGCGCGTGATCAGGTCCTGATCCATGCTGTTGGCACGGTCGTTGAGGAAGAACGCTTCCATAGAGATGACCATCACCAGCAATGGCGTCATGGTTAGCCAAGCGATGTGTCTGCGTATGCTGTATTTTTTGCTCAGCATCATTGTCCCCCTTCGGCACGATGCAACTGCATGAGCAGCTGTTCGGGTGATTTGAGTTTGATACCCAAAGTTCTGGCCACCTCGTTGTTGGTGGCCACGTCGTACGCGATGGGAAACTGGGCAGGCGGTAGTTTTTTGTTGCGCGAGAAGTACTGCGTCATGGTGCTGGCTTGTAGTGCCAGGTCATCTGGGCTGGAAAATACCGCACATAGCGCGCCGGCATTGACATAGCTCTTTGACAGTCCAATCAATGGGATGTCGTGTCTGTAGCTGGTCATCAGGATGTTGCGGATATTATTGCTGCTATATATCTCGCTGTCGGGTACGGCGAGCAAGACTTCACTGTTGCTCAGGGTGTACTCCAGTGCGTTGTAAAGTTGCTCCGGACTGCTCACGGGACGCGCGATCACTTTCGCGTCATGGCGCGCCGCGAGTTTACGTAACTCGTCAATATCCAGACCGGATGATGGTGTGTATATCAGGCCGATCCTGCGCGTCTCGGGCTGGGCGGCGAACAACAACTCGATATGCCGACTCCAGGGTTGATCAACGAAGAGCGCCGAGATTGAGCGGGTTGGGGCTTGTTTGGCCAACAGGTCCTTATAGAGGTTGCTGGGCAGCATGGTCAACAGCAAGGGCAGATCGGATCGGTCTACCACCGCAAGGGCGGCCTTGCTCCCGACCGTCACGATCAGGTCGGTGTGTTGTTCGCCAACTGAAAATTTTTCCGCGCCCCGCACTACCGTGAGTTGATTTGGTATAGGCAGTTTGCTGCGGTAGATGTCTGCAAAGTGTTGATAGATGGGATTGTCGTCACTGAGTACCATCAATACTCGTAAATTTTCTCCTGCATGGCTGAGGGAAGTCATGCATGAAAGCAATAGGCCGAGTGCCAATCTCAGGCCTGTGTGCAGTGCATAGCGACGTGTTGGGATGAACATGTTTATCAGTCTAACCTCAGCGTGACATGGCCACAGCGGTTGAACATGTTGTTGACGATGTACTGGGTATAGCCTTGCTTGAAGCTATCTTGTACGACGACGGCACATTCACCGCTCACGTCATCGGCCACGCGCATGTCGGTGCGACGTTGTATCGGTTGATGATTGATGACCTCTCTGTCAAAGGGCTGTATTGCAGACCAATAGTAATAGGCCGCGCTATAACTCCATCCTTCGCCCAGTCTTTGTGTATAGGACAGGCTGGCACTGTTGCTCGGTGTGCTGGCAGCCATAATGTCATTATTTAGGTCGGCGATGTTGCGAAAACCGGAAGCGACTATCATCTTGTGGTCTAGCACCGTCATGGCATTGAGTGCCTCAGACAAGGGTTGGGACAGGCGTGAGGCACTCAGGACGACGGGGAGTTCCTGATAACAGTCCAGCTTGCTGCCAGAGTCGCTTGCAGCGACCTCGCGCATCGAGGCCAACATAATGGTCATGTATCATCGTCCTTCGAAAACCCATCAATTCCTCCAATAAGACCAAGTTGCTAGCGGGGAAAGACTAGCGCACTAAAATCTTCTTGTCTGTCGGATAAATGCCTATATATATCGGCCTAGACTGGTCATGCCGTCGTATGGGCTTGGTATTTGGGGTGGCACGGGTAGAATGCCGTCCTTACCCGCAGTAGAGCCCGACCATGAACAATATTCCCGAGATCAAACCCAATCAATCCATCGAGCTACTCAAGGAGCTACATATCCTGACGCGTGACGGCAAGCTCAATCAGGACAGTCGCCGTAAGTTAAAACAGGTTTATCACTTATTCCATTTCATTGAGCCGTTGTTGCAAGAAGTGTTGACGGACAAGCCTGAGCTGACCTTGGTGGATCACGGGGCGGGCAAGTCCTATCTGGGTTTCATCCTCTATGACTTGTTCTTCAAATCGCTGGATGCAGGGCATATATACGGCATAGAGACGCGCGCCGAACTGGTGGAGAAGTCGCAACAACTGGCAGCCAAGCTGGATTTTCCGCGCATGTCATTCTTGAATGTATCGGTGCAGGAATCCATGGACACACCGCAATTACCCGCCCAGATCGATGTCGTGACAGCGCTGCATGCGTGCAATACCGCTACCGACGACGCAATCAAGTTCGCCCTGCAGAAGCAAGCGAAATTCATCGTGCTAGTGCCATGTTGTCAGGCGGAAGTTGCTTCCGTACTGAACAAACACAAGAATCTATCCTTCGCCAAGACTGCACTGTCCGAGATATGGCGTCATCCCATCCACACCCGCGAATTTGGCAGTCAACTCACCAATGTGCTGCGCTGTCTGCTGCTGGAGTCGCACGGCTATCAGGTGACCGTCACTGAGCTGATCGGTTGGGAACATTCGATGAAGAACGAGCTGATCATCGCCAAGCGTGGCGGTGCATCGCGCAAGAATGCGAAACAGCGTTTGGAGCAGATATTGGAGGAACTCAATCTGCTCGATCTGCGGTCACGCTTCAGCTATTGATAGCGTCTTGCTGGAGCAACTTCTAGGCGTCACGTAACTCACTGCTTTGACTGGGCTTAGGCGATTTCAGTCACATAGAGAGTTTTATCGGGATAGGTGGCTAGCCTGTGTTAGAATGCGCGCCCTTTAATCTAGCAAGGCTGCATTCATGTCCCGCGCACTCCGTAATATTGCCATCATCGCCCACGTTGACCATGGTAAGACCACTATGGTTGACAAGCTGCTAACTCAAGCAGGCTCATTCTCCGCCCACCAACACGTTGCTGAGCGCGTGATGGACAACAACGATCTGGAAAAAGAACGCGGCATCACCATCTTGGCGAAGAACTGCGCGGTGAACTACGAAGGCGTGCACATCAATATTGTCGACACACCGGGCCACGCTGACTTCGGTGGCGAAGTCGAGCGCGTGCTGGGCATGGTGGACGGCGTGCTGCTGTTGGTGGATGCGGTAGAAGGCCCTATGCCTCAGACCCGCTTCGTGACCAAAAAGGCACTGGCACTTGGCTTGCGTCCTATCGTGGTCATCAATAAAGTGGATCGTCCAGGCGCGCGTTGCGACTGGGTGATTGATCAGACTTTCGACTTGTTCGACAAGCTGGGCGCGACTGAAGAGCAACTGGATTTCCCTGTCGTTTACGCTTCCGCATTGAACGGCTACGCAACATTGGATATGGCCAAGCCTAGCCCCGACATGCGCCCCCTGTTTGACACGGTTTTGAAGAGTGTTCCTGCACCTTCTGCTGCAGCGATGGATGAGCCTTTGCAATTGCAGATATCCGCGCTCGAGTATTCCAGCTTCGTTGGTCGTATCGGTGTGGGTCGTGTGTTACGCGGTCGTATCAAGCCCGGCCAGGACGTGATGGTGATGAATGGTGATAAAGCGGCCAAGAGAGGCCGTGTCAACCAAGTCTTGGGTTTCCAAGGTGTGGACCGCTACCTGATGGACGAAGCTAAAGCTGGTGACATCGTGTTGATCAACGGTATCGAAGATATCGGTATCGGTGTGACCATCGCCGACATTAACAAGCCAGAAGCGCTGCCTTTGCCCAAGGTCGATGAACCGACTCTGACCATGAACCTGATGGTGAACACCTCGCCATTGTGCGGACAAGAAGGCAAGTTCATCACCAGTCGCCAGATCCGCGACCGTTTGACTAAAGAATTGCTGGTCAACGTGGCTTTGCGCGTCGATGAGACAGACAACACCGACGTGTTCCTGTTGGCGGGTCGTGGTGAGTTGCACCTGACCATCCTGCTGGAAAACATGCGCCGTGAAGGTTTCGAGATGGGCGTGGGTAAGCCACGTGTCGTGTACCGTGAGATCAATGGCGAGAAGTGCGAGCCGTTCGAAGTCTTGACTGTAGATGTGGAAGATGCGAATCAGGGCGCGATCATGGAAGAGCTGGGTCGTCGTCGTGGCGATCTGCAAGATATGCAGCCGGATGGCCATGGTCGCGTGCGTCTGGAATACCGTATTCCTGCGCGCGGTCTGATCGGTTTCCAGTCCGAGTTCATGACATTGACACGCGGTACCGGCATCATGGCGCACGTGTTCGATGACTACGCGCCGGTGAAAGCCGACATGCCAGGTCGCCGTAACGGCGTGTTGATCTCTTCTGAAGCCGGTGAGGCAGTAGCCTACGCGCTGTGGAAACTGGAAGATCGCGGTCGCATGATCGTGGTTCCTGGTGATAAATTGTACGAGGGCATGATCATCGGCATCCACAGTCGTGACAACGACCTAGTCGTCAATCCGATCAAGGGTAAACAGCTGACCAACGTACGTTCTTCCGGTACGGATGAGGCAGTGCGTCTGACTCCGCCAGTGCGCCTGACTTTGGAATCAGCTGTTGAGTTCATCGACGACGACGAGTTGGTCGAGATCACGCCATTGTCGATTCGCGTGCGTAAACGTTACCTGACCGAGAACGAACGTAAGCGTCAAGTTCGCGGCTAATAGGGTTGCTGGTTTGAAGTTAAAAAGGGATGCTTGCGCATCCCTTTTTATTTGGCTGGGTCAATTATACTGTCGCCCGGTTTTGGGGAATAAAAATGGAACAATCGCTCTACATCTTGGTTGCATCATTCGCAGGTCTGTTGCTGGGCGGCATCGTCAGCTGGCTGGTACAGCGCGAACGGATGGCTGCCGCCGTGCGCGAGGCATATACACAGAGTCAGATTGAGCAGGCACGCAGCAACGAGCGCCTGAGCGCGGCGCAGGAGGAAGCAAGTCGTGCCGGTGCCGCCTATGCGGGATTGCAGCAGCAGGCGTCGACTTGGCGCGATCAACTCGACACCGCACGCGACGAGCGGGCACAGATGCAGGAACGTGCCACCGGGTTGGCAGAGAAGTTGACGGCCTTACAGCAGGAGAAAAACAGCTTGGCCCTGCTGCGCGACCAGCTCACCGCCGAACAGCGCCACCTGAGCAATCGCGTCACCGAACTGGATACGCAGTTGGCATCCGAGCATTCGCAAAGCGAAGAGAAGCTTGCTTTATTGAAGAATGCCGAGGAGCAACTCTCCAACCGTTTCAAGACATTGGCCAGTGAGATACTGGAAGACAAGAGCAAGCGTTTCACCGAGCAGAACCAGACCAACCTCAATCAGTTGCTGGAACCGCTCAAGGTCAAGCTCACCGAGTTCCAGGGGCAGATACAGCAGGTCTACATCAATGAAGGCAAAGACCGCAGCGCGCTGGCCGAGCAGGTCAAACAGCTCATGGCATTGAATAACCAACTCTCCAAGGACGCGCATAATCTCACCAGTGCGCTCAAAGGACAGACCAAGACCCAGGGCAACTGGGGAGAATTGATACTGGAACGCGTACTGGAAGCATCCGGTCTGCGCAAAGGCCATGAATATGATGTGCAGGAGAGTCATACCCGCGCCGATGGTTCACGCGCCCAGCCGGATGTGGTGGTGCACCTACCTGAAGACCGACATCTCATCATCGATGCCAAGATGTCGCTCAACGCCTACGAGGATCATGCCAATGCCGAGAGCGATGCGCAGCGCGATGCCGCATTACGCCGCCATCTGGATTCGGTGCGCGCGCATATCAAAGAACTGGCCGAGAAGAATTACCAACAGTTATACGGTCTGCAATCGCTGGATTTCGTGCTGATGTTCATCCCTGTAGAGCCGGCATTCATGTTGGCAATCGCACATGACAGCGAGCTCTGGCAGGACGCATGGAAGAAAAACGTGTTGCTGGTCAGCCCCAGTACCTTGCTGTTCGTGGTGCGCACCGTGGCGCATCTGTGGCGCCAGGAACAACAGAACCGCAATGCACAGGACATCGCCAGTCGCGGTGCCGAACTCTACGACAAGTTGGTCGGTTTTGTGGAGGACCTGGACAAGTTGGGCGACAGACTCAATCAGGCTAAAGATGTCTACGATAAGGCCTATGGAAAATTCACTCGTGGTCGTGGCAATGTCATCCGTCAGGCGGAGATGCTCAAGGTAATGGGTGTGAAGCCCACCAAGCAACTACCGCAAGGATTGATCGAGTCGGATGTTGATGCGCTGGAAGACAAGTCGCAGAATTAAGTTATAGCCATATATTTTTTGGTATCCCGATATTCGGTGTTGAAACGCACTCTGGTTGGGTGAGTTTTTTTGTAACACGTTTAGGAATGACCGCTTTGTGGCGATGATAAATCATGGGTAGACTTCGTCCTAGGGTTAGGAGTACTCAGTCGCGTTTTGAGAAAGCCGCCATTCAGGATGATCACATGGCGCATAGATCGGGTGTCAGGCTGACACGACTGCCAGTTCGTGCCATTCGGTGGTATAGCGTGGCGAGACGTTATCTCTGCGCATTGCCCAACTCTTATGCGTACCTTCCCCCAATAATCTTAGCGATCCGCTGCCCATGCGGCGGTTGATCTTATCGAGTGTTGTCATCAGTGCGTGCGACTTTTGCTGTGCGGCGACATCATCGAATAGGTCGCGTACGCGTGCGTTGCGTGGGGTGATCTCTGTCAGCATTACGCCCGCTTTTTGATAGGCGTAGCCGTTGTGGTATATCTGGCGCAGGCCATGTAAGGCTGCGTGGCATAAGTGACGTGTATCGTCGGTAGATTCATGGAGCGGCAGCAACATAGTCTGCTGGTGCTGCGGGTCGCGCTCCTTGTGAGGATTGGTGCGGATATAGACTTGTATGCCTGCGGCGATGGAGTGTTGGGCGCGCAGCTTCTCAGCGGCGCGTGTGGTGTAGGAGATCACCGCCTGCTCCAGGTCAGCTAAGTTCGACACCAGTGAGCCGAACGAGCGCGAGCAGATGATCTGCTGCTTGTCCGGCATGAACTCATCCAGTTCCAGGCAAGCGACGCCGTTGAGCTCGGCGATGGTGCGTTCCAGCACCACGCTGAATTCGTCGCGGATGCGTTTTGGCGCGGCGCGTTTGAGATCCAGCACCGTGTCTATGCCCAGTGCTTGTAGTCTGGTCGTGCTGCGTCTACCCACGCCCCACACCTCGCCGACGGGGATGTTGGCTAGCAAGGCATCAAGGTCTGACCGACTGAAGGTATTGAAATCACACACGCCCTGCAGTCGCGCATCTTTCTTGGCTACATGGTTGGCCAGTTTAGCCAGCGTCTTACTGGCAGCGATGCCCACGCATACCGGTATGCCTACGTCTTGTTTGATCTTCTGGCGCATATGCTGCGCATGGTCGGTATGCGATGTGCCGATGCCGGTGAGCTCAAGGAAACACTCATCTATGGAGTACACCTCCTGATACGGTGCGTACTGCGCGAGCAGGGACATCACCCGATTCGACAGGTCGGCGTATAGGCTGTAATTGGAGGAGCGGGGGATGATGCTGTGGCGTTTGGCGATGTCCTTGAGTTGATACCAAGGTACGGCCATTTTGACGCCCAAGTCTTTGACTTCCTGAGAGCGGGACACCACGCAACCGTCGTTGTTGGACAATACCACCACCGGTCTGCCTTCCAACTTGGGCTGGAACAAGCGCTCACAAGATACGTAAAAGTTGTTGCAGTCCACTAGCGCGATGGCACGGGGCATATGGCTAGACCTTATGCACGTTCCATTGCACCACACCCCAGATAGATAAGTCTTGCTCAGGCTTGATATGCACGTCCGGATAATCGGGGTGGGCTGCACGTAATAGCTGGCCGCGCGCTGTGTCTATCAGTTGTTTGACCGTGAACTCGCCATCCACCACTGCGATTACTACACTGCCGTGGGTGGCAGGCATGGCTCTGTCTACCACCAGCAGATCGCCATCGAAGATGCCTAGACCCATCATTGAATCACCCGCCACCCGCATGAAGAAGGTGGACTCCTTATGACGCACCAAGTGTTCATCCAGACTGAGTCGGCCTTCGATATAGTCATCGGCGGGCGAGGGGAAGCCAGCCGGCACGGCACCACGCAGCAAGGCGTATTGGCGGTGGAACAACTCCTTGTTCGGATAGGTCAGCGAAAGCAAAGAGGAGGGCATGGAACGGCGGTTATGGCTGAGGGTAGGCATGATTTATTTCCGGTATTTGCGTATCAAACCGACCAACACACCGAATATCTCCAGCGTGCCTTGCGGACGTATCACGGGAAAAGCAGGATTAGCGGGGCGCAGGATGAATTGGCCGCGCTCCTTGTCCAGCGTTTTGAGGGTGAACTCGTTGTCTACGATGGCTACGACGATGTCGCCGATGTTGGCAGTCATGCGCTTCTCTACCACCGCCACGTCACCGTCATGGATGCCGGCATCAATCATGGATTCACCCTTGACTGTGATCAGCGTGGTCTTGGATGGGGTGTCGATAAGCATCTCATCGATGACGAAATAGTCGCCTTGTGTCTCGGTGACAGATACCGGCATGCCGGCTTGTACGGTCGACTCGGCTAGCGGGCGGGCAAAGAACTGGCGGGTTGGTACCCAGACCGCGTCGGGGGTGCGCTCTATAAATCCGGCTGCGCACAGCCTGTCCAGTATGGCTTTAACCCAGGATTTTGAAGTGATGCCGAATACCTCGCACAACTTGGCGTAAGAGGGGATGCTCTTCCAGTCGGCGTAGTAATCCTGCAGCTTGTTGAGATACTCGCCATCCTTGGGATTGGCGCTGGGTGTATCGTGGTCTTGGTGGTTGAAATCTGTCATGGCACGATTCCTACAGAACGAACGTGCTGTGAACTGTAAAGAACGAACGTTCTCTTGTCAACCGATATTAAGTATAGGGAGTCCAAAGAAGTTACTGTGCGGCTGCGACTACTTTTGATATTCCGAATATTTCTTGTTGCTGCCGCGCACCAAATCGGCTGGATAGCGCTGCGCGTTCTTTTCAATTTTACGTAGTGCGGCATCGAGTAGGTCTATGCCTAGCGTGTCTGATAAGCGGGTCAGGTAGAGCAACACATCGGCCAACTCTTCACCCACCTCCAACTTCTTTTCAGCACTCAGGCTGGTGGATTCCGCCGGCGTGAGCCATTGGAAATGCTCCAGCAATTCGGCCGCTTCCACCATCATCGCCATGCTCAGATTCTTGGGTGTATGGAACTGTTCCCAATCGCGCTCGGCAGCGAATACGCGCAACTTGTCACGTAGCAAGATGAGATCGTGTGGGGTAGGCATAGTGGACTCCTGTTATATAGATATAGTGGCCCTGCGGCTCGCTCGATTCTACCCGCAGGCCAGTCGGTTTCAATACCAGACTACTTGAGTTTGATGTCGAATATGGGGAGTTCCGGCAGCGCACCGATGCGTAGCGGCACGACGGTGGTGCCTATGCCGCGAGACACATATAACTTGCCGTACTGGGTCTCATACCAACCTTGCTGATATGCACCACTACCCGGTGGAGTTTCGAGCGGGCTGCCAAAGAATGTGATCTGTCCTCCGTGGGTATGACCTGACAGGCTTAACAGATAGGGTGCATTCTCAACCGGCTGATCCATAGGTTTACCAAAGAATCCTGGGCTATGTTCGATCAGGACCTTTGCGCTCGCATCTGCACACTGTTTGCTCGCTTTGCCTAGGTTGGGTCTTCCTGACAAATCATCATCCAATCCGACAAAGGCGATGGTTTTATGTCGTATCTCGATGACCTGACAAGCGTTGATCAAGAGACGTGTCTGGTGGCGTTCATACAGTTCGGCCAGTGCCTTGAGATCGATTCCGCTCCAGTATTCCCAATTACCCGCCACGGCGATCTTGGGGATGGGGCCGAGTTCATTCAAGAATGCTTCGAGTGCAGGCAAGCTCTCCTTGCGATCGACGATGTCACCTGAGAGGACGATCACATCCGGTTTGGCTTCTGCTGCCTGATGCGCGACCAAGCGCCGGATGTCGTCCATCTTCTGCAGATGCAGGTCGGATATCTGCACGATGCGGATGTCTGCCTGTGTCGCAGGCGTGCCAACAGCGTGTCGCGTGACCTCAAGGCGATTAGGCTCGACGTATGCGCCGTATCCTATCAACGCTGCTATTGGTATGAGTACCAAGGCATATCCTAGGATTTTGTTCATGCTCAGCATGGGCTTTCGTTAAAGGACGTTTGCATGGGATCGTTGCCCCAAGTTTTGGGATGTATCTTCATTGTCTATCGTTGACTCAACATATCCTCGGCAATTGGTCGCCGTTGAGCCAGTCCACCATGCGGCGGCCACCCAGTTTGGTCTGCATCTGTACGAAGCATGCGTCGTCGCTGATGACCGAGCCTATCAGGGCGGCGTCTCTGGCGAGGGGATGGGCGCGCATCGCGGCGAGCAACTTGGATGCATCGTCTGCGGCACACACCGCGACCAGCTTGCCTTCGTTGGCGACGTAGAGCGCGTCCAGGCCAAGGAACTCGCAAGCCGCCGCGACGGCGGTGTTTACTGGAATGCTGGCTTCATCGAGCACCATGCCCACGCCGGACTGTCGTGCGATCTCATTGAGTGTGGTTGCCAGACCACCGCGTGTCGGGTCGCGCAGTACTCGTATTTCCCCACCGCTAGCGAGCATCACGGCGACCAAGTCATGCAGGGCAGCACTGTCGGACTTGATAGGGGATTCGAATTGCAGACCTTCACGTTGCGACATGATGGCCATGCCATGGTCGCCTATGCTGCCGGACAGCAGGATGACATCGCCGTCGCGGGCCCGGTCTCCCGAGAGTGTGATGTCTGCGGCCACATAGCCCACGCCAGTGGTCGAGATATAGACGCCATCACCTTTGCCGCGTTCTACTACCTTGGTGTCGCCCGTGACGATAGCGACACCAGCAGACTCGGCTGCTCGCGCCATCGACTCGACGATGCGTTGCAGATCGGCTAACGGTAGACCCTCTTCCAGGATGAAGCTGGCCGCTAGCCACTGTGCTTGAGCACCCATCATGGCGAGGTCGTTGACGGTGCCGTGTACCGACAGACTGCCGATGTCGCCACCGGGAAAGAACAGCGGCGACACTACATGCGCATCGGTGGACATCACCATGCGACTGCCTGCGGGTGGTAGGGGCAGCACAGCACCGTCGTTGCCTTGGCGCAGATATTCATTGTCGAAGGCCACAGCGAATAGTGTCTCTATGAGTTGTGCCGAGGCGCGCCCGCCACTGCCGTGGCTCATATCCACCCGTCCGTGTTTGATGTCGAGTGGGCGTACGTAGACCGATCTCGTCTTGCTCATGGCAGCGCTCCGCTCGTTGAGAAACGTCCGTAGGTGTAATGCGCGGCACATGCGCCTTCCGACGAGACCATGCATGAGCCGATCGGATTGTCCGGTGTGCACACCGTGCCGAATATCTTGCAGTCTTGCGGGCGTTTCTCGCCGCGCAGGATGGCGCCGCATTCGCAGGCCTTGTGGTCGGGCACACTGCGGTAGTGCAACTCGGGGAAACGCTGTTCGGCATCGAACTCGGCAAAGGTGGGACGTATCTTCAGGCCGGAGTGGAGCAGGGTGCCCAAGCCGCGCCATTCGAATGCCTCACGCACCTCGAACACCTCTTCCACCAGAGCTTGCGCTTTGCGGTTGCCCTGCGCGGTGACCGCGCGGGTGAACTCGTTCTCCACCTCCGCGCGCCCTTCATTCACTTGGCGCAGTAGCATGAGTATGGCTTGCAGCAGATCCAGCGGCTCGAAACCGGAGATGACGATGGGTATGTGGAAGCGGCTGGTGATGGACTGGTAAGGTTGACTACCGACCACCGTGGAGACATGTGCCGGGCCGACCAAACCTTGCAGTGGTACGGAACCGGGTTGAGTGAGGATGGCTTCCATCGCGGGCAGCGTCAGCACATGGTTGCACAGCACGGAAAAGTTTTTCAGCCCGGCCGACTGTGCCTGTTTGATGATGCTGGCCGTTGGTGGCGTGGTGGTCTCGAAGCCGATGGCGAAGAACACCACTTGGCGGTCTGGATGTTCTCTGGCGATCTTTAGCACATCCAGTGCGGAATAGACCATGCGTACATCGGCGCCGCGTGCCTTGGCCTTGAGCAATGACATCTGTTCGGAAGCGGGGACACGCAGACAATCACCATAGCTGCACAAGATCACATCGTGTTCCAGTGCCAATCGTATCGCCAGATCGACACGTCCGATGGGCAACACGCACACCGGACAGCCGGGGCCATGGATCATCTGCACGTTGCCGGGCAACATGCCAAGCAGGCCATAACGCGACAAGGCATGGGTATGTCCGCCGCAGAACTCCATCAGGCGATAAGTACGTGCCGAGCTGGCTTCATGCGCGATGCCAGCGATGAGATTTCGTGCGAGTACGCCATCGCGGAATTCATCGACGTACTTCATATGTCTGACGCCCCGTTCAGTTCCTCGAACAAAGCCAGCGTCTGTGCCGCCTCTTCCGGGTCTAACAACTGCAAGGCATAGCCCACATGCACGATCACGTAGTCGCCGACCTGCACACCTTCCACTAGGGACAGCGAGATATCTTTGCGCACACCATCGAGGTCGATGCGCGCCATGTCATCGGGCAGTAGTTCAATGACTAGGGCGGGGATGGCGAGACACATGGTTTTCCTCTATCAGATTTGTTGTGCCGCGACCCAAGCTTGGCCGAGCGAGATGGCGGTATCGCCCGGTAGCAGGGCGGTGGAAGTGTGCATTGTAAGACCTGAGTCGGCCAGTTGCTCGCGCAGGCCCGTTGTCAGCAGTTTGTTGAAGAAACATCCGCCGCCGCAAACAAGCGTGTTGATGCCGGTATGTAATGCGGCTTGCCTTAGCCAGTCTGCCAATGCGGCGACCAGCGTGGTGTGGAAACGTGCCGCGCCGAGTCCTGCGTCGCGCTCGTCGATCAAACATTGCAAAATCGGCAACAGGTTCAGCGTTCCGTCTGCGCTGATGCGCCAGCCATCTGCGAGCGCCGGAGGGCAGCCGTATGTTTCGATATGACGCGTGGCGGCTTGCTCCAGCGCGATGGCAGCCTGTGCGTCATATTTCATCACCGAGCACAGGCCGAGCAGTCCGGCGGCGGCATCGAACACGCGTCCCATGCTGGAGGTGCGCGGGCAGTTCAGATTGCGCTGCAACATGGTCGCCACGGTCGAGGCGGCTGCTTGTTCGGGAAAGCGTCGCGTGATCTCGTCGCCGCGTCCCAATTCATGCAACACGGCCGCCGCCATGCGCCAAGGTTGTTGCGCGGCATGGTCTGCTCCGGGTAAGGGTAAAGGACGCAGCTGGCCTATCCGTTCGAAACGTGCACCCTGCACATGTAACAGTTCTCCGCCCCATGCCATGCCATCCGTACCCAGTCCCACACCATCAAGGGCCAATCCCAACACGGCCTGATCGAGATGCTGTTCGGCACACACGGCGGCGATGTGCGCGTGATGGTGTTGTACCGCGATGAGCGGCACATCGAGCTCGGCGGCAAGCTGCGCGGCGAAGCGGCTGGAGTGGAAGTCGGGATGCAGATCGTGGGCGATGGCGTGGGGTTTCATGCCTAGTTCGGCTAGCAGTTGCCGAGCGATGTACTCGTGATCACGACAGGCTTCGGCAGTGTCCAAGTGCCCGACCGGCCTGCTGATGTGGGCCTCGTTGCCAACGGTGATGCACAGTGTGTTATTGAACCATGCGCCCATCGCCAGCAGTGGTGCGACGGGTCGTGGTAACCGTATGACGTGCTCGACGCAGTCGATAGTATCCAAACATTCCTTCCCCCTTGCAGGGGGAAGGTTAGGATAGGGGTTGGAGTGGAGATCAGGTAGCGTTTCTACCCCCTCCCTAGCCCTCCCCCTGTAAGGGTGAGGGGATATTGTGCTTAGGCGAGTATCAGTGTTCATGTGGCGGCGACGGAATTTTGTGCGTTAGCTATCCAATCCAGCCACGCTTCCATACCCGCTCCATTGGTCGCGGAGAGTTGGATAATCTCGATATCTGGGTTGACGCGTTGTGCATTGGCTATCACTTGTGCCACGTCAAAATCCAAGTAGGGCAGCAGATCACATTTATTGAGCAGCATCAGGCGCGCGGCGCGGAACATGTCCGGATATTTGAGTGGCTTGTCTTCACCCTCGGTGACCGACAGCACTACCACCTTGGCGGCCTCGCCTAGATCGAAGGCTGCGGGGCAGACCAGATTGCCGACGTTCTCTATGAATAGCAGCGCACCTTGTGGCAGCGGGAGTTGTTCCAGTGCCTGTCCTATCATCGCGGCATCAAGGTGGCAACCTTTGCCAGTGTTGATTTGAACCGCCGCTACGCCGGTGGCACGGATGCGTTCGGCATCGTTGTCGGTCTGTTGGTCGCCTTCGATCACCCCTATCGATAGTCGTGCCTTGAGCGCATTCAGTGTGCGCACCAGCAGGGTGGTCTTGCCTGAACCTGGACTGGAGACCAGATTCAGGGCGAGCATGTCATGCTTGGCGAAGAGCTGGCGATTCTGCGCAGCCAGCGCATCGTTCTTGGCGAGCAGGTCGCGTTCGACTTGGACGATACGTGAGGTTGTGGGTTCTTCCTCAGCAAGTTTCGCCTCGGGTGCGGCATCGCTCGTTGCGCGCGCACGGAACGTTAGCGCTGCGCCGCTCGCCACACGGCTGGGGCGTTTTCCCCCAATTAATATGTCTCGACTACCGCAACCGCAAGTGGAACACATAACGACTCCTATCTGATTCGATCATTCAACAACCAAGTCTTTGACGCGCATCTGGTTCCCCGCAGTGATCTGCAAACGCGGACTGCCGCAGGCGGGGCACAGACCATAGGACTCATGCATCGCCATCTCGGTCTCGCAGGCCAGACAACGACCCGCTCCAAGGATGGTAATGATTTCTAGGTTCGCACCTTCTGCTAGTGTGCCGCGCGTCACCGCGTCGAAGCAGAAACGCATCGCATCAGCTTCCACGGCGCTCAGTTCACCTATCTCCAGCACCACAGTGCGGACGCGCTGGAAATTCTGAGCAAGCGCCGATTCCTCGATGATCTGCAAGACACTTTCTGCTAGTGACATCTCGTGCATATTCAGCCTGCGAAGAACAATATGCCCGCCAAGCCAGCCATCGATATGCCGGCCCAACGCAAGTATCGTGTGCGATTCATACGCTGTAGCCAGTTGGATATGCCTATCCCCGTGATATGTAGCAGTGTCGTCGCGGTGATAAAACCCAAGGCGTAGTGTAAGCCTGAGTCCGTTCGCGGCATCTCGGCACTGTGTGCATAGCCATGGAACAACGCGAACAGTCCGACCAGCGCCATGCTTGCTGTTAGCGGTAGACGGATAGCAGTAGCGATCATGACGCCCAACACCAGCAGCGACATGAGGATGCCTCCCTCGATGTAGGACAACGGAATGGTAGACATGCCCAGCATGCCACCCAGCACCATGAGGCTGACGAAACTGAGCGGCACTAGCCACGTGGCACGTCCGCCCAATTGTCGTGCCCAGATACCGACAGCGAGCATGGCAAGCAGATGATCGATGCCGAGCAATGGATGCAGCACACCATGTACCCAGCCGCTGGCAGTGAGGATGCCGACATGCGCGTGAGCGATTTGCGGTGTCATTGAGAAAAATGCAAGTGATGCGATCAGGGCACTGCGAGGCAGCAATGAGGTTGTCACGTTCGCTCCTTATGCTCAGTGAGAAAGTTATACGTTCCCTAAAGATTAGCCCATCTGGAGGGTATCTGCATGAATATAAAACATCGGTGGTAGGTGTAGAATCGAACTCAGCAATCAAGCTGTTTCGCGCACCAGCCTAACTTTAAGAAAGAGAGCTCATGGTCAGTCAAACCGATATGCATGCCGAGTATCTGGCTCCGATACTCGATCGCTATGACCATGATGCGAATCATCTGCTGCAGATACTCCGCGAAGCCCAAGAATACTATGGTTATATCCATCCCGATGCGATTGATCATCTGACACAGCAACTGCGTCTGCCTCGCGCCAAGATTGAGGGTGTGGCGAGTTTCTATTCCTTCATCTATCTCCAACCACAGGGCGAATATCGAGTACTGTTTTCCGACAACATCACCGACCGCATGCACGGCAGTGTCGATCTGATGAACAGTCTGTGCGGACAACTTTGGGTAGAACCCGGCAAGGTATCAGAGGACGGTCTACTGAGCGTCGCGACCACTTCCTGCACGGGTATGTGTGACCAAGGTCCAGGACTACTTGTCAATAATATCGCTATCAATCGCTTGGACCAGGCTCGTGTGAACGCCATCTGCGAACTAATACGCGAGCGTGTGCCGGTCTCAGCTTGGCCCATTTCGTTCTTTACGATTGAGGACAACATCCGGCGCAAGGATGTCTTGCTCGACAGCCATTTTCAATCCGGTACAGCACTCGCGGCGTTACAACAACGAGGCGCGCAGGAGACCTTGCAGGAGATAAAGTTGTCTAAGCTGCGTGGGCGCGGAGGGGCAGGTTTTTCTACCGGTGCAAAGTGGGAGTTGTGCCGTGCCGCTCTCGGCGAAAGCCATTATGTGGTGTGTAATGCTGATGAAGGTGAACCCGGCACATTCAAGGACCGTGTGCTGTTGAACGGATATGCCGACATGGTGTTCGAGGGGATGACTTTATGTGCACGAGTCATCGGAGCGCGGCAGGGCTTCCTTTATCTGCGCGGTGAATATCGTTATATGCTGGAGCATTTGCAAGCGGTGTTGCAGCATAGACGCCAACAGAAGTTGTTAGGCAAGGCTATCTTGGGTGAGGTGAATTTTGACTTTGATATCACCATACATCTTGGTGCTGGAGCTTATATCTGCGGTGAAGAATCGGCTCTGATCGAATCGCTGGAAGGTAAACGCGGCACGCCGCGTAACCGTCCTCCTTTTCCGGTCACCCACGGCTATCTCAATCAACCCACGGTGGTGAACAACGTCGAGACCTTTGCCGCCACCAGTCTCATCGCGCAGCATGGCGGCGCATGGTACGCGGATATCGGGACAGCGACCTCCAGCGGCACCAAGATACTTTCGGTATCCGGTGACTGTGCGCATCCCGGCCTGTACGAATACCCCTTTGGTGTAAGCGTGGCACAGGTACTGGCCGATTGTGGTGCACACGACCCACAGGCGGTACAGGTGAGTGGCGCTTCTGGGGTGTGTATCGCCGCGCATGAATTCGACAGATGCATCGCATTCGACGACATCCCCACGGCAGGCGCGTTCATGGTGTTCGATCAGAGTCGTGATATGTTCGAAGTGGCGCGAAACTTCGTGCATTTCTTCGCCCATGAAAGTTGCGGATTCTGTACTCCATGCCGAGTCGGTACCTCTTTGCTGGTCAATATGATGGATAAGCTCGCGCACGGACAGGGCTCTCCGTACGACTTCGCCGAGATCGAAAAACTCAATGTGTTATTACGGAATACCAGTCATTGCGGATTGGGGCATTCCGCTTGTAATCCTGTTTTGGACACTATCGCGAAATTCCGTCCCGCGTATGAGCAACGATTGGCTCATAAGGAATTCGTCCCAGCATTTGATTTGGATCGCGCTTTGTCTCAAGCGCGCCAGATGACCGGACGCGATGACCACGGTGCACATTTGGAACCCAGCGACGATAGGGGGAGGGCTTAGCGATGAGTCAAAATGAACAACTCAGCTTCACGCTAGATGGCAAGACCATCCCTTACAGTGAAGGTCAGACCATTATTCAGGCCGCCATGGCAGCAGGCGTGTATATCCCTCATCTGTGTTTCAACCCCGAGTTCAAACCGCATGGCTCCTGCAAAATATGCACGGTACAAGCCAATGGCCGGGAGAGTGCATCTTGCACGCAACAAGCCCAGTCGGGCATGGTGGTCGAGAGTGACACGCCCGCCTTGAACGAAGAGCGGCGTACGTTGCTGCAGATGTTGTTCGTTGAGGGTAATCATTTTTGTCCCTCTTGCGAGAAGAGTGGCGATTGCCAGTTACAAGCCACAGCTTATGAGATGGGCATGATGTCGGCACACTTCGATCAGTTCTTTCCTGACCGTCCCTTGGATGCATCCCATGCGGAATATCTGCTCGACTTTAATCGTTGCATCCTGTGCTCTCTGTGTGTGCGGGCCAGTCGCGATGTAGATGGTAAGAGCGTGTTTGCCCTCTCTGGGCGCGGCATCAAGAGTCATTTGATCGTCAATGCAAAATCAGGGCGTCTGGCCGATACCGATTTCTCCGGAGACGACAAAGCTGCACATGTCTGTCCGGTCGGTGTCATTCTGAAGAAGCGCGTCGGTTTCGCCGTGCCTATTGGGCAGCGCAGTTTTGATGAACATCCCATCAGTGCGACACCGCATCCAGAAGGGAAGGGAAGCTGAGATGGATGCGACTGTTAAAAAGCTCAAACTCGCGACTACCTCACTAGCAGGTTGCTTCGGATGCCATATGTCTATACTCGACATCGATGAGCGGCTGTTCGATCTGGTGCAACTGGTTGAATTCGACCGTTCACCACTGACTGACATCAAACATTGCGGCCCGTGCGATATAGGCATCATCGAAGGGGGCTTGTGCAACGCCGAGAACGTGCACGTGCTGCGGGAGTTTCGGGCTAACTGCAAGATTATCATCGCGATAGGCGCTTGCGCCATCAACGGTGGTCTGCCTGCGCAGCGCAACCATTTAAAGTTGGCCACTGTGCTAGAAGAGGTCTATCACGCCCAGCACGGCTTGGTCGATGGTTTCATTCCCAACGATCCCGAGTTGCCCTTGCCGCTCGATAAGGTGCACCCCATCCATGAGGTGGTGAAGGTCGATTATTTCATCCCCGGTTGTCCGCCGTCGGCTGATGCTATCTGGAAGGTATTGACCGATCTGCTCGCAGGGCGCGAGCCTGAGTTGGGTCAAGGTCTGATCCAATATGATTAAAGGTAAGTTATGTCCGCCTCATTAGAAACTGCCAGTAACCCTGAGAACCTGCGCCGCGTCGCCATTGATCCGGTGTCACGTGTCGAAGGACACGGCAAGGTCACTATCCTGCTCGATGACAAAAACCGCGTGCATCAGGTGCGTCTGCACATCGTCGAATTCCGCGGCTTTGAGAAATTCATCCAGGGACGCCCCTATTGGGAAGTACCCGTGATGGTGCAACGTCTGTGCGGCATCTGCCCAGTCAGCCACCATCTTGCCGCCAGTAAGGCGCTAGATGCGATTGTTGGTGCCCAAAAATTGACACCCACCGCCGACAAGATGCGGCGCTTGATGCACTACGGCCAGATATTACAATCCCACGCGCTGCATTTCTTCCACTTGTGTTCGCCCGATTTGCTATTCGGTTTCGATAGCGATATCTCCAAGCGCAACATCGTCGGTATCGCCGAGAAATATCCCGAGACTGCCAGACGCGGCGTGTTGTTGCGCAAGTTCGGCCAAGAGGTGATACGCCATGCCGCAGGTAAACGGATACATGGCACTGGGGCTGTCCCCGGCGGGGTGAATAAGTCCTTGTCGCGTGCTGAGCGAGATGAGTTGCTCAAAGACATCTACCAGATGGTGGCATGGAGTCGCGATGCGGTGCACATGGTTAAAGAACTACATCACCAGAACCCCGAGCTATACAACAGTTTCGGTGCATTCCGAGCCAATTTCGTCTCCATGGTTGGTTTTGATGGCGGGTTGGATCTGTACCACGGCAGGCTGCGTGGGCGCGATGCGAACGGCGACATCCTGTTCGATGCGGTGGACTATCAGGACTACACCCAGTTGATAGGCGAGGAGGTTAAGAACTGGAGCTATATGAAGTTCCCCTACCTCAAGTCCTTAGGTAAAGAGCAAGGCTGGTATCGCGTCGGTCCGTTGTCACGGATACAGAACTGCGACTTTATCTCCACGCCTTTAGCCGAGATCGAACGGCGCGAGTTCATCGCTTACGGTGGAGTGATGCCCATGCATGCGCCGCTTGGTTACCACTGGGCACGCATGATAGAGATGTTGCACGCGGCAGAGATGCTCAAGGATCTGTTGCACGATGATGACATCATGGGCAGCGAGTTGATGAGCTCGGGCGTGCGTGGTAATGAAGGAATAGGGGTGATAGAAGCGCCGCGCGGCACACTCATTCATCATTACCGTGTGGACGAGAACGACCTGGTCAGCATGTGCAATCTCATCGTCTCGACCACCCACAACAATCAGGCGATGAATCAGGCTGTACGTCAGGTAGCACAGCAATATTTGAATGGACACGAAGTTACAGAAGGTCTGCTCAACCATATCGAAGTGGCGGTGCGCGCATTTGATCCCTGTTTGTCGTGTGCCACTCATGCGCTGGGCAAGATGCCGCTGCAGGTCGAAGTCTTAGATGCGGATGGCACACGCATGTCCAGCCTGTCGCGCGCCAGTGATGGTGCAATATGTCAGATGTAGTCCAAGTCGCGCCTATACTAATCTTTGCCGTAGGAAACGAGTCGCGCGGGGACGATGCTCTAGGTCCTTTGCTATTGCGTGAGTTACAGACTTGGCTGACGGAAACCGGACTGGCCGATGACTTCGAATTATTGGAAGAGTTTCAGTTGCAGGTAGAGCATGCCATGGACATGAAGGACAGGCGTTTAGTGTTGTTTATCGATGCCGGTCTGGATACTCCCGTACCTTATTCTTTCTACCAAGCGCAGGAGAATAAAGAACGAGTGCTATATAGTCATGCACTGGCTCCGGAAGCCTTGCTCAAAGTGTATGAGCAGCTATATCAGCAAGCCCCCCCTGAGATTTTCGTGTTGTGCATTGCGGGTGAAAGTTTTGAACTGGGCCAGCCACTATCTGCACAAGCCATGACGGGGCAGACATTGGCGTTTGCTTTCGCCAAGAGACTCGCGCTGGAAGCGGATGCGGCAGCTTGGCATAAATTCATGTGCGATCCAGCGTCTGATAAGATGTACGCGAATTCGTAAAGAGTACAGGCAAATTAAGAGAAAAAAAAACGCCTAGAAGGTCTAGGCGTTGATTCTGAAATGCTGCGCTTGTTATGTCGTCACATGGTCAATTTGCAGAATAAGGGTGCCGCATCACGGTGGTGGGATTGCTATCTAAATAGCTGTCTGCATGACCAAGAATGTTTACAATATGTGTAATCTAACATGCTGTATATAGTAACATAATTATTTAATGTAAACACAATTAGGCAACGCGTACTTTGACTAATTATGTTTACTAGGGAGCGTCTTTGACTAAATCTATTTACAACGGTACGGCAGTGAATAGGATGGTCACATCCCCCGGGAATATTGGTGAATACCATGTGTATTAGCTCAAACGTGAGCTGACACAAACTATCAAATTACTGCAATTTTTTTGCTGACTTTCTGCAAATTGAATTGAATCCGAAGCCTGAAGCGGACGTTGGCGAATTGGCGCCATTGCCCCTTTGAAAACGGTTAGGGCGATTGCAATGAGCTACCGCTTTTCGGCCTAATGTGGAGCGCTACATAATCGGCCTAAGCGGACTGTGTCGACTTTCTTAAAATGCTTTCAGTTCAGCATGCCGGGATGACCGCTTTTAACTTTCTCGTACCGTCACAACCCAAGAGGGAATTCGCATTCCCAATCAGTCGTTCATAAATGCTTACGAAAGCGGGTGAAGTCCAAGTATCATCGGCAGCATGTTTTCAAAAAAAACTAGCGCCAAGGAGGCAGAGTGTTCAATCTGATAGACAAAAGTAAGGGTTATCTTTTTGCAAGCAACGATCTTCGAGCGATGATTGAGAATCAGCGCGCGACCTTGCGCCAAGAAGTTGAGCAGATGGATGCGAATAGGTTGCTGAATACTGCCCCTGCCGACTTGAGCAAATACGCCTCTTTTAAATTTCGAGTGGGTAATGCTTTATGCCAAGCAGCCTATGCGACATGATTTCACCTTTATCGTTTAGTGAGCAGTTCCATGCAGAACCAAATCTTTGAAGCCGCGCTGGGCATTACCAATCCTTGGTACATCAAGGGGGTCGATTTCGATGTCGAGCACAAGCATCTGTCCATCCACATCGATTTCGTTGCGGGTAGCCGCTTCGCCTATCCCGGTATCGAAGGCGCGCATCCTGTCCACGATACGCAGATCAAACGCTACCGGCATCTGAACTTCTTCCAGCACGAATGCCATCTCGAGGTTCGTGTGCCGCGCGTCAAGTTGCCTGACGGCAAGGTCGCTTTGATCGAACCGGACTGGGCCGGCAAATTGAACGGCTTCACGCTGTTGTTCGAGGCACTGGGCTGATGTTGGCTAGACAGATGCCGTTTGCCGCTGTCGCTCGGATCGTGGGCGAATCCTGGCATCGCGTGTATGCCATTTGCGCCCAGTATGTCGAACTGGCCGTGGCGGCGGCGGACTTGTCCGAGGTGCGCACCGTCGCTATTGACGAAACCTCCTGTCAGCGCGGGCATGACTATCTGACCTTGGTTGCCGATGCCCAACAACGCAAGGTCATCTTCGTCACCGAGGGCAAGGATGCCAATACCGTCAAAGCCTTTGTCGAGCATCTTTCTACCCAGGGTGGCGATGCCAGCCAAATCACCTCCGCCAGTATCGATATGTCGCCCGCCTTCATCAAAGGTGTCACCGATCATCTGCCCAATGCACGCATCACGTTCGACAAGTTCCACGTCATCGCCCATGCCTCGACTGCCGTGGACAAGATGCGCCGTGTCGAGCAGAAGACTGATCCGGCCCTGAAAGGATTGCGTTGGTCGTTGCTCAAGGACAGGAGTAGCTTGAATGCCAGTCAGTGTGCCGACTTGGATGGCTTGATCGCCCACATCACCACCAAGCGTACCGCCCGTGCCTGGCTGTACCGTGAGCAACTGCGCGAAATTCTTGATCGCAAACAAATCAATGTCGTGTCGAGCTTGTTGGCGCAGTGGTGTACCAATGTCATGCGCTCCAAAGTCGAGCCGATGAAGGATGTCGCCAAGATGATCCGCAACCACTTCGACGGCATCGTGGCTTGGGCGCAGACTCGGCAAACCAATGGCTTCCTCGAAGCACTCAATGGTTTGTTCCAGGCCGCCAAACGCAAAGCTCGGGGCTACACCAGTATTCACACCATGCGCACGGTGATTTTCCTTATCGCTGGCAAGCTCGATTTCCATAGGATCAACCCTCATGCCGCTTAACCCACTCGTTTTTCAAAAGAGCCCCTAATATTAAGATCGTGATCGCCAGCTCATGGCGTGAAAACCGTCCATGGAAAAATATCATAGGAATCTTTTCGCCGGACATATCCGCAAGGATTATCGGCGCAACACCTATCCTGAAAGTAAAAGAGCCTCCCTATCCGAAGCATCCGCGATACGAGGAAATACTGTCTTTCCTTAGTAGGAATAATTTTGCAACTGCGCAATGGGTTGTTCTTGATGATGATCCAGGAATTTACCCGCCAGATTGCCAAAACGTAATTCTGTGTGCTGACGGGTTTCGAGATGCTGAAGAACATAGACTACGCGTGACTTTGGGCATGATGCAGAAATTGTCTTATTTGCCCATTTCATAAACATAATCGGTATTATGTAGCAACCGCACAAACCAAGTAGTTGAACGAACAGGCTACCTTTCAATCTGGTGAGCGGGGATTTCCTGGAAAAAAGGTTCCAGTCGCCGAATTTCCTCATCCCCCAGTCCGGCTTCGTACAGAGTGTCCTGCCAATGTGTTTTCACCATTTTTTGCACGTCCCCGATAATCTCTTGGGCCTGACTGTATTGCAGGCCAAAAGCAGTGGCATTGCTTAACAGATTGCTGACCGTCCCAGCAGCCGTATCCCCTAAGACCAACGCATGTTGGTGGATGGCATGAGGAGTCAACACGGGCAATACGTCAAAGGCGTCTGCAAGGCGGTACTGGGTGCTATTCACATGCACTAGGCCATGATTCAGGTCGTGATCGTCGGAGTTGCGCACGGCACAGTTGAAAACCATGCGTCGGAAAAGCTGTTCACGTTCATCCGATTGACAGCCGTAACGAGTCATCCAGGTGGATAGACGGCCATAGGACTCAACGCCATATTTCGCAAAATTTTGATCAGAGTAAAAAACGGTACGGGCGCTAACGTACCCATGACGAACCACTTGTCCATCATGTATTTCACGGTCAAACCGTTTCACCAGGCAAACATCGGTGCCATCAACCACCTCCAAGCGAGTCCGGGCGGTATTGATGCCGCACTTTTGCCCTAGAAGCATTGTGGCATGTTCCAGACGCGGAACGCTGACCCAGTGGGGATCAGCGATGCTGGGAAACTTGGCAATCCAGACTCCATCCTGATCCACAACATTGCACTTAGGGCGAGCTCCCCCGGTTCCTGGATGCAAGGCACGCAGCAATTCCGGGGCGACTTCCTGGTCCGCTTCCACAGCGATGGTCGCGGTCAACAGTTCCTTCAGGGAGAATTCACGGCTGGAAAGTTCGACAGGGGGTTCTTCTTGAGATCGGGAGAACGCCAGGGCACCAACCCGGCCCGAATCATTGAGCAGTAGATACCCTTCGGGGTCAATTTGTGTTCCGTAAAGGCGGTGTATCACCCGCTTGCCCCAGCGATCCGGGCAGGCATCAAGTACAACCCCCGGAAACCCTTTAAGGGTAGTAAAAGTATATTCCTTGCTGTTGAGGGGCAAGGTTACGGGATCAAGCGGGATGGCGTTCGGGCGATTCAGGTAGGACTTTCCATAAACAAATCTACCCACGGAACCCGCTACCGTATGGCCTACATTGAGTCGGCCTGCCACCACAGGAGTCGTGACGCCGGGTAGGTATATCCAGAGGAAAAGAGCTTCCCGTTCAGAAGTCATTGTTGATCTTTCTGGGGGCAAAGACACGCACTTTGTCGGTACTGAGGGATAGGGCAAGCCCATCCCGGTCTAGGCCAGGATCGGCTATCAAGGTGACCTCATTTGTGAGGCCAAGGTTCCACAATACCTTGAGAACGATGCCTAGCGATACGGACAATTCACCCCGTTCCAGTGCCTGGATGGACGAGCGCGATAATCCGGTTCTACCGGCCAGATCATGCTGGCTAATCTTCCGCCGAATTCGGGCGGCACGAATGCGCCGGCCCAATTCGTGGGCCAGATCAGAAACGGGTTCGAAAACATCTTCATTGATTGCCATAGAGTGCATAATATGCTGATAGGCTTGCCATAGCAAGCATAATGCAAGTCAGCCTCAATGAACCGGCAAGGATGGAGTCTATTTCGCCGACCTGCATTCTAGGCGCAGAGCGGATTAGATTTTTGTGCGGCTGCTACATAATTCGGAAAATTCTAATCAGAAGACGCTTTGCTAGGCGGCAATGCCGGAGTTTGGAAGGCCGATCACAAACTGAAGTGGTGAACTGTAAACACTTTCAGTCTCTCGATGTAAATACATTTAGTCAAACAGACAATAGCTTGCAATCCACGCTAGAACTTGATTAATTTTCCGCCTTGCGATTTGACATAATATACATTATGCGTAATTCATCAAATAATAAGAACCACTATTTACATTAAATAGTGTACTCAATATTCTGTTTATTAATAATATTATTAATTCTATTATTCCCTTCAGAAAGTGACATCAGTAGATTTTGATGACTCGGTGCAATCATCTCCCAAGTAAAGCGCCATGCCCAATTTCCGTTGGCCATGCCTGGAAAGTTCATTCTGTGCTCACCAGATAATCCCAACACATCCTGCATCGGAAAGATCACAGTATTGGCAGCTGAACTGGAAAGTGCCTTCATCATATCGATGTGTATCTCATGTCCATCGCTGTTCAAATATTTCAGTGCAAAATCCTTCTCGTGCTGGGATAACGTGCTCCACCAACCCTGTGTCGTATCATTGTCATGCGTACCGGTATAAGCCACCGTATTGGTGACATAGTGATGCGGCAAGAAATGATTCGACTCACCATCCCCAAAAGCGAACTGAAGGATACGCATGCCGGGCAAGGCAAAGTCGTCTCTGAGTTTAATGACATCAGCTGTGATCAACCCAAGGTCTTCAGCAATGATAGGCAGATTTTCGCCAAACGCCCTTTGGAATGCAGCAAATAATTTTGCTCCCGGTCCCGGCATCCAGCGACCGTACATCGCGGTCGGTTCGCCAGCCGGTACTTCCCAGTATTCTGCGAAGCCACGGAAATGGTCTATACGCACCACGTCAAACATCTTAAGAGCATGCTTTAAACGTGCTATCCACCATGCATAGTTTGAAGACTCATGTTTACTCCAGCGGTATAGTGGATTTCCCCAAAGCTGGCCCGTCTCACTGAAATAATCTGGCGGCACACCCGCCACTACGGTTGGATACCCTACCTCGTCAAGCTCAAACAAGCTTTGATTCGCCCAAACATCGGCACTTTGATAGGCAACAAATATTGGCACATCGCCCACGATATAGACGCCACATTCATTGGCATACTGCTTTAGCATCTTCCACTGGCGCGAAAAACACCATTGGCAAAATTTCCAGAAGTTGATTTCGGTCTCACACGTTTCGTGAACGCGGCGCAAGGCGCTGGGATTGCGCCTTGCCAGATCCGCTGGCCAATGCCCCCATCCACAACCATTTTGTATATGCTCTATGGCTTTAAATAAAGCGTAGTCCTCTAACCAAGCACTCTCCGTATTGCAAAACTGCTCATAGTCCTCTTGTAATGCACTCTTGGCAGCAAAGAAGGTAGTGGCGGCACGGCGCAGACGTTCCATACGAAAAGGGATGACCACGCCAAAATCAACACGCCCAGCCAATAACTCGGAGCTGGGCACCAGATCAGACTCCTTTAACCAACCTTGCGTGGCAAGCTCGGCTAGATCTATCAGTAGCATATTTCCAGCGAATGCAGAGCAACTCATATAGGGAGAGTTGCCAGGACCAATCTCACCTAAAGGTAAAATCTGCCAATAGCTCTGCCCTGCACTTTTCAACCAATCGATGAATTTATACGCATTCGTCCCAAAATCACCTGATCCGAATGGGCCCGGTAGCGAAGTGGGGTGTAATAGAATGCCGCTTGTGCGTTTGGTTAACATGGCAAATGTCTGATATTAAAAAATAACTATAAGGTGATCACTCTGATGCTCGGCGCATCGCACCGGTCACATCGGTAACGACACTGCCTAAACTCACTGGTTCGGATAAGTTATGGGGGGCTGGTAGCTTAATTAAACGATACAACTCTCTGAGGTTATGACGGTATAAGCGATCAAAACTCGCCACAGACAAGGAAGGATTGTAATCACCGAACCACCACGTCCAGTCTGAACTTTCGCATGAACAAAGTTGTTGCTCTGCAGCAATTTCCTCTTTTTCACTTAACTTGCCACTCGCAACAACTTGGTCGTAACTACTTTTTGCTGCACACAACAAATCCCACGCCAGATTCTTGTCTTTGCAGCCTATCCAGGTAGAGAAATTGCCGTAGACCCAGCTACCGGCAACTATGCTTGGCAATTCTCTGGTCTTAGCTGCATCTGAACGGATCGGGCTCAACTTCAGATAGTTGCTGAATGTGTTTGTGTGTATATGTATGTGATTTTCAAGCTCTGTATACAAATGATCCAAGAAATAGAAACCGTTGTAAGGGTAATATTCCCAAGCATTCTCACCGTCAAGAATGACACTAACGACGGGAGCATCATCGTCGACTGCATGCTTGGCAATTTCTTCTACTTGACTTGCAAAGTGTGTGGCAGCAGCCTTCCCATCCCAGCGAGCATACTCGAATCCAATCAGGTCTGAGAGGTTGTCATCACGGAAGAAGCAACTGATATCCCCCGATACACCTTTAATCTTATATGGTCGATACAGATAGTCGGTGCGATGATCAGAATTCAGGTGGTTGCGGCGCAGACTATTAACAAGAACCGTCTGCCCACTTGCAGCCCAATGACACCCTTCTTCAGCCATGACTTGCAAAGTTGCATCCGATATAGAACCTTCAGCTGGCCACATTCCTTTTGGCTCAGTACCAAAACGTTCAGTATGGCTTTTCTTTGCCTTGACTATGTGCTGCGCGACCCGTTCTCGACCTCCGGGATAGCTAGCTGATTGGGGTAAGTCCACGTCTGGCATCGCCTCACGTGCACTGGCAAAATCGATCATCAAAGGCGCCAAGGGATGGTAATGAGGTGTTGCCGAAATCTCGATCTGTCCTGTCTTGGCTAATTTGCGATATCGCGGAATAACGTTGGTGACCAACTTTCCAATCAGATCCAGCAGCCCTTTTCGATCTTGGTAGGTATAGCCCTCTCCTTTTTGCATCAAACGCACAACCAATGGATATTCGCGTCTTACGCTTTCACCACACCAGGCCAAGTGATACCAAGTAATCAGGTCTGCCATGTATTGTCCTGACAAGTAGGACAGTGCCACCTCCCCCTCTCCTTTCATCGCATTATGCAATTCCATCAATCGCTTATAGGCAGGAAAAGGTTCCACCATCTTCTCGTGGTTGCTTCTAAAGCAAGCGTCGAGTAGCAGATGGCGTTGATCCGCAGTCAAGTCATTGTGCGACCTGTGAGCGAGCAATCTAAGCAGTGGGTCGCGCAATGTGCCAGTAGCGAACTGATCGACATAGTCCTCCAGTTGATCCACCAGAATCGGTACAAAGTTTAAAACAGCTCGTATTTTGGGATGATGCTCCAAGTGGTAGGCCATGTCGGTGTAATCCTTGATGGCATGCAAGTATGTCCATGGCAAGACAAAATCACCCGTCGAATAATCACGATAATCCGGCTGATGCATATGCCAGAGGAATACGAGGTCTACAGATTTTTTCATAAAAGAAACCCCGTCTAAGACGGGGTTGTGATGATTGAATTAACGGATACTGTGTACGGTTTGGCCTAGCATTTCGGGCGTGACCAAGGTGACGCCATTGGCGCTGACATGGAAACGTTTGCGATCCTCATCAGGATTGACGCCTATGCTCATACCTTCAGGTATTTTGCAGTTCTTGTCTATGATCACCTTCTTCAAAGTCACGTAACGTCCGACATCCACATTTGGCAATAACACCGAATCTTCGATGGTGGAATAACTGTTCACACGCACATCGGAAAATAGCAGTGAGTGACGTACCGTCGATCCGCTTACGATACAACCACCGGATACCAACGAATCAACTGCTATGCCGCGACGATCAGGTTCGTCGAACACGAACTTGGCCGGTGGCAGTTGCTCTTGGTGGGTCCAAATTGGCCACTCCTGATCATACATATTCAGATCAGGGATGACTTTCGTCAATTCCATACTGGCCTCCCAGTATGAGTCAATCGTTCCTACGTCACGCCAATACGGTAAATTGTCATCTCCCATACCCACGCAACTTTGCTCAAAACTCTGTGCGTAAGCACGATATTTTTGCACTATGTGCGGCAGTAGATCTTTACCAAAATCATGACTGGACTTTGGATCGTCTGCATCACGTATCAGTTGCTCATACAGAAATTGGCTATTAAAAACATAGATGCCCATACTAGCCAACGATTTCTCAGGATTACCTGGTATCGAAGGCGGATTGGCCGGCTTCTCTACAAACTCGACCACACGGGAATTCTCGTCCACACCCATTACACCGAAAGCTGTTGCTTCAGCAATAGGGACTTCCAGGCAAGCGACTGTCATATCTGCTTTACTTTCTACGTGGTAGGCCAATAATTTGCCGTAATCCATCTTGTAGATATGATCTCCGGCGAGTATCAGTACGAAATCGCATTTCGATTCGCGGATGATGTCCAGATTTTGAAACACCGCATCGGCGGTACCTTGATACCAGTGATCTTCGCTGACTCGCTGCTGTGCGGGCAATAAATCAACAAACTCGCCGAATTGACCATTTAGAAAAGACCATCCGCGCTGGATATGCTGGATCAGGCTGTGGGATTTGTATTGGGTGGCCACACCGATGCGGCGTATGCCAGAATTGACGCAATTGGAGAGGACGAAATCGATGATGCGAAACTTGCCGCCAAAGGGTACAGCTGGCTTGGCACGCCAATCGGTCAACTGATGCAAACGACTACCACGACCGCCAGCAAGAACCATCGCATAGGTATTCTTCGTTATTCGGCTGACAAAGCGTGGGGCAGGATCACCAGATACAACATGATATTTTTTCTGCAAATAGCCTAACTCAGCATTCATTTTTGCCTCTCCCTTTGTATTTACCTTGTCGTCGCTTGGACATTATCGTTACAATCGGCCAACTAGACAAGAACTAAGGGAGCTTAAGTGAATAGTTTATTGGAATCGCTGTTGCAAGCCCGTCTTTACGATCCTTTCAGCTTGCTTGGTATACATCGTGAAGGCACTGAATGGGTCATCCGCGTATACCAACCCCACGCCACTAAAATCGCCCTTTTAGAAAAAACTGCGGCGCAATCATTCAAGCAAACTCATCCTGCGGGCGTTTTCGAATGGCGTGGCAAAACTGAGCCGACTCGTCCGTACAAATTGAGCATATTCGAGGGCGAGTTGTCCCGTGAAATATATGACGCTTACCAGTTCCCTCCCCATCTTACCCCCCAAGATATCCATTTATTTAGCTCAGGAAAATTGCACCAAGGCTATCGCGTGTTGGGCTCTCATCCGATTGAGATCGGTGGTGTCAAAGGGGTACGTTTCACCGTGTGGGCACCCAATGCCGAGCGCGTCAGCGTAGTCGGCGAGTTCAACCAATGGGACGGGCGACTGAACCCGATGCGTTCACATGGCTCCAGTGGCATTTGGGAATTATTCCTGCCTGAAATAGCACAACATGCTTTATATCGTTATGAGATACGCAATCGCGACTCAGGCCATATCCTGACCAAAACCGATCCGTATGCTCAAGGCTATGAATTGCGTCCTGGTACAGCTTCACTCGCCGCGCCAGCTCATGACCACCAATGGCAGGATGCGGTATGGATGAAACAAAGGGCCGGCTGGGATTGGTTGCATGCGCCTATCAATATCTATGAGGTGCATGCCGGCTCCTGGAAACGCCATCCAGATGGTCGTTTCTATAGTTACAAAGAGCTCGCATTGGACTTGGTGCCTTACGTCAAAGGGATGGGCTATACGCATATCGAATTGATGCCTGTCACTGAACACCCGCTGGATGAGTCGTGGGGCTATCAATGTTCGGGATATTTTGCGCCTAGTAGTCGTTTTGGCTCTCCTGACGAGTTGCGTCAGCTGATCGATGCTTGCCATCAGGCTGGCATAGGGGTGATTCTGGATTGGGTGCCGGCACACTTCCCTCAGGATAGCTGGTCGCTGGCACGATTCGATGGCACGGCATTGTACGAACATGAGGACCCGCGCTTAGGCTTCCATCAAGACTGGGGTACGCACATATTCAACTTCGGACGCAATGAAGTCAGATCGTTTTTGATGTCGAGCGCGCATTACTGGCTGTCAGAGTTTCATTTTGACGGCTTGCGCGTGGATGCGGTGGCTTCGATGCTCTATCTCGATTATTCACGCAAGGCTGGCGAATGGATACCGAACAAGTATGGTGGCCGCGAGAATCTCGATGCAGTTGATTTCCTCCGCGAAATGAACATCATGGTGCACGATGAGTTCCCCGGCGCATTGACCATGGCGGAAGAGTCCACTGCCTGGCCAGGTGTATCACGCCCTGTCTATGTGGGCGGCTTAGGTTTCTCCATCAAATGGAACATGGGCTGGATGAACGACACCCTGAGCTATTTTGAGCATGACCCTATACACCGTCGTTATCACCATAATGAACTGACGTTCGCCCAAGTCTATGCCTATAGCGAAAACTTCATATTGCCCTTCTCGCACGACGAAGTCGTGCACGGCAAGGGCTCTTTGTTGTCCAAGATGCCCGGCGACGGCTGGCAGAAATTCGCCAACCTGCGTCTGCTACTCACCTATCAGATGACCAACCCGGGCAAGAAACTCAACTTCATGGGCAATGAGATCGCCCAGGGACGTGAGTGGCAATCCAAATGGGAACTGGAATGGTGGCAACTAGGTGAGAAATTGCATCGTGGTATGCAAAATCTGGCACATGATCTGAACAGGCTCTATCGTGATATTCCTGCACTGCACGACCTTGATTTTGAGCATCAAGGCTTTACCTGGTTGGACTGTAACGATGCGAGTCATTCGGTATTGTCTTATCAGCGCAATGCACGTAACGGCTCAAGCGCGACGGTCGCATTGAACCTCACACCGTTGCCCCGCCATCATTACCGTATCGGTCTGCCAACAGCCGGCTTATACCGCGAAGTGCTGAACAGCGATTCTGATTACTATGCGGGCAGCAATATGGGTAATGCCGGGCTCACCCAAGCCGAGGCCATCCCTTGGATGAATATGCCCTATTCAGCTGAAATCACTTTGCCGCCATTGGCCGGCGTAATTCTTGTCTCACAGGCCTAATTCAGAGAATTGTTTTCATGTCTAAACTAACCCTATCTCCAGCATGGCAAGCGCTAAGCGCACATCACAACAACATGAAATCGGTGCATATGCGCCAGTTGTTTCGGGACGACCCGCTGCGTTTTGAGAAGTTCACGATGCAACTTGACGGGCTGCTGTTCGACTACTCCAAGAATCGCATTGATCAATCTACTGTCGACTTGCTGATAGGCCTCGCCAAGCAAGCAGAGCTACCAAGCAATATAGAAAGTATGTTCAGCGGTGAGAAGATTAATAGTACCGAAGGTCGTGCCGCACTGCATACCGCCTTGCGTAACCGCTCCGACCGCCCTGTTTGTGTCGATAGCAAAGATGTCATGCCTGATGTGAAGCGTGTTCTGGGCTTGATGCAACGTTTCTCCGATGCGGTGCGTAACGGACAACATCTCGGTCACACCGGTAAACGCATTACGGACATCGTCAACATCGGTATCGGCGGCTCCGACCTGGGCCCATTGATGGTCTGTGAAGCACTCAAGAGCTTTGCAAATCAAGGTATGCGCGTCCATTTCGTCTCCAATATCGATGCCTCGCATCTGTGTGAGACACTCAAAAAAGTAGACGCGGCGACCACATTGTTCATCGTCAGCTCCAAGACCTTCACCACGCAAGAGACTTTGACCAATGCGCATTCCGCACGTACTTGGCTGATTGCGCAACTGGGTGACGAACAGGCTGTCGCAAAACATTTTGCGGCGGTCTCCACCAACCTGAAGGCGACCGCCCAGTTCGGTATCAATCCGGACAACGTGTTCGAATTCTGGGATTGGGTGGGCGGGCGTTATTCCTTGTGGTCGGCAATCGGTCTCCCTATCGCCTTATATCTGGGCATGGACAAGTTTGAGGAATTGCTGAGCGGTGCTCACGCAATGGATGAGCATTTCCGACACGCGCCCTTGGATAAAAACATCCCGGTGATGATGGCGATGCTGGGCGTCTGGTATGGCAACTTCTTTCATGCCGAATCGAATGCGGTATTCCCTTATGACCAGTACATGCACCGCTTCACTGCCTATCTGCAACAACTCGATATGGAAAGCAACGGCAAGGGCGTAGATCGCCAGGGTAAAGCCGTGGATTACGATACCGGAATGGAAGTATGGGGCGAACCGGGCACCAATGGTCAACACGCCTTCTACCAGTTGATACATCAGGGTACGCGCCTTATCCCCTGCGACTTCATCGCCCCCTTGCATAGCCAGAATCCTTTGGGCGAGCATCACGCCATCCTGATCGCCAACTGCTTCGCACAAACCGAAGCCTTGATGGTCGGCAAGACCGAAGAACAGGCCCGTGCTGAGTTGGTGGCTCAAGGATTATCAGGAGAAGCATTGGCAGCATTGCTCCCGCACAAGGTGTTTCCTGGAAACAAACCCACCAACACCTTGTTGGTCGAACGATTGGATGCGCATACATTGGGCATGCTGATCGCCTTGTATGAACACAAGGTGTTCGTGCAAAGCGTGATCTGGAATATCAACCCCTTCGATCAATGGGGCGTCGAACTAGGCAAACAACTGGCTGCAAAGATATTGAAAGAACTGCCTGATTCCGCTGCGGCCGCGCCGCACGATGCTTCAACCAGCGGGCTAATCGAGTATTACCATCGCCATAGTAAATAAGTGACCCGCTTCGGCACGTCTAGTGCCGAAAATCGTATCACCACCGATCTTTTCTTGGGGTATATCCGGCTGCCATGAGATTCGATGTCGACCTGCATCGCTACACCATCAAGTTGCCGAATCGCTTGGCGGATGGTCGTGCCTTGGAGATGAGTGTGGTCGACACCGGTGCACGCGATGCGGCACAGACTATGGTGTTTCTGCATGGTTTCGGCGGTCGGGCTGCCTATTGGGAAAATCAGCTGGAGCATTTCCAAGCGGACTATCGTGTCATTGCGCTCGATCTGCGCGGCCACGGTTACACCGATGCACCTACCGAGGCGGATGATGCGCGTTACGATGTGCCGGAGTTGGTGGCCGATATCGAAGCCGCACTGGAAGTGTTGCAAGTTCCCTCGCATTTCATTCTGATTTGTCATTCCTTTGGCGGTGCTTTAGCTGCCTATTTTCTGCAAGCGCATGCCGAACGCGTCACTGCACTGGTCGTTATTTCCTCCGCCGTGCGTTTCAAATTGCGCTGGCTAGGACGCATGGTTTTGCGTATCCCGCCCAGCATCTTGACCCGGATACGCAATCTGTTGCCCTACGTCGGCTTCTACGCGGCACGCATCTATCCTCCCGCACATGTGGTGTACCTGCAAAACAAGAACGGCCTCGCGGTGTGGGATGGTACCGAGTATCTAAAAAATATCCAGATACCGACCATGGTGATCCTCGGGCAACGTGACATCCTGTTCTCGCATTCCGCTTACAAGGAAGTCGCCAAGCTCATTCCAGATGTGGAAGAAGTGGTGATACAAGTGTCCGCGCATCAGGTCATGGTGGAAAGACCAGACGCGGTGAATCGCAGCATCGAGCGCTTCCTGCAGGCGCAGTCTGATCCGCTGACACTGCTGGAATACAAGGCGCAAAAGAAGACACAACGGCGCCTAGAACTCAAGGCATTGGAAGCAGAGCGACCTTGGCTGAAGTTCTACGACACGCGCACGCCCTATCGCATCAAATCACCCACGGTCGCCCTGCCACGGTTGCTGGAGGCGACTGCACGGCGTTACGCCAAGACGACTGCTGTAGATTACTTCGGCGGCAAGATGGATTGGCGCACGCTGGACCGGATGGCAAATCGTTTTGCCCATGGCCTGTTATCTCTTCGTATCAAACCTGGCGACAAGGTGATGCTGGCGTTGCCGAACACGCCCAACTGGATCATCGCCTATTACGCTGTTTTAAAGCTGGGCGCGGTTGCTGTGCTGACCGATGCCCACACTGAAAAAGACATGCTGTTCGACCGCATTGCGGATACCAAAACTGTGATGCTGATCACTTCAACCGATAGATATATAGCCCTGCGCAACCCTCTGCAATCCGATGTCCGCGTTGCCAGCCTGCATCGGGTGGTGTTCGCCTCGCGCATGGACCATATGGGGTGGCGTGAAAAATTGAAGTTTGCACTGTTACACCATGTGCAAGACGGTCATTGGCTACCGTGGTTCTCTCCCGACAAACACAACAGCAAACTGCACAGACGCTACGTCGAGTTCAAGCAGGTGTTGGCTCGGGGGCGCAATTTTCCACCGGAGATCACACTATCAGTCAATGAGATGGCGGCCATCGTCTATTCCTATGGGCGCAGCGGCCCTTCCCTGCCTATTCCGTTGACGCATCGAAATCTGGCATCTAACGCATTGCAACTGCGCCATTGGTTACCCGAATCTCGCCCCGGTGCGGAACGTTTTCTGGCGCAACAGCCGTTCTCACTCGCCTACGGACTGACCGGACTATTGCATCTCGGCGTATATCTGGGGGCGACCTTGATCCTGTTACCCGAGACTAACATCCCGCTGCTGTTGCGGACCATCAAGAAATATCAGCCAACCTATTTCCCAACCACCCCGCCCATCATCCAGCAATTGGCCCACACGCCGGGTGTGCGCAAGTTCGGACTGGCTTCGATACGCGTATGCGCTGTAGGTGGTGCGCCCCTGGCGCTGGAGATACGAGAGATGTTCGAAAAGATCACCCGTGGTCGTCTGATCGAAGCCTATGGTGTGGCTGAAGCGTCTCCTGCCGTATTGGCGATGCCGCTAGCCGGACGTCGGCAAAGCGGCGTGGTGGGTTTGCCGTTGCCCGATACAGAAGCCAAGATCGTCGATCTGGATAGCGGCCTAACCGTCGTGACTGAACAGATAGGTGAATTGTGGGTGCGCGGTCCGCAGGTATTTTCGGGTTATGGTGGCACCAGCAACAGGCGGGACAAGGCCACAGCACACGTGTTGCGGGATGGTTGGTTAGCCACTGGTGACATCGCCAGCATGGATGAAAACGGCTTCTTTACAATCATAGAACGCAAAGAGAATATGTTGCTCAGGGACGGACAACGGGTCTTTCCGAGACAGATAGAAGAGGCGCTATACGAACATCCCGCCATCGCGCTGACTCGAGTCGTAAGACAGACAGATGCAAGCGGACAGGTGCAGTTGATTGCTCATGTCACCCTGCACAACAATTTGTCGGCAAGTGAAGAAGAACTGATGAAGTACTGTGCAAGACGATTGCCTCCCAGCTCTCTTCCAGACGTTATCGTGCTCACCATTTCTGAATCTCACACCAGCTGAGTAGGTGTCTCAGCCAGTCTGAAACTAGCTGTCTGTAGCCCTAGCGTTCCAGCACCTTGTGATAGACGTCGAGGTACGCCTTGGCACTGGTCTCCCAGCTGAAATCCTTGGCCATGCAGTTCACGCACAGAGCCTGCCAATCCTTTTTGTTGCCATAGACCGAGACGGCCCGCAGGATAGTGCGATACAGATTCTCGGCAGTCATGCCATGGAACACAAAGCCGCTGGCACTGCCGTCTGCCAGACTCTCAACATTGCAATCCACCACCGAATCGGCCAGGCCGCCGGTGTCGTGCACCAGTGGCGGTGTACCGTAACGTTGGCTGTACATCTGGTTGAGGCCACAGGGTTCGAAACGTGACGGCATGATGAACATATCGGCACCGGCTTCGATTTGGTGCGACAGCGCTTCATTGAAACCCACCACCACACCGATCTTGCCGGGATAGCGTTTAGCTAAGTCCTGCGCGTCTTGTTGCATAACGGCATCCCCGCTGCCCAACATAACCAGTTGCACCGGTATCTGCATCAGACGCGGAGCGATCTCCAGCAACAGATCCAAGCCCTTTTGCTGGGTAAAACGGCTGACTACGCCCAGTAACGGGATACTCGCGTCCTCATCCAGCCCCATGCGTTTTTGCAAAGCCTGTTTGTTCAGCGCCTTGGCTTTGATGCTCTTGCTGTCGTAGTTTTTGATTAGATGAGGATCACTGGCTGGATCCCATTCGACCTCGTCGATACCGTTGAGGATGCCGGTGAGCTCATCACTGCGATCGCTCAACAGGCCCTGCATACCAAAGCCCAACTCATCCTGCTGGATCTCTTTGGCATAGTTCGGGCTGACCGTGGTGATATGGTCGGCGTAGAACATACCGGCCTTGAGGAAGGACATCAGGCCATGGAACTCCAGTCCTGCCATGTTGTAACTGGATGCTGGCAAGCCCAGTGCATGCACATTAGAGCTCGGGAAATTTCCTTGGAACGCCAGATTGTGTATGGTGATGATGCTCGCTGCCGCGCCGGATTTGTAATGCAGATACGCTGGCGTCAAGCCGCTTTGCCAATCGTTGCAATGCACCAGGTTCGGGTGCCAGGCCAGAGGGGTGGCCCGCCCGCCCAAGATAGCTGCCACTTTGGATAACAGCGCGAAACGTTTGGCGTTATCAGCCCAGTCATTACCTTGCGCATCCTGATACGGACCACCCTCACGCTGATAAAGTGCCGGGCAATCCAGGACTAACAATGGCACATCGTTGTCCATCTTGCCCGAAAGCAACCTTGCCTTAGGGAAACCCGTCATGTAGGTAAAGTTCGCCACTACCTCGTAAGACTGACACTTTTCCATCACCACAGGATAGCCCGGCAACAGTACGCGTACATCCACCCCAAGTTTACGTAACGCCGCAGGCAATGCGCCACTGACATCGGCTAATCCACCGGTCTTTATTAAAGGTGCGACTTCCGAAGTCACAAACAATATTTTCAAAGCAGCCATTTCCCCACCTCCGACTTTGCACGATTCAGGTACCGAGCAAAGATATCCAAAAGTTATTTTTATAAGTTATTGCATGCAGCTGCGGCGTATAACGCCGGTCCAAACAAGGCGGCCCTGTCATTCAGGATCACCCTGATAGGCATGGCTTCCAACAATGGACGCATCCGGCCTTTATTCAAGAAGGCCGTGATGAATTCTCCGTCCTGAAGCAGTGGCAATATTTTCGGTGCGATGCCGCCGCCCAGATAAAGTCCCCCACGAGCCATCATCTTGAGTGCCACGTTACCGGCCTCGGCGCCGTATAGGCGCACGAAACATTGCATGGTCTCGACACAGATCGCGTCGCGTTTGTTCATGGCCGCTCGGGCGATCACCGCCGCCCTGTCGCCGTTCTGCATCTCTAGCGCCAGATCACTTGGGATAGTCGTCTTTCGATATGTACAAAGAAATTCGTGCAGGCTGATGATACCCATACCGGATACGACACGCTCCCAACTGACATGCTGGAACTGTAGCTGCAGATGACACAGCAGATCGAATTCCAATTGATTGGCAGGCGTAAAACTGGTGTGACCGCCCTCTGTCGCAAAAGGCCGATGATGAATGCCGTCCCAGAACAGACCGGCCTCCCCCAATCCTGTTCCTGCAGCAATCACCGCTTGATTGCCAGAGGCAGACGCTGCACCGACTTGCAAAGTCAGGAAATCATCCTCACGCAAGGCGGGTAAACCACAGGCGGTCGCCTCCAGGTCATTGAGTAAGCCGCAGGAAAGGAAATCAAAGCGACGCTGCAACATATCCGCTTCGATCTGCCAGGGCAGATTGGTGGTTCTCACCACCCTGCCCTGCACCGGGCCGGCGATACCCAAAGCCACATGAACTCGGCTGTCTAGGCCCGACAAGAAGTCTTCCAGCAGATTCTCGAAGTGCGTGTAGGAGCGACTCTGATAAGTGACCTCGTGCTTGATATCGACTTGCGTACCGGACACCTCGACCAAAGCGAGTCTGGTCTTGGTACCGCCGATATCACCTGCAAGAACGAGATCCATCGCCAAGCTACCGGCCTTTACTCTGATTTGGATCGGTTGTGCCTGACCTTCCAGACATTGTCCGCATATTCGCGAATGGTACGATCACTGGAGAACTTGCCCATGCGCGCCACGTTCAAGATGGCGCGACGCGTCCACTCTTCCTGATCCTGATACAGCGCACTGACCTGTTCCTGAGTCGCGACATAACTCGCGTAGTCGGCTTGCAGCATGTAGTGATCACCGTGCTTAGTCAGGTTGTCATAGATGATTTGGTAGCGGTCCGGCTCTTCCACGGAGAAGAACCCGTTAGCTATCATTTCCAGCACCTGGCGTAACTCGGCATTGCTGTTGTAATGCACACTGGGGTTATAGCCTCGTGAGCGCAAGCCGGCGACTTCGGGTGTCGTCATACCGAAGATGAAGATATTCTCCGAACCGACCTCTTCACCGATCTCGATGTTCGCGCCATCTAGCGTACCAATGGTCAGCGCGCCATTCAGCGCCATCTTCATATTGCCGGTACCGGATGCTTCCGTGCCTGCGGTCGAAATCTGTTCCGATAAATCACTGGCTGGGAACAGGTTCTCGGCTGAGGAAACATCATAGTTGGGGTAGAACACCACTTTGAGAAAATTACCCACTGCCGGATCATTATTGACGATGCTGGCCACATCATTGATCAAACGGATGATCAGTTTGGCCGTCTTGTATCCGGGTGCCGCTTTTCCCGCGAAGATCACCGTACGGGGCGTGAGTCCCTCGGTCTGACCGGAACGGATGCGGTTGTACATGGTGATGACATGCAGCACGTTGAGCAGTTGGCGCTTGTATTCATGGATACGTTTGATCTGCACGTCGAACAACGAGTTCGGGTCTACGGTCACGCCGACCTTCTGTTTGATGATCTGAGCGAGATGGATTTTATTTGTATGCTTGACCGCACGGAATTGCTTACGGAAATCTGCGTCATCCGCATACGGCACCAGTGCTTGTAGCTTGGCCAGATCGCCCACGAAATCCTTACCGATACGCGACCCGATCAACTCGGTGAGTTGCGGATTGGCTTGATTCAACCAACGGCGCGGCGTGATGCCGTTCGTCACGTTGATGAATTTGGTCGGATAGATACGATCGAAATCAGCGAACAATGTGGTTTTGAGCAGGCCACTGTGGATCGCCGCCACGCCGTTCACAGTATGACTGCCGACGATAGCCAGATACGCCATACGCACGCGCCGACCATTGTTCTCATCGATGATGGAGACACGTTGCAGCAGTTCATTATCGCCCGGGAACTGATGGTTGACCTGCTCAAGAAAATCGTGATTGATCTGGTAGATTATCTGCAGGTGACGTGGTAACACACGTTCAAATTTCTCCACACCCCAAGTCTCAAGCGCTTCCGGCATCAAAGTATGGTTGGTGTAGGAGAATACGTGAGTGACGATATTCCATGCTTTATCCCATGGCAGATGGTGTACATCGAGCAGCTGATACATCAATTCCGCGACGGCAATCGCGGGATGCGTATCGTTCAACTGGATGGCGACCTTCTCGGGCAGTTTCTCCAAGTCGTCGTGATCGAGCAAGAAGCGATGCAGGATGTCCTGGATAGAGGCAGAGACAAAGAAGTATTCCTGTTTCAGGCGCAGTTCCTTACCCATCGCGGAGCTATCGTTAGGGTACAGCACCTTGGATAGACTTTCGATTACTTCCTTCTCTTGTACGGCACCGATGTAGTCACCCGCGTTGAAAGACTCCAAGTCAAATTCGCGTGGTGCCTTGGCAGCCCAGAGGCGCAGGTTGTTGACTGTATCGTTCGCGTAACCCGGGATAGGCAAGTCATAGGCCATGGCCATCACCGTCTCACAATCTACCCAATGGCATTCAGCCTGACCTTTGCCTGTTGAGAAATTAACGACATGACCTTTGAACTTCACCGGATAGATACGCTCGGGACGCTGGAACTCCCAAGGATTACCATAACGCAACCAGTTGTCTGGATATTCGATCTGTTGGTTGTTCTCGATGCGCTGGTTGAACATGCCGTATTCATATCGGATACCGTAGCCCATGCCCGGCACGTTCAATGTAGCCATAGAATCCAGGAAACAGGCAGCCAAGCGCCCCAAACCACCATTCCCCAGGGCCGCATCGATTTCCATCTCTTCGATGCTTTCCAACTTATGCCCCAAGGCCTGCAAACCGTCGCTCAATTCAGACTGCACACCCATATTCAGCGCGGCGTTCGAAAGTGTGCGACCGATCAGAAATTCCAAAGACAGATAATAGACTCGCTTGGGGTCGTTCTCATGGTTGTCATCCATGGTCTTAGACATCTTTTCGATAAGATGGTCGCGCACGGAATGCGCGGAAGCCTCATACCAATCTCGCTCCGTGGCCGTCTTGGGTAACTTGCCCTCGGTATAGGTCATGTGATTGGACAATAACTGTTCGAATGTAAGCTGGGTAGAACGAACGAAGGGAGTGTAAATGCGTGTCTTAGGGGTGCTCATGTATGATTTATGCCTTTTACGATCTTAAAAATATTTTTCCGTCGCCATTCTACTAGCAAACGGGTCATATGTCGTTCGGTTGAGCCTAAGTAGCCGTGCTGAAATCAATCGAATCGCCAGGCATCCATAGCCAAAATGCCGTAGGTCGTCACCCGATTCAGGTGGCGGCCAGCTGCGATATCGTCTGCGGCACCGAGTGCGACGAACAAGGGCAACAGATGTTCGTCAGTGGGATGGTTTTGCGCCGCGAACGGTGCGAGGTCGCGATATCGCAAGAGTGCTTCGACATCGCCTGTTGCAATCTTGTCCGACATCCAGTCACAGAAGTTCGATACCCACGCAGGAACGGCCTGACCCTGTGGGTGGGCGAATAAGGCGCGCAAGTTATGCGTGATGGAACCGCTCGCTATAATCAACACACCCTGCTCGCGCAATGGTCGCAATGCCCTACCCAAGGCAAAATGCCAGGCCGGGTCCAGATCGGCTTGCAGAGAAAGTTGGGTGACGGGTATGTCTGCTTCAGGGAAAAGAAACATCAGCGGCACCCAAGCGCCATGATCCAAGCCGCGTGACTCGTCCGTCTGGGCATGGATGCCCGCATGACGCAACAAGGATACGGCGTCGCCGGCCATATTGGGCGCACCTGATGCCGGATAGCTTAATCGATACAATTCGGCAGGAAAGCCGGTGAAATCATGTAGCGTCTCTGGCCGTGCGGACGTGCTGACTGTAGGAACACGAGTCGCCCAATGCGCGGAGATCATCAGTATCGCTTTTGGTTTAACCAGATGCTCACCGAGTTCACGCCAAGCGACACCAGTTTCACCCGGTTCTATCGGCAAAGTAGGTGCGCCATGCGACACAAATAAGACGGGATGTTTCACGGACAAAATGCTAACACGTAAGGAGGCACATCTGTTTTAGAATGATGCAGGAAATAATTCACAAGCTGCATTTCTCCTATCCCCAAAATAAGGAAGGAGCTAGTCTGCAGCCAAGCCCATCAAGAGAAAATCATGGAATACAAAAAATTAGGCGGCAGTGATCTTAAAATATCGGCCTTATGTCTAGGCACGATGACCTTCGGCGAACAAAACAGCGAGGCAGACGCCCATGCGCAGCTCGACATGGCGGTCGGCCATGGCGTGAACTTTATCGACACGGCCGAGATGTACCCGGTCGCGCCGCGCGCCGAGACGCAGGGCAGCACCGAGCGTTATATAGGCACCTGGTTGAAGCATCAGCAGCGCGACCAATTGATTGTTGCCAGCAAGATCGCCGGGCCATCGCGCGGTTTCGCCTGGATACGCAACGGTCCGCATATCAACCGTGAACATCTGCAAGCCGCCATCGACGGCAGCTTGCGTCGTTTACAGACCGACTATCTGGACGTGTATCAACTCCATTGGCCGGATCGTTACGTGCCGATGTTTGGTGGCACCAGCTATGACATCAGCCAGGAACACGACAGCGAACCTATCGAACAGCAACTGCAAGCCTTGGGCGAGTTGGTCAAATCGGGCAAGGTACGTCACATCGGTCTGAGCAACGAAACCTCCTTGGGGCGTGAGCGAATTCACTCGCCTCGCCAAACTACACGGCTTGCCCTGCGTGGTGTCGATACAGAACGCCTACAGTCTGATGAACCGCACTTTCGAGTCTGGCTTGGCGGAAGTCTGTCGTCACCAAAACGTTGGCTTACTGGCATACAGCCCGCTGGCGTTCGGCCATCTGTCCGGCAAGTATCTTGCAGATGCCAAAGCACACGGACGCATCACCTTGTTCCCCAACTTCGGTCAACGTTATGCAAAGATCAATGTACCCGCCGCTACACGGGAATATGTGCGCATCGCGGGCGAGGCCGGAATGACGCCAGCCACACTGGCGCTAGCCTTCGCCCGCACCCGCTGGTTCACTAGTAGCGTGATCCTGGGCGCGACCACACTGGCGCAGTTAAAAGAGAACTTGGACAGTGCCGAAGTGGTGCTGTCGGTGGAAATACTGGAACAGATCGAAGCGGTGCATAGACGCTATCCGAGTCCGTCACCTTAACGGCGCGCAAAGGGAGAGAGAAATTTTTTGCGGAATTGCGAATAATTTTTTACAAATGATAAAGTCGCCTGCCAGCCTCGCGCGGCTACAATCCGCAGACACATCTCTGCTTTGTCGCCCATGCCTGCACTATTCATCAGATATGCTAGTTTTTCCCTTCTGCTGCTTGGTAGTGTAGGAGCTGTAGCTGATGAGGTATCCGACCCTTTCGATACACAATCCATGCTGCCACTTAAGACCCGCATTGCGCCTACATGGAGCACAAGGTGATCCATGTGAAGAGATTTTAGCCAAGAATCCACTCAATCTGTTCGATGTGGTGAATCTGGCTTTGTGTAACAACCCCCAGACGCGCGAAGCATGGGCCAGTGCCAGAGTACAAGCGGCTCAAGTAGGTGTGAACAAAGCGTCCTATCTACCCAACCTGACGCTCAACGCGGGCCTGAGTCGCAACTGGCCAGTCTAACGGTACAGCCTACAATCAACGCAACATAGGCTTGTCACTGTCCTATCTGCTCTACGATTTTGGCGCACGCTCGGCCAATCTGGAAAGCGCGAAGCAACTGTTAAGTGCAGCAGGTCACTCGCAAGATAGTCTGGTGCAGACGATATTCCTGGCTGCGGTACAGTCCTTTTACCAGACACAATCCAGCTTCGCCGCCCTGACCGCGGCGAGAGAGTCCGAAACAGCCGCACAAGCCAGCTTTGCCGCCGCACAGGCCAGATATCTTGCGGGTAGCGCCACACCGGCAGACAAATTCTCCGCACAGACGGCTTATTCCCAAGCGACCTTGAATCGCATCACCGCCACGGGCACGCATCAGATCGCACGAGGTACGCTAGCCAATATCATGGGCCTGGATGTGCCGCAGCAGATAGAACTGGTGCCATCCAACCAGCAAGGCATACCCGAGGACTTTCAACGCAATATAGCTGCACTCATCGATACAGCACGCGAACTGCGCCCAGACCTGCAAGCTGCCGAGGCACAGGTTAAAGCCGCACAAGCCAATACCGATGCGACTCGGGCCGCCGCCATGCCGACAATCTCTTTGGGTGCGACCAGCGCCTATCAAGGCGTGATGGGCAACGGTCTGAATCGCGGTTCGACCTTGGGCGTCACACTCAGCACGCCGATATTTTCAGGTTATGCGCCCACCTATCGCATCCGTTCTGCCGAGGCCCAAGTCGAGGTGAAACAAGCCCAGTTGGAGAAGCTGCGCCTGCAGGTCGCACTAGATGTCTGGACCGCATATCAGAACCTTACCACTGCCACGCAAGCGTTACGCACCACCGCAGATCTGCTACACAACGCGACCCTATCCGAGCAGATCGCCTTAGGTCGCTACCAGGCCGGAGTCGGCATCATGCTGGACGTACTGAATGCGCAAAGTGCTTTGGCAAACGCGCATCAACAGGATATACAGGCACGCTTCAACTGGAACATCAGTCGCGCTACGCTGGCCCAAGCGATGGGCAGTCTGGATGGTGACTTGCTACAGACGCTATCAGACTCACCCGTGCCTGAAGACAACGCTACTACTAAGAAGGCCGAATGATGAAAACACTCCTACGCTCAAAAATAACTTGGCTGGCGCTCTTTATCTTGGCCGTCATCGCCGGGGGATACGGCTATCAGCACTACAACAAACTACCACCGGAACAACAATACCGGCTACAAACGCTGGATAACGGCGATATCAGTCTCACTGTTTCTGCCAATGGCACGATTAATCCGGTATCGCTGGTGAATGTGGGTACGCAGGTTTCGGGCACGGTGAAAAAACTGTATGTGGACTTCAATAGCAAGGTAGAAAAAGGCCAAATATTATTGGAGCTGGATAACTCCCTGCTGGCTGCACAACAGAAGCAGAGTCTGGCCAGCGTCGAAAGCGCACGTGCCTCACTGGAACTGGCCAGTGCCAACGAAGCACGCACACGTGGACTGTACGGACAGGAGTATGTCTCCCGCCTGGAGCTGGACACCGCAGTACAGGCCAAGAGGGCGGCACAGGCCAGCCTCAAATTGTCACTTGCGGCAGTGGAAAAAGATACCGCCAATCTGGCTTACTCGGTGATACGTTCACCCGTGTCTGGTGTGGTGGTGGATCGCTCAGTGGATGTCGGGCAGACCGTGGCGGCCAGCTTGCAAACCCCTACCCTGTTCAAGATTGCGCAAGATCTGGCCAAGATGCAGATCGATGCCAACTTCGCCGAAGCCGACATCGGCAGCATACGCGAAGGGCAAGCAGCACATTTCACCGTGGACGCATTTCCCAGTCGCAGCTTTCAAGGTAAGGTACAACGGGTGCGACTGAATCCAACCACACTGCAAAACGTCGTCACTTATGACGTGGTGATCAATGTGGACAATCCCGAGCAGATATTGCTGCCGGGTATGACCGCCTATGTGAGCATACCGGTGGCAGAACGCAAGGCTGTCCTATTAGTACCTAATGCGGCATTGCGTTTCAAACCAAGCAACGATGAAGTGCCCAAGACTACGGACAGAACAGGGCGCAGCGATACAGAAAAGCATCTGGGATACAGCGGCAAGGTGTTCGTATTGAAGAAAGGCAAGCTCATCCCCGTCACGGTATCGTTAGGCATCACCGACAACCGTAATACCGAGATAGTAGGCGGCGAGCTGAAGGCCGGAGACACCGTCGCGCTCGGTGAAGCTCAAGCAGACAACAAGTCACCCAGCAGCGCCAGTCCGCCCAGAAGGATGTTCTGATGAACGATGCTGTGATCCACATCACCGGCTTGCACAAGGCTTATCAAACGGCGGCAGGTCCTTTTCCGGCCCTGAAAGACGTCAACCTGAACATCGGCAATGGTGAATTCGTCGCCATCATGGGGCCGTCCGGCTCGGGAAAGTCTACCTTTATGAACATCCTCGGCTGTCTGGATGGCGCATCCTCCGGGGAGTATCGTCTGGCTGGGCGCAGTGTCGCGCAACTGGACAAGGATGAACTGGCATTGCTGCGCAATCGCACCATAGGCTTCGTATTCCAGGGTTTCAACCTGTTGCAGCGCATGACCCTGCTGGACAATGTCGCCATGCCCCTGATCTATTGCGGCGTGGACCGCGCAGAACGACATGATCGTGCTCTGGAGCTCCTGCGTAAGGTGGGGTTGTCTGACAAGGCGCAGTCTTTGCCGAATCAGATATCCGGCGGCCAACAACAGCGCGTGGCGATCGCCCGAGCCTTGGTGAACCGCCCCAGTTTGCTTCTCGCCGACGAGCCCACCGGTAATCTGGACAGCCGCACCAGTGGCGAGATCATGAAATTGTTCGAGTCGCTCAACCGCGAGGGCATTACCATCGTGCTGGTCACCCACGAGGAAGACATCGCTCGGCATGCACAGCGTCAGATCCACTTTCATGATGGCAAGATCATCAGCGACCATCCCACTAAGGTGGTGACATGACACTGATGATGTTGGGTGAAGCATGGCTTGCGATGGGGGCGAATAAGTTGCGCACCCTGCTTACCATGTTAGGGATGGTCATAGGCGTGGGGGCGGTGGTGCTGATGATGTCCATCGGACAAGGTGCCCAATATGCAATCAAACAATCCATCGAGTCTATGGGCAGTAATCTGTTCATCTTATTGTCAGGCAGCAGCTCGGCAGGCGGTGTGCGCTCCGGTTCCGGTGGTGGCTATACGCTCAACGTCAGCGATGGGGACGCGATCAGTGAGTTAGCCGGCGTAGTGGCGGTCGCACCCATCCACCCCGGCAACGCGCAGATCATCTACGGCCCGAACAACTGGAACACCTCTGTAATCGGGACGACACCTAGTTATCTAGCGGCACGCTCATGGAGTATCGCCACTGGTTCGGCTTTCACCCTGTCAGATGTGCGTTCGGCGACACGGGTTGCGCTGATCGGTCAGACTGCCGCGCAGAATCTGTTCGGTGATGAGGACCCGGTGGGCAAGACCATACGCATACGCCAGAGTCCCTTTCTCATTCTTGGCACTTTGGCACTAAAAGGCCAGGGCATGGACGGGCGTGATCAGGATGACACCATCCTCATCCCGCTCAGTACCGCGCAACGTCAAGTGTTCGGCACGCAATTCCCCGGTTCGGTGCGCATGATGATGGTGCAGACCAGCACACAGGAGATCATGCCTCAGGTTGAAAAGAGCATGACCGAGTTGTTGCGCCAGCGTCACCGAATACGAGAAGGACAGGACGCCGATTTCTTTCTGCGTAACCTCACCGCCGCAGCGGATTCGGCTGCCGAGAGTACCCGCGTGATGTCCTTGCTGCTGGGTGCGATCGCCTCGGTCTCGTTACTGGTGGGCGGCATAGGCATCATGAACATCATGCTGGTCTCCGTGACCGAACGTACCCGCGAGATCGGCATACGCATGGCGATCGGTGCGCGCCAGCGCGACATCCTGCTGCAGTTCCTGCTTGAAGCCATCATCATCTCGGTGATGGGTTGCAGCATAGGCCTCTTGTTGGGCATAGGCGGCGCATTACTGGTCGAGACATTCACCGGCACGGCGGTGATCATCTCGGCCAGTTCGGTGCTGGTAGCCTTCAGCGTGGCGGCTGCTGTGGGGATATTCTTCGGTTTCTATCCGGCCAGGAAGGCCGCACAACTCGATCCTATCGAGGCATTGCGCTATCAATAAAAAATGGTTATTGAAATGAAAAACGGCAGACACGAATGTCTGCCGTTTTAGCTTCAGCAGTAAGGCTGCTTACAGGGTACGACCTATCGCATTGGCGATACCGCCCAAGGTAACCATCAGTTTCTTCAATTCATCCGGGGTCAGTGCCTGATCCGCATCACACCATGCTTCGCAAGGGTTGGGATGCATCTCGACCAGCAAGCCGTCCGCACCCGCAGCCACCGCCGCTTGCGACAAGGCCGCCACCATCCATGCTTTACCGCCGGCATGGGACGGATCGACGATCACCGGCAAGTGGGTCTCTTTCTTCAATACCGGGATAGCTGTGACGTCCAGCACATTGCGGTAAGCGGTCTCAAAAGTACGGATACCGCGTTCGCAGAAGATGATGTTGTGATTGCCGCCCGCCGCGATGTACTCCGCCGACATCAGCCATTCCGAGATGGTCGCAGACATCCCGCGCTTCAAGATCACCGGCTTGCTGAGACGACCGACTTCCTTGAGCAGATCGAAGTTCTGCATATTGCGCGTGCCGATCTGAATCACGTCCACGTCATATTCGAGGAAGGCATCAATCTGGCGCACATCCATCAACTCAGTGACGATGGGCAGCTTATATTTGCTCGCCGCTTTGCGGAACATGTCCAGTCCTTCCACGCCCTTGCCTTGGAATGCGTAGGGGCTGGTGCGCGGTTTGAACGCACCGCCGCGCATTAAGCGACAACCCGCTTCATGCACGAACTTGGCCGACAGATCCATCTGTTCCTGGGTCTCCACCGAGCAAGGGCCGGCGATGATCTGGATCTGATTACCCCCCAGTTTGATGCCGCCGATGTCGATGACGGTGTTCTGTTTGTGCGATTCACGCGACACGATCTTGTATTGCTTGGCGATGTGCATGGCCGATTCGACACCGGGCAAGGGGGTGAACATCTCTTCGCTCAAGCCGCGTTCATCGCCTATCGCGCCAATCACGGTGCGTTCGATACCGCGCGAGATATTCGCCTTCAGGCCCGCTGTTTCCAAACGTCTTACCACCGCGCCTATCTGTTCGTCGGTTACATCTTTACCCATCACTATAATCATTGCTGCTCTCCTAATATCGCTTTCAATGCGTTCAAAAATTTCTCATTCTCATTCTTCAATCCTATGCTCACGCGCAGATAGCCCGGCATCGCGTAATTTCCCACAGGACGGACAATCACGCCCGATTCAAGTAGGCGATGATAGATGCGCGCCGCGCCCTCGGCTGGGCTCAGCACAGGATGCACGACATGGAAGCTGACGAAGTTGCCATAGGAAGGGATGTAACTCAGCCCCAAAGCGGTCAGGCCGTGCGTCAGTTGTTCCATGCCGCGGCGGTTGTGTTCAAAGGTCAGCTGCACGAACTCCTGGTCTTGCAAGGCTGCAACGGCTGCGGCTTGCGCCATGCTGTTGACGTTGAACGGCTGACGCACACGGTTCAGCATATCGATAACTTGCGCGTTACCCAAGGCGTAACCAACGCGCAGCGATGCTAAGCCATAAGCCTTAGAAAAGGTGCGCGAGATGATGAGGTTAGGAAACTCGCTCAGCCAGCTCACGCTGTCGTAACGGCATTCGACGGGCAGGAATTCGTTATAGGCCTCATCCAAGACCACCAGGATTTTGGCTGGCAGCCCCTGCAAGAATTCATGCAAGGCTGTACCGCTCAGGAAGGTGCCGGTCGGATTGTTGGGGTTGGCGATAAAGATGATCTTTGCGCCCTGCTCCACCGCCGCCTTGCCCATCGCATCCAGATCATGGCCGAACAACTGCGCTTTAACACTGATCCCCGTTGCCCCGACCGCCTGTGTCGCCAGTGCATACACGGCGAAAGCATGGTCGGAATAAACTGCCTTGTCGCCCACCGTCAAAAATGCACGTGCCGCCAATTCCAGCAGATCGTTAGAACCGTTGCCCAACACAACTTGGTCTATCGCCACGCCATAGCGCTGCACCAGCGCATCCTTCAGGGCATAACCGTTGCCATCGGGATACAGGCCGATGGCATCCAATGCTGCACGCGCGGCAGCGATGGCACGGGTACTGGCGCCCAGCGGGTTCTCGTTAGATGCCAGCTTGACGATGTCGGTGATACCCAGTTCCCGCTCCAGTTCGGAGATGGGTTTGCCGGGCTGGTAAGGTGCGATGGCCCGGATATAGGCCGGAGCCAGTTCGGAGTAATTCATATCGATTCCGGTTTAATGGGCAGGGACACTGCCATGGGATTTTTCTGAAGACTTTTCCTGCGCACTGTTGCGCTCGGCTTTGTACTGATCATATGGCACGTGGTTCTCGGCGGGTTGCGCAACCGGATTTGCTATGCTCTCGCGCTGTTGCATGCCTTCATAAAGATTGCGGTATGGGTCGGCGCAGCCGGACAAGACGACAAGGCTCAGCATAGCGATCAACCAGATTGCTTTCATCCTCAGTTCGCCACCGGATACGAGCCCAGCACTTTGACAAACGCTGCAACCTGTTTGAGTTCAGCCAGTGCGGCGGCGACCTGGGCATCGTCCTGATGTCCATTCACATCCATATAGAACACATATTCCCAAAGGCCGGAACGCGCCGGACGCGACTCCAGTTTGGTCATGGACACGCCATGTTTGGCCAGGGGTGCGAGCAACTCATGCACCGCACCCGGACGGTTCGGTGCGGACAATACCAACGAAGTCTTGTCCTTGCCGGAAGCGGCCACGTGTTGCTTACCCAGTACCAGGAAGCGTGTGGTGTTGCGTGCATCGTCCTCGATGTTTTCGACACACACTGACAAACCGAAATGTGCGGCAGCTTGAATACCGGCGATGGCTGCGCTGTGCGGATTCTCGGCTGCCAGACGTGCCGCCTCGGCATTACTCGAAGCCGGGACGCGTGCCACATGCGGCAGATGTGTGTTCAACCAACCCTGGCATTGGCCTAAAGACTGCGGGTGGGAATAAACGGTCTTGATGGTACTCAGCTCGCAGTGCTGAGCCAGCAGACATTGATGGACGGGCAACATCACCTCGCCGCATATCTGCAGATTGCTTTGCATCAGCATGTCCAGGGTACGACCGACCGCGCCCTCGGTAGAGTTCTCCACTGGCGCGACACCATAGTTCACCGCCCCCGACTCGACCGAGCGGAACACGTCATCGATATTCGCGCACGGTGTGCCTTGTACGGCACTACCGAATCGCTTCAGTGCGGCTGCTTCTGTGAAGGTCCCTTCCGGCCCCAGATAGGCAACCGCCAATGGCGACTCCAGCGCACGACATTGTGACATCACTTCGGTGAACAGGGCCGCAACGGCATCGTTGCTCAAAGGCCCGCGATTTTTGCCCTGTAGACGCAGCAATACCTGCGCTTCCCGTTCCGGGCGCAACACCACGCCGTTCTCCTTGAGATGGCCAATCTGCTGCGCCAGCGTGGCGCGCCGGTTCAACATCTGCAACATCTCGTTGTCGAGGCGATCAATCTCGTCGCGACATTCCTTTAGTTTTTCAGTCATACAGCCTCAAGCAATGGCAGGTCACGCACCATCAACACGCCGGGTATGGCGGAGATATGCGCGATCAGTTGTGCGGGTAGTTCGCTATCGGTATCCACTAGGGTATACGCCATCTCCCCACGAGATTTGTTCATCATATTGCTGATATTGATTCCGGCCTGCGCCAGCGCGGTCGAAATCTGCCCCAACATATTCGGCACGTTGCTATTGGCGATAGCCAAACGGAATTTGGATTCGCGCGGCATGATCAAGGTGGGAAAATTCACCGTATTGCTGATGTTGCCGTGCTCCAGATACTCGCGCACCTGATCCACCACCATCACCGCGCAGTTCTCTTCCGCCTCTTCGGTGGAGGCACCCAGATGGGGCAACGTCACCACATGCGCCTGCCCCTGTAGCTTTTGCGCGGGGAAGTCGCACACATAGTTGCGCAGATGCTTGCTCGCCAGACCCGCCAGCACCGCATCGCTATCTACGATGGCATCGCGCGAGAAGTTCAGCAGCACGCTGCCGGATTTCATCGCCTGCACGCGCTGTGCGTTGATCAGGCCGCGTGTGGCATCCAGCAGCGGCACGTGCAGCGTGACAAAATCGCTGTGCTTGAGCAATTCCTCTATGCTTTGCGCCTTCTTTACCTGCGAAGACAGACTCCACGCGCTTTCCACGGTGATCTCGGGATCATAGCCATACACTCGCATGCCCAGGCCCAATGCAGTATCCGCAACCAGCCTGCCGATCGCGCCCAGGCCGATGATACCCAAGGTCCGACCGCGCAACTCGATGCCCGCATAGTGCTTCTTGCCGTCCTCGACCAGCTTGTGCAGGGTCGCATCGTCGCCTTCCAGGCCAGATGTGAAGCCCAGTGCGGGTACGATATTGCGCGCCGCCAGCAGCATCCCGGCGATGACCAACTCCTTCACCGCATTGGCATTCGCCCCCGCCGCATTAAATACCGGCACTCCGCGCGCACTCATCTTGGCGACGGGTACGTTATTGGTTCCCGCACCGGCGCGTGCGATGGCTTTCACGCTATCGGGTATCTCCATGTCATGCATGACTTGCGAACGCACCAGGATCGCATCCGGCATACCGATGTCCGCGCCGACCAGATAAGAAGATGCGGGAAAACGTTTCAGTCCTTGCGAGGATATTTTGTTCAGCGTGAGGATGCGAAATGGCTTGTTCATGGACTCAGGCGTTCTTGCTGGCGAACTCAGCCATGAAATCGACCAGTGCCTTCACACCTTCATAAGGCATGGCGTTATAGATCGATGCGCGCATCCCCCCCACCGAACGGTGTCCTTTGAGTTGCAACAGACCGCGCGCATCCGCTTGTTTCAGGAACTCGCCATCCAGCGCGGCATCTTGCAGGGTGAACGGCACGTTCATACGCGAACGGTCAGCCTTGTTCACCGGACAGTTGTAGAAACCGTTGCTGTTATCGATGGCCGCATAGAGCAGATCGGCCTTGGCGATGTTGTTGCGTTCCATCGCGCCGATGCCGCCGTTGCGCTTCAACCAGCTGAATACCAATCCGGCCATGTAGATGCCGAAGGTAGGTGGCGTGTTGTACATCGAATCGTTTTGCGCGTGCACCTTGTAGTCCATCATGGTAGGCAGACGTGGATCGGCATGGCCTATCAGGTCGTCACGCACGATCACCAGCGTCAGACCGGCCGGGCCGATGTTCTTCTGCGCACCGGCATAGATCAGGCCGTATTTCCAAACGTCGACAGGACGGGACAGGATATTGGATGACATATCTGCCACCAGTGGCACACCACCAGTGTTAGGTACCCAATTGAACTCCACTCCGCCTATGGTCTCATTGGGCGTGTAATGCAAGTAGGCCGCGTCCTTGTCCAACTTCCAGGTATTGAAGGCAGGAACATAGGTACATTTTTTGTCAGAGTTATCCGCCACCACGTTCACATGACTGAACTTCTTCGCCTCGGCGATGGCCTTCTTCGACCACTCACCGGTGTTCACATAGTCTGCGGAAAGTTTGCCGCGCAACAGGTTCAAGGGGATCATCGAGAATTGCAGATGTGCACCGCCTTGCAGGAACAGTACTTTGTAATTATCCGGTATCGCCATCAGTTCGCGCAGGTCGGCTTCTGCCTGTGCCGCGATGCTAATGAACTCCTTGCCGCGATGCGACATCTCCATCACCGACATGCCGCTACCATGCCAATCCAGCATCTCTGCCTGGGCTTGCAGCAACACTTCTCTGGGCAATACTGCCGGTCCCGCGCTAAAATTGTAGATAGACATTTTTTAAATATACCTTATATAAAATATTAAGTTATCTTGATTTGTTAAAGTTAATAATTAAGCTTAAGTGGCGGCCCGCACAACAATTCCTTACCTGCATTTTCCCCTATTATTCCTGCTCAGCCTGGGGTTCATCTTCCGGATCGGCGATACGGCTCAGGCTGACCAACTTGTCGCCCTTCTCCACACTCATCAGCGTCACGCCCTGAGTGGTGCGACCCATCTCGCGTATCTCGCTGACACGGGTACGAATCAGCACTCCGCTGGAACCGATCAGCATGATTTCATCATCCGCCTTGACCAGCGTGGCAGCCACTACTTTGCCGTTACGTTCCGAAGTCTGGATCGCGATCATGCCCTGCGTGCCGCGACCATGACGAGTATATTCGGCAATCGGACTGCGTTTTCCGTAACCGTTCTCAGTTGCAGTCAACACGCTTTGTTGTTCGTCTTCTGCCACCAGCAAGGAGATGACCTGATTATCCTTGGCCAACTTCATACCGCGCACACCGCGTGAGGCACGACCGGTAGCACGCACGTCTTCCTCATCGAAACGTACTGCCTTGCCGCCGTCGGAGAACAACATCACATCATGCTTGCCATCGGTGAGTGCGACGCCAACCAGGAAATCACCCTCGTCCAGATTGATGGCGATGATGCCGCGCTTCATCGGACGTGAGAAATCGACCAGCGGCGTCTTCTTGACCGTGCCTTGGGAGGTGGCGAAGAACACATATTTGTCCTCGCTGAATTCCACCACCGGGAGGATTGCGTTGATCTTCTCTCCTGCTTCCAACTGCAACAGATTCACGATGGGGCGACCACGCGAGGCACGACTGCCCTGCGGCAACTCATAGACCTTGAGCCAATACACACGGCCCATATTGGAGAAGCACAAAATATTGTTATGCGTATTGGCGATGAACAGGTTGTCGATAAAATCGTCATCCTTGGTCGCAGTTGCCTGCTTGCCACGTCCGCCGCGTTTTTGAGCGCGGTACTCATCCAATGCCTGTGCCTTCATATAGCCACTGTGAGACAGGGTTACCACCACGTCTTCCGGCGCAATCAGGTCTTCCATGCTCATGTCATGGGTATGGGTGATGATTTCACTGCGACGTTTGTCACCGAATTGCGCCTTCACCGCCACCAGTTCATCCGAGATGATCTGGGTCACGCGCGCCGGCTTGGCCAAAATGTCGAGCAAGTCGGCGATCTTATCCATCACCTCGCGATATTCGCCGACGATCTTGTCCTGCTCCAGGCCGGTCAGACGTTGCAGGCGCAGCTCCAGGATAGCTTGAGCTTGCGCATCGGACAGATGGTAGCCACGCGCATCCCCCTCACCGGTCAGACCGAACTCGGGCAACAGACCATCGGGACGGGACGAGTCACTGACGCGGCTGAGCAGGTCTTCCACCAGCGAGGATCGCCAGCCACGCGCCATCAGGCTACGCTTGGCATCTGCCGGGGAAGGCGCAGCCTTGATCAGGGCGATGATCTCATCCACATTGGACAAAGCGACCGCCAGACCTTCCAGCACATGACCGCGTTCACGCGCTTTGCGCAATTCGAAGATGGTGCGGCGCGTCACGACTTCGCGACGGTGACGCAGGAAAGCGTCGATGATCTGCTTCAGATTCAGCAACTTGGGTTGGCCATCGATGATGGCCACCATATTGATACCGAAGCTGTCTTGCAACTGAGTATCTTTGTACAGCTTGTTCAGAATGACGTCAGCGTTCTCGCCGCGTTTCAACTCAATGACTGCGCGCATACCGGACTTGTCGGACTCGTCGCGTATCTCGGAGATGCCTTCGAGGCGTTTTTCGCGCACCAGTTCACCAATCTTGATCAGCAAGTTTGCCTTGTTCACTTGATACGGTAGCTCGTCGATGATGATGGCTTCGCGTTCTTTGCCGATATCCTCGAAATGGGTGCGACCGCGCATGATGACGCGGCCGCGACCGGTACGGTAGCCTTCTTTCACGCCGGACAGGCCGTAGATGAAACCAGCCGTGGGGAAATCGGGGGCGGGCACATATTCGATCAACTCGTCGACACTCAACTCGGGATTGGCCAACAAGGCCAGACACGCGTCTATAACTTCATTCAGGTTATGCGGCGGAATGTTGGTCGCCATACCCACCGCGATACCGGATGAACCATTCACCAGCAGATTCGGGAAACGCGTGGGAAATACCAACGGTTCGTGCTCCGAACCGTCGTAGTTAGGTCCGAAATCCACGGTTTCTTTTTCCAGATCGGCCAGCAGCTCGTGGGCGATCTTCTCCATACGGATCTCGGTATAACGCATCGCCGCCGCATTATCGCCATCCACCGAACCGAAGTTACCCTGACCGTCTACCAGCGTGTAGCGTAGCGAGAACGGCTGGGCCATACGCACGATAGTGTCGTATACCGCCGTGTCACCGTGAGGATGGTATTTACCGATCACGTCACCGACGATACGCGCCGATTTCTTATAGGCACGATTCCAGTCGTTGGATAACTCGTGCATAGCGAACAGGACTCGGCGGTGTACCGGCTTCAAACCGTCGCGCACATCTGGCAAAGCGCGTCCGATGATGACGCTCATGGCATAGTCCAAATAGGACTTGCGCATCTCTTCTTCTAGACTAACGGGGAGTGTTTCTTTCGCGAATTGAGTCATGGGTATAGGCTTGAGGTTTAGGCTGAAAAACAGCGTGCGAGTTTACCACAGCAGAACTCGCCCTAACCACCCCTCCTCTATGCACGATCATTTGCCAGTATTTGGCGCAAAGTCCCAAGATTTGCTAAAGTCGCGCCCTCAGTCCAATGTCCCGCATCCACCATGTCCAACGCCGATCCCATCGAAATCGAAAAATTCTCACAACTCGCACACAAATGGTGGGATCCGCACAGTGAATTCAAGCCGCTGCATGAGATTAATCCGCTGCGTCTGGGCTATATCGACCGTAACGTCGGCCTGCAAGGAAAAACGATACTGGACGTGGGCTGTGGCGGCGGCATCCTGTCGGAGAGCATGGCCAGACTAGGCGGGAACGTCACCGGCATCGACTTATCCGATAAAGCATTAGGCGTCGCCAAGTTGCATCTACTGGAAAGCGGCCAACAGGTCGATTACCGTAAGATTCCCGTAGAGGCGCTGGCCGCCGAACAGCCCGCGCATTACGACGTGGTCACCTGTTTGGAGATGCTGGAGCATGTACCCGACCCCGCCAGCGTCATCGCAGCCTGTGCACAATTGGTCAAACCGGGCGGCTGGGTGTTCTTCTCCACACTTAACCGCAACCCCAAGTCCTATCTGTTAGCCATCATAGGTGCCGAATACATACTCAATATGCTGCCGCGCGGCACGCACGACTACGCCAAGTTCCTCAAACCGTCCGAACTGGCACAGGCTTGCCGTAATGCGCGTCTGGATCTCGTCGATCTGATAGGCATGAGTTACCACCCCATCAGTAAGGTCTACTCGTTGGGCAAAGACACCGATGTCAATTACATGATCGCCTGTCGCAGAGATCAAGCGTGACTCAAGCCGTCCTGTTCGATCTGGACGGCACCTTCGCCGACACCGCCCCAGATCTGGCCGCCGCCCTCAACCATGTGCGCGCCACACGCGATCTGCCGCCCCTGCCACTAGAGGTATTGCGTCCGCAAGCCTCGCACGGTTCGGCGGGCTTACTCAAGACCGGTATGAATGTCACCCCGGACTCTCCCGAATTCCCAGCATTGCGAGACATCTTCCTCGCGCACTACACCGATAACATCTGTGTCCATACCAAGTTATTCGACGGTATGGCAGAGCTCATCGCCACATTGGAATCACGCGATATCAAGTGGGGCATAGTTACCAATAAACCGCACCGCTTCACCGTGCCGCTGATGCAAGCCTTGGACTATGCGCATCGCGCATCCTGTCTCGTTAGCGGCGACACCTGCGCGCAGGCTAAGCCGCATCCCGCTCCTATGTACAAGGCTTGTGAACTCGCCGCAGTCTCACCAGAACATTGCCTGTATCTGGGCGACGACAAGCGTGATATGGATGCAGCCAATGCGGTCAACATGCGTGGCATCATCGCCAGCTATGGCTATGTCAGCGCAGATGCCTCTATAGCGAACTGGCTGGCACAGGGCAGCGTAAACTCGCCCTTGGAATTGCTGGCGTATCTGGATTAAACGCGACCGATAATTCCCCCTCGCACAAAATCCCCACGTACAAAATCAATGAGCCCCGGAATCATTATCATCCGGGGCTCATCTAGTTGAATTGTGTGACAAGGCTCAACAACCCCGGCTTACGGTTTTTTAGGCCGCTAAAGCGTAGTTTTCATCGTTTGCATTTACATGCTTGCTTCATTTACGTCGATCGCCTGACGTGTCGCCCCAAAACCTATCTGCTCACTGTCGAAGCCATGTCTGGCCCATCAGAAACGCTCTAACGACTAGAACTCTTCTGGTGGACCAGGGCGGAATTGAACCGCCGTCCAACAAGCCATTAATGAATCAGAGTTTTCGCAGACCGAAATCTGCTCACAACAATGCGGGTGATTATAACATATGCTTGATCTGACTTGCGACAGCAAAATTTGGGCGGGCAATCTGGTCTGTTGCTACACCGCATTGAGTTGCGCTAGCGGTTTTCCAAACAGGTACTGCTAAGCCATGCCCCCATGCTCCTTGGGGAACGCCCTTATTGCATTACCTCACACACTCAACACAGGTATCATCTGAATATAGTCTTATTCACATACTGACATGAGCACAACAGAAGACAGTGGCAAACAGCCGGTCACGCCAGATCAGGCAGACATACAGGAGATATTGCACAAGGTCATCATCGCCCATCAACAAGCGCTCGCCCTGTTGCAACAGACTGAAGCCGCATACAGCCGCTTGATCCCGCACCAATTGCTGAGCCTGCTGCAAGCCAAAAGCATCGTAGACGTCAAACTGGGCGACCAGGTCGAACGCAAGTTGACCATCATGTTCGCCGACATCCGCGACTTCACCCATCTCTCCGAGACCATGACGCCGACCGAGAACTTCAATTTCATCAACTCTTATCTTAGTCAGATGGAGCCAGTCATCAGTCACCACCACGGCATCATCGATAAGTACATAGGCGATGCCATTATGGCGCTGTTCGAGCGAGGCGCGGACGACGCAGTGGCCTCTGCCATCGCGATGCTGGAACGCTTGAGTTTCTACAACGCGGGGCGTGCACGTGCTGGTTACCAACCGATACAGATAGGCATAGGGCTGAATACCGGCATGGTGATGATAGGTACGGTGGGCGGCGTCAACCGTATGGAGAGCACAGTGATAGGCGATGCAGTCAATCTGGCGGCGCGTTTGGAAGAGGCCAACAAGACCTACAACACACAACTACTCATCAGCCATAACACCTTGTACGACCTGAGTGAACCCAACAAATATCTGATCCGTTTTCTCGATCGCTTCCGCGTGAAGGGAAAGTCGCAGCCGCTATCTATCTATGAAGTGTTCGATAACGATGCTGAAGAGCTGCGCAAATCCAAGTGCAAAAGTTTGGATATCTTTGAGCAAGGCGTCGCCTATTACCATTTGAAAAACATCGAGCAGGCACTCCCCCTGTTCCAACGTTGTATTGAGATATGCCCGGATGACCTGCCAGCACATATCTATCTGGAGCGTTGCTACACGTTCCAAGCGACCCAGCAACACATGGGAACGGGCGAACTCGACATGCTGGCCACTTGGAAGAGTGAATTCCAGAGCGGTATCAAAAAACTGGACGACGCTCATCAGGAGATGCTGAGGTGTATCAATCAATACGCCGCACACATCAGGAGGAACGAAGAGGGAGACTTCAGCGACATCTTCACCTTCTTGAGCGAGCATACCAACACACTATTCCCCTATGAAGTAACCTTGATGCGGGAAGCCAATTATCCGTTCACCGACAGCCATATCAAAGAACATCAGCGTTTCATCCAGGGTTACCAAGGGCTGCAGGCACGCATGCAGTCCGCCACCGAAGATCCTCGCTATCTGGCCTACCGTACCGAACTGCTACTACTGGACTGGTTTACCGCTCACGCTACCAAAGCGGACCGGCACTTCGCCCGCCACCTGCAGAATATCAAGTCCCAGCAAAGCTGATACCAAGCAGCCCCGCCGTGTTGACCACCGAGCTTCGAGGTGGGCTGCACTCGCTCATGGCGTGACATCACGGCACTCATCCACTAGTCCCATCACAATCCCGCCTTTTCTCCGCCCTATTCGGCAGACCAAGCTACTCCCGTCATCGATACTCTGGCTAAGGTGGTATCCTCTAAAACTCATGTGAGGCCAGTCAGTTATTCAGCATTTTAGATACCAACGATGAACATACAAATCAGCCAAGTCTTTCGTATCGTCGGCCCTTACATTTCGGCTGTCGCCATGATTGCGATTTCGGCAGCCTTGGTCTTTGCCATCACCTTTACCGAGATCAACACACAGTGGGTCACCTTCTTGGCGGGCGTATTGGTCGCGGCCATTCTCGCCGAAGCGACACGTGTATCACATGCGGAATGGATATTGATGCGCCGTACCGCGCAGTTGAAAAAACTAAAGGACAAACTGGATAAGGAATCGTATCTGCGCAAGGTGGCCGAGCAACATGTCGCCGCAAGCAAGCTGCGCTTGAATCTGCTTGATGAGGTCTTGCCGACCATGCTGGCATTCATCGATATCGAGGGTGTCTGTCGCTATCACAACCATGCCTTCATGGATTGGCTGCGCAAATCTCCCACGCAGATAACCGATCACTCCCTGCGCGAAGTGATGGGCGCGAAGATATTCCAAGGGATCGCCACCGAATTCCGACAATCGCTGGAGGGTCACTATGTGCGTTATGAGCAGACCCATAAGCGCTCAGATGGAGCAGTCTATAGATTGTCGATAGAACATATTCCGCAATTCACCGAGGATGGCAAGGTCACCGGCTTCTTCATGGTGATGAATGACCTCACTACACAGGAAGACGTACAGTCCGGCAATGCACGTCATACAGAGACACGTACTCTGATATCCAGAGATAACGCTGCCAGCAGTCAGGCATTGTACGTCGATACTTTTTCAGAGCAGATTAATGGAGATAAGGATGCCAAGCTCATCATGGCAGCAATCGAACGAGGAGAATTCCGCCTATTCTGCCAACTCATCACGCCGCTTAGCCTAGCCTCAAAAAATCCCGAACACTACGAAATATTGGTACGCCTTGCCGAGGAAGAAGAAAGCCTGATGCAACCCGGCGCATTCTTTCCCCTGGCCGAAAAATTTGGCCTCATGCCTCACTTGGACCGCTGGGTAGTACAGCACGTGGTCGCTTGGGCTGCACGAAAGAATCAAACTGAGCCACATGGCAATCATTCAATGTACTTCATCAACGTGTCGCTTGCCACCATGGGCGACCCTGCTTTCGTGGATTACCTTGAGGCAACTTTGCGGGAACATGGCGTGCCAGCCACTACGCTCTGCATTGAAATTCCCGGAATGGAGTTAGCCTTACGTGCCGTCATCGTGGCCAATTTTGCACGCCGCATACGGGATTGCGGTTGCCGCATCGCAATCAGCGGTTTCGGACGTGATCGCATCCTGTTCGATCTGTTGCGCGGCTTCCAAGTGGATTTCCTCAAAATAGACGGTAACATTATCTTCAACATACTGCGCGATCCGGTCGATCTGGCCAAATTATCAGCTATCCATAGCGTGGCGCAAAAACTCGGCATCGTCACCATCGCCGAGCTGGTCGAGAACGAGGCCACCATTGCAACACTGCGTGAGGTCGGTATCGAATTTGCGCAGGGCTTTGGCATCTCCCGTCCGCGCCCATTGGCGGAGTGACAACAGAATACTTGATTACGTATCGCCTCCCTCTGAGTCATAATTCGTCCCACATATCGCTCACCTAATAAGTTCGCTATGCAAGCTGCCCCATCCATAGACATCCCTCCCCCGCATCTGGCTAAGCGGCACCAGACTACGGGGCTGAACGACACCTTCCAGGGGGCTGCGTCCTTCCCAGACTATTTGTCTCTGACTCACAGCATGTTGCTCAAGGCACATCAACGGTTAGGCACGCCCGATTGTGCGATCAGAGTCTCAGGGAACATGCCTTTCCTGCTTGAACCTGCCGCGACCGATGGTGCGCACAAGGCCTACCGGCGCGGCATCCTGCTCACGCACGGTCTGACCGATTCGCCTTATTTCATGCGCCATCTGGCAGAATTCTTCCAAGCACAGGGATATTTGGTGATGGCGGTGCTACTGCCCGGGCACGGCACTCAGCCCGGCGACCTGCTGGGTATCGAATGGCAAGAATGGGCCAAAGCCGTAGCCTACGGCACAGAATGTCTGGTGCAGCAAGCCGATGAGATTTATCTGGGCGGACTATCCACGGGTGCGACGCTGAGCCTCTACCAGAGCATGCTCGACCCCAGAGTGCGCGGTCTGTTTATATTCTCACCTGCCCTGCAGATCAGTCGCCGGGCGGCCTATGCCCATCTGCACAAATCGTATAGCTGGCTACTACCCGCCGCAAAATGGCTGAGCATACAACCCGACACCGATTGCTATAAATACGAGTCTTTCCCCAAGAACGGTGCAGCGCAGATGTATGCGCTGACGCAAGTCGTGCAAGCGCAACTGCGCAAGCATGGTTTGCGCATCCCTGTGTTCGCCGTCGCCAGCGGCGACGACACTACAGTGCAGAGTCTGGCGACACTGGCCTTCATGGAGCAGGCTGACCACCCCGCCAACCGACTGGTGTGGTACAGCGCGACGCCGCCAAAGTTGTCCGACTCATTCCCCACGCACCGCCTTGAATGGCTGAACAGCGCCTTCCCCGAACAGCGCATCCTGAGTTCAGCGCATACTGCCATCGTGTTGCCCGCAAGCGACGCGCATTATGGCTTGGAGGGTGACTATTCAAATTGCGCGCACTATTATCCGTATGAACTGGAAAAATATATCGTCTGCCGTACGCATCCGACGCAAGTATCACAAGGAGAAATCACCCCCGACAACTTGCAGAGCGGCATCATGCGACGCCTGATGTATAACCCCAGTTTCTCGGCCATGACCGAGTCGCTGAAAACTTTCATCAGCAGCCTGACGACAACGGCGACCAAGGAGGAATGATGCTGAGCAAAACCCAGATATTCGCTCACCGTGGTGCGAATCGCTACGCAGCAGAGAACACCCGCACGGCTTTCGACCTGGCACTGCAGGACGACATCAACGGCATTGAGACCGACGTGCAACTCAGTCGTGACGACGTGCCGGTGTTATGGCACGACCGCTTCCTCGACAAACTGGGATTACCAGACAGCCATATCGATGACCTCGATTTCGATGTATTGCGCACGCTCAACTTCGCCGCGCACTTCGACCCCTCCGCTCCAGCCGAAGGCCCGATGCGCCTCACGGACTTCATAGCACGCTACCGTACACGCTGCCGTCTGTTGCTGGAGATCAAGAACCGCGACTGGGAAGAACGCGTACGTCATGAAAGCAAAATGCGCCATACCTTGGCGCTGGTGGGGGCACGCGATGGGGATGAGATACTCATCTCTTCATTCAACCTGAGCAGTCTGATGTACGCTCATCAGTGCGCACCCAACTTTCCACTGGTCTACAACATGGAGTCCGAACATACTTTAGCCGATGCACAACAGGTTTTGGACGAGCAGACCTTTTTGCATGGTTTTTGTCTGCACATCTCGCGGCTGAACCAGCCGATGACCGACCTGCTGCGAAGTCACAACAAGGTCATCGCGGTCTACACCTGCAACAGCGAAGCCGAGATACGTCAGGCACTGGACCTGAACGTCGACATCCTCATCAGCGATGTGCCGCAGCTCGCCTTGCGACTACGCAATCATGCAGCGTGACCTCGCCAAATTAACTCAGGGGACATTCGATTTGCTGGTCTGCGGCGGCGGTATCTATGGCGCATGGACAGCTTACGACGCAGCCTTACGCGGTCTCAAGGTCGCCATCGTCGAACAGGGTGATTGGGCATCCGCCACTTCTTCCGCTTCCAGCAAACTGATACACGGTGGGCTGCGCTATCTGGAAAGTTACGATTTCCAACTGGTCAGAAAAGCTTTGGCCGAACGACAGCTCTATCTGGATTACGCGCCGCATCGCGTCTGGCCACTGCGTTTCGGTGTGCCTGTATATGAAGACAGCCGCGTCGGCATGCTGCGGTTACAGGCCGGTCTGATCTTATATGACGCGCTGGCCAGATGGCCGCTGAACGGATTATCTCATCAACATTTTAATCGTAAAGAATTCGCGGTACGTTTCCCGTTCCTGAAGGACGGCCAACTCAAAGGCGGTTTCACTTACGGCGATGCGCAGACCGACGATGCGCGACTGGTACTGGAACTTATAGACGGTGCTCAACAGCAGGGTGCGGTGTGCATTCATCATTGTCGCCTCGTGAGCATCAGTGAAGAACAACACTTGGCCAATGGTGCGACCGTGATCGACCAGCTCAGCGGCGCACAGATACCGATAGTCGCGCGCCAGATCGTCAATACCACCGGACAGTGGATCAGCACCAGCGCGCAGGGACTGGCCTGGTGCCGCATGAGCAAAGGAGTGCATCTGGTGCTGTCGGGCGGACTGACTGAAGAAGCCTTGCTGCTCACGGCCCCACAAGATGGCCGGGTGTTCTTCATCATCCCCTGGTATGGCATGACGCTACTCGGCACGACCGATGACGACTATCGCGGCGACGTGGATAAAGTCGAGGTTGAGACATCTGATGTGAGTTATCTGTTGGATGCCGCCAATCACTATCTTAAACACGCCATGACGGAATCCGACATCGTGGGTAGCTATGCGGGAGTGCGTGTTATGCGGCGTAGCGATGCGGCGCACCCCTCGCAACTGTCGCGTGATTGGGTGTTACGCACGACCGACAACGGTGTGCATTATTCGGTGGGAGGCAAGATTACTTCGGCACGGGTGGACGCCTGCCAAATCGTCGATAAAGTGTGCGCGCAATTGGGCGTCCGAAAATCCTGCGCCACTAAGCGCCCCTTCCCTTGGGCGCCCAGTAGTGATTACTCGACCTGGCGTGCCAACATCAACGGCCAAGCCGGGCGTCTGAACGTCGATGCGCAAAGCACCGAGTGGCTGATACGTAGACACGGCTCGCGCGCCGCCGCGATCCTGGACAGCATCAGCAACGATGCGACTCTGGCGCAACGTATCCTTCCCGCCCTGCCCCTGATCCATGCCGATCTGCTGTGGTGTGCGCAACACGAGATGGTGGTACATTTGGATGACCTGCTGCGCCGCCGCCTGCCCTTGCTGATACTGGCACGCCCCGACTACGCCACGCTGCAATGTCTTGCCCGGGAAGTCGCGACTATACTGGGTTGGGACGAAGACGTGATGAGTCAGGAGATTCTGCGCTGTCTGCCATGAGCGACATCCTGAGCATCGCGCTGGACTTGGGCACGACATCTATCAAAGCGGGGCTGCTCAATCCTCATGGCGAACTGGTCAATATCGTCAGTCAGCCCGCTCCGCCCATCACCTCAACCGATCAACACTACGAAAGTGACGCGCTCGCCTATGCAAAAGTCGCCGCAAACGTGTTGCACGAATGTCGCACTCATGAGGGGCGTCACATCACGCTGGGTCTGTGCAGCCAACGCTCATCGATGCTGGTGTGGGACAGCAAGACCGGCATACCGGTCACCCCGCTCATCTCATGGCAGGACGGACGCGGTGCGTTGAGTTGCCTGGATTTGCAGCAACACGAAAATCAGATACGCGCACTATCCGGTCTACCGCTCACACCTTATTACTACTCCGGAAAACTGCGAGTGCTGTTACAACAGAACCCGGACTGGCGTATCCGGCTTATCGAAGGCGATTGGCGAGTCGGCACGCTGGATACCTTTCTTATCTGGCGTTGGAGCAGCAGACGTCATTTCGTCACCGATGCGTCGATGGCAGCACGTACCCAACTCCTGGATATCAGCACCGCATCATGGTCGACCTCCCTATGCGAACTGTTCGACATTCCGGGCATTATCTTGCCCACCGTGCTCAGATCTCAATCCATGGGGCTGGCATTGGATGATGGCCTGACCTTGCAAGCCAGCGTCGGAGATCAATCCGCCGCCTTCATCGCCGGTGTGCAAGCCGATACGCACGAAGCGCTGGCCAATTTGGGTACAGGTTGCTTCGTGATGCGCTATATCGCGCTGGGTGAAACGCATCCCGCAGGCTATCTCAAGACTCTGGTCTATCGGAATAACAAATGTCATCTTGCCGTAGAAGGCACGCTCAACTCCATCGCCGCCGCACTCGTGCCCTATCCGGTGGCTGAGGTCGTATACGCCGACTTGGCCAAACACGATATCTACGCATTGGCCGAGCCCAGCGGACTGGGCGCGCCCTACTTCAGAAAGCATCTGGGCTTGCAGTTCTCCGCTTCGGTCGAACATCTTGCACAACGTGACATCGCTGCCTTGCTGCTGGAAGCCGTCATCTTTCGTGTGGTGCGTATCGTCGAAGATATGCACCGCGACCATCCCTTGGAGCGCCTCTATCTGTCCGGTGGATTGGCCAATCTCAGCGCCTTGCAGCAGGGTATCGCCCAATGCGCACCCTGTGCCGTATCTCGTCTGGAACAGAGCGAATCCAGCTTATTAGGCGCGGCCACGCTGGCTGCGGGCCTGCATCCCGGTAGTTTGCGCAAGGCACAGGAGATCACTGTCAAGGTCGATAATCAAAAGCTGGTAGAAAAATTCCAGCGCTGGAAAGACTGGCTGGATGATCTGTTACGCAGCTCGTGATGCGAGGGGAAGCGCAAATACATCATGGTCAATAGCAAAGCCCAAGCAATAATCTACGACCAACACCGACTCCCCCTGTCGGAGCTGGCGCAACGGCTGAACTGCACGACTGTCGGGCTGAGTAGTAGCGAAGCGGCTGCGCGTCTGACTCGATACGGCAGCAACGAACTGCACGTGCGCAAAGAGACGCCCGATATCGTCAAATTCTTCCGCCAACTCACCAACTTCTTCGCGCTACTGCTCATCGTCGGTTCCGCGCTGGCTTTCTTCGCCGACTATCTGCAACCGGGTCAGGGTAACTTCTATATCGGTGTGGCATTATTAGTCGTGGTGTTGCTCAATGCGCTGTTCACCTACGTGCAGGAACATGAAAGCGACCGCATCATGCAGAGCTTCCGCAACATGTTGCCGCACATGATCGATGTGCTGCGGGATGGCGCGGTGTCGCGCATAGAAGCCAGGTTGCTGGTACCCGGCGACGTGATCCTGATCGAAGAAGGCGACCGTATCCCTGCCGATGGACGTTTGATCGAAGTCAACCAACTCAAGGTCGATCACTCCTCTCTTACCGGTGAGAGCGAACCGCAGTTGCGCAAATTGGAATGCACTCACGGCAACCTGATGGAAAGCCGCAATATGGTGTTTTCCGGCACGCTGGTACAGAGCGGTAACGGCAAAGCACTGATCTATGGCACGGGTATGAACACGCAGATCGGCCACATCGTCCAGCTCACCAAAGAAACCGTGGCGATCCAAACACCCATACGCAAAGAATTGCGCCATTTCATCCGTATCATCTCCGGTATCGCAATCTCGCTGGGTATGCTGTTTTTCTTGCTCAGCATATTCATGGGCAAACCCCTCATCGGCAGTCTGATCTTTGCAATCGGCATCATCGTCGCCAATGTGCCGGAGGGTCTGCTACCCACCGTGACACTCGCGCTGACCATGGCCTCGAAACGCATGGCCAAGAAGAATGCGCTGATCCGCAATCTGGAAGCGGTCGAGACGCTGGGCTCGACCACGGTGATCTGTACCGACAAGACCGGGACCATCACGCAGAACCGTATGCGGGTCACTACGCTGGTGCTCGGCGAGCACGAATGGTCGGCCTATCAGCACGGTCTGAATGCCGCACCAGGTTTTGATAAGGCTTGGTCTGTGCTTGCCCTATGCAATAACGCGCGCTTGTCGGAATCAGGCTTTATGGGTGATCCGACCGAGGGCGCGATGCTTGTCTTCGCACAACAGATTAAACCCCTCGGTAATGTGCAAAGCGAATTCCCGCGCCTCCACGAAAGTCCGTTCGACTCGGCCACCAAACGCATGATCACCACCCACCGTGGCGGCAGCGGACAGCCCAATCTCGCCTATATGAAGGGCGCACCGGAAGTCGTGTTCGACAGATGCACACGTTATCTGCGTCAAGGTGGACTCGTCGAGTTCGACGCAGAAACGCGACACCAGGCACTGGAGATATACGAGTTCCTCGCCGCACGCGGAGAACGTGTATTGGGTCTGGCGTACAAGACCACGCAGGCTGACGAAGCTGATGAGGCGGACTTTATCTATCTGGGACTGGTCGGCATGCTAGACCCACCGCGTGCTGAGATCCCTGATGCGGTCGCCAAGTGCCGCAGTGCCGGCATCCGCGTGTTTATGATCACGGGTGACTACCACGTCACTGCCGAATCCATCGCCCGACAGGTCGGACTCTACACAGGCGACGGTCAGGTGGTCGGCGGCGGACAATTGCAGGATATGAGTGAGCAGGAGTTATCCCAATTGCTGGACTATCGTGAACTGGTCTTTGCCCGCTCCAGTCCGGCACAAAAACTGCGTATCGTTCAGGCATTGCAGAAGAAAGGCGAGATCGTCACGGTCACCGGCGATGGCGTGAACGATGCACCGGCATTGAAACACGCCGACATGGGCGTGGCGATGGGACTGTCCGGCACCGAGGTCGCCAAAGAGGCGGCGGACATGGTGTTGATGGATGACAACTTCGCCACCATCGTCAATGCCATCGAAGAAGGTCGTACCATCTTCTCCAACATCAAGAAATTCATCGCTTACGTTCTGACCAGCAACGTTCCCGAGATAATGCCCTTCATCGCCTTCGTGGTCATCGGTGCGCCACTGGCGCTCACCGTGGTACTGATCCTGACCATCGATCTGGGCACCGACCTGTTGCCTGCACTGGGGTTGGGGCGTGAACCGCCCGAGCATGATGTGATGAAACAACCACCGCGCAAACGTGATGAAAGACTGCTCAGCTGGACGCTGCTGGGTATGAGTTACGGCATCATCGGGATGTTGCAGGCTACAGCGGGATTCTTCGCTTTCTTCATCGTGCTGTACCAAGGCGGCTGGGTATGGGGAACAGAATTACCCGAGTCCGGCTTGCTCTACAGAACAGCCGTCACCTCGTTCTTCGCCGCAGTCGTCATCTGTCAGGTTGCCGATGTATTGATCTGCCGCACGCGCCGCCAGAGCATCTTGTCCGCCGGCATCTTCGCCAACAAATTGATCTGGGCAGGTATCGCCGTCGAACTTGCGCTAGTGGCCGCCATCTCGCATGTTCCATTCCTGCAACCCTTCTTCGGCACAGCCCCGATAGGCTGGTTCGAGCTCTCGCTCGGTTTACCATTTGCAGTTGCCATCCTCGTGGGTGACGAGTTACGACGTTGGCTGATACGTCGCGACAATCAATTCGTACAGCGTTGGCTCACTTGGTAGCTCAACTGCCTGGAAGCGAACAGTGGTGACCGACAGCAACTAACCCGCTTCCGTCACTGACGACTGACCGCTTTCGGGTATGCAATTCCGCGTATTGGATTTCTCCTATCGACCCTGAGCCGTCAACCGAGGATGTAGTGTTGAAGGTCTAATACTTGGCGTAAAGCACGCTGCACAGGTTTGCAGGAATGGTTGCCCCTTCGGGTGGCGAAGGAATAGAACGAGAAGTCAAAATGACAAAGGCGCGCTAATCAGGCGCGCCTCTGCTCTTCAATGACTGCCTTGGTTACTCGCCTAGCAGGTGACCTTCAACGGTTTCGCCATATTTGCAATTCTCTTCATGCAAATCCTTTTTGGCAGCTGCGATGCCGGATTTGGCACGGGGGTCTGCAGGCCTGTCATGCGACATCACGTAGGTCGCCACATCCCATGCTTCCTGATCCGTGAGCGTGCCGCCCTTGGAGAGGGGCATATTGGCTTTGATGAATCCCGCAGCCGTGTCGATGCGATGCATACCCGCGCCCCAGTTGAAAGACTCTTTGCCCCACAGCGGCGGGAAGGCGAACTTGCCGTCTACTTTTTTGCCCTCCCCGTTGCTGCCGTGGCAGATCTGGCAGTTGGCGGTAAATACCTCATGACCTCGGGCATAATCGGGTGCAAGTTCCGGCTTTTTGAGTTTGGGAAATCCTGCTCCCTTGAGCTTGGTATTGACAGGTGCGCCGGTCGACATCCAGTAAGCGTAGGAGACCAGAGCAGTCATTTCGGGCGCGCCCAGTGCGGGTGCCGTGCCGTTCATACTGTACTTGAAACAGCCCTGTATTCTTTCCTCAAAGGTATTGACCTGTTTGGTTTTTGCACGGTATGCCGGGTAGCTTACGTAGGCACCCCATAGCGGTGCGGAATCGGCCATGCGCCCCGAGTCCAGATGACAGTTGCTGCAGTTCAGACCGTTGCCAACATATTTCTTGGCATAGAGTTGCGTGTCAGTATAGATAGATTTACCAAGCCGGACGACATCGCCGAATTCGTTGTTGGGAATGTCACGCTCGGCAGGCGGCGTGAAAGTTTTTTCATCTGCGGCAAATGCAGAGGACGCGGCCAGTAGCAACAGGATAGCAATTTTCATTTTGTCACTCCTTGTGAGAGATAAGCGGCAACCGCCTTGATTTGTTGATCTGTCATCTTGTCAGCCACCGATTTCATCAGCCCGATCGGGTCATTGCTGCGCACGCCCGACTTCCAGTTAGCAATCTGAATGGCGATATAGCGTGCAGGCTGACCTGTGATTTGCGGAAAATCGGGACTGATGCCCTGACCTTTTTCGCCATGACACTGGAAGCAGCTAGGTATGCCGTGGGGCCAGTCGCCGTTCTTGGCAAGCAAATCGCCTTCTGCCAGCAACGCGGCATCATCAGTCGAAGGCTTTGCTGCTGGCTGAGGCAACTTCGAGAAATAGACTGCATACTTGACGATTTCCGCTTCGGACATCGATTTTGCGACAGGTTGCATCATGGGATTGCTGCGTTTTCCTGCGCGAAAGTCCTGTAATTGTTTGACGAAGTAGGTCGAATCCTGACCGGCCAGGCGTGGAAATTCATCTTTGCCGACGCCGCTTTTACCATGACAGGATTCGCAAGTGGAGACGTTGACTTTTGTCGTCGTATCCGCTGCTTGTGCCAGTAGCGGCAGCATACCTAGTAACAGAAAGATCAGTTTCATTGCATTTCCTTTACAATATTTTGGCACTCTTAAATACATCACGTGGCACGAGAGCGTAATGCCGCGCAGCGTTATTTCTCAGCTCACCGGCAAAGCACGCAAATTGAAGACTTACCAGCAAGTTAATTATATTAGCGTATTTTAATATTTGGTACCGCACTATTTTACTATGGTAAAGCGGCGGTGTTCAAAACGCTTGTAATTTCAGCTTTGTGGAATGAAGCAGACATTTTTTCGATAGTCATTTCAACAAACCGCCAGAGTCCATTTTTAGACGCAGCAGACCTTCAAGGCTACATCTTTGACTGATGGATCATGGCTGCTGAACATGAGTGGCGACATTCTGGCTATGTATTTGCAACGCTGGCTGACTCAAACTGGCCGATTGCAGAAGTCTACCTAGCACTTCTCAACGCCGCAAAGCAGCCATTCAATCTATCTAGCTTGCTCCCTACGCTGTAATACGCTGCGCATCCACACACCAAACATCAGCAAGGCTCCCGCGCCCAGCCATAAAGGCCACAACACCGGCTGATTCCATTCGCGTCTCAGCCGCTCGCGCTGAACATCGTCCACACGCCAGTATTTGAGTTTGTTATTGGCCATCACGTTCGGCTTCACATTGTGCAACCAGCCGTGTTGCAACACATAATTTTTGGGGTGATAGCCCCACAGCCAGGGCGAATCTGTGTGCAATAGGGTGAGCATCTGATCGATGATGCGCTGGCGTTCCGGGGTGTTATCCATGTTCTTCATCTGTACGAAGAGGCGGTCGTATTCGGGATTGCTGTAGTTGGCAGCGTTCTCGCCGCCCTTGCCCACCTTGGCTTGCGCGCCATTGAGCAGGAACAGGAAGTTCTCCGGGTCAGGATAGTCAGCATTCCAGCCGAAGTAGAACATCTGTGTATCGCCCTTGCGTATCTTGTCTTGAAAACGGTTGTAGTCGGTACTGCGCACTACCAGTTGCACGGATATCTTCTCAAATTGTTTGCGCATCCAGTCCAGCCTTGACTTGTCACCCACGCCGGTGGCGGTGGTGTCGAGATTGATGACCAATGGCTGATGGGTCTGGGCATCCACACCATCGGGATAACCGGCCTCGGCTAATAGACGCTTAGCCACCTCTATAGATTTGCGTCGCGGCTTGCCATCCACCCAGTCGTACACCGTCGGGTTGATGCCCGCTTCACCTTCGCGATAACCGAAGATACCCGGTGGGATGGGCGATTGCGCCGCAATGCCGCGCCCGTTGGCGAAGATGGAGACGAACTCTTCGAAATCCACCGCGATAGAGATGGCCTGACGTAACTTGCGTGCCCGCTCTGAATCGCCACCCACGGTTGCATCCAGCCAGTTGAAGCCGGTATACATGGTGGAGGTCTCGACCGCAGTGGAGAGCGTGATGCCTTGCGCCTGCATGCTGTCGGTGACGGCGGTCTCACCCGCCACATTCACCTGCACCGCCTGATCGAAACTGTCCGAGCTGATACCCGAGGCGTCGTAATAGCCCTGCAGAAATTTGTTCCAATACGGGATGGTCTCCTTTTCCAAGGTGTAGACCACCTTGGAAATCAGCGGTAATGTCTGCCCCGCATCGGCCAGCAAGCCGGCTTGCGCATCGCCCGTCTCGCCTTGTGCCGGATAGGTCTCGCGCATGTAGTTAGGGTTCTTGCTCAATACCATGCGCTGGTTGGGATCGTTCTCCGATAGGTAATACGGCCCACTGCCCACCGGCCACCAATCCAGACTCAGGTTGCGTTCGCGCATGCCGGGGCGAGCATAGAAGCGCTCGGCTTCATGCGGCATGGGCGCGAAGAACGGCATCGCCAGCCAATACTGGAACTGCGGATACTTGCCGTTGAGCGTGATGCGGTAAGTGTGTTCGTCCACCACTTGCACACCGGGCAAGTCGTAGTTATCCAGATCGAGATAGGCGTCAGGATGCTGCTTGGCAACTTGCTGCAAGGTGTCGACATAGTCCTTGAAGCCGACGATGTATTCGCTCATCACGCCCGCGATAGGCACATGCAGTTGCGGATGGGCCAGGCGTTTGATCTGGTAGACATAATCTGCCGCTGTCACCTTGCGCGTCGCAGTGCGTTTGAAGTCTGTCAGATTATGCACATCCTCCAGATTCTGCTCCTCTGCTACGAAAGCCGGATGCGGTTGATAGCGCATGTCATTGCGAATATGGATCTCATACACGCTAGAGACGATCTTCTCAGCCGGCGCATCGTCGGGCAAAACATGCTGCTGCTTGTCGTAGTAACGCACCGTAGGCATGGCACTCGCAGCCAGCGGCACCAATTCATAAGGGCGTTTGAGATAGTGATACTGCAACGGCGGCGCATAGATATTGGCAAGGAACTCGTACTCGTTCTCGCTGTAGGCCTGTGCCGGGTCTAGATGTTTGGGGCGTCCGGTGAAAGCGGTATAGAGCGTAGCTTTGCTATCATCGCCAGCCGGATAAGGACTGTTCCACTCGCCACAGGCGGCCAATAACAACGATAACAAAAGTACGAATATGAGTTTCCAGAGGGGGCTGTTCATAGCGCGCAAGTGTATCGGAATGAGGCCGTGGCGTCATGACACGCTAGCCAATTGAAAAAAGTACCAGGCATTCACAGTTGAATGGCTGTTTTATGGTGGCGACAAAGAATCTGTAAATTTTCGCTGTGTGCCATTAGAAGAAGCTGGTGGATGGCAGATTTACTGGTAGTGGGGTTTGTTGCTTTGTACAGGCCATTATCATTTGAAAGGAGTTTGACATATGAAGTGGCGCTCTTAATTATCAGCATGAGTAAATAGAAAACATCAGTTACGTTTTAGCGATAACCCTGTTCTTGTCCGAATCGCTTCTTTATACTGGGACGATGAACGAGAAAGATAGGCAACTTACCCCCACAGTTGAGCGTCCGCCCAAGCCCGTTTGGCGCCAATTGTTCAAGACGGTCGAACTGCACATCTTTTTGCTTGGCATTGCTATCGCAATCGCAGGCATTCTCGTCATGGCAGCGGTCGCATTCTGGTCACCGGAAACATCGGAAATAATGGGCGCCATGAGCTTCACCAGCTTGACCTTTGGCACGGTCGTATCCATGTCCATAGGCTACGCCGCCGGTTACGGACATGCGCTGGTGATAGCGGTGAACATGTGGATGGAGACCGTGGTGGTTATGTTGTTTTATCCCGCGTTTGTTTTAAGCGTGCGCAAGCTGGTCGTGTTCCCAAGACTAAAGCACTTCCTTGAACGCACGCAGGCAGCCGCCGAGCGCCACCAAGACACGGTGAGCCGCTACGGCATCATCGGGCTCTTTATTTTCGTCGCGACCCCCTTCTGGATGACAGGGCCGGTGGTGGGCAGCATTATCGGCTACATGCTTGGCTTCCCCGCCTGGCTGACACTGACGGTCGTGATCGCCGGCACCTTCATGACCTTGCTGATCTGGGCCTACCTGCTGTTCGGCCTCTTTACACGCGCCGCTGAATTTGGCCCCTGGGCAGCCGTCATTATTATTGGCCTGATCATGCTTGTTACAAGCGCCGCATATCTGTTCGAACGGCGAGGGAGAAATCGCAAACCAAAAGAGCTGAACTAATTAGTATCCGGCCATTATGTCTGCGTTCGTATGACTGCAATGTATCGGAAGAGGATATTTTCAAAATTCAGCTTGCGGGAAATCCAATTGTGAACCACGCATTCGATCTGAGTCGCGACGACAACTCCTATCCGTCTGACGGCCTCTCCGCAGTGAGATTGACACTGAGGCTAGCCTGGCCGACACTGGCACTCATCCCGCTGGTCACAAAAATACATGTTCTATTACCTCATCAAAATCGTCGTTTCGGCTGTACTGATCTTCGCTATATCCGAGATAGCCAAACGTCACTCAGGCTTTGCAGCATTGATCGCCTCCTTACCCATCACGTCGCTGTTGGCCTTCATCTGGTTGCATGTAGAATCCACTCCCAATGAGCAACTCGCGCTGTTATCGGGACAGGTATTCTGGTTGGTATTACCCTCGCTGGTATTGTTCCTGGCCTTCCCCGTGTTACTCAGAGCCGGCGTGGACTTCTGGCTGAGCCTGTTGTTGTCCATGGTGGCCACTGCCTTGTGTTACTTTGTGTTGCTCTCCTTGCTGAAACGTTATGGCATCACCTTATAGATACGAATGAATATGAATCCAGACTGGCAGACCTTTTTGACCTCACTAAACGCTGAAATTAGCGACAGTATCGTGCGACATTTCGGCGACCTGGGCGCGGAGCTCAAGCACACTGCCAGCGGCACCGTGTTATGCGACCTCGGCCAGTTTGGCATCTTGCGTGTCAGCGGTGAGGACGCACAAAGCTTTCTGCAGAACCTGCTGAGCAACGACATTCGTCTGGTAGATGCCAGCCACGCGCAACTAAGCAGCTTCAATACCGCCAAGGGCCGTATGCTGGCAGTGCTCACCATCTGGCGCGACGGCGAGGACTATCTGCTGCAACTGCCGCTAAGCATCCTAGAAGCACTGCGCAAAAAACTTTCCATGTATGTGTTGCGCGCCAAGGTGAAGATCAGCGACGCCAGCAACGAGCGCGTATCACTGGGCTTGTCCGGAAACGACGCGGCGACACTGTTGAGCAGACTCTCGTCCGAACTTCCACAAGCAGAGATGGGCTGCGTGAGCAGCGAACAACTGCATATCCTGAGACTGAGCGCGACACGCTATCAACTCACTGCGACATCGGAACAAGCGCAAGTCTTATGGAGCTCGCTGGGCAAAGCTGCGCGTCCGGTCGGCAGCGTATGCTGGGACTGGCTCAATGTACGCGCCGGTATCCCGACCGTGATGCCTGAGACGCAGGAAGAGTTCGTGCCACAGATGGCGAATCTGGATGCGCTGGGCGGCATCAACTTTAAGAAGGGCTGCTATCCCGGACAGGAGATCGTGGCGCGTATGCACTACTTGGGCAAGCTGAAGCGCCGCATGTATCTGGCGCATTTCGATAGCAGCGATGCTCCGCAGGCGGGCGATGAATTGTTCAGCGACGATATGGAAGGTCAGGCCAGCGGCATGATCGCCAACGTCGCACCCTCGCCCGATGGTGGCTACGACATCCTCGCGGTGATACAGACCAGCAGTGTAGAAAACGCTAAAGTACACACCGCAAATGGCATAGCACTGAACTACCTGCCCCTGCCCTACACCCTCAGCTAAACACCGGAGAGACTGATGACCACGCCCAGACCACCGCTGACTCGCATCCATCTGTTAGCCGTGATACTGGCGCTGCTCGTCGCGCTCAACAGTGCCTCGCTGAATTTATTCAGCTCGCTCGACCATGCGCTGTCCGATGTGTTCGTGCGCAAGATCGCCGCCACCCTGCAACCCGATCCCGACATCGTCATCGTCGACATCGATGAAAAAAGTATCACCGCGATGCAGGATGTGGCTGGCAGTTGGCCTTGGCCGCGTGCGGTGCATGGCGAACTGCTGGAAGGCATCGCCAAACAAAAGCCCGCCGCCATCGTGTTCGATCTGTTGTTCAGCGAACCGGACCGCTATCGCCCCGAGAGCGACCAGATGTTCAATGACACCTTGCGCGACATGCACAACGTCTACCTGCCCATGTTGCAGATGGAGGGTGATCAGTCCACTGGTGTGCCGCTGGCGGAGTTGGCCAAGGTCACCGACATTCCGCATCGCGCCGATGCCGACCCTAATGCGCGTGCCATCCTGCTGGCACCGCAAGCCGTGGACCCAAAATCCTGGCGCGTGGGTCTGATCAATTTCAGCGAAGATAAAAAGGACGGCATAGGCCGACGCTATGACGTGCGCCGCGACATCAGCGGCTGGTATCTGGAGTCCCTACCCGCGCGACTGATGCGCGACCTGGGCGTCAAAGTGCCCGAGCAGGACGACATCATCCTGCATTGGCGCGGCGGCAACTCGCCCTACAAACATATCTCCTATAGCGATCTGTACGCCGACCAGAGTCGCGAACATCCCGTGCGCGACGCGCATGAGCTGAGTGGCAAGATCGTCATCATCGGCAGCAGCGCGACCGGTCTGCACGATATCCGCGCCACGCCTATCTCCAGCTTGTATTCCGGCACCGAGATCCTTGCCACGGCGATAGACGATCTCAAGAACCAGCGCCACACGCGCGCCGCACCGGCCTTTCTCGCTCCGCTCTTGGCCATGTTGCTGATGCTGCTGCAACTGCCATTATTTGCACGCCGCATGGACGCCTCCCGCATCGGTGCAATCTTGCTGGCGACGAGCGTGGCACTGCTGGCGCTGCAGTATTTCGCCATGACGCGCATGCTCAGTCTCGATCTGTTCACGCCGCTGCTGTTCGGCTGGCTGTTCTACTTTGGCGCGGCACTCAGCGAATATCTGCGCGAGAAAAGATCGCGCGAACAGACCATACGCATGTTCAACCGCTTCCTCGACCCGCGCGTGGTCGAATCTTTAGTTGCGCAGGGCGAGACACCGCAATCGTTGAGCGGCCAAGCGCGCGACATCACCGTATTGTTCTCCGATATACGCGGCTTCACCACCATGTCCGAGAGCCATACGCCAGAGCAGATCGTGGCCCTGCTCAACCGCTATTTCAGTCTGCAAGTCGAGATCATCTTCCGCCACGGCGGTACGCTGGATAAGTTCATCGGTGACGCCATCATGGCCTTCTGGGGCGCACCGCAGGAAGACCCGCAACACGCTGCACACGCTGTCGCGGCGGCCATCGATATGGAAGCCTGTCTGCTCAAGTTCAAGGAAGAACTGGGTGAGGAAGGCAAGGACTTCGATGTGGGCATAGGCATACACAGTGGCAAGGCGGTGGTAGGTTTCATCGGCTCGAACGAGCGCATGGATTACACCGCCATCGGCGACACCGTAAACCTGTCCAGCCGCATAGAAGGATTGACCAAAGGTGTGGCGCGCATACTGGTGTCCAGCGACACGGTGGAACGCTGTGGCGAGGCATTTGACTTTACCCCGACGGGCTCTTATAAAGTCAAAGGCCGAAATCAAGAAGTCGAGTTGTACTTTCCCAAGGTGAAATCATGAATAGACTATTCGCGTTATTGCTCCTGAGTTGTCTGCCCTGGACGGCCTATGCCGGATCCGATGCCTACACGGTGCGCCCCACCGAGATCAAACAACAGCCCTATAGTGATGCGGCCAGCATTGCCACCTTGCCGGACAAGGCCAGCGTGAACATCGTATTGCGCAAAGGCGGCTGGGTGAATATCAGCAGCCCGCAGGGCAATGGCTGGGTGAAGATGCTCAATCTGCGCAGCACCAACACCAGTTCCAAGCAAGGTGATAGCGGCTTGCAAAGCCTGTTCAACATGGGGCGCAGCGGCAGTAGTGGCATCACCGTGGCGACCGGGGTGCGCGGCCTGTCCGAAGAAGACTTGCAGAACGCCCAGCCCAATCCTGCCGAGTTTGCCAAGTTGCAAGGCTACGCAGTGGATAGGCGTCAAGCGGAGAAGTTTGGTAGCAGTAGCAAGCTCAAGACGCAGACGCTGGATTACGTTCCCGCCAACTAACGCGGAAGGATACTCATCATGTACAAACATAAACTGATTATTTCCAGCATCGCTCTGCTGACTTCCTACTCGGTGTGCGCGTTCGATTTCGATTGGCAGAAAGCACTGAAGACCGGCACCGACGTCGTACAAAAAGTACAGCAAGCCAACAAGCCACTGACCGAGGCACAGGAGATACAACTGGGGCATGGCATCGCCTCCAATCTGTTGGGTGCCGCACCCTTGTTGGATAACAAACAGGTGCAAAGTTATGTGAATCAGGTGGGACGCTGGGTGAGTCTGCACACCGAACGCCCTGACCTGCCTTGGCAGTTCGGCGTGCTGGACAGTAGCGACCTAAACGCCTTCGCCACGCCCGGCGGCACCATCTTCATCACCAAAGGCTTGATGCAACATCTGACCAACGAATCGGAACTGGCCGGTGTGCTGGCGCACGAGATGGTGCATGTGCTGAGCAAACACCATCTGGCTGCATTGCAAAAATCCGCCAATATGAACATCGCCAGCGATCTGGCGGGACAAGCACTCGACGCCAAGGGCAACCCGGTATTGGACAAGGCCATCAAAGCGGGTACGGAAGTCTATGCCAAGGGACTGGATAAGGATGACGAGTTCGAGGCGGACCGCAAAGGCATCGTCATCGCCACGCGCGCTGGCTATGATCCATACGGCTTACCTGCCGTGTTGCAGATGCTGGATAGTGCCAATGCACAAGATTCTTCACTGGCCTTGATGTTCAAGACCCACCCCGCACCGCGTGACCGTTTGAACCTGCTCGACCATGTCATGGCCAACAAATTCGACAGTTACTCTGCACCGACTCAGACCGACAAGCGTTTCAGCAGCGAACTAGCCTTACTCAAATAAATGCGATCAGGACTGACTGGGTAGCCAGTCCTGGACCTGCTGCACCACCCAGTCACCGTCATCCAAAGGCAGGTCGTGTCCGGCTGTAGAATGACGACTGATCGGGCCAGTCCAACGCTCAGCCAGCGACTCCGAACATCTGCTATCAACCAATCTGTCCTGCTGCCCTGCAAGCAATAACACCGGAACCCGAATCTTCCCGATAGTCGCACGATAACTGGCAGCCGCATATAACTGCCGCAGTGCATTGGCTCGTGTGACCGGAAATTCCCGGGCATAAGCGTTCCATCGCTCTAATATTTCGGCTTGCTGCACGGCGTTGGGATGATTGCTCGTCAGGCGCAAGATCAATGCTTGTTGCCGGGCCGGCGAAGCAAACAAGAACGTACTAAATAAGGCAAGATAGTTTGCAGGTCGAAGGCGTCGATAGAAGGGGCTATAGGGCGCTAGACTGGTGTTGATCAGAACCATGCTCTGCAACTCTTGCGGATAGCGCGCCGCCCAATCCACCGCCACCATCGCTCCCAGGGACATGGCTAACACACGGTAGGGAGGCGGGTGGCCTGATTGTTGAAGTTGGCTACGACAGGCATCTGTCATTCCCTGCACGCTGCACGGACTGGTCTGTTCATACAGCTTGCCGTTACCGGGCAAGTCGGGCGTCACTACCGTGCCGCCCATAGCCTGTTGCAAACGGATCGGGAAGTCGCCCCAGTGACGCGCCTCGCGCATCAGACCGCGCAACAGCACCCAGGTGGTCATGACTTATACCAACGCGCGATGGCTTGCTCCTGCATGCGCAAACGACTCGGCCCTGTCACCAACCAACGCTCATGGCCACACGCGGCGCGCATCAGAAAATCCAACCACACCGCATGCCGGCGCAGCACCCGGTGCTGTCTGTGCTCGACATGCGGATTGAACAAACCTTGTCGGGAGAAAAACTGCCAGGGGTTCTTCTTCACCCATAGCCAGGAACCCATCTCCAAAGTCAGCGGTAGAAAAGTGTTGCGTGCTTCGCGTTGCGCCTCCAGATACAGATAGTCCCAGATGTCGCCGTGGGTCTGGTATTGCACACTCTGCGGCTCGAATAAATAACGGTTGTTGGGATAGGTCTGATGGAACAATTCTTCCAGTCTGACGATATCGGCCAGATGCTCTATGGGATGCATGCTATGGGCATGCGGGAACCAGATGCGGTCACGCGCGCCGAAGCCGGAATGGCAATCGATGGCGATACTGAACGGCCTTGCCAACAGTTCGCGTCTGACCAGATCGCACAGCGCAATATTCTCCTGCTCCATCTCCGTATCCGGTTTGCCGCGATACCAGGGCAGATGGTGGCTGATGCGCTGCCCGCCCAGCAGGAACGGCACCTTACCTTCCGCTTCTATCGGCGCATTGCGCATCAGATCCACCCCGTTCGGATTACAGCGCGTACCACGCCACATGCCGCCCGGATTGACCAGAGGCATGAACACCAGACGCACATCGTTGAGCAGATGATGCAGACTTCTGTCCCATTCCAAGCGGGTCAGCAGACTACGCAAAAAGTACAACAATACCTGGGTGCCGATGCGCTCCAAACCGTGCACGCCACCGAAGAATCCGATGGCCGGCACCAGTGGATCCGGATTGCCCAGAGCCAATTGATAGACAGGAAACTCGCGCCCCACGGTGTTCACCTGACAGGCGACCTGCACTTCCAAATGGTCGCGCCCCATTTCGAGGATACGCTCCAGTTCGTTCAGTTCAGGAAGACTGGTCATGTCACCTTTTTACTGGGAGTGGGTCGGATCAGGTTGGTCACTTCAGCTTCAGCAGCATCTTGATATGCGAGATACCGGCATCCATGAATACCTCTCCCTGCTCGACGAAATCGAAGCGTTGGTAGAAAGGCTTGGCTTGGGTCTGGGCATCGACATCGACCTGCGGATAGCCGTGCGCCTCAGCATAGTTGAGGAAGGCTTCCATGATGGAGGTACCGACCATCTTGCCGCGCCACTCCGGTAGCACTGCGATACGACCAATGTGGCCGTTGCTGAACATGCGGCCACAGCCTATTGCGTCACCTTTTAGACTCAGCGCCAGCGCATGACGACAGGTAGCATCGTGCTCATCCCATTCCATCTCTTCCGGTACGCCCTGTTCTTGAATGAATACGGCAGTGCGTATCGCCTTGAGCAACGGTTCGCCATCGTGCCAATTGACCAGACTGACGGTGTAAGGTTGAGTCATGATTATTCCCTCATGCAATGATTTCGACAGTGATACCTACGGGGACCAGATCGAATAATTCGATCAAATCCTTATTCGCCATACGGATGCAACCATGTGAACCGGGCACACCCAGCGTGACGCTGTCGGGTGTGCCGTGTATGTAGATATAACGGCGCATGGTGTCACATGCGCCCAGCCTGTTGTAACCTACCTCGCAACCGGAAAGCCACAAGATGCGCGTCAATATCCAGTCGCGTCTGGGAAAGCGCTCACCCAACTCTGGGCTATACATCTCACCGGTGGCGCGTCGCCCCACGAACACTGTACCGGCCGGCCTACCCTCGCCTATCTTGGCGCGCACGATATGCCGACCACGCGGGGTGCAGTAACTGCCGCAACGCTCGCCCAACCCTTGTTTAGCGGTAGACACAGCATAACTGCGCAACACTCCACCCGCATCGTCATACAACGCAAGGCGCTGACTGGCTATGAGTATCTGAATATTCATACGGTTTTTTTTTGTGCACGGCGCATCGCGAAGAAACGGCTCAGCGTGTCACCGCACTGCTGCGCCAATACGCCACCGATGACCTTGGTGTGATGATTCAAACTGGGTTGTGCAAAGGTATCTACCACGCTGCCGCATGCTCCCGTCTTGAGGTCGCTCGCACCATACACGAGTCGTGCTACACGCGCATGCATGATCGCACCGGCACACATCAGACAGGGTTCCAAAGTCACGAACAGCTCGCAACCGACCAGACGATAATTGCCGACTGCCAGAGCAGCTTGGCGTAAGGCCTGCATCTCGGCGTGGGCGGACGGGTCATGCAGCGTGATGGGCGAGTTGTAGCCACGGCCTATGATCTGTCCATCCTTGACCACTACTGCCCCCACTGGCACTTCGCCCATCTGTTCGGCTTGTGCTGCGAGCAGCAGCGCCTCACTCATAAAATCTTCATCTGTCATCGTTACGGCTCGTCCCTGGATGAGACGGCAACGTAACACAGCAGATTCAATTTGGCGAGGCGAAAAGCCGTCACAAAAAATTCACATCCGTGGCCTTGCCGTACCGCTCTGTCGTACCGAATTGCGGATGGCGCGCTGCACGTTCTCGATGGTGTGCAACTGCATCTTGCGCACGGGCGATGGTGGACTCTTCTCGTCCGGTATCTCGGTGCCATAACCTGGCTTATCCACCACCACACTGCCGAACTCGTTGGAGACGATGATGGAGGTCTGCTTGCCCTCTTCTTCAGGTTCAAGCAACACCACTTTGGCCGAAGCATCCACCATCACACCATCTTTCTCATGTCGCTCGGATACCTCGCCTTCGACATGTGTGCCGCGTATCCCTATGGTAGCCACGCTGACTCCGACGGTCATGTCACGGCTCTGAGATTTTGCAATGAGGCCAGAGACGAAGCGGAACAGTCCCTTGAGGATATGGGTGTGGAAACTGTCACCTTCACCGTTCCGGTTGTAGACAAACTTGTCCACCACGAACACCGATTGTTGACCCACCGAGAATTTCGATTTATCCGCAAACAAGATATCCAGGGTAGTGTCCTTACCAGTGCTGATGGCATCCCCGGAGTACACCGCGTCACCCTTGGTCAGCGTGCGCACAACGCCATCGGCTGACTTGGCCTGTGCGATGCCGTCACCGGTGATATGCGTGATGTCACCCGCGCTGGTGACTGCGAGTGCCATTGCCGGAAAGAAGAACAGACTGGTCAATAGCAACATCTTTGCGATCGTTCTGAGTGTCATTTTCTATCTCCTAATAAATATGCAATCTCACTGCGGGTGACTTATCGGCTTAACTTGAGTGTCTCATCAAGACTGCTACTGGGCAGGAACACACTACCCTTGGCAGGTAGATAATGCGCCACGATGCTCAGACTTCCAACCTTGAGTTTGGGCAGCTTCACTCTTGCCTGTCCAAGCTTATCGATTTTGACGGGCTCGCCGACTCTGCTGTCACCAAGGACAAATTGAACCGCACCAGTTGGCATCACACGAGCAGCCGAATCATCCGCTGCAGCTGTCGTATTACGCTCCACCGTCGCGGTATAGATCACCGTCTCCTTATCCTTGCTGGTCGCCTTGTCATCCTGCACGCTGGTGTGGGTCAACCCGGCTTGTATCCTCTGGCTAAGCAGGTAGGTCTGGGCAAATCCAGCATGACCCGTGACCATCACATCGAACACGCAATCGGCGTGCTCTGCCTTGCCTCGAATCGCACGACAAGCTCGCAAAGCGACCTGCTGCTTGGCAGCTTGAGCCACCGGTCCACGAGGTGCGATAAAGGGTGGCTTCCGCTTCGGCCAATCGGCATATGTGTACGTCCGGGTCGAGGTATCCGGAGCGTAGTCGAACAGACTGGCCTTGCTGCTGACACGCCAGGAATCGGCGAATTTCTCATACAGATCCACATAGCGATCCGGCAGTGCAGCTGGCATCGCACCTAGCGAAGAACCGTCAGCCAAGCGCGGCAACCAACTGTTTGGGCCGCGCGCACCCATCAGTCCTACATAGGCAGAGGTGTGCATGACAGACACGTTCAAATACCACACGTTGTGCGGTGCCCACCAGCCCGGTGTGACCACCATCGTGGTCTGATTCGGGAAATCGACTTGTATCGCGCCACCGGGCAATTTCACCAAATGCCCTCCTGCACCCAAAGCCAGTCCGTTCGCGGGCATGACAGCCAGCACCCCATCCACGCGCAACACCATGCTTGCTGAGGCCGATGTGCCACCCGGATCGGATTGCAATGTGACACGATAGTGACCGACACGAGCCGCGACCGCCGTATTGATACTCACGCCCGAGGTCAATCCGCTATAGGGATCGGTGATGGCAGATGCAGTGGATACGGGAGTATGGCGAGTCTGTATCTCCATACCGTTTGCCCCGCGCAGCGCGACGAACTCACCGGCACTCTGAAAATCGTAGTGCAGTCCATCCACGGTGGTGATATGAGGGTCACCTACGGCAGTGGCATCTGAAACACTGCACCGTTGCGAGCAGTCTGCCCCACTGCCGGTAGAAACACACAAGCTCATGAACTTGCCTACATCGTTATTGCTCAGGTGGTATTCCCGATTGCTTGCTCCAAGGATATCGACACCAGCCCCCACGCTGCTTGCACTACTCTGCCATTGATATCCCAAGTCACAGGGGGCGGTCGTGCAAAGACCGGCAGACGTAGGCGGAATATTCAAAGTGGGACAATCCGCATCCGTCAGTCCGCTGACATTTGCCGTGAGCATATCTCCGACATGTCTTGTAGCCGGCAGCGTGGGTTCTGGAGGGTTGATGAGGAGTGTACCTATCAACGGATCATTGACCGCAGTCACGCCAATATTGGCAGCAGCTGGTGTGGCATCTGCCAGACCAAGGTCGTCGACCGCCGCATAAATGAACGTGTCCGTGCCATTGAAATTGGCTGCGGGTTTGTAATAGACGATAGCTGCATTGCCTGTAGCGGCAACGCTACCTCCTGCGCTGATGAGCATAGACATAGCGGCATCGCTGTACAACACGCCATTGACCGGTCCGCTGACAATATTGAACGAAGCTACCGTGCCGTCGATGTCTGAGCCAGACAGTGCAACAGTGATAGGGGCTATATCCTCCAAACCCGAACCCGTGGCCACATTGGTCTCAGGTGCATCATTGACAGCAGTGATATTGATAGCGATGTTGTCGCTATCAATCAGCGCTCCACCACTGCCGCTTGCGCCGTTATCATTGGTCTGCACGGTGAGTATCGCTGCACCGTTGTAATTCGCAGAAGGGGTGTAAGTCACACCAACCGCATCTGCCAACGTAGCGTTAATCTGGCTCTGACTACCCGCCAAGGTGATGCTCGCAGAATTGTTGCCTGTGATATTTGGCGCTGTTACGCCGCCCGCCACTGCCGTATTGACGCCGATCATGCCATGGGCAGCGGTGAGTGTCATGGTGATGGCTGTAGCCCCAGCATCCACATCGTCAACGCCGATACCGCTGATCACTTTGGCTATGTCCTCGGTAACCACCTGTGTTGCAGGGACGGTATTGATAGGCGCGTCGTTGACCGCCATACCCGTCATGACTTTGGAGCCATTGATGGCACTAAGTCCGTCTGATACCGAGGTGGCAATATTGAAAGTGCCGTTGTAGTTCGATGCGGGATTAAATGTCACTGCAGCGAGCAGCGTATTTACATCCGCGAGCGCCCCAGCAGCGCGCCACACTCCTCCAGAAAAAGTAGAAGTGACCGCACCCGATGTTCCAGTTGTAAGCGCACCTGCGCCAACAGGCAGGCTCAAGGTGGCCGTAATAGTGGCACATGCAGAAAGATTACTGGCAATGACTATATCAGTGAGATTGAGCGGCGTATCCTCGGTATAACTTTCCGCAGCATTTAAATTGCTTGCGCTGGGTGCGAAAGCCTGTAGGGCATGATAGACATCCAAGCGTGGTGTTTTAGTAACAGATGAGCCGATGGGGTATGGCACATACACATTGGCACCTGGACTGCCTTCTGGGGGGCCTTTTAAGGTGGTTTCAATTTGACTGAGTGGCACACCGCATGAAGCCAATATCGCTGCCGCCCCTGCGACTAAGGGGGCAGAAAAGGAATTGCCAGTTACGTTAATGTAATCGGTGCCACCAGTACCGGTGCCGACTCTTGTTGTAGTACGAATGTCACACCCTGGTGCTGCAATATCCACCCATGCGCCGTAATTGCTGGTGCTTTGGAGTTGATCCACCGATCCGCAAGTACCACCCGATGTGCTATTTGACACTGTGATTAGGAGACTCTTGTTAACCAGCCCCGCATGCGCGACATTGCTGGAGTCATTGCATCGTGCAGGATAAAAATTTTCACTATACAAGTTAATAGCATTTTTATTGCTATTGTTACCAACGGCGTTGACGACCACTGAGCCGAGACCACTCGATACGGCAGAATTGATTGCCGTGCACAAGCTAGGTATGCCCGCCCCAAGCGCACTTCCGGGAGTCGCCTCAATAGCGAAGCTGGCATTGATCACCTTGGCATTGCCATTCATACCTACATATCCGGCGGCAGTAATAAAGCCATTGGTCATTCCGGTGAGAGTGAAATCCCTCAAACTGATCGAATGAATCCTGCTCCCAGAAGCAATGCCAGCAATACCCAAATTATTGTTAGTCCTAGCGGCGATCACCCCGGCGACCTCTGTGCCGTGACCTGCTGGGGTAGTGCCAACTGTAGTATCAGTACAAGGAATCAATAGCACCGGTACCGGTGGCGTCAAAATTCCACTAATTGAATTAGCTGCTGTCGCCAAAGGCACATTCTGGCAAGTCCAGGTCGCATCCAAATCAGGATGGGAAGATTCAAGTCCAGTATCCAGCACCACCACAGTCACACCATTACCCGTGCCACCAGCATCCCACGCATTGCTATCTATTCCGTGTTGATCCTGCTCCACTACCAGCCTCAGGCCGTGCTGGCTATTAAAATCAGTGTCGTTGATGTGCAAAGCACCTTGGCCTAGGAGATTGACGGAAATCCCAACCGAACTGGTAAGTCCTCTTAACCGCGCAACTATCCCCAACAATTGTTCTGCGTTGACAGGTGAAGGAAGTTTCAATTGATACAGATTCAGCGGCAGAATACTGCCCACCACTCTGGCATTGATACTGCTCGCCAACTCCCTTAAGGCGGCGGCACTGGTTTTCGGCGTTGCGTATAGCACCACTTCATCGGCAACAGCCATTCCCCCATCGTGCAGAACAACCGGCTTATCTGTGTTTGATTTGGCTATCCCTACTGGAAAGCTGCTTACACAAAACCGTACAGGAGGAGAAACTATCTTGCTACGTCCCTGTTTGATAAAAGCCTCATAGTACAAACAAGAATCTGGCTTTACTTTGTCCGTATCGATCTGAACGTACACACCGTGTATGCCATCCTTGGAAATAAAGTCACCCTTTTTTCCAAGATCATTCATCGCGAGACTTTGATTTGTGCCACTGCGTCTCAAGTAGACTGTTACTGGTACTTTTCTTTGACCAGTTAACCGAACAGGGACACTGATCCGTACTGTTTGCTTACCCGCATTGGCTGGCAATGCATAGGGATAAGCACTGGGCGTCAACAAAGCTAACTCCGCCCCCAAACTGGGCTGTTTATCGATTAGTCTCGCCGCATAAGCCACATGTTGAACAGACAAGAAACCAAGCACGAATAGCACAAGGGGAATCCGGAGTTGTTGCATCAGGCCATTCGTTGATAAACGTGCGTTCATTTCAGCCCCCCTTAAATGAAAATAACCTGCATCGCATAACTACTAATCCACCGATAGCCCACCGAGAATTTTCGGCCAAACCACGTACCAACAACAACGGTGATCCTGATTCGGGAAGACCTTGAATGTTGCGCCTTGCTGTTGAGCTATCGCATCACGCACCAGATTCGGCGGTACGTTATCGTCGTCCTCTCCTGCATAGTGCATTTGCCGGATACGCGGCGGTAGCGGCGGTCGAGTCGCAGGATTCAATGAGCCCGATAAAGGCTGTTGTTTGTGCAGTGCAGCCCAACGCGCCGTATCCAGATTAGCCGCGACCGTGATGACCACTTCGGTCTTAGGCATACGCTCCGCCAGCAACATCGCCAACGTGCCTCCCCCGCTATAACCCAACAGCGCCAGTCCATCATAATTCGCCGACAAGCGCTGCAATGCTGCAGCCATACTGCTCACGACGACCTCTGAATAACGCCGATCCGTCCAGATGTCGGACGTGCAAGCCTTGTTCTCATTCAAACCCTGATAGCAAGGTCGCCCAAGATAGAGACTGGGTGACGGATCTAGGGACATGAGTTCGAGCATCAGCGGAGTGCGCGGGGTAGGATCGCCTGATGCCACCCGTTTATGCACCCAGGGGGTGCCGTCTCCCTCCAGATAGACATGCAGCGTCGAAGTATCTGCTGCCTGCCCTGCTTTGATATACGCGACATGCTCAAAGCCCTGTCCCCGCACGACTACCCTGCGATACCCCAACTCGGCGGCTCTTGTATCCATGCGCTGTGATGGGCTCGCGCAACCCGACAGTTGCATGATGAACAGCACACAGACCAGCAGCTTGGACGCATGCAAAGCACCCATCCGGATGTCAGGCAGTCTGACTGCGCGGATTCTCTATGATCAGAACTCCACCAACGCACCCAGGCTGACCGCCCAGTTACTCATCAATCTGTCCTGACTGCGCTTCTCGAAATCGAAGAACAACTGTGTACCGCCGTTGAGCGCAGCCGCCACGCCCAATCCCGACAGCAGGTAGTTGCGATCCGGCGCATCCGTAGCGACGACGAATCCGGTACCGGGTGTAAGAACGAGTTCATTGTTGAGATGTTGAGCATTGTTCTGAAATTCATGCACCGTTGCCAAACGTAGCGATGGCATCAAAGTCCCCCATTCATGGCCATAGGAAGTACCCAGCCGCGCGCCCAGACTGCTGGTGAATGAGATTGTGCTGCGATCACCGTAATGCAAGGCCATCAGGTTGGTATTAGCGTTGCTGCCACTCTCGTTGTACCCCTTAAAACTGGTCTTGATAAAGTCGAGATTGAGGAAGGGCGACAGATTGTATCTACCCAATTCTTTTTGGTAGCTGGTCGACATACCGGCCATAAGCTGATTGCCGCTGGTATTGCCACTCATGATTCCGGCAATAGCGCCAAAAGCGAACTGACGCTGACTGTTGGTATTGAGTTTTCCATAGCCCAAATATCCATCGACAGAGACTTTATCGGAGGGTAACCAAGTGCTGTACAAAGTCAGCGTATTGTTGCTGTTCTTCAGCGAACCGGCATTGTTAAGAAATGTCGCATTGTCCTGCGCATGCCCTATCGTCCCGCCGAACACGAACGTATCAGAAAAACGATAATCCAGCCCCACGTTCAGCCCGGTCAAATTCGACTGATAACCGTTCTCCAGATCGGTCTCTGCACGGTTACTCTTACTGTACTGGGGAGTCACCAAGAAGCCCCAGCCCCCGTCATCGGCACTCGCACCCTTATCAGAACTTTCGGTCGTATCATCACTAGGCACACGTATCTTCTTCTTGCGTGTGGAAAGTCCACCGCCCGCATTGACCGTACCTAGGTTGGCGGAAACGCTTGCTGCGGTTGGTGGCCCACCCGCGCCAGCACCCTGCAGTACCTGAGTGCACATTGCAGTTAATGCAGTCAGGTTCGTGCTTGCGGGCGGAGGAACAGCATTGCAAACATTAAAAATGTACGTGAAGAATTGAGCGTTCGATGTAACCGCCGAAGCCTGCTGCGGCAGCAAGGCGATGCACAACGTCAATACTGGTACGGAAAACTTGATTGAGACTACGCGATAACTTGCCCTGACTTTCATGTTTTTGGTATTCATATCCCCCCCGAGAATTTTATGTATAGACCTGACTAAACCTCATTCCAAATGACCACACGAAAACTGAGGAGACTTTGCGACTAGAGTCGAGCAAAGTCAAGATAGACCCACTCGTTTTTCAAAAGAGCCAAAAATATCTAGGCTTTGCCCACGAGCATGTTGTTAAACACAAAATTTCGCAGTTCATTCGAGCAATCGTGCACTACTGAAAAAATATACCCACATGGTGCTTGCCTTAGTGATTAAATTTGCACAGAATCACATCACCTAAAGCGAGTCCATCGATGCCTAATAATAACGTAGCAAATTTTTCCTCACCAGCCACCAGTGGCCTAACCTTCACCCTCTCTGCCCAACACGGCAAACATCTGGTGATCTACTTTTACCCCAAGGACAACACACCGGGATGCACCACCGAAGCTCAGCAGTTCCGCGATCTCTATCCCGAATTCCTCGCCGCCGGCTGCGAGGTGGTGGGCGTGTCGCGCGACAGTCTCAAATCCCACGAGAATTTCAAAGCCAAATTCACCCTGCCCTTCGAGTTACTGTCCGATCCCGATGAAACGGTGTGCGCGCTGTTCGGCGTGATGAAGATGAAGAACATGTATGGCAAACAGGTGCGCGGCATAGAGCGCAGTACTTTCGTATTCGATAAAGTAGGTGTTTTGCGTCAGGAATGGCGCGGTGTCAAAGTCCCCGAGCATGCAGGCCAGGTGCTCGATTTCGTCAAGTCGCTCAACTAAAAGGCCCATTATCATGCCCCCACGTAAAAAAGCAGCCGCTAAGGACAACCACACCAAACTCTTCGTCTTGGATACCAACGTCCTGTTGCATGACCCGACCAGCTTGTACCGCTTCGAAGAGCACGACATCTGTCTGCCCATGTTCGTTCTGGAGGAGCTAGACAACAAGAAGAAAGGCATGACCGAAGTGGCACGCAACGCGCGTCAGGCCAGTCGCTTCCTGGATGAAATCGTCAACGACGCACCGCGCAACATCGAAGAAGGTATCGCCCTCGAATCCTCCGCACACAAGAGTTGCACTGGACGGCTGTACCTGCAGACCAGTTTCGTCAAATATGAACTGCCGCAGAATCTGGAGCTGGGCAAGGCCGACAACGCCATCCTCGGTGTCATCATCGGCTTGCAACACCTGCAACCGGAACGCCCGGTGATTCTGGTCAGCAAAGACATCAATATGCGCATCAAGGCGCGAGCCTTGGGTCTGGAAGCGCAGGACTACTTCAATGACAAAGTGCTGGAAGACAGCGACCTGCTCTATACCGGCGTACTGCAATTGCCTGAAGATTTCTGGGAGCGGCACGGCAAGGACATGAAGTCCTGGCAAAAAGACACCCACACTTACTACCAGATACGCGGGCCTTTATGCGCGGCGTTCTTCAAGAACCAGTTCCTCTTCAAGGAAGATGACACGCCCTTCTACGCCATCGTCATGGAACAGGACGAGCAGACGGCGGTGCTGCGCACACTGACCGATTACACGCACAGCAAGAACAACGTTTGGGGCATAACCGCACGCAATCGCGAGCAGAACTTCGTGCTCAATCTCCTGCTCGATCCGGAGATCGATTTCGTCACCCTGCTCGGCCAAGCCGGTACCGGCAAGACCTTGCTAACCCTGGCGGCGGGTTTGTGGCAGACGCTGGAGACCAAGATCTATACCGAGATCATCATCACCCGCGTGACGGTGCCAGTGGGCGAGGACATCGGCTTCCTGCCCGGCACTGAAGAAGAAAAGATGAACCCGTGGATGGGTGCACTTGAAGACAATCTGGATGTGCTGAACAAGACCGAGGAAGAAGGCGGCGATTGGGGCCGAGCCGCGACACGCGACCTGATACGTTCACGCGTCAAGGTGAAGTCGCTCAACTTCATGCGCGGCCGTACCTTCCTTAACAAATACCTCATCATTGACGAAGCGCAGAACCTCACGCCCAAGCAGATGAAGACATTAGTCACCCGCGCCGGTCCCGGTACCAAGGTGGTCTGCATGGGTAACATCGCGCAGATCGACACCCCCTATCTGACCGAGGGTAGCTCCGGTCTGACCTATGTGGTGGATAGATTCAAGGGCTGGGAACACGGCGGTCATGTCACGCTGATGCGCGGCGAACGTTCACGTCTGGCTGACCATGCCGGTGAAGTGCTGTAGATCGTGACAGATATCCCCAAGAAGACTGATGCCGAATGGCGTGAGCAACTCACCGCAGAGCAATATGCGGTGACACGCCAGTGCGGCACCGAACCGCCCTTCACCGGCCTGTACTGGGATAGTCACGACGACGGCATGTATCGTTGCGTGTGTTGCGACAGTCCACTGTTCGATTCCTCCACCAAGTTCGAATCAGGTTCAGGTTGGCCCAGCTTCTATCAGCCCGAACAGGCCGAACGTGTGCTGATCAAACGTGACGACAGTCACGGCATGGTGCGCGATGAAGTGTGTTGCAAACAGTGCGGCGCACATCTGGGCCATGTATTTCCCGATGGACCTCAGCCCACGGGTTTACGTTTTTGCATCAACTCCGCAGCACTCTCACTAGACAAGAAATAATCCCACTATGAAACTGCTTTTCGATCTATTCCCCATCCTGCTGTTCTTTATCGCCTTCAAGTTCCAAGGCATCTTCGTCGCGACTGCGGTTGCTATCGTTGCAACCGTCGCTCAGATCATCTGGAGCAAAGTCAGACACGGCAAGATAGACACGATGTTATGGATCAGCTTCGCCATCATCACGGTATTCGGCGGTGCCACGCTGATCTTGCATGACGAGACTTTCATCAAGTTCAAACCCACCGTGCTGTATTGGTTATTCTCCGCCATCCTGCTTGTATCGAATCTGTTCTTCCACAAGAACCTGATGCGCAGCATGCTGCATGAGAAACTTGCTTTACCCCATCACGCTTGGGACCGTTTGAATCTGATGTGGGGAATATTCTTCTTGATACTCGGTTTCATCAATCTGTATGTCGCCTACAATTACTCCACCGATGCATGGGTCAATTTCAAACTGTTCGGTTTCACCGGATTGATGATGGTTTTTATCATCGGGCAAGGGATGTGGCTGAGCAAATACATAGACGAGAAGAAAGAAAATAACTAATAGAATCGCATAGACAATAAAAAGGGCATCCGAAGATGCCCCTTAAATTCAAACCACTAACTAAGTAATAGTCAGCTACTGCCTACCATCACTCAACTTTTGCTTTTGCCTCTAAATCTGCAATAGCTTTTTGGATAGCCTGTTGCTGCAAGCGCTGCTGCAACTGCGGCTTAACCTCTTCAAACGAAGGTACTTTCAGGGCACGCTCATCATCCAACAGGATGACATGCCAGCCGAACTGGGATTGAACCGGCACTTTAGTGTACTCACCCTTTTTCAAGGTCTTCAACGCGTAAGCGAACGGTGGGACGAAATTGCTAGGCACCGCCCAACCCAATGATCCGCCTTGCGCAGCGGAGCCCGTATCTTTGGATTTGGAAACCAGTTTCTCAAACTTGGTCTTCTTATTCAGTTGCGCGATGATGGCTTTGGCCTCAGCTTCGGTATCGACCAGGATGTGGCGCGCGCTGTACTCTTTGTCACCTAATTTAGCCTTACGGCCTTCGTATTCCTGCTTCAACACTTCATCACTGATGGGATTCTTTTTTATGTAATCGACCAGATAGGCATTGATCAGGACGGTCTGTTTAGCCACCTCCATCTCATTCATTACTTCCGCTGATTTATCCAGACCGACCTTCTTGGCTTCTTGCACCATCAGTTCGCGTTTGATCAGATTCTCACGGATGTTCTTGCGCAATTCCGGTGTATCTTCACGCCCTTGCGCCACTTCGCCTTTGACCGCATTGTCCACACTGGCTTGAGAGATCGATACTCCATTGACCAGCGCCGCAGACTTCTCTTCGGCAAAAGCCGGATTGAAGGCTAAGGCGCCCAGGATAGCCAGTACCGCAAATTTCTTCGTATTCAACATCACTGATCCTTTTCAATAATAATTATTCAAGTTCGCCGGGTGTCTGAGCGTCTATGGTAAGCGCATGTATATCCCGTTCCATCATCTCAGCGAGTGCGGAATATATCATACGGTGACGCGCCATCTTGCTCTTGCCGGAAAAATCGGGGGATATGATTTGTAACAAATAATGACCGCCACCCGACCTGGCCCCGGCATGCCCGGCGTGCTTGTGACTTTCGTCCACGACCTCCAGACTGACCGGATGCAACACCGCCAATCGTTGGCGCATCTGTTCGATGCGATCACTCATATAGGGAACACCTTCTTGAACGGCTTGACCTGCACAGCTTCGTAAACACCCGCACTGATATACGGATCGGCATCCGCCCATTCCTGGGCCGCACGTAAGGAAGCGAACTCCGCCACGATCAGACTACCGGTAAAACCCGCCGCGCCCGGATCGTTGGAATCGACAGCCGGGAATGGCCCGGCCAACAATAAGCGCCCCTGATCTTGCAAGGCTTGTAGTCTCGCCAAGTGGGCGGGACGCACTGACAGACGCCGCGCCAAGCTATCCGTTACATCTTTACCTACGATGGAATACAGCATATTTCCTCCTCTTCAATGATCCTTATCCGCAGACACGCCCAACTCGGCACACAGTTTACCCAGCATCTCGCGCAACTCACTCACCTCGCCCTCCAACTTGCTGACATTAGCTTTAAGCGCGGCGATCTCGCCCACTGTTACATCAGAACTCCCAACCGACATCCCTGTTGTGGAATACGACTCTAGGACGGGCTCTCCGGAAAGCAGATGCATCCAGCGATTCTCACGTGCGCCGGGCTGACGCGGTAGCTCGACCACCAGCGCACCGGCTGTACGCTCCGCCAGTTCGGTCAGGAAACTCTCCACGGATGAGATATCGGCAAACTTATGCAGCCGCTCGCAACTGATGCGTAACTCCCCCGCCGTCTGTGAGCCGCGCAACATCAACATGGTCAGCAAGGCCAGCGACTGGCTGGGAATATGCAGCACCCTCTCGATATTATGCGCATAGCGCGATGCCCTGCCCCCGCTGCTCTCCACGATCAGCGTCATGCTGCGCAAGTTATCCAAAGCCGCCTGTACTTCGGCTTCACTCGCCTCCATGACCGGATCGCGACTGCTTTTCTGGTTACAACCAGACAGCAGGGAATTCAGCGTCAGCGGATAGCTGTCCGGCACGGTGCGCTGCTTTTCGGCCAGCACAGCGAGCACACGAGTTTCCAGAAGAGAAAGTACGGGTAATGGATGGGTCATCTTGTTTGCCTAGGGTTGCGTGCGCGTCCTGGCAGATATTCCGTCTGCAAGACTACATTCGTTATCGTTCAGATATTGCGATGCTTCTTGATCAAATCATGCGCGAGTTGTATCTCCTTCGCCTGTTCTGTAGCCACAGCGATCATATCCTCAGGCAAGCCCTGTCCGATCAATTTATCGGGATGGTACTGACTCATCAGCTTGCGATAAGCGCGCTTGATCTCAGCGTCGCTGCTACCCTTGGTCACCCCCAAGGCCTTGTATGCATCATCCAAAGTGTCGGCCGTCGCAACTTGCCCGACACCAAAGTGTGACTGGTTCAACACCATGTCCAGCATATGTTTGAAGGCTGCCTGGTCGTAACCCATACGTGCCGCGATGTCGATGAGCAAGGCTTCTTCAGCTGGATGAAAATGTCCGTCTGCCAGCGCCATCACAATCAGATAGACCAGCAACACATCCTTTAGATTCTTGGTCTGACCGCAGATCGACATGAAACGCTGATAGGTCGTGGCGATATCGAACGCGGGATCGGTACCTTTTTTGAAGAGCGCGATAGCCTGCTCCCTATGCTCGGCAGTCATCCCCAGCTTCTGCATGAACTGCTCGACGTGATCGATCTCATCCTGCGAAACGTGACCATCCGCCTTGGCCAGCTTGCCCATAGAGATGAACACCGTCTCCAGGAACACCGCCTGACGTAACGCGTTCTGCATAGGATTGACCGCGCCAGCGCCATACACCCGCACGCGATCAAAGAAAGAGCCCGCGAACAGCCCTAACAATGCCCCCCAAAAACCAAACAAGTAATAACCTAATAAAACACCGATGAGTTTGAACAAGATAGCTCCAAAGTTTTGTGGCGCCGTGTGCATAGAGACGCGGCTAAGTGCGCCATTATAACCAGCCCGTGCACTTATCAAGTCGGGCTTTACTTCACAAAAGTCACGCTGGAGCGACCACATTGACAACCATCAGGCAACTCCAATAGAGTTTGCCTTACTTGCACATCCGCCCCCAGCACATCACACCGCACGCACGGTGTCAGGCTTAAGCGGGATTTCCCAGAACAGGAGCTGGCGCAAGTCTTTCGCACCGACTGAAGCATCGCCAGCTACCGCACCTGTTCCAACCGGGGGATCACAATATGAAGGGCCAGCACGCGCAGAATATTTCTTTCGACGACATCTGCAAAACCGAACTTGATGTCATCTCGGCCGGTCGCGCCAAGACGGATAAACCACCTCAAGCACTCATAGGACTGGCCTTCTCTGGCGGAGGGATACGTAGCGCCACGTTCAATCTGGGCGTACTCCAAGCCTTGGCGGAAACGAAATCACTCCAGTGTTTCGATTATCTCTCCACCGTCTCTGGTGGTGGTTATATAGGCAGCTGGTTCTCAACCCTGCTTCAACGCAAGGCGGCGGCAAACCACCCCGATCCCAGTCCGCAGGACATCGCCAGTGCACTCGTGGAACTACAAAACGAACTCACGCCTGAGGAGCAGGACAAGCACTCAAGACTGAATATCCAGGCCAGCTCCCCCCGCAAGGACGGGCCTAGCGGGCAAAAGGCCTTGCTGTGGTTGCGCCGCTACAGCGCTTATCTCACCCCACGCTATGGACTATTCAGACTGGACACGCTGGCCGCGCTGGCCGGACTGTTTCGCAACCTGCTGCTCAACCAAGCCATATTGATCTACGTATTAATGGCAATGTTGCTGTTGCCTTATGGCTTGATGAACGTGGGCCATGAGCTCGCCACGACATCTTTACCATACACATTTAAAACGATGGCCGTCCTGACTTGCCTGTTATTGGGTCTGGCGATCTACAACGTCGGATGGGGGCTGAATAATGACTATACGAAGGCTGGTCACGCGAGTGATACCTCCTTCAGAAAAATTTCATCCGGTTTGATAGAAGGAGATGTGTGGACCATCGCGATCAGCGCATTCTTGGGTACCACGCTGGCCGCCCTGCTGTTCTATCTCGATATGAAACTGGGATGGAAGGCTATGCGGGAGATGTCGTTCGCCGTCGGCTTGATCTATCTGCTCGCCTTTGTACCCACCCAGCTTAAAGACTTGAAATCCGCATTTTGGACTTTGCTCACTGCAGTCTCGCTAGGTGCGATGTGCTACGGCTATGGCTCATTATTGCCACTGATACACGCTGAGTTGCGTGGCGCATTCACACTGATACTTGGCCCAACCATCCTCATACAACTCCTGTGTATGGCGGCCATAATACAGACCGGATTGACGGGGCGCGGCTATACTGAAAGCAACCGTGAATGGCTGGGACGTGCGGGAGGGATGGTCTTCGCGCTGGAAATGATGTGGGTCGTGTTTACCGCACTTGCCCTGCTGGCCCCCGCTTTGATCGACTATATGAATGACTGGGTGGCTTATAGCGGGGGTGTCGCTTGGGCCTTGGGGACAGTGGCGACATTCTGGCTGGCCAAAAGCAATCAGAGCGGTAGCGAAAAGTCCTCTCCGCTGGTGGAAACGGGACTGAGTGTCGCACCCTATCTGATCATGTTGGGCTTGCTGATCGTACTGTCCAATGGCTTGCATAACGCGCTGTATAAATTTTCCGTCCCAGCCGATCAAAGACCTGCCGCAGCACTCAGCACACCACATCACGATTTCACCATCGCCATCAAGAATAACCAGTTCGATAGATTCGAAGCCGCACCTCCCGATGCAAAGCCCACCTTGTTGCACAGCGTGCAAAACACCTTGCAAGAAAATGGACGCATTTCGCTTTGCACCTTGATCATCGCCTTATTCGGGTTCGTGTCGATTGGAGCATTGCTCGCTTTCCGCGTGGATATCAATCTGTTCTCCATGCATCAGTTCTACCGCAATCGCTTGGCGCGCGCTTATCTGGGTGCCTCCAACACCGAGCGCAACGACCGCGATCCTTTCACCGATTTCGCACAGAGTGACGATATCGCTTTGTCCGAACTAAAAGCGCAACGCCCCATCCATCTGGTCAACACCACCTTGAACCTGACCAAGATCAAAGAGAACGAATTGGCATGGCAGGAACGCTTGGGAGTGGCCTTCCTGTTTTCTCCTCAATATTGCGGCTACCAACTCTCGCCTCACGACCCACGTTACGTCCGAACCAAGGAGTACATGAAAACCAAGAGTTGCCCTGCAGGCGTGATGTTAGGTACCGCCGTTGCGGTGTCAGGCGCGGCGGCCAGCCCTAATATGGGTTATCACAGCTCCCCTCCCCTAGCTTTCTTGATGACATTATTCAATGTGCGTCTGGGGCGCTGGTGTCCCAACACGGCAAAGGGCGATACACGACAGAGCGGCCCGAAGTTCGGCTTATGGTGTCTGCTCAAAGAGTTGCTTGGTAGTGCTGACGATGATTACGATTTCGTCAATCTGACCGACGGCGGGCATTTCGAAAATCTGGGAATATATGAACTGGTACGCCGCCAATGCAAAGTCATCATCGTCTCGGATGGTGGCGCGGATGACATGAATGGTTTTACCTACGAAGACTTGGGCAATGCCATACAGAAATGCCGGGTGGATTTCGGCGCGAACATAGAAATGTTCGGTATGGATGAAATGCGACCCAGAAAAGCCACCTCCCGATTTGCCTGCGGTCGCATCTGCTATGCAGATGAGAGCACAGGCGTATTGATCTACCTCAAGCCCCTGTTGTGCGGCAACGAACCCGTGGATGTGTCGCACTATGCCGCCATGCATAAAGACTTCCCGCACCAGAGTACCGGTGATCAATGGTTCGAAGAATCGCAATTCGAGAGCTATCGCCGACTGGGCATACTCACCGCCAAAGAGATGATAGAAAGATACGGGATCAGCTCCCTCAAGCAGCAATGCGACAACGATTGCGATGCCTACGCCCTCGCTTTGTACCAACATCTGAATGAGAATTTCCTGATACACAAGAGAACTCCCTCTGTCACGGAGAAGGAAAAGGCTAGTTGATATGAAGGGCAATACGAGTTGGCAAGACCTGTTGCATCCCGGAGATGCGCAAGATTTCTTTGCGCGCTGCTCCTATCTGCCTTTCGCCCCGCATGCCGACATCTATCGCACTGAGAATGCCCGCTGGCTGGCGGAGCTATGTCGTCTGGTCTACCGCCACGACAGCGAAGAGGCAGACCCGCCGCCCTTACCTACCCGCAGCAGCTTCCTGTCAGGTGTCGGGTTCACTCAAAAGCACTTCTTTCTAGCGCGCGAGACGGACACACAAGCCATGCTGGTCGAATGCTTGAGCCCGGGTCCCTATGCTGTGCTGGTGTTCAGGGGGACAGAGCCGACATTGCAAGACTTCGTCACCGACATCGGCACTACACCATTGGTGAGCGACCAGATAAACGTGCATCGCGGCTTCATGCAGGCCTTGGATTCCGTGTGGGCCGAGATAGCGGACGAACTCACCCGACTCACCTGCCCGGTCTACTACACCGGACACAGTCTGGGCGCTGCTCTCGCAACATTGGCGGCGGCACGACGGACACCGCGAGCGCTCTACACCTTCGGCTCACCGCGTGTCGGCAATCAGGCGTTCGTTGATAGTCTCGCGCACATTCCCATCTACCGCATCGTAGATGACCAAGACATCGTCACTACACTGCCCCCCGAGTCGCTTGGGTTCCGCCATGCGGGCACCGCGCTGATACTGCAAGGCAAAGAACCTTCAACCGCATTCTTCGATAAGTTGCGCAGCCCGCCCAAGCGATGGGCTGATCATGCACCGATCAACTATGTGGACAGAATTTCTTGATGCCCTTGGTGGAGTTACAAACCATCCTATCTTCAATTGACAGTTGCACCATAGCTCCCCTACAGTCCGGCCAACTTAGCTACGACAGACATCCATGAATCTTGATATCCCTAGCGACTCACAGCCCACCCTGTTCGAAACTCCCGCACCCGCCATAGCGCAAACACACCGCTTCGAATTCACCGCCAGCGGTGGCGAATACTTCAAGATTTGGATCGTCAATCTGCTGCTCACCGTGCTGACCCTAGGCATCTACAGCGCATGGGCCAAGGTCAGGCGCATGCATTACTTCTACCGCAACACCCGTCTGGATGGCGCAAACTTCGAGTACCACGGCACGCCCATGGCGATACTCAAAGGCCGCCTCATCGCGGCGGTGTTGTTCGTCGGCTATACGGTGGCGGGTAACATAAACCCGCTGCTCGGCATTGCCGTCTTCCTCCTGCTCGCCATCGTGATGCCTTGGCTGCTCGTGCGTTCGCTGCGTTTCCAGTTGCACAACAGCAGCTATCGCGGTCTGCGCTTCGCCTTCGACGGTGATGACCGTGGCGCATATCGCGTGTTCCTGCTCAATATCTTCCTCGCAGCGATGACCCTGTATCTACTGGCTCCCTACGCCCATCAGCAAATCAAGCAATACCAGCATCGCAACAGCCGCTTTGGCGCGACCTATTTCAGTTTTACCGCTGGCGCGGGCAGCTTCTATTCCATCTATCTCAAAGTGCTGGGCATGATAGTGGCACTATCTATCGTGATCGGCATCGCCATCTATGGACACTCGCCGCTGCTGTTCAGTTTGCCATTCTTGTTTCTGGTCATCATGGTCTATCCGGCGGTGAGGCTACCCAACCTGATCTGGAACGCTACCGGCATAGGGCGTCACCGTTTCTACAGTACCCAGCAAGTCCTGCCCTATCTGTGGATTACCGTCACTAACCTGCTGGCCATCGTCTTTACCCTGGGCTTGTTCGTGCCTTACGCCACCATACGCATGCTGCGCTACAAGCTCGAACATATGGGGATGAACGCACAAGGGGACTTGGCCGATTTCGTCGCGGGACAGACTCAGGATACCAGCGCGCTGGGTGAAGAGATGTCCAGCATGTTCGATGTCGATATCGCACTCTGACATGCTGAACGCTCGTTACTTCGACGGCAAGACTGCCACCGCACACAACGTCGACATCCTGCTCGATGGCACTCATCTGTTGCTGCGCGGCACCGACCTCTCCGTGCGCTGGCCGTTGGCCGATATCGATATCTCCGAACGTCTGGGCAACACTCCGCGCAGATTGAGTTACGCCGATCAAGGACATTGCGAGATCTCCGACCACGCCGCATTGGATGAACTGCTACGCGGCTCCGGCATACGCCATACCTGGTTGGAGCATATGCATCACAGCCTGATGTGGGCAGGCTTGGCGGCCTTGCTCATCGTCATTACCCTGCTCGCAGGCTATCGCTATCTGCTGCCCTGGGGCGCAGGAGTCATTGCCATGCGCACGCCTGCGGCATTGCTGGACAAGATGGGAAGTTCCACGCTGGAGGCCTTAGATCGCGTCATGCTAAAGCCAAGCAAACTGGATACAGCGCGCCGACAAGTGTTGGTCGCGACCTATGCCAAACTCAAATCACCCGATGCCGCACCACCAGACTATCGCATCATCTTCCGCAGCTCGCCACGCATGGGCGCGAACGCCTTCGCCCTGCCCGATGGCAGTATCGTCCTGCTGGATGAACTGGTCGCCGCGACCCAGGACGACAACGAGATCATGGCCGTGCTGGCACACGAGCGCGGTCATATCGAACGCCGCCACGCGCTGCGCATGGTGCTGCAAAGTTCTGCAGTAGGCCTGGTCGTTGCCTGGTATGTGGGCGATGTCAGCACCCTGCTGAGCAGCGTTCCCGCCGCGCTGCTACAAGCACACTACTCACGCGGCATGGAAAGTGAAGCCGACCGATATGCCGAACAGACCCTTGAACTGAATGGTCTATCACCCTGCCTGCTGGCAAGCATGCTGAATAAACTGGAAGCAGCCCATCGTCCTGTTCAAGTAGAAAGCGCAACTGCAAAAGATACGACTGAAAATAGCGCACTGGATTATCTTTCCAGCCATCCGGCCACCTTGGAACGTGTTGCGTTAATATGCCCAGCAAAATAGACCAACGGGCGATAGCGCGGCGATTCTGCCTAGCGCCCCGTGGGGATCAATCTCTTTGGCATGGCTGGGCAGATTCATCGCAATCGCTTCCATCGCATGGCCGGCCGATACACTTTCGGTTGTTCTGGTATTGGAATCGTTCGGCGCATCCTGTGTGCTGATATTCGGCTATCCTGATGTGCCATACTCACAGCCCAGCAACGTCATCGCCAGCCACCTGCTCAGCACCCGCGTCGGGCTGCTATTTGGCCCGCACAGGTGGTCGCTCGCGTTGGCGCTTGGCATCGTGTCGCGGTGATGATGGCGACGCGCACGATTCACTCTCCCGCCGGTTTGAATCCGGCCATTGTTTTTCTAGCCAAGCCCGCATGGAGGTTCCTGCCATACCCGACCTTGTTCGGCGCGGTGATATTGGTGCTTGTCACACTGTTTTATCTCAACGCCACACGTGCAGCAAAATATCCCGAGTATGGGTGATTTATTCGCCATTCATTGGATACAATCCGCTGCTGGCAACTCAATCATTTCCAAGGTGGGCATGGAACATCTATCCATAAGCAACGCGCTCAAGAGCGTACTGGAGTCGGTCAAAAGACTCGATATCGAAACCGTCAAGCTGGAGCAATCCCTGGGACGCGTGCTGGCTGAAGATATTTACTCGAACCGCGATCAGCCGCCGTATGACGTGTCGGCGATGGATGGTTATGCGCTGCGCAGCGCCGATCTGTCCAGCGTTCCGGTGACGCTCTCCATCATCGAGGACATCAAGGCGGGCGACATGCCGAGCAAGGAAATTCAAGCGGGGCAATGCGCGCGAATTATGACGGGCGCGCCCGTGCCGCAAGGCGCGGATGCGGTGTTGCGCGTGGAAGACACACAATCCGCTGGTGAACATCTGGTGAAAATAAATTGTGCAGTCAAATCTGGCAACGACATACGCCGCCAGGGTGAAAACATGCGCAATGGCGAAGTGGTGTTGCGCACGGGTACAGAAATCACACCCGGCGTGGTGGGCATACTGGCAACGGTGAAGTGTGCGCGACTGGAAGTGATACAGCGTCCGCGCGTGGCGATTCTGTCCACCGGTGACGAGCTGGAAGACATGGATGATCTCGTCGATCCCAACAAGATCCCCAATTCCAACAGCTACGCGCTGATGGCGCAGGTGCAAGCACTGGGAATCGAGCCGGTATTGCTCGGCATCGCGCGCGATGACCCGGCGGAATTGGCGGAATATCTCCAGCGCGGCTTGCATTTCGATGTGCTGCTGGTGTCGGGCGGCAGCTCGGTCGGCGTGCATGACCACGTGCGCCCCACGCTAGAAAATCTGGGCGTGAATATGTTGTTCTGGCGCGTGAACATGAAGCCGGGGCATCCCTTGGCATTCGGTACAACAGCGACATCGGCGATATTCGGTCTTCCCGGGAATCCGGTTTCCAGCATGGTGTGCTTCGAGGAATTCGTCGCACCCGCGTTACGCCAAATGATGGGACACACGCGTCTCCATAGACGCACACTCAGCGCACGACTGACGCATGACATGAAACACAAACCGGGTCGCACCGAGTTCATCCGCGTGACGTTGACGCAAGATGCACACGGTTATACTGCTACTTCCACCGGCACGCAAAGTAGCGGCGTGTCGCTGTCGATGGCGAAGGCGGACGGTTTGCTGGTCGTGCCAGAAGCCAACACCGGCATGAAATCGGGCGACATTGTGAGCGTGCAATTATTGGACGGCACGGCATTTCAATACGACATGGGGTTTGCAGCATGAGCATCGCACGCATCGGTATTTTGACGATTTCGGATCGCGCAAGTCGCGGTGAATACGAGGACAAAGGTGGCCCGGCGATACACGCATGGTTCACGCGCGTACTGACCTCGGAATGGCAAGCTGTGACGAAAGTCATCCCGGACGAACAGCCACAAATCGAAACGGCATTGCGCGAATTGAGCGATGTGCAAGGCTGCTGTCTGATCGTCACCACCGGCGGCACCGGACCTGCTGTGCGCGATGTCACCCCGGAAGCTACCGAGGCGGTGTGCGAAAAAATGATGCCGGGCTTCGGTGAATTGATGCGCACCGCTTCGCTGAAATTCGTCCCCACCGCCATCCTGTCGCGCCAGACCGCCGGCATACGCGGCAAGAGTTTGATCGTCAATCTACCGGGAAAACCTTCGGCGATAGACGACTGCCTCAATGCCGTGTTCCCCGCGATCCCGTATTGCATCGACCTGATCGAAGGCGCATATCTGGAATCCAACCCCGAGCATTGCAAGGCATTTCGGCCCGCGCACGCCAAGCCAAAATGATGCCGCGATGAACATGAGAACGCATTTCCGGCTGGCTGGCGTGGCGTTGTTATGCCTGGCATGGACGCGTCCGCTGCTGGCCAGTGAAGTGAGTGTGGCGGTGGCTTCCAATTTTACTGCGCCTGCGCAACGGCTCGCCGAGCTGTTCCAAAAAGAAACCGGACACACGGTAAAACTCAGTTTTGGTTCCAGCGGAAAGTTCACCACGCAGATCCAGCAAGGCGCACCGTTCGATGTATTCCTTTCCGCCGATGAGCAACATACGCAGCGACTGGAAGATGAAGGGCTGACCGTTCCCCACACTCGCTTCGTCTATGTCTTGGGCAAGCTGGTGCTGTGGAGCGCGAAGCCGGGATACGTGGATGACCAGGGCGCGGTGTTGGGTAAAGGCAGTTACAACAAGCTGGCCTATGCCGACCCCAAGCTCGCGCCCTATGGCCTGGCTGCGCAACAGACATTGCAAAAGCTGAATCTGTGGGGAAAAGTGCAAGGTAAGTTGGTGACGGGTGAGAACATCACTCAGGCCTATCAGTTCGCCGCAACCGGCAACGCCGAGATCGCATTCATCGCATTGTCGCAAGTGACCCAGGATGGTAGGGTGAACGGAGGATCGTACTGGGTCGTTCCGGCTGAGTTGTATCAACCGATCAGGCAAAGCGCGGTGCGCTTGTCTGCGGCAAAAGACCCGATTGCGGCACAGGCGTTCCTAACTTTTCTAAAGAGCGCAAAGTTCGTGTCTATCATGCGTGATTTTGGTTACGATCTCCCCTGAACAGCCATGCCCACACTAGCTCCCGACGACCTGCAGGCGATATGGCTCACGCTCAAACTGGCGAGCGTCAGCACGGTTATTTTGTTGTGCATCGCAACGCCGCTGGCCTGGTGGCTTGCACATAGCCGCAAGTGCTACACCGCTGTCATCGCAGCACTGGTGGCATTGCCGCTGGTGTTGCCACCCACGGTGCTGGGTTTTTATTTACTGCTCTTGCTGGGGCCACACGGTGTGGTGGGTGAATTAACCAGCGCATTGCATCTGGGCAGATTGCCGTTCACCTTCTCCGGCTTGGTCGTCGGCTCGGTATTGTTCTCCCTGCCCTTCGCCGTGCAACCCATCCGGAATGCATTCGAGGCCATCGGCAGAAGACCGCTGGAAGTCGCCGCCACTTTGCGTGCGAACGCATGGGATCGCTTCGTCACGATAGCCCTGCCGCTGGCACGCCCCGGATTTTTCACCGCGATCATTCTGGCCTTCGCACACACCCTGGGCGAGTTCGGCGTGGTATTGATGCTGGGAGGCAACATTCCCGGCGAGACTCGCGTACTCTCAGTCGCCATCTACGACCATGTCGAAGCGATGGAGCTGGACGCGGCGCATCTGCTCGCGGGCAGCATGGTGATGTTCTCGTTTATCGTGTTGCTCGGTTTGTATGTCAACGGCGGAAAACTGCTGAAGGTGACGCGATGAGTGAGATTCGCGCCGTGTTCAAACTGGCCTTGGGCAGCTTCGCACTCGATGTCGAGTTCATCGCACCCGCCATCGGGGTCACCGCCTTGTTCGGGCCTTCCGCCTGTGGCAAGACGACACTGCTACGCTGCATCGCCGGACTGGAACGAGCGAACGGCACGCTGCACGTAAACGGCGCGGTGTGGCAGGACGACACGCGGTTCGTGCCCACGCATAAACGACCATTGGGTTATGTGTTCCAGGAGGCCAGTCTCTTCCCCCATCTGTCGGTGCGTGCCAATCTGGAATATGGTTACCAGCGCATCGCAGTCACTGAACGTAAAGTCCCATTACAACAAGTGGTGGACTGGTTGGGCTTAGGATCCATCCTCGAACGCGGCGATCCGGCACAACTATCCGGAGGCGAACGCCAGCGCGTCGCCATCGGACGCGCCCTGCTCACCAGTCCGCGCTTACTACTGATGGACGAACCGCTTGCCGCACTCGACAGTAGCAGCAAGCTAGAGATACTGCCCTATCTGGAAACCCTGCATCGCGAGCTGGACATACCGGTGTTCTACGTCAGCCACGCGCTGGATGAAGTGGCGCGACTTGCCGATCATCTGGTACTTATGGAACAGGGTCGCGTCATCGCCAGCGGCGCGCTCACCGAAACACTGGCTCGGCTCGACCTGCCCACCGCGCATCTCAACGATGCGGGCGTGGTGATCGAAACCTCTCTGGCACAACACGACCCGCAATATCACCTCACACGACTGGACTTCTGTTCCGGGAGCCTCTGGGTCGAAAAACTCGACCGCCCCCTCGGCAGCCGAGTACGCGTCCGCGTGCTGGCGCGCGACGTGAGTATCGCCACCACCCTGCCGCACGACTCCAGCATCAGCAATATCCTGCAAGCGCGCATCGCCGAGATTTGCGACGCGGGGCCGGGCACAGTCAATGTGCGCATGACGGTCGGCGATACACAAGTTTTGCTGTCGCGCATCACGCACCGTTCGCTTGATCTGTTGGGGCTGGCGGAGGGGATGAGTGTGTATGCGCAGGTAAAGAGCGTGGCTTTGACCGCGTAGCCTCGCCGCACTAAATTTCCACATGACCAGTCGAGCATAGGCTCGCGACTATCGAATGCTTATAAAACTCCGATTTTGGATTGCGGTAAAAGGCATTCTGGTTTATTCTGCGCGCCCTTCGGAGAGGTGGATGAGTGGTTTAAGTCGCACGCCTGGAAAGCGTGTTTGGGATAATATCCCAACGGGGGTTCGAATCCCCCCTTCTCCGCCAAATCAATGGGTTATCTCAACTGTAAATAACAAGAGATAACGCTAAAATACCAGTCGCAACCGCCTCACTGCCTCCAAATTGCCTCCAAATGGCATTTTTGGAAATAGTTGAAGCAAAGAAAAAGACCGCAGAGATGTGGTCTTTTTTCATTATTGCTTGTCAAAAATCGTGATGAAACGGACAATCGTGAACATGGCAACTTACACTCTTCGAATAAAAGGATTCACCCCGCAGACCTTACCATTGAGTAGGCTGGGTGATTACGTCTCCGCACTTGCGGACCTTATAGGTGAGGATGTTCAAGTTAGCTTTGAGCGTGTTACCAAGGGAAGTGCGCAACTGAATGTGCTCATCGATGACAATGACGTTGAGATGGCCGTGAATAGAATTCGTCTAGCTCCATCGGCAGAGGAAGGTTCATCCTATCGTCGAGGTTACGAAAAAATTCAGTTATTGCTGGCAACAGATAAAACATCCGCTGAGTTCAAGCCCAAAAAAGGGGCAACCATTTTAAAATTCCCAGGTGCTCCCAAAAACTCTCTTAGGGTTTCGATTATTAAGGATGCTGGAGAGATCAATGGAAGGATTATTAAGGTTGGTGGTCGAGATGAAACTATCCCCGTCGCTCTCCGCACGCCTGATGGTGACATAGTTAACTGCACTGCAACTGTTGAGATGGCCCGGAAGCTCAAGCCGTATTTACTGGAGCCTATAGATGTAATACTTATAGGTGTTGGGAAATGGAAGCGTTCAGAAACTGGAAAATGGGAAGCCATTGACTTCAGAATAAGTGAGTTTTCAGTTATCAACTTTGACAATATTGAGAATGAAATCGAACGTGTGCGTATGGCAGGATCTGGTTGGGACAATATTCAAGACGTTGCCCAAGAGTTATCTCGTTTACGTTACGGTATATAAATGGCGACCATCATTGATGCAAACGTACTTGTCGCCCTCTTTAGGGTTGCAACGGCTGATTCTGAGAAAGTACGCATCGACGGATTGATTGCAGATGTAAAGGCAAGTCGCTCTAGGCTAATCATTCCAAGCCCAGCACTGTCAGAGTTTGCGGCAAAGGCTCAACAACACGAACTAGATTTCATACTGGGGCAATCGGTTTTTAGAATTGCCCCTTTTGATGCGAAGGCGGCACTAGAGTGCAGTGAAATGCTTAGATCATGGGCTGCAGGGATTGATGGTGACAAGAAGGATCGGCATAAGGCAAAGTTTGATATGCAAATATTAGCTATTGCAAAAACAAACAATGCAACACTGTTCGTGACTAACGACAAGAATCTCCGGAACAAAGCTGTTAATGCAAGAATCAATACGAAAGATATATTGGAACTCCCCATTCCAGAGTCTGCCAAGCAACAAAAGATCACCTTCGATCGCTGACTGCCTTTATCAATCCGGCGGGACCAATACAAAGACCGCATTTATGCGGTCTTTGTATTGGTGCGTTCAACCGCGCATATTCAAAGTCGCGCAAGTATAATCGCATCGGTTCATTCCTCTAACGTCCCTGATAATTCAAAAAATGAGTCTATATACACAGCTGCAACAAGCCAAAAGCGAAGAAGATGTCAAAGACGCATATATCAAGGCGCTCGGCCTAAAAAGCTTTACCAAGGGGTTGATCGATATTCGCACCAAAGAGATTTGGTTCGAAGCCAAGGATTCGGGCAAAAACTCCAGCTATGCGATGTTTACGCAGCTGCTTCATTACGTGCAGGATGCGCTTAATAAGGGCGAGGAAGTGCCGCCGTTGTTGGCAGTGATAGACACCGAAAAGGCTGCGCTGATGAAAAGCTCAGACGTGCTGCCTTTTCTGTCCAAGAAGACCGTGAAATGGGGAAAGTCAGCTAGCCAATACCCACAAGAAGCACTGGACGAAATCTCCGCCTACATTGGCACGCATTTTGTTTCGTTCAAAATCTCCACGCATGAAGATGAATTTATCAGCACGGTCAAAGCAGCGATCAAATCTGGCGACATCATCCGCACGCAGATTACGCCTGACAACCTGAAGCAAGTATTCGACAAATGGGTAGAGATGATTGGTCGCGAGATTGTCGGCGTGGATGCCGATAAATATGACTTACTGTTTTTTGCCGACATCATGCATGACGGCACAGTCTCTACCCACTCAAACCTACCAGCCGAATTACTGCATAAAAACGGTGCGCCGGTATTTAGTTTGGACGGCAAGATGTACGAGCTGGGCAACAAGGAAGGCTACCGCCGCTTTTGGGCGATCTATCACAAGCCGCCCAAATCAGAGTACCGAGACTACCTGCTGGAACGTCGTGACAGCCTAATCCCGCTCGACGAGCGTGGCTTCAGGGGAGCGTATTACACGCCGCTAGCAGTGGTGGACAAGGCTTACGACAAGCTCAGTGAGACGCTGGGCATGAATTGGCAGAAGGATTATATCGTCTGGGATATGTGCTGCGGCGTAGGTAACCTAGAGGTCAAGCACAGTAACCACCGCAATATCTACATGAGCACGTTAGATGAAGCCGATGTGAACATAATGAAAGCCACCAAGACCTGCGTCGCTGCGCAGCGTTTTCAATATGATTATTTGAACGATGACATCACCGATGATGGCAAGATTGATTACAGTCTGACCAACAAAGTACCTGCGGGTTTGCGCAAGGCGATAGCCGAATGCAAGAAGATACTGATTCTGATCAATCCGCCATATGCGGAAGCCGCGAACAACATCGGCAGCGACGGTAAAACTGCTGTTGCAGCTACACGCGTTGCAAATAGTATGGGTGACTTCGGCTACGCAAGTCGGGAACTATTCGTGCAATTTTTAGTGCGCATTTCTAAGGAAATTCCCACAGCCACCCTAGCCATGTTCAGTACATTGAAATATGTTAATGCGCCAAACTTCGAAAAGTTTCGCGAAGATTGGAATGCCAAATACCTCGGCGGATTTGTGGTTCACAGTAAAGCTTTCGATGGATTGAAAGGAGATTTTCCGATTGGATTTCTGGTCTGGTCAGTAAATCAAAATTCCATAAAAAAACACCCCATTATCGAAATTTCCGTAGATGTATTGGACAGAAACTCTCAAGCTATAGGTGAGAAAAAATTTTACAACTTACCAAATGATCAATTGCTGAGTAATTGGATTACACGCACGAAAGCTAATAATGTGGATGCGTTGCCATTAAAAAATGCAATCTCTCCTACCACGAGCACCAAAGATGTTCGAGGCATGAAGTGGGCAGATGGCGCAATAGCAAGCATGATTTGCAAAGGTTCTGATTTGCAAAATGCAGCGACTCAAACTGCATTATTGTCTTCCGGGTATTGCAGTGCGGGCGGTTTCTTTGTTACGGATAAAAATCTTTGGCAATCTTCAGTTATATTTTGCGTACGCCGATTAATAAAAGGCACGTGGCTCAACGACCGCGATCAATTTCTACAGCCCACACACTCACTCTCTGATGAGTTTAAAACCGATTGTTTAATGTGGATGCTATTCAGCGGCAGTAACCTCACCGCAGGCGCAAACGACCTTGAATGGAATGGTAAAAAATGGGCGTTAGTGAATCACTTCATTCCATATACCGAAGCAGAAGTTGGCGCAGCCGACCGTTTTGAATCCGATTTCATGGTGCAGTACCTGGCCGATAAAACATTATCCGCCGAAGCACTTGCGGTATTAGATGCGGGGCGGAAATTGTGGCAAGCGTACTTCGCCCACACCGATGTGCGCACTGTCCGTGACGAATTAAAACTGAATCGTCCTGATGTCGGCTGGTATCAGATTCGGAATGCCTTGAAGAAGCGTAATGAGAGCGGAGATACCGCACCTGTGGATTTCATACCGTTTGAATTGGCTTACAAAGAATTAAGCGACAAGCTAAGGCCACAAGTTTTTGAGTTAGGATTTCTACGCTAGGATCTGGGGTAGGCACAGGAGAAAAATTGCGCGTCTATTACATGACATCGAGCGAAATCGCGCTTCAATACGTGATTCCGGAACAGCGAATGAAAGTTTCGCGCTTCGCTGACTTGAATGATCCCTTCGAACTTGCTTCCAATGATATTGGGGACAAAGCTATACGTTTAAAGACACAAGCCTATATCACTGAGGCCCAAAAACGGCTTGGCTTGTTGTGCTTTAGTGATAATTGGGAAAGCCCTGTCATGTGGGCGCACTATGCTAATAAGCATACTGGTGTGTGTCTAGGCTTCGACATCAGTGATGCGTACCTCACGCCAGTGCGATACCTCGAAGCCCGCATATTGCATCAATTTAGCAGTGAGTTTGTCGCCGACAACATTCAGTTTATTGACCGGATGCTCTACCAAAAAGCGAAAGAATGGTCATATGAGCGTGAAATTAGGGCTATTGTCCTGCTAGATGAACCAGGGAGAGCTATACATCACATTCCATTTGGTCACGACTTGCAGTTAAGAGAAGTCATTGTTGGGTGCAGGAATCCGTTGTCTCCATCAGATATTGAGCCATTCATATGCGCTCAGGAAACGCCAGTAGAAATCATAAAGGCCCGACCAGCTTTCAAAAAATTTGAGATGGTGCCGAATCGACACTATAAATTTGTGAATGTCCCCGCAGCTAAAGATTGCTCACTGCTTCATGAAATACCTCTTACAGGAACCCGTTTTTTACAGGGTCCTGAATCGCTATGAATACTTAGCCTGAGAAACATTCGCGAAGAATAGTAGCTCAATCCGCCAGTTTTATCTTAAAGTTCGCTGTAACGATCCGAATAATAGTTTTCATGTTCAAAATCCTTTCTTGCGCATGAATTCTAAGTTAAATTTCGCATTCGCATTTCCTTGATCGGCCGACCGAGTGAACCACTTTTTAGCCAAGGCGTAGTCTTTTGATACTCCTTCACCATAAAGGAATCTATTCCCAAGATTGAATTCTCCGTCTGCATTACCCTGCTCGGCAGACTTTGTGTACCATTTCACCGCCTCTGCTTCATCCTTTTGCACACCCCTACCCCAAAAGTACATTTCCCCCAGCTGCCATTGCGCAGTCGCATCACCCTGCTCAGCAGACTTGGCAAGCCATTTCAATGCCTCGGCAAAATCATAACCTTTCGTTATTGCCTGATTATAGGTCGCATACATGCTGCCGAGCATCTGCTGCGCGGCAGCATTCCCATTCCTTGCCAAGGGATCAAGCTCCTTGAGCGCAGCGGAGTAATCCTTTTTTTGATAAGCGGACAAACCCTCATCAAAGCCAGCCCAAGCGACAGACGAGCTGGTGATACATAAAATAATCAAACCAACACGAGCGATACGTTTCATAGTGATCCCTTTTGAACTGGTTAAAACTGCAACTAAAAAAGCCTGCGCATACTACAGATTGCACCACTAAACACAATATGCCAATCGGCCTATTCTCAGACATAAAAAGACCGCATCGAATGCGGTCTTTTTTCATGGGAAAAGTATTTTGACATCCGTGTCTTAAAAGTCCTCACAGGCCACAAAGACATCAGATTCTTGATGCGCTACCTTCACAGTGATGAGGATGACATCAAAGAGATGGCGTCAAAAATGGCTGAGATTGAGAATAGAAATCGGGAGTCGGATCATCAAGTTCCCCCAAAAAGCGTAATTAGGTAACCGATCACGGCTTAACAAAGAACCTCACTACCTCCACCATCGCTTGGGTATCAAGCTCGCAGTACTTCAGTAGATTGTGGATCTTCTGTTCACGCACGCGCTGCTCTGTCTCAGGATTGATAATATCCATATAAGCGAGCTGCGCCAGTGTGCCGTTCTGCACATCGTCCAATTGCAAGTAGTCGAGGTGCGGCGCAACAGTCGGCAGCACTGCTTTGATTGACCACGAACCTTTCATGGCGGGATCGTAGTAGTGGTTCTGCAACCACGGCAGCAGATTCACCAAACGATCAAGGATGTCGTTCAATTGGCCTTCAAGGTCTGGACAGAAGACGATGAGTCCCTTGATGATCGTGCTCTCAAAACTTCCATAAACAATGATCGGCCCATCCTCCTCAACTGCTGCAAGCAGACTTTCAGCAAAGGCGCGCATTGGAGCGTTGCCGCTAGTCTCCAAAAACTCACGATGCCTCAGATCCTCTCCCATGCGCTCCACATGGCATGACCACTGAAACGGCAACTGTTGGTGTGGCCGAGTACCAGCCCATCTTGGGATCACAAAGTTGATTGTCTCGAAATCAAGATAGAAGCGCGGGTATGGCAGCTTGGCCAATTCGGATATAAGTTCTCCGGAGATAAATGGCTGATTAGTGCGCGTTGCCTGCCAGACGATGATATGACGTTCATTGGTGAGCACGCCATCATGAATATCCCGAATATCTTCGATATCGGCTTCTTGTAAATCGGTGATGACTTTACGTCCGTTAGGCAGAATGGACACTGGATATTCCGGCAGTGACTTTTCACAATGTGACTTGAACTGACAGTCCGGCTTGCATTGCGCCCCCATTCTCACGTCAGGCATCGGGTTGGCCAGAATTTCGCGATGCGATGTCAGCCATGCGGGCACTTCTGGCAACAGCTCCCTCACCTGCTCAGTGACATCTTCCTCGATGAACAGGTGGTCATAATTGCCATCCCCAGCATAAACAAATCCCTTATCGACGTGGGCGATGCAAATCTGTTGAATTTTGACACCCGCACCTTCCACAACCCATAGCTGAACGGCACAGTCGACGAGATGATGGTCTTTGATGCTGCCGGACGACTTGACTTCAATCATGCGCCAACCCTCATCGATAGGCATCAGTATGTCACTGCGCACCAGCGCACCGGCATAAGTAAAGGCGGCCTCGAATAATGTCGCGGTTGGATTGTCAGACATCAGGTACGCAGTCTCGACAACGGCCACATCAGGTTGATCAATGTGTTGAATCAGTATCCCGCCCAGATAGCTCAGTCGCGCCATGACGCCCACCTCGATGCCGTCGGACATGGTTAGCTGTGAGGTGGAGGACGGCTTCGAAAATTCCTGGTGGTAGGTTTGCAGCCAGAGCCGCTTGGGACACCGAAGTCCAGAAAGGACACGGGATTTGGTGATGGGTCTTGTCATATCCAGATTATGCAGAAGTTGAGCAACTTTACATAAATTATAAAGCCGCATTACATGGGTCAACTTTCGGTCGGCGACAACATGGTCGAGCTGCGTGTATTGCTTCATCTGTGTTCCTTTTACTTGGTCGTTTAAGTGGCGCGATGTTAACGTAGCTCGCCACCTAAATTCGCTTACAAAAGTTTCACTTCAGAGTTGAATCCGCCCAATCCTCTGTCCTCAAAAAATTTATCAATTAGCAAGCACATCCCTGCCTTCACTTAATACACGATTTAAAAATTCATTCCTGATATCGCAATTCTGACCTTGCGACCAATACGATCTTTCTTGAATCTCAGCATCAACAATAGAACAAAACTTGCAAACCTGATCGAAAGTAACTAGCTGAGCAATTATTTTCATGGCTTCATTGATGTCGCCATTAATTTCCCAATAACTTTCTGTCACATTGTTTCCCATGTCGTGATTCCTGATTCGGATCTTGTTTGTGCTCGGCACGACACTAAAAGATATAGTGGCGTCGCTGTCTTCATTATTTATTACATGGGATGCGTTCATTTTTCTCTCCGATGGTGGGTTGTCGATGTGGTTATTGCGTACGTACACGTTAATAATGCAAGCGATTTACAAACTATGTGGCGGTTGGCAGGGGCTTATTTAATTTCGGACGTGCCGTCTCAGAAGCTTCTCGCATCGAAGTAGTTGGGTATTCATTAGTTACTCCCCTTTCTTTTGTTGGCGGTTTCAAGCACCAAGTGCAAATAACGCAGCGTGATGCTGCCTAAAATCAAATGCGTCCGGCGTGAACAATTGCGCGGGGCATTTGAAACCAAGTGACTTACGTGGGCGGGTGTTCAATTTCCACGCAATTGCATCCAGTTCTTTTTGAGAGAACAAGCTCAGGTCACTTCCCTTTGGCAAGTACTGGCGTGCTAGTCCGTTGGTGTTCTCGTTGATGCCGCGCTGCCAAGGGCTGTGCGGGTCAGCAAAGTATACTTTGATGCCGGTGTCTGCCGCCAGTTGCTGGTGTCCCGCCATTTCTTTACCTTGGTCGTAAGTCATCGATAAACGTTTTTGTGCTTCGATGCGATTGAGTACAAAGCCGAAGCTCTTTACTGCCGAGGCCGCGCTGGCATCTTCCATCTTGGCCAGCACGGTGAACAGCGTGGTGCGCTCCACTAGCGTCCCCACGGACGAGCGGTTATGCGCCCCCTTGATGAGATCACCTTCCCAATGTCCTGGCACCAGCCGCTCTTCAATCTCGGCAGGCCGATCATGAATGCTGACCATGTCAGGAATCCGTCCACGCCGATCCTCGCCTCGAGTACGCGGACGGCGTTTGGCATGACCAAAGCGTAGCCAGCCAATGACTTCCGTGCGCAACTCGCCTCGCGGCATCGCATAGATTGCCGTGTAGATGGTTTCGTGGGAGGCTTGTAGTGTCGGGGTATCGGGATGCACAGTCGTCAGTGTGCCAGCAATCTGTTCTGGCGAGTAACCCGCTTGCAAATAATGAGTGACCTGCTTCCATAGCACTGTGCCTGGCCGCACCTTGCGCAAAGCACGCGGCTTGACCGTACATGCAGTAGCTCGCTGCTGCGCAACATCCGCACGGTAACCCCCAGCAATCGCAGGCCGACCTACGCGACGGGGCATCGAAGGCCGCAGCCATCCGTTACGTTTTAACTCTCGACTCAACGTGCCTGCAGAACGACCAAGCTCACGGGCAATATGACTAGGCTTGAAGCCCATCGTTAACTGCGTCTGGATCATCGCTCTCTCTTCAACACTCAACTGCTTGTAAACTTTTCCCATGCAACATTTTCCTCCGAAAATTGTTGCACTTGGTTTTTGAGCGCGCCGTTTATAAGTTCACTCACTGCGCATTCAAAAATTTTCTCGTCGCTCTGTGCTTTTCTTTTCGCCTCCTCCGCCTCGACGGCTGCTTTATTTGCAAGCCAGCGCGATATGCCAGCTAAGCGGCGCGGCTCAATAAGTTGCAAGATGAGCATCGGATCTGTACCTTCTAAATCTGGAAATTCTTTCAAGTATTCATTGATTATTTTCTCTTGCTCGTAACCAAGTTCTAACTTGAGAAGAGTAACGCCGACCAGCCATTGCACAGCATCACCCACCTTCGGAAGTTGAGACTCATCAGAGTCCATCAGGAATTGATAATTTCTTCCGTCCTCCAATCGGATGAAGTTTTTAGCTTTGAGCTCCCCGTCCTTTCTCTGAAACACTTGTTGCACTACGCCTTCAACTTTCAGTGCTACTTCATATTCATGATGGTTCATGTATTCCCCTTTTGATGTCCAATTAGTTATGTACCTCCAGTTCCAAAAACCTTATTTCACCCCATCCCAGCGGTCGTTGAACTCGCCAGCAATAACAAGCATTCGCACCTTGCGCACTGTCAGTGCATAACCAAGCAGGTTTATCGCTCCGAATTTAAGATGGCGGATTCTTTGAAACATCGAACTCATCAGGTTGGTGAGCCTCGCGGGTGCTTCAAAGGGGTACTTAATCATCTGTATGAAACATTGGTAATAGATTGAAGTAACATCCCACTGCCCTCGCGTTATATCGTCATCGTCCTGACTAAACAGGTTACTGCTCGTCCCGCTGCCAAATTCAAACCAATCAATATCATGTTCGCTGTGGGCTCCACTTGTGTACGAAGCGCAGCTATCAATTGCACTGAATATTGCATCCGCCATCCATGCTAATAGTGAACCCACCACACCTAGGAACAGCATCACTTGAATTCCTGCCTTCTCCCACCAAGGTTTAACGCGGATTGGCTTCATACGATATGGCTTGAATTTCTTCTTACGTTTAAACATTTCATTTCCTCCTAGTCTTTCCAAAAGTCTTTAAATCGATCCGACGACAGCTGCGTATAGCGAACCGTGTGCTGGATATTCTTGTGCCCCAAATAATGCTGGATAGCTCGCGTGTCCTGTCCAGCCTTTGCCAATTTGTAGCCACAGGCATGACGCAACATGTGCGGATGCACTGTGAACGGCAACCTGGCTTCCTTCCCTGCCCGACTCACAATCTTGCGGATTGCATCGTCGGTCAGTGGTGCCTTGCGTTCACTGCTGAACACATATGGCAGCGTCGGATAATCTCGTTGTAGCCTGCGCAGTGCTCGTAACTCAGGACCGCGAACTGGATGGACACTGGGGTTACCCTGTTTCAACCGGTTCACATGTATCAGTCCTTGTTTGAGATCAACCTGCTCCCAACGCAAACTCACCAGTTCCGTGACACGCAGGCCATGCCGATAGGCCAGCAGGATTAAGGTTTCATCCCGGTGACAGTGCCGCCCTACTCGTCCCGCCGCTTCCATCAACTGCTTGACCTCATCCTCAGTCAGATATTCGCGGCTGCGATAGTCTGCGTTCTTTAGACGCTGCGGAACTTTCCGGTTTAGGGTGTTTGGCACATTCCGAATTGGGAACTGCAAAACCGCATTGCTACGTGGTGCCATCTTCTCAACTCTCCGTTTAATAGGCCTTTTACGGAAAGATTTCATACTCCTTCCCGCCTCTGCCTAATATCACTCTACAGAGATTGCTCAAAAAACCTCGTTTTGATTTTCCTGTCAATTTAAGACACTCCAATTTTGAATGCTCTGTCTTTTTATCCTATTAACCACCACTCTCTGTCTTATAAAGACAGAGAGAAACGAACTCTCGGATTCCGAAGTTCGAAAACGAGGTTTTTTCGTCGACCTAGGTAAAGTGAGTGAACTGTCTCCAATAGGAACAGCTCCCAACTTTTATAAAATCGTCGAAAGAACCAACATGCACGCCAAACATTTACACACTCCCGAAACCGATCAAACCAAGTGGTACCGGTCACCCGTCCTCATGGCTATTTTGCTGCTCACCTTCCTAATGGTGTGGTTCGTCCTCTCCGCCCGAGCCATACGGGAACTGGAGATCCAACCAACGCACCTGACATTACGCAGCGATAGCTGTGGCTTTTTAAAAATCAAAGGAATCACCACCACCCCCATCGAGCCGGGTAACTGGTGCTCGGTGGTCGTGCCTTTTCGGGGAAACGTGATCAGCGGAGGGGGTGTAATCAAGTTGGGTGATCGGCAGATCAGGGTCGCCGACGATCAAGTCATCGAAGTTGGGCCAATCGTCGATCAAACCTGGACAGCGGAGCAGACACGTTCGGCGATCTGGGCGGGAATCAGCACCTTGCTCGTGTTGGCGATCATGGTGTGGATGTGGATCATCTGACCAGAAACACATCGGTATTCATGGACAAATTTACTGAACGGATGCCTAACAAAATGCATCTCTAAAATATCCTATTAACGACCACTCTCTGTCTTATAAAGACAGAGAGAAACGAACTCTCGGATCCAGAAATTCGAAAACGAGGTTTTTTCGTCGACTTAGGTAATGTGAGTGAACTGTCTCCAATAGGAACAGCTCCCTACTTTTATAAAATAGTTGAAAGGAACCTTACAAAATGCACATCCTAAAAACCCATACTCTTGCCACGACACAAGTCGGAACCTTCTTGGTGTACTGGACGAATAGTTCGATCCGCCTCGGCGGGTTACTCAAGGTGCGTATTGCTGCACAGATTGATGACGCTCATATCGCGGCCGAACTGGCAGCCATTCAGCACCTGCTGGAAGATAAGAAGGTCGCTGGTCATGGCGTCATCGGCAATGCCAACACTCAGTTAATCGTCTCACTAGGTGCAATAAGAAAGCTCCAACGCAAGGAATCAGACAAGACTCACCTCATACCCTATGCCAATTTCCTGACCACGAGATTTGCTGGATGCAAGATCAGCGTAGAAAAAGACGCTCGTTGGTTTGAAAGTGTTACGCCCGTATGCGAAGAAGAGCTTTTGGTAGACGCACCTCGCCTAGAAACAGTCAAGGTAACTGGACTAGGTGAAGTCTTTGTGACCCAGCACGTATTGGAACGGTACGCTGACCGGTTCCTGTCCGATACTGCAACAGACAAGGTTGCTCAGGTCGCATGGAAAAGACTGAGAGACGCGGCCTCCGACACCTCTCTACAAGAAGTCGTAAGGAATGGAATTTGGTCCAAAAACAAATATGCGCGCCAGGGGAAACCGGAGGGCCGTTACTTCCTTAGCGCAAGACGGAACCTAGTGTTAGTCATCACGGAAGACAAGCGTAAGGGAAATCAATTGGTGACGACATATCCGGCCACAACCCAGTTTAAACCGCTACTCAAAGCAGCCTAAGGTGAACAATACATATGGCTCATGAACACAACAAGAATGATCTTCTAGCATTGCTGCATAAACCTCTTCTAACTGAAAAACAGCTAAAGCAACTCCTCGCCTCAGCTGTGAGGCCGAGACATATTCCTTGCATGCCCAAGATTATTTTTCTGCAGAGTAAAGATTCCGAGCATGGAGATAGAAAATGAACCAACAGTTGGATTTACGTTATAGCCACTTTGATTGCTCTCGTATATTCAGAGATGTTCGCAGCAAGCCATTGCCGGAGATCGAGCAGGAGCAGTGCTACTTTCTTGGCTTTAGGATTGCTATCGCACATGGCTACCGCTATCACCACGCTCTGATTCTGGCGGATGATCACGATTCTCTTATTAAGGGAGTAAAGGGAGAGTACAAAGCCATCCAAGAGCGATCAAAAGCCATCCAAGAGCGATCATCGGAAAGCCTCAGTAACATCGCACTGGTGTTCATGCGCAATATGGCTATGCAGGATCATGAGATGAATATGACCATTGTGAATTCCAACATCCAAGCTGAAACCGAGAAGATTCTGAACAAAAGAGACGACAACCAGTTCACCGTGTTAGGCCTTCAAGAGGATGTCGTCCGTTTAATGAGTATTAATGCCTCAGATGCACTGAATGCAATCCAGCTTGCACGCAGTCAAAGTGACAAGCTGCTTGAGGTTTGCCAGGCACATCCAGTAACTAAGGAGTTTGACGTTCTATTTAAGTTGGCGGCACACAGAATTAAGTGTTTGATTGGCTTTACTCCAGCAGAAGATTCTCTCGTGCACTGATGTTTAGGTTTGGTATTTCATCTGACCAACGATTGAGACATAGCGTCAAAAATCGTCTGCGGGAACATATCTATAAGGTGTGTGGGACACTAGTTTACGAATAAATTCGACCTAGTCACAACGATTATTGCTAGACCAACCAGACCGTTCAGGCAGTTATTGATTAACTGATGTTCACGAAGTTTTATTTGCCTACTCAACGAAGATAGCGAATCGTTACGAAAATTCAAGGTTATTGATCTAGCCTGTGTATATTTACAACTCTTCCACGTCAAACAGATTTACGTTGAAGAGTTCGAGTTATTTTTACTAACGCAATTAAGGGAAGTACATGAGGAAGATATTCGCAGGGCTAGTTGGTGTGATGTTGTCGTTTGGTGCGCTTGCTGAAGAAGCGCAGCTTAAGGGTGTCGAGATTGAAGGCAAGAAAATTATGATCGACTTGATCAAGCCTCAAGGCGATAACCGAATCATGCATAGTAAGGATCTCCAAAATGGCATTTATGTTGCAGCTGTTGAATGGGCAACTGTTGATCCTGGTTTTAAGGGCGCTACCAAAATAATCCGTGAGAGACTTGAAGCAAAGGGTTTTAAAGTTGTTGATACGGTCGAAGGAGCTTCAGTCGGAATTCATTTTTGGCTGCTTGGTGATTTGAAGATGGTGGATGCTGATAAGTCTGCGCCAGCTGATGGCAAGGGTGTTGGCTTAGCAGTTGCAAGCTTTGTTGGTGGTGGTGTGGCGTCGTTGGGTGGCTTGTTTTCATCCAATAGCCAGTCGTCGTTATGCGGCTTTGCCATGTTAAAGCCTTCTGATGCTAGATTGAAAAAGACAACGTCCGACGATAAAGAGCCTCAATTTAACGATAACCTCATCTTTAAATACCAGCTAGAAAAGGAGAACAAAGCTACCTCGGATATTGTGCTTACGATGATGATAGATCAGTGGATCAATACCTATCTTGTTCTGGATACTGACTCGGTTGCAGCCTCCGCTATTGCTCCCGCCGAGTCACTCGCCGCAGCAAAATAATATTACAGCTGCCGCATCTCTAAGCCGCCTTCGGGCGGCTTTGTCATTTAAGCGAATTGGAGACATTAAGAAGTTGATGGCCATCCAAACAAACAGGTGCCAAAACCTTCAGCTTTCATACCAACGATGCCTAGCTTGCTTACTTAAATCTAAGGGCATTTAAGAGTGCTGCCAATTCCATCCGAAATGCTACCTTGAAACCCTTCAAGACGCCGGCTCGGTCTTCTGCGGGTGACAACCATATCAATATAGCCAGTAGCAGCAAAATGGGGCCCAATGAAAAAGCAACCACCACCTCAAATGCCATCCAAAATTCCCATCCATAGATGACCACTAGGATTGCAGTGATGGCCGCCAGTGTCAGTGAGGTCAATATGGTAATCCAAGACATCGTTATCCTTTCCTGACTTACGCTTGAGGTTCAGTAGGTCCTGCCTGCACTACCTGTTTTGGTTTGATAGCTTGCAGCAGTTGCTCTAAGGCAATCGTTACGACTTGATCTTCTGCTACACCGATCTGAGCAGTCATGGAGAAAACTATGAAGTTATTCGATGCATGGACCTTCATTCAAGTTGATTTGATTCAGTCCGCAACTTACTGGGTTTAGTATACCTAGATGCTCTAAAAAACCTAAAAAAATAATTCATCGCTGCAGTCTAAATGCCTTACTAAAATTCACTGCATGACTCCAATCAGGCGAACTATATGAAGAATTTTTCAACGCTGAATTTGTTGCGTGTCGCTTTTACCCCCCCCCGCTCTGTCGAACTTTTAACAACCGAACCAACGGCTTTAAAATCAAGGTTGGCAGAGATACGCGCAACAATCTGCACGCTACAGATTTTGAACTACAAAATTTCAAAAACAGAACTGCCTGCACTCGATGCGGTGAGCTAAAGAGGTGAGCGAAAAGGGTTAGCTAGGAGATGTTATCAACACGATCGCGCAGCTCCTTGCCCGCCTTAAAGTGTGGCGTATATTTAGCTGGCACCATAACCGATGCGCCCGACTTAGGATTGCGCCCCTTACGTGGTGGACGGTAATTGATACCGAAGCTACCGAATCCGCGTATCTCGATGCGCCCTCCTCTAGCCAATACTTTCGACATCGCATCCATAATCACCCGCACGGACATATCGACATCAGTAGCGGTCAGCTTAGGAAAGCGAGAGGAGATTTGTTGGATGAGTTCGGAGCGGGTCATATCTGACGCTAGCTGCTGATTTTCCTGCAGCTATATTCATGGAGAGTTGGAGCTTCAATTATATATGAAGGACCAATCAAACTAATCATCAGCGAGTTCGGAACTAATTGAGCAGCGCTAAGTCTACGTTAAAGTTGGCGCGAGCTGACTACACGAGTCTCCTCCCTGAAACGTGTATCTTGACACCCCGTTGAGATGTTATGCCCTCGGTGCGATTGCACGGGGGCATTTTTTTATCTAATGCATGGTGCTCAATATTTGCACAGCCATTGCATCTTGCTAAGTGCAAAGACAATTAAGGGGATATCCACAATGACTCCACACATCGATGCACGGAATTTGTGGGGAAGTCGGAATGGACTCACCTTTAGATATGAAAGGCGGCTGCTCGGCCAAAGCCGCCAGTGGCATTTGCGTGGCCAGTGGCGGCTATGGAATGGTCACCGGTCATAGGCACCGGGATCATTCTGAATGGCAGCTTTCTCAAAACGCGACTGCGTACTCTTAACCCGAAACGGTCGTTGATGAAAACACTTGCGATACTGCCCCCTTTAGTTGCGAAGGGCGAACTTGACCGCAAAGTTAGGGCTTGTTGTCCACGCAGCGTGCATCATGGTATCCAGCGCGCCAGTTCCATTTGGCATAGCAAAGGCGAATGCGAGCAGCACCTTTTGACTCCAAAATATTGATTGAGTGGAGGGCTTCATCTTCAAGGCAGTAGTGATTGAACAAAGTATCCAACTCCAAAACCTCTTTTCCATTTACCTGCAAGGACTGCAACGAAATGGCAGTGACTCCACCGCACGTTCCAGTTGGCTCGGGCGGGAGGACGCTGAATCGAGCGACTACCTTGGTATGTCGAAGAGCACATTCAACAGAAATGTTATTAGCAACCATTGAGAATTCACTGGGAGCGCTTACGGTATCTTCAGGTGAGCTTGTCTCCATTACTGAAACGATAGAGAACGATTGGCCGGAGTGATCGCAATGGTACGCCGCCCCTGGCTCAATCCAGTCAGCGTGCGCCAGAGCCGAAACAAATAACAGAATTACTGCAAGTGGTAAGCGCGATTTCATGGAGTCCTAACAGTTATTAGACGGACGTACCGGTCCGGATATTGCATACAGTTCGACTGTCCGCATATGCCCAATATTACGGGCGTGAGCCAAATGTCTCTTCTTGGCCGACAGCACTCATAGCGCAAGCATATCCCAAAGCGGACGCCGACAGTAGTGTGAAGTAAACCGCAGAATCAGACTCCGTTCAACCAATAAGGAGTCTGAAATGGAAAATACTCAATCCCGCGAACCTTGGAATAAAGGCAAACTGATCGGGCAGAAGCCACCCCTGAAGCTCAAGGATATTTGGGCCATACGTATCCACCTGCAACTCGACAAGCGTATCCGTGACTTGGCAATGTTTAACTTGGCCATCGACAGCAAGCTGCGAGGGTGTGATCTGGTCAACCTACGAGTCAGAGACGTTGCTCATGGCAATCAGATGTTGACTCGAGCGATGGTCGTTCAACGAAAGACGCAGCGGCCAGTTCAGTTTGAGCTGACGGAAGACACCAGGAATGCGGTCTCAGCATGGATTGCCAAAGCCACTCTAAAGTCAGATCAATACCTATTCCCAAGTCGGCTGCAAAACTCCCCGCATGTTTCAACCCGGCAATACGCTAGGATTGTCCATCGATGGGTCGCCTCTATTGGTCTTGATCCCACAGTCTATGGCACACATACGATGCGCCGAACCAAGGCTACCCTGATTTACCGGCGGACTAAAAACTTGCGGGCAGTGCAACTGTTGCTAGGCCACTCGAAGTTGGAAAGTACAGTTAGGTACTTGGGGATTGAAGTTGACGATGCACTGGAGATTTCCGAACAAACCGAGATATAACCAAAGGGTTTGCGGCTGACCTTCTGGGGTCGGTCGCATCCATTCACGCCATAGCAATTCAACCTCCAGCTATGGCCGCTTTGGGGTAGCATGCCACTATGAGTGCTATCGGCCAGCGACTGTCGCCACCGTCCGCTTTCCGGCAAGCAATTTGATATCTTCTAGTTCGGTTTTGTGCCAATACCTGCCCGTCAAGGTGTAAAATTTGCAGCAATAAAGCAGCCGTTCGTGGCGTAATGCAGTGTGCCGTGAAGGAGACATTGAACGAACCATCTTGGATGTATCTATCAGCAATTTGAACTCACCAAACTTTCCACGTGGAAAACGAGGCATGCTTAATAAATGTACTTAAACCACAAAATCCTTTAGTATTGAAACATGTGTAGATTCATCCGCCAGACCGTTTACTTTCTCATGATCACGCTCGTGATCAACGCTGGCGGCTGGACGTTTAACAAGGAAGCAGTAACTGACGTGTGGTTCGACGAGCAACGTAGCTTGGCTGTGGATGACCATCACTCTTCATCTAAATTTCAAGGCATCAAAGCGGATGTTTCACCCCAAAGCCCGTGTAATCACTGGTGCCATGCAGTCGGGCATTTCGTGGGGTTGCTCGGTCAGCCAATTTCCCTACTTCCTGAATTCGTAGACGAATATTCTATTCAGCATCCTCATACCTTTCAACTCCTTTCTCCCGACGCACGTTTCCGTCCACCGCGACTCCTTTCCTAAGATTCGATTCAAATCGGTTTTTGATTTTGTTTTGAGTGCGCGCTCGCCTCAAGTGAGTTGGCGCACGCATATCTGAAGGAGTTATCGTGCAATTCGTCACTATTTTTCGCAACCTGCGCGTCGGGATGCGGCTAATGCGCCGCCTTATCGGCGTGCCATTCTTGTTTGCATCTTTGATTCCACTTTCAGCCCTGTCGGCTCCGCTCACGTTGGAGCAAGCCTGGCAACAGGCTGAACAAGCCAACCCGTTACTGCGGGCTACCCAGGCGAATCTTGCAGCAGCGCAGGGCGAACTCAGCGATGCTGGTGCGCTGCTGTGGAATAACCCACAGATTTCTACCGAAAGGCGCAGTCTTAATGTTTCACAGACCGGCCAATCGATTAATAACAAGGATGGTGTATCAGGTCTGTCCCAGACCTTTGAGATCGCTGGGCAACAAGGCATTCGGCAACGAGCAGCCGAGAAAAATTTTGCGGCAATCCAGGAAAGCATCGCCGAAACGAAACGCCAGGTGCATGCGGACGTTGAGCAACGTTTTGTGCGGGTGCTGAGCCTCCAGTTGCGCATCCAGACCGAGGAATCAACGCTCAAGCTCATCGAAGATGCCGCCAAAGCCGTCGGCAAACGCGTTGCGGCAGGCGAGGATAGTCGGCTGGATGGCAATCTCGCCAATGTGGAAGCGGAACGCGCCCAAAATCAGGTATCCATATTGAGAGAGCAACTTGTGCAGGCTTGTGTCGACCTGTCTGCACTCCTCCAGATGCCTCCAGACCAAATTCCGGAAGTTACCGGTTCGCTCGACGTTGATATTTCCTCTTACACGTTGGGGGATTTGCTGGCCAGTGTAGCCCGCCGCCCGCTTTTGAATGTCCTGGATTACAGAGAAGGGGCTGCAAGGGGTCGGGTTGAGCTGGAACGCGCCTCAATTTACCCGGACGTGACGTTGAGTTTGCGTTATGGTCGCGAGTTGGGTGTTGATAACAAGGTTGCGTCCTTAAGTGTTTCCTTACCAATTCCCCTGTTCCGCCGGAATGCGGCTGGTATCGGTCGTGCCGAGACCGATTTTACCCAAGCCGAAATCGAAAAGCAGGCAGCCTCCCGTGATGTACGCGTCCAAGTGGTCGCGCTGTGGGGGCGCTTCAGTAATCTCAAGGATCGAGTGAAACGGCTCAAGGAATCGGTGTTGCCCAGCCTGGAAGAAAACCAGCACCTGTCCTCCATTTCTTTCCGGGAGGGGGAAATCGGGCTGCTGCAATTGTTGCTGGTCAACCGCCAGGTGTTGGATGGGCAGCGGGACCTGCTCGATGCCCGCACCGAATTGCGCTTGACCCAGGTGACGCTGGAAGCGGCGGCGGGCTGGCAGCCCGCGCGCGACATGCACTGAACAAAAAATTAAAAATCAAGGAATTCATGACATGAAAAACTTACACAACCCACAAAAGCGTGACTTGGGGCGCTGGGGCTCTTGGCTACTGATCAGTAGTTTATTTACAATCATTCTTACAGGGTGCGGCGACAAACCCAAAGCACCGGAGAAAGACGCAAGGCAGTCCGAAAAAACGGAACCGGCGAGCAATAACGAGGTAACTCCCAAACAGGAAAAACAGGACGAAAAAAGCCTCGAAAAACTGCTTGCCTTGAGTGCCGAAGAAGCCCAAACAGCGGGCATCAAAGTGCAAAAATTGGCATTGCAGAAAAAATCCGGGCAGATCATGGTCACGGCAACTATCCAGGCCAATCAGGATAGGTTGGCGCATGTTGCACCGCGTGTGCCAGGGCGTGTCGTCAGGGTGAATGCGAGCCTGGGTGATCGAGTGAAATCGGGACAACAGCTGGCGGAGTTGGACAGTATCGATCTGGGCGAGTCGCATTCCAGCTATCTGCAAGCGGCGAGCGAGGCTGCGGTAACACAAGCCAATTTCGAGCGCGCCCAGCGTTTGCACGCCGACAACATCATTCCGGAGAAGGACTACCTGCGCGCCCGCGCCGAACACGAAAAGGCCCGTGCCGCGCTGCGAGCTGCCAGTGACAAGCTGCGCATGATGGGTGTCGACCTGGGGCACTCCGGCTCGGTGTTTCCGCTGAGTGCCCCGTTTGTCGGCACAATTATTGAGAAAAAAGCGGTGCTGGGGGAGCTCGCCACGCCGGATAAGTCACTCTTCACCGTGGCCGATCTGTCCACCCTGTGGATAGAAAGCGATCTGTTCGAGAAAGACCTTGGCAAGGTCAAGGTAGGCGCACAGGCCACGGTCACCATTTCCGCCTACCCGGATGAAATCTTCACAGGGCGGCTCGCCTACATCAGCAGCACGATGGACAAGGAAACTCGCACGGTCAAGGCGCGTGTGGAAGTGCCGAATCTTGACGGCAGACTGAAACCTGAAATGTTTGCCAGTGTCGCGATAAACACCGAAGGGGCGGGTGCCAAGGTGTTCATCGTGCCTGTTGACGCAGTGTTGCTACTGCAAGGGATACCGACCGTTTTCGTCGCTGAAAATGGCGGGTTTGAACCCCGCGCTGTGGAAGTGGGTGAACGAGCTCAAGGTTACATCGTGCTTAAATCTGGCGTAGCGGCGGGCGAGAGCGTGGTGGTAAGCGGCGCCTACGCGCTAAAAGCCCGATTGCTCAAATCGCAAATCGGCGCGGAATAGGAGACGGCCATGCTGAACAATATTGTCGATCTCTCATTGCGCTACAAGGTGCTGGTGCTGGTGGCGTTCGTGCTGGTGGTGTTGCTGGGGGTGAAAGCCTGGCGCGAAGTGCCGGTGGATGCGTTCCCCGACGTCACGCCGGTGCAGGTGAATATCTATACGGAATCCCCGGGTCTGGCCGCCGAGGATGTGGAAAAACTGCTGACTTCTCCGGTGGAAGCCGCCATGGCGGGACTTGCCGGTGTGGAGGAAATCCGCTCGGTATCGCTATTCGGCCTCTCCTACGTGAGCGTCTATTTCAAGGACAGTATCGACATCTACTTCGCCCGCCGGCTGGTGGGCGAGAAGCTGCTCGAGGCGAAAGACCGTATTCCCCAGGGTTACGGCGAGCCCGGCTTGGGCCCGAATACTTCGGGTCTGGGACAGGTGTTCTGGTACACCATCGAAACGGCTGACAAGAAATTGTCTGAAATGGACCTGCGCACCCTGCAGGACTGGAACGTTCGCCTAGTGCTGCGAACCGCACTGGGTGTGGATGACGTGACGTCCTGGGGCGGACAGGAAAAACAATACCAGGTGCTGATCAATCCGCAAAAGCTGATCAAATATGGCCTCAGCTTCAAGACCGTGATGGAGACCCTCACCGCCAACAACCGTCAGGTCGGCGGGCAATATCTCGATATCGGGCAGGAGCAGTATCTGGTGCGCGGTCTCGGCCTGGTCGGCAATGTGCGGGATATCGGCAATGTGGTGTTGGCCACCCGCGAGGGGACGCCAGTCTATGTGCGCGACGTGGCTGAAGTCAAAGAGGCGCCCTCACTGCGCTCCGGCGCTGTGACCAAGGACGGTAAGGAAGTCGTATTGGGTATGGCGTTGCAGCGCATCGGAGAAAATGCCAAGAACGTGGTGGACGCGGTGAAAAAGAAGCTCAAAACAGTGCAGCAGGCCCTCCCGGCTGGCGTTGCCATTAATACTGTCTACGATCGCACCGAACTGGTAGATAAGGCAGTCAAGACGGCGGAAAACGCGCTTATCGAAGGTTCTATCCTAGTGGCCATTATCCTGTTCCTGTTTCTGGGAGAGATACGTTCCGCCGTGGTGGTCATCATCGCATTGCCGCTAGCCATGCTGATCAGCTTCATCATGATGCAGCGGTGGGGATTGTCGGCCAATCTGATGTCGCTTGCGGGACTGGCGGTAGGCATCGGCATGATGGTAGATGGTGCCGTTGTAATGGTGGAAAATGGATTCCGTTTACTTTCACATCAGACAGGCAAGACGGTGAACAAGACGCATGTCATTCTGGAAGCGGCGCGGGAAGTAATCAATCCGACTGCGTTTGCGATTCTAATCATTATCGTGGTGTTTTTGCCATTGTTTGCCCTTACAGGCCTGGAAGGCAAGTTGTTCAAGCCGATGGCGCTTACCATCACCTTTGCAATGGTAGGTTCTCTGGTGTTGACCTTGACGCTGGTGCCGGTCATGTCGGCACTGATCTTGAAGCCCAAGGAAGAGAAAGACACTTTTATCGTTAAGTGGGCCAAAAGATTCTATCTTCCGTTGCTGGATTGGGCGCTGGAAAATAAGAGAAAAGTGGTTTCCGGGGCGTTGTTATTGCTGGTAGCATCTCTCGCGTTGATTCC
>CAWKIN010000006.1:0-167975 GCA_963849875.1 uncultured beta proteobacterium
CAATCCGACAACATCCGAGCATAATGGGGGTATCAACGGGGGTATCACCTCGAATCGAACCGGGAGAATTATCGTGTCTGGGGGTATCAGCGGAAAATTGACGGACAAGGCTATCAAAGCCTTTGTGGCAAAAGCAGAGCGCGGCAAAAAACTCGCTTGCGGAGGCGGCCTGCATCTTTTTATAACGCTAGCCGGCGGCTCCACTTGGCGTGTCAAATACCGCATTGATGGCAAGGAGAAAATTTACTCAATTGGCCCTTACCCTAACGTTTCGTTAGCTGCTGCGCGTGCCGAGCTTACCGAAGTCAAAGCATTGCTCAGGGAAAACAAAGATCCAGTCACCCAGCGCCGCATCAACCGGGCAGAATCCAGCGCATCCAACGACAACACCTTTGAAGCCGTTGCTGGCGTGTGGCTGGCAATGAAAAAAATTGAGTGGAGCGCACTGCACTTCACCAAGTCCTCACGGGCATTTGAGCGTGACATCTACCCTACCCTTGGCAAACTTCCCGTCGCCAGCATCACCCCTGCCATCGTTGCAAAGGCAGTTGAAGACATCAACAAGCGCGACGTGCTTGAAACAGCTACACGCATACTGCAGCACCTGAACGGTGTCTTCCGCTACGCCCAAGCCACAGGATTATGCCGCGACAATCCCGCAGTCGCTGCTCGCGAAATACTTCCAAGAAAAAAATATAGCGGACGGATGCCCGCCCTGCTGGACTGGACATCACTGGGCGATATTCTGCGTCGTGCTGATGTGGCAAGAATTTCACCTTCGGTGCGTATGGCACAGCGTCTGTGCGCATTCACGGCTGCGCGTATCGGCAACATCATCAATGCGGAATGGAAAGAGTTCGATCTTGAAAGCGAACCGCCGATCTGGAGTATCCCGCGCGCAAAAATGAAAGTTAAATCACGATCCATTGACCACCGCATTCCCTTATGCACCGAGATTGCCGCCGAGTTGCGCCAGTGGAAAAAAATGTTTGGTGGCAAAGGCTATGTATTCCCCTCACAAGCTAGGAGCAAACACATCGGTTGTGAATCCATCGAAAAAGTCTACCGCGTCACCTTGAAGTTAAGCGGCAAACATACGCCCCATGGCTGGCGCAGCTCATTCTCCACACTGGCGCGCGATAACAGATTCGAGCGAGACGTTGTAGAGCTAGCACTTGATCATACCCACGACGACGAAGTAGCACGCGCCTATGACCGTGGTGAACGGTTTGATCAACGCATCAAACTGTTCAACTGGTGGGGAAAGCAACTTTCCGCCGCTCAGCATGGAGCAACGATTATTCCGCTAAAAGCAAAAGCAGCTTGATAGTTTGCGTGTGCTGCGTTCAGATGCAAAAAATTAACAATCCCCACTTTCATGCCTGACCAGCAGCCTGTTCAGCTCTTTCTTGTAGAACCGCCATTTCGGCATAAACTGATCCATCAAGGTTATAAAGTGGCTGTTGTGAGTTGGCTCCAGCAAGTGTGACATCTCATGCAAGACTATGTATTCGAGGCATTCTGGTGGCTTCTTGGCAAGGTCGGTATTGAGCCGGATACTTCCGGTGCCCGCCACCTGTGCGGGATAGTTTTTCGCAATCGGTTGATAAAAGCCGGTAAAGGCGTTAAAGGGGGTGAAGTTGATTAATTTCTACTACGCACCATGCAGCGCGACCGTCCGCCGTTGCTTTTTGAAACTCAAAGCCACAGACAACTCGGTTCGCATTCTTTTTTAACTGCCAACCCAACTTCGACCGATTGATTTCACCCTTTTCTTCTACCGGAAATTCTCTCATCGCATCAAGTAAGTTTGGGAAACCTTTTTCTGCTCGATCAACTGCCTTGCGAACCGTCACTGGCATCGAACCGAATGCAATCCTCCATTCCGCCATCAGCCCCGCGAGTGCATCAGCATCAGGATCATGCTTAACTTGTTCTAGCAGTGCGGTAGCAGGGTCAGGATGTCCGAGCCACATCAACGGATGCCTGCAGTAGTTAGACCAGGCTCCACCGAAGGTGACAATATTTTCAACGTCAGCACGCGGCGAACCTGCCTGACGCCATGCGAGAATAATGGTCAGCACTGCCGCCACATAGTACCCGCGCTGCTTGCGTACCGTCTCTACAGGAGACCCTTTGTAAGTTATCGTGGCCGGTATTGCGCACCGTGGATCAATGTGGATTGTCAAAACTCGCCGTAACAAATCTCGTACCGGGCCGACGTTATTTCCTGATCCCAAAAACAACGTCCGCGTGCTCACCGTCGCCGTCTTACTTATCCCCAGTATGCGATCAGTAATCTGATCGGCGGTCAGCATCCGCTTAATCGCTCCGTGCGCTATCCAGTCTGTATCCATATCATCGAACTCAATCACTGCGGGGCTTTTAAGTAGCAGCGACTGAATCACTTTTGTAGCCTCTTCGGAAGAAGTCGGATAACTTACTTTGGCATTTCCGGCTGGTCCGGCGAATGCACCTATCAGCTCACACAGATAAGTTTTGCCGCTGCCAAAAACGGGAGCTTGGACATGAAATCCCGGCGCATATGCCAGCGTCGGGCGAACCACAGCAGAGAAGATGGCCGAAAGTGCAGCGGCCTTATCAGTGTGCCCAACGAAATGAAACTCGCTGAGCAGCTCCTCCAACAGGGTCAACGCTGCCCGTGCCACCTCAATTGTAGGTTCAGGTATTTCAAATTGACGAGGGTCGAATACTCCAAAACGCTGTGACTTTTTGTCATAACCTGCTTTCGTAATCAGCTCGCCGTCCGACTCACGAAAATAGGGTTGCCGTACCACACCTGCCAACGGAAGCAGATGCCGATAACTTTGCAAATCATACAGAATGGCTGTGTGGCGTGTGGGAGGGTCACACCGCACCCAATCTTCCATGCGCCCATCATATTTCTCCCAGGTCGCAACGATAGAAAGCTCGCGCGTCAAGGCCGGAGCACTGGTCGGCACAATAGAAGGGTCACCAGTTGTCGGGTCGGTTGATACCGAAACTATCAAGCCGCCATACTGGTAATGCCGCCCACGATTGGCCAACTCCTTTTCCGCAGCATCAACTACACGATGTAAATCACCTGCGACCACTCGAATTACCGGCTTATGCCGCGCCACTGCATTGCAAATACCCAAAAATTCGAGCAACTGCCTTATCTGGAACTTGTCGCGGTGCGAATGCTGGCAGCAGAATCCACCCAAGGGATACAGCTCATCCGGTTCAAAATACGCCGCGCCGGTATCGAGCCCGTCGGTATGCTCCTGCCACCACGGACAGGTGACGTCATGCTTACCCGAACCCAACGGCGTTTTGTAGAGGCCGCGCGCCTTGAGCGCACTTACCACCGGATTCTCCGCAGCCTTTGGGGTCAAAACATCATCCGCTTCATTGCCCATACTGCGTGGATTATCCGCTGCGGACTTGGCTTCCTTCTTCGGTTGACCAGCCGGAGCAAGTTCCAATTGCAGACCATCAACAATCTCTATCGGCGTGTAACGCTTCTCGGGTCGCCATTTAATCAAACGACAGCGAAACGGCACGCCTGTTTCAGCCAAGTGTTTGGGTTTTCCGTTGATCGCGACCGGCAGCCGTGCCCACCGGCTTAGTGGCCCGGTCGCACCAGCATCGCACAGCCCAGCGGCTATGACCGCATTGAGCAATCGAACAGCCAGTGCACCGTCCCTGATCGGTTCAGAAAGAATAATTCCGCCTTGATAATTTCCGGGACTTGTCTCAATCAGCCAGGACAACTCAAAATCAGCCAGCCGATCAATAGGAATCTTGGTACCCAAATCATCCAGCATCAAGACATGAAAAGCGGCAAAATGCATCTTTCGCGCCTTGAACGAACCATCATCGCCGGGATAGAAACTCGAACAACCAAAAAAGTTGTTATTTTCGGCAGAGAGTTTCTCGGCGACGCTGTTAGCGCGGCTGGCCGACCATCCTCCCACGCCGGGATCACCGGCCTTGAAGCAGACAGCCGCAAACGCGCCATCTGGCAACTGCGGAAATACCGCACTGACAAACTCGGCATTTGTGACTGTCGAAAAACCTCCCCCTTTGCCGGCATCATCCGGCTCGGTCTCTAAAACTGTCAGATTAGTAGCCATGGAAGCCCCCTATTCCGCAGTCTTACGTTCGTCTTCGAGCTTGATTACCAGCGCATGAATTTCCTCAAGAGATTTTCCGGCGATGTGCGCCCTGTTGATTGCAGTCACCTCGTAGGATGGCCAGCCAACTGCACGCAGGCCGATTGGTACTGATTTAGTCCACCAACCTTTTTTTATGTAATCGTAAATGGTTGAACGTGAATAACCAGTTTCGAGCATAACTGCAGGAAGACGTTTGATTGAAGTTTGCATTTTATTACCCATTAAATATGTTGAAACAATTGATCTATTGAACATTCCGAGCAAAGACCCGGGGTGCGAATAGAGTGCGCAGGTGCGCCAGGATTTAATTGAATGGAAACAGAATGCAGATGGGGGGGCGATTTTCTGGCTTTATTAACGCGGAGGTAAAAGTCTCAGAAAAATAATGACTATATTCAAGGCGTAAGGGCTTCAATGATCGAGTCAGTTTTTGAATAAGATTTCCTGCGGGCGACCAGATTCGACGAGTATAAATCCAGAGAATTATGATCGCGTTAGCTAACAAGCAAGACCAGATTCCAAAATCGAAAGATTGAGCAGTTATCGGATTGCCAAAAAACCAATCCATAAAAACCCCAAACAAAGACCCAATGATAGACACCCCAAAGCCTACTAAATTGGGAAGGGTTACTTTTGTCGAAAATACCCGATATTTCCAATGAGATGAAGACTTTAAACTAATTTTTTGAATTTTTCCGAGGCACAAAACCACCAAGCTGACAACCTTTGCAGGTGCCATCAATAGAAATATTTGAGCTATCAAAAAATTACCGTCTGGTTTCATTAAAGTGCAGGGAGATTCGTTAAAATTCAGTGAAGTCATTCTGACACTGGTAACGATTTACTGCACCTTCAAATAAACGGAGTTTTAGCGCTTATTCGAATTTTTCATCGAATTTTTGAACAATTTTTTGCTTTTTTCCCAAAAATTTATAAATGAACTTGAAAATTGAGTGCTTAGTTTAACTTTATATAGATGCAACACGTTGTGGCGTAGTTCGGGCACTGAATCGGCACGCATTCAGGTAATAAAAGACGGGGAAATCTGGCTTAAAATGGCTTTAGACGGGCGTGACCGTCAGCATTGGCATTGGCCGTCTTTCGGCCTTATGTAGCGCGCCACATAAGGCCGATCATCGGCCTTTGCGGACGCTGGCGGTTTGCTGAAATAGCTGTCGGTTTGGCCTGCTGAAAGGTCCGCTACCTAAGATTTCAAGGGGGTGCTAACGACGCAGATCGGAAAGTCGAAATTCTAGATAGAGGACAGCAAGATTTGAATCACAAGCCTTTTTGTTATTTTTATACATAGTGCCTTCTTGCATTGGGTTTTATATATTTCTTTCCCATGCAGTGCTCTTCAATGGAATCAATAATCTTGCTTGTTACGATAGAAACTGCCGCCATCTGTTCTCTCAGCACTGGTACTCGATGACGCTCACCAACTGCAGCTGCGCTATCTCTTCCGTGGGCTACGGCGTTTCTTTTACCGACAACCTCATTAACTGTTGCTTTTTCGTGGGGTGAAAAAGCCAAAGGTGGCATACATAATGATTCAAATACTTCTTCGATAGTTTTAATCCATATATTTTGAAGATTGTTAGAAAGGGCTGTTTCATTAATAGGCACTACGTTTGTAGAAGCAGCCTCTTTAAATACACCTATCGATTGGTTTATTAGATTTGAGTATCCTGCACCTTTCAAGGACTTCATTTGATCCACCAATGCAATAGATAGAAGAGGTGCCAAGAAATGATTGTTCTGAACTCTTTTTGAGGAAATAATAGATAAGGCAGTTTGAACAACATCATTCACTGACTTTTCTAGTGCCGCGTAAAGATGAACGTAATACAACCCCTTCATGATTTTTATTTCAATAGGTATAGGAGCCATCGGATCGCATGACTCACATGAGCTTATATAGCTCAAATAAACCTGCACCTCGGCAAAGCGTTCTCGGGTTCGATTCCTAACGCCGCTGAATGGCATTAGATTAAAGCATCCTTAACTAAATTTATTCTTTGCATTAACTTTGTTCTAGAATTAGTAGCCCCAGTTGTCAGTCTCTTTAGCTCTTCGTTATCTAAGAGGGATATTAAGGTTTGCTGATTTATCTGAGCCCCTTGTTGCAAAGCATCCGCCACACCTACTGATATTGCTTCGAAAAGAACCAATGGAGTGACATTCTTTCTATTCCCCCTGACAATGCCTTCAGGTAGCTTTTCATCTAGACACGAAAATGTATTTTCGAATACAGTTCTCAAGGCTTGTTCATCACTAAAATTCTTTGTCTTTTTCTTCATGTATTCATTAACCCAGATTGTCCATTAGCGATTTTCGGTGAATAATTGTCGCGTTGGGTTTTCTGGAATTTCTAATGGATACCATTAGGAAATTCGTTGATAAACATTGTATTGGGTGGATATTCAGGGGGCGACAATGAGTCAGTCGGGCGATTTTGAAGTTCGTTTCACTTCCCGCGAGATTTCCGCTTGGGGTGGCTTGGCATTGATGCGACGAATGCTCCAGAGCATCCAATTTCCCGAGGCGGCACGGCAGTGGAATTTGCCTCAGCCAGGCTCCAATCGTGGCTATGAACCGGTGCAGATCATCGAGCAATTTATGGTCAGCATTTGGTGCGGAGCAAACCGTTTTGCACATGCCGAAATTACCCGTCTCGATGCCACGCTGACACGCCTGTTTGGCTGGAGCAAGGTGGCTGGACATAAAGCCATCATGCGTTTCTTCAACCGTTTTGATATGGCCAGGAACGAACAGGTGCAAGAACAAATCTATCGCTGGTTCTTCGACCGATTGAGTATTGATCGGCTCACCGTGGACGTGGACTCCACGGTTATCACCCGCTGCGGATCACAACAAGGAGCGGCCAGGGGCTACAACCCCAGCAAACCGGGGCGGAATTCGCATCACCCCTTATTGGCCTTCATTGCGGAAACACGCATGGTGGCAAATTTCTGGCTGCGTCCGGGCAACACACATAGCGCGAACAATATTCTGGCATTTCTTGAAGCCACCCTACGTCATCTGGGCAACAAGACAGTCGGTCTGCTGCGTGCAGACAGTGGCTTCTTCGATGAATCCATTATGAATTTCCTGCATGCCAAAACCATTGCCTACATTATCAGTGCGCGATTAACCCAGGCGTTGCAGCAAGCCATGATCAGCCAGTGTAAGTTCTGGATCATTGAGCCGGGCTTGGAGATGGGCGAAATCAACTATCAGGCGCATGGCTGGAAAGAAGCACGGCGAATCGTGGTGGTGCGCCAGAGCATCAAAGTACGTGCACAGGCACCGGGTAAGACCTTGCGCTTATTTGCCGATGATCCGGATATACAGGGGTGGCGTTACGGGGCGATGGTGACCTCGTTGGAATTGCCCGCCTTGCAGATATGGCGCTTGTATCGAGGACGCGCAGATTGCGAGAACCGGATCAAGGAACTCAAGGCGGACTTCGGTCTGGATAGTTTCAATATGGCGGAATTTTGGGCAACCGAAGCTGCGCTCGGCATGGCAATGCTGGCCTACAATTTGATGAGTTTGTTTCGACAGGCTGTGATGAAATCAGGCGTTCATCACACGCTGGCGACACTGCATCACAAGGTATTTGCGGTCGGTGCTTTTTGGGATGGCGGCAACGAAAAAAATGTGTTGCGACTGGCGGTCGCACGGCGACGACGGCAATGGTTTGATGGCCTTTGGGCTCAAGCCGCAATCGATCCGGGCTTGCATCGTTTCGGCCATGAATGAACGGTTGAAATTTCTAATGGATTATTTGGGATTAAGAAATGTCTCAACACCGTGAATAAATTCGTGGCGATCTTGGTGGTATGCAAAAAATTTTAATACGAGCTCTTCATAACTTCCTGTGCGAGATGATTTAACAGTTGTTTTAACGACATTTCGAAATGCCGGATATTCTGCCAAGTTTTTGATGAAATCATTAAACTTGCCTAAAAAAACACAATTCCGTATTTCTTGTGGATGTAATGTAACACCCCCTGTATTTAATCTTTCAAAGAGATCATACCTAAGATCAAAATCACTTCTATCATTGAGAACCGTTACACGTATAGGACGAGTTGTAAACATTATTTGTAGCGATTTTGGTAAGTCCTCATACTTTAGGTTATTTAAGCTTGATAATTTTTCAAGTCCAAATAGCTTTAATTTCTTACATGACGAATTAACAATTTTAATGAGGTTATCGTTTCCTATGAAATTAATAATTGTAGTAAGTCGTTGTAGGCCATCAATGACCTCCCAAGTCGAATCTTTATTTGTAGCCATGAATAAACTAGGTACGGGTATGCCTAGCAAAATTGACTCGATAAGTTGGGACTGTCTTGTTTCATCCCAAACAAAGTGACGTTGGTATTCCGGGGCAATATCAATCATCGACTCAATCACCATATCGCAAAGTTGGCGAATGGTTATGTCATAACTATCAAATGAGACAGATTTTCGATTTTTTTCTATCTGTTCTTGTATTGTAATCGCATTCATATTTATCACTTAATTGAACATGCGTTAACCGACTGATGCACCAGCATAACAATCAGTTGATTGCTCGCTTGGGCTGCGCCTTCATGTGTAATGACCCTTGCTAATATCCTTCATGTAGCACACCGCACATTTAACGTCTAAATTTTAGAATAGATATTGAAAAACAATCTAACCGCTAAAGTAGCATTCTACCAGTAGCATAAATATTTGGGGTATCCTCGCGTCCTCGCGCGATGCTAGTTATATTCGACCATCGAGATACTGTTATTGTTAAGGGTTGTCGGATACTTGCCCTTAACCGCAGACGCATCTGGATACACCAGAACGATGTGGGCAGGTGTCGGACACCCCTTAACAGAAGTGTCGGTTCGAATAAGTTGAAAGCGGACATTGCGCCAGGTTGAACCGATACCTTTTTCATAAATAGGCCACCGTCCGGTAAGGCCGGATTGTGTTGAAAAACTCAAAATTCACTCCCCCTCAGAAATTCTGCGAATTGACTGGGCATCAGCAAAGTACGCATGAACGTCTGGAGCAGCAAGGTTTACATGCTCATGGTTAAGTTCATGAGTGCAGGCAATGTCCGCCCATATCGAGAGAAACAAAATCGCCCTATGGGGCTAGAATTTTTTCATTCTGGTGAAAAAAGGAGTTTTTCAACACAATCTGCCAATTGCCGACATTCGGGTGATGTGCTGAGCATGCAGGATGGCTTGATGTGTCTCCTTAAGGGCAGTCGCCTCGCTTTCGAGGGAAATCTAAATTCAACTCTGGAAGCAATCAATATTTATTTTCATCCTTCTCGAAAAAGAAAATGTGGTAAATCCCTGTTCTTGGGTCTTCGTTCCATTTGTTACAACAGTAATCGGGAGGCATCACAGAGCCTCGTGGCGTGCGGTAATCTTCATAAACATCATCCTTGATTTGCCCGCTGGTAAGTAGCTGACCTGGCTGGTAACGCTTAAACATAGCTCGTTGTGTTTTTTCGGGAACGGTCAGCTTCCCATTTGGTGATGTTGGCATTGTGCTCACTTCCTGTTTGGGTTTGACTGCGTGAAAATCGGATTTCTTCGAATTGGATGTGTGAGGCTTCTCTTGGTCTCCTTGTTTTCGTTGCCAAGACCAGATGATGTGATCCAGCAATCGAGGATTCAGCCTTGGATATTGAAGTAACAACTGTTGAGAAACTGCCTGTATCAGACTTACAGCCTCGGCTTCATTAACGTTTACAGCAATTGCGCTTTTAATAAATCGTAGAATCATTGTGTCTGGCTTGACCATCTGTTCATCACCAGCCAGCATCAAAAGATAACGGTATGTGGCTTCGCCGATTCCGTGTATTGAGGTAATGGCGTCGATGAGCTGTTGTTGCTGAGCTGGCTGATTTAGCCAGCGCTGTATATCTTGAAAAGTCTGTATCTGAAGATTCTCGAATATTTCAAGCAACTCCAGCACAATTTCAGCTTTCTTACGACCAGATGTTACGGAGTGATTCTCAAAAACTTTTTCAATAAAATAGGGGGCACCATCCCGTTTCATTTTCAGAACCAGGCCGGACACGGTTTCTTGATCGTCTGGTGGTGGCAACTGCTCTCTAGGCGAGCGGATGATTGGCAGTTCATATTTGCTACAGTAGCGCTGAACGACATTCTGAACCGATGGGTATAGTGCCCGAGCGGAAAACACCGCATCAATGACAGCTAGTGGCAGGCTGTGATAATAATACTCATCTCCAAGAACTTTTGTCCCTAATTCATTAGCCAGCTTTTGAGTGACATATTCAAGCAATCCTAGATTATTATCCATCAGCATATTTCCTTGTTTATAAAAGAGCATCTGAAAATTCCGGTTTCAGTATATGTGGGAAGTTATGAATTGAACAAGGGTCTAACATGAACCTAAGCAATGACCGCAGTGGGTACCGAATTCGGCGGTCAGACCGCGAATGCGGTTGTACAGGGCGGTGCGTTCTCCGACAAAGCCTTGCCGGGTACGGTGCGGAGTGAGTGTGGCTTGTTGGTGTTCGTCCTTGATCGGCACGAAATGCATCTGCGGGCGGGTGACGGCTTCGCAGATTGCGGCGGCATCCGCTGCATCGTTCTTGCCACGTTTACCGCTCATCCGGTGGGGAGTAACAAATTTGGGGGAGATCAGCCGGATCGAGTGACCGTGCTGTTGAAACAATCGCACCCAGTGATGTGCGCCAGTGCAGGCTTCCGTGCAGGTCAGGAGCGGCGGCAGAGTGGCGACCAGCGGCAACAATTGGCCGCGCGCGACATTCGGCTTGACCAGTTCCGGCTTGTCGGCTTCGGTCACGCCATGCACGACAAAAATATTCTTGGCGAGATCAATTCCTACAGTGATAATGGTCATGACTTTCCCCAGTCCTGACAGTTTAGATGAAAACGAAATTTTCCATCGTGGCACTTTTGATGCCGCTTGCGGCAACTTCACCGCACCTTCGTGACGGGGAAGTCCCCTTCATTCGTTAATCGTCTGAATATGCCACTCTTCAAGTATCTACACCCTGATCGAACAGACATCCTCAGTGGACTGTGTATTCGCTTTTCATCGCCCGCGGCACTCAATGATCCGTTTGAGCTGAAGCCCCATCTTGCATGGCTGTCTTCGCCTGAATATTTGGAAGCTGCGATCATTCGGCTCCTTCCAGGGATTGAGCATGAAGAGTTTGGAAAACTCCGTTCCGATGTTAAATCACAAGTTTCTGCTGATGTACTGCATGAAATGTTTCTCAGTCGGATTTCTCAAGCAAAGCTGGATATTCAAGCCATGTCACAGACATTTATGCCAATGCTGCAACAGCTCATCGCGCGCAAGTTTGATGAACTGATTGGTATCTTGTGTCTATCGGAGTCACCAGACAACTTGCTTATGTGGGCGCACTATGCGGACTCGCACCGAGGGTTTGTTATTGAATTCGACCAGAGATCTCCTTTTTTTAATCGACGAGTTAATGATGAAGATGAGCTTCGCCATCTTCAAAGAGTTGCATACTGTCCCACGCGGCCGTCGCTGACCCTTTCGGACGTTAACGACTTTTCGCCATTTATGACCAAGGGAACAGATTGGGAATACGAAGCCGAGTGGCGAATGCTTTTGCCGTTGGATGAGGCGTCAAAGGTTTTTGGAGAGGGCACACAAGCAGTACATCTTTTTGAGTTTCCTGCCGAAGCAATTAGTGCCGTAATTCTTGGCTGTCGAATGGCCTCGGATAAAAAGGAAGAAGTACGACAGATTCTCTCCAATTTCCCGCACTTCAATCATGTGCGCTGCACGGAAGCAGAAATAGATGATGAGCACTATCGAGTGCGAGTAGCACCACAGACGGCTAACGAGTAAGGTTAGGCATAAAAATAAAAAAGGATGAGTTTATGAATCAAACTGTAAAGATTGACACTGAACATGGTCAAATTAGAGGTGGTTGGACAAACGCAGGCTTTAAAATGAATTTTCAAGGAGCTCTTTTTGATAATGATAAAAACATACTAAATATCGAATTCTCAGTTCCATATAGCTTTATAACAAAATATGGAGAACAGTCAGTTCTTGATGAAATCGAAAGCTCTGTTGTTGGGTACATAAAAACAGAACCAAAAAATTTAAAATTTCAAAAAGGGTAATAATGTTAAGTCATTTTAAATTTATGCCATGCGGTCAAGCGGGTCGCTCCGCCGAAAAGCGCGGCTCCGCGCCCCTTATCTTCGTTAGGGTTTCATATCAACCGTTCGGAGGTTAAATGAAAGATACAGAATTACGAGGCATTATTCTCCGGCGCTACTACGAAAAGCGTAGGGAAGCCATGTTCACGCCTGAAGTGGGGGACCTCCAAGAACAGGTAACGTTCGAAGATATTTGTGCAATTAGTGGGCAACTCGGCGAGTATGGTCTCATAACATGGAAAGCAATCAGAAGTTTTGGTGGGGTGTCGTTTGGCTTAGGGAAAATTACTGCGCTTGGCATTGACGTAGTTGAAGGAGTGGCTACTCCAGACATTAAGGTGGAATTCGTGCAAAACAAATCAATAAACATCACTGGTTCATCGAATGTCATCGTCGGTGATCACAATAAGCAGAACATTTCTCACCACATCACTGAAATCGCTCGTGCCATCGAGGCAAGTCAGGCAACGTCTGAACAAAAGGCGGAAGCAAAAAACCTCTTAAGAACATTTGTTGAGCATCCCTTGGTAACCTCTGTTGCTGGCGGTGCTATCTCGCTGCTAGGTGGGTAAATGCACCCTAACGATTAAAGTTAGGTCGTTATCGCGAAGCGAGCCGCGACCTGAACCGTTTGTTGGACGAGCTCGGCTCATGCTCACAAATGTTATGCAAATATCTCTTCAATCCGGCTTCGCGTAAACGGGTGAAGCGCCACGGATATTTTAAAAAGCCACTTCCAGCATGAAGCGCTGCCGTTAGGCATGAATTGTCAGGGAACACACATGGACATTGAAACAATCAAAACAGTCATGCCAATTATTACGTTCTTGCTTGGTGTTTTATCGGCACCAATAGTTGATATTTGGCGCAATCAATTTCAGAAAAGAAGAAACTTAAAATTCTTGAGCTCGGAATTAAATGACGAGGCTAGATGGCTCGGAGACAGAATAAGAAAGATGAACAATGCACTTGATTCCTTGGAAAAAATTAAACAAACTGAAATGCCAATGCACAAATCACTGAAATATGTGCCCAGAATCACTACGGTAAGTTTTATTGAAAGTGTGATGGACGAAAGCTATCTTGATCTATCACCTGAAAAGCGCAGCACATTAAAATCAATCAAAGTACAGATTGACGCAATAAATGAGTGCGCAGAACAGATTAAATATTTATCTCCGTCTCCGGACCAAATAGACGAACTCATGAAGCTAAAAAGATCCTTTATTTACACGGCATGCTGTCTCCGCTATTGCATGCAATATTTTACAGAAAAGAACAAATTTGAATTTATTGAAAGTCTTGGGGATAAGAAAGCAATTGAATTGCAGATTTCAGAGCTTGAGTTGAGTACAACTTATGATTCTCTATCAACAAAAAGGACATACACATATGCATAACTCGGCACTGTGCTGATAAAGCCAAGCGCAGCCCCTTAGCTCTACTTTGACCGTCTGCATCGTCTCGATCAGTTGAATCCACACCGGATACCGGACATTCCCGCAGGCTGCGTCGGCCTCACTTTTAGAAAATCGTCACGGTCCGCTTAGGCCGAATAGCAGTACTTTATGTCCATTGCTGTGACTATTTCCCAAAGGCATGCCAGGCGCATCCAAACGACACGTGACCGTTTGTGGGATGACAACGGGGTGTGAGACGCAAAACCCCACAAACCAAGCGATTTGGGCGTACTTTTAGAGGAGGTAGCTGAGAATTCCTTTGCCCCACCCCACAAACGGTCACATATCATCCGCAAAAAACCTAACCACCTCCACCATCGCCCACGTATCTAACTCACAATACTTGAGCAGGTTTTGTATTTTTTGCTTGCGCACCGCTGGTGCCGTTTCTGGATTGATGATGTCCATATAAGCAAGCTGTGCCAGCGTGCCGTTCTTCACATCTTCCAATTGCGAATAGTCGAGATGTGGGGCCACTGTTGGCAGCACAGACTTGATTGACCAGGAACCCTTCATTTCGGGATGGTAGTAATGATTCTGCAACCACGGCAACAGGTTCACCAGACGATCGATGATGTCATTCAAAGGTGCTGCTAGGTCAGGACAGAAGTCGATGAGTCCCTTGATCACGGTACTTTCAAAGCTGCCATAGACAATAATTGGCCCGTCGTTTTCAACAGCCGCGATCAGGCTTTCAGCGAAGGCACGCATCGGTGCGTTGCCGCTGGTATCCAGAAACTCACAATGCGTCAGCACCCCACCCTGCCGTTCCACATGACACGACCATTGGAAAGGCAGTTGCTGATGGGGTCGTGTGTCTGCCCAGCGTGGAATCACAAAATTGATTGTCTCGAAATCCAGATAAAAACGGGGATATGGCAGCTTGGTAAGTTCGACTTTCAGTTCGTCTGAAATGAAAGGTTTCTTACTACACGTTGCCCGCCATACGACAAGGTGCCGTTCTTTGGTCAATATCCCGTCCGGGATGTCACGTACATCCCCAATGCCAGCTTCTTGCAAGTCAGTGATGAGCTTACGTCCGTTTGGCAGGATGGACACAGGATATTCAGACAGGGCCTGCTTGCAATGACTGGTGAACTGGCAGTCCGGCTTGCATTGAGCACCCATCCGAATATCGGGCATGGGGCTGTCTAGGATGTTGCGATGCGCTGCCAGCCATACGGGTACGCCAGGCAACAGCGCCCTCACCTGTTCGGTGACATTTTCCTCAAGCAGGAGTTGTCCATAATTCCCATCTCCCGCATAGACAAAGCCTTTATCAACGTGCGACACGCTGACCTGTCCAACCCTTACGCCTGCACCTTCCAACACCCACAGTTGAACAGCGCAATCCATCAAATGATGATCTTTGACACTCCCAGAAGATTTAACTTCCACCATGCGCCAGCCATCATCAGTTGGCACGAGGATGTCACTGCGCACCAGTGCACCGTCATGCATAAAAGCAGCCTCAAATAACGTGACCGGCGCCTTACTTCTCATCAATCGTGTAGTTTCTTCGACGGCCAAGTCGGGCTGCTTGATATGTTCTATCAATATCCCGTTCAGATAGTTGAGTCTGGCCATGTTGCCGATCTCAATACCATTGGCAATGGTTAGCTCTGAGGTAGATGACGGCTCTGCCAATTCGGGGTGGTAGGTTTGCAGCCAAAGTCGTTTAGGACATCTGTGACCTGACAGGAGGCGAGATTTTGTGATGTAACGTGTCATGGTGTGATTGTAAGCTGGCAGTAGCTAAAGTGTAGCGTGTTCATTGGGCGTAACATATTCTGATGGTGTTGATTGCCGTTACGCATTCTGGGCATACTCAAATTTCTTTACGCCCGTTGTACATCTACGCTGTCTTTTACTTTTTTCAGAGAAGATCAAAGGTCAGAAAAAGTTTTGCATGATGGGATCGTCATCCATAGGGTGTGGCCTTCGCTTGATTTTTATGACCGGCTTGGGCGGAGGCAAGCTAAACACCAGTTCACAGTCAAAAGCATTGATTTCTTCCAGCCGTTCTACATAACCGTATTGGCGGAACAGGTGGATGATGCGTAAACCGGATACACCATCCAGTTGCACTTCACGGCCATACTTGTCGGTCAGTTCAAAACGACGTTTTCTGCCGCCCTGCAAGCTGACCTGTCGAGCACGGATCGGGAGCCTGTCATCCAGTTGTTTAAGTATGGTTTCATCAGGATTAGTCATTTTCTGTTAATCCTTCCAGAAGCTTTTGAAACGATCTGACGACAGCTGCGTGTAACGCACGGTGTGTTGGATATTCTTATGGCCCAAGTAGTGCTGAATGGCACGGGTGTCTTGCCCGGCTTGAGCCAGTTTGTAGCCGCAGGCATGACGGAGCATATGAGGGTGGACAGAAAATGGCAGCTTAGCCTCCCGCCCTGCCCTCACTACAATTTTACGAATAGCATCATCGGTCAGTGGCGCCTTGCGTTCCCTAGATCAACCTGCTCAAGATAACGGGTTAGATTTTCATACCCTAGCTGATATGGCGCATCGGTATGTTCATCGAGTGCACCTTAAGTCGATTAAGCATCGACCACGACAATCAACCCAGTCCCGGTTGGTATGCGTTGGGTCGCATCAGCCGCTACGCGATATGGGTCATCGGCTTAATCATCGGGCTGACCTATCTTGGACTCAGCATGACCAGTTTCGCCGTGATCGGCGAGGCCTATGGTTCGGACAAAACCCTGGCGAGCGAAGCCGCCTTCACTGCCGTCCTCAGCATCAGCGGCACGGATAACAGCAAAGGCCGCGAACCGGATGCATGACTGGTCAAATTCGGCGACAGCAGTCTAGACTTCGAGTTGATGGTACGGGTGGGGCCGACCTTATCGCCACATCGGGACGCACCCAAGTGCGCTTCATTGGGGCGATAGAAGATGAATTGACGAAACGCGACCTACATATACGCTCTGGCACACTGGCCGTGTCACTGAACAAATAGTTTGGGAATACACGTCTGCCAATTTAGCGTCACTGCCGGACAGGGTAGCGTGAGATATACTCTTCCAGCTGTTTGTCCGCATATTGGATATGTGCCAACACGCGTGAGAACGGCCAATGGTCGAACCACTCAGTGAACATCGCCTCGCCCACATAATCGAGCTTGTCCCTTAGGTGCAGCGCATCCTGCACCAATTGTCTGTGCATCTCACGGTGACCTTCCAGACTGGGGAAATCACACATCTGCATCAGTTGCTCCTCCGCCTCGAAATGAGCGCACGTGCTGGCGATCACCTCGTCTATCATCCGATAAAGGGTAGCGCGCGGCTCACTACGTTTCACGGCCTCGTTCAGATCGTTCAACATGGCAATGAGTTGCTGGTGTTGTCGGTCTATCTCCTGCATATCTATGGTTTGCACCTAGTCCGCCCTTTCTCTATTTATCTGCACGCTGAACATCGCCCTGTAGCGTGAATTCGATCACCAACTCGTCTTGCACAGCGAGGAAACCACCCAACACGGAATAAGGCCGCACGCCGAAATCGCTCTGGCGCAAGACGAATGAGCCCGTGACAAGCAGGCGATCCTCTGCACTTGCAACGTTCAACGGCAACCACATCTCGCGCCGCTGCCCATGCAATTCGATCTCGACCTTGCCCGCCAACTTGGGTCGTTCACCCCTGATCTGCAACGAGTGGATACGCACGTAGGGGAAATATGTCGCCTGTAGGTTGTCCGCGCCAAGCATGTGCTCCCGCGTCCTTTGCCTCGCGCCAGGCGTAACCGTGGATGAGAATGCATCTCCCAGACTGGCACGCACTGAAGGATCGTCTATGCTCAGTTGGTTCAACCTGAACTCCATATCGAAGCGCGCATCCGCCACTGTGCCATCCGGCAGATAGGCATAACCGCTGAACTGCGGCGCATTCAACACATGATTGTGACCTAACATGGCCGCAGCGCCGGCACGGAAAACATAGATACTGACCACGGACTGACTGGCATCCAGCTTGTATATCTTGCCCCCGGCAGCCAGCGCGGCGTATTCGGCCTGCCAGCCAGACACGCTACTGACCTGAGCCGTAGCCTCCGAAACAGGTGAAGGGTGCATATTCGAACAGCCCAACAGCAACAGCGTGGCTGCGATGAGCCTGCTTGCCTTGATCATGCGTTCGAACATAGCTCCCTCCTGAACCTCACAACGCCTATACCGAAAATATCCCCAGCCGCCGTGCGCATGATGCCCCCCCCCGAATTGACGCGTGCATTATGCTACAAGCACCCCAGGTAGCCCTGATTAAGTCCCACACCCCCTTCGCATAAACATTGCCAGCAACTCAAGTAATTAGCCCTAAGTGCATAGATATTCTGGCCGCACACCCAAAATGTTTCTTATGCTCTAATCAGTGACCGATTCTCTACCCGTTGTGTCACTCAAAAATGTATGACGATAATTCCTTGCTCCATCCGGCGTTAGCCGGCGTGATCGACTTCAAAGTCCTGGGTAGCTGCGTGGCGGATAAAGCAGGTCAGATCGATATCCTGCAATCTTTTCATGCTGAGAATATCCATGACATCGACACTCTTAACGCCGCGCTCGCGCAAGGTGATGCGGACGCTGCTGCCCAGACCGCGCACCGCATGAAAGGCGTGTCCCGTATGGTGGGTGCGCATGAGTTGCAGGGAATCTGTTACCAAATCGAGACAGCGGCTAAGCAGCGCGACCTGCAAACCGCAATGACCACGCACGGCCTACTGGCTGATGCGATGGGCCGCATCGAAGCGCTCATAGAGCGATACATACACGACTGATCGCCCCCCCGTACGACCGATATCATTCAGGCGATCAAGAAATTCGGCGTTCATTTGTGTGCCATGACCTGCACTTCAGGAATATGAAATCGAATGACCTCAACTTCCAGGTGGGGAGCGGCCGTTCTAGTTAGCGAAGACAAAGCCGGCAGAAAGCGGCAATAGCGGCCTGTCGATATTTCTCCCGATAAAGGATGTTCCCCATAATTAAGAGCAAAATAAGTTTGCTGAAGCATTGAACGATGCTAACATATTTGTTACTATTTGCCCGTGTCCTATACCATCACCTATTACAACAACGAATTGCAAGCAGAGATCATGGCCTTGCCTACGACGCTGCAAGCTCGATACATCGGCTTAACGGCAAGGATGATGGTTTACGGCGCCAATCTCGGCAGTCCTCACACTGAAGCCTTTGGAGGTGGACTATTCGAGCTACGTCTGAAGGGTGCAGAAGGCATAGCCCGCGTGTTTTATTGCACGCTAGTTGGTAAGCAGATCGTCATGCTGCACTGCTTCGTGAAAAAATCTCAAAAGACTCCAATCAGCGAGCGTAGGATTGCCGAAGTACGAATGAAGGAGGTAAAGAAATGAAAACTAAAGTCATGACACACGAACAGATGATTGCCAAGATGCTGAAGAATCCAGCTGTGCGTGCGGAACACGACCAACTTAATCGAGAGGAATTCGCTATCCTTGACGAAATCCTTGCTGCCCGTCGGGCTGCCGGATTGTCGCAGGCACAGGTAGCCGAGCGCATGGGCACAAAGGCACCTGCCATCGCTCGACTGGAAAGCGCTTTGGCTTCAGGTAAGCACTCTCCAAGCTTAAATACATTACGAAAATACGCAGCAGCATTAGGCAAGCGTGTAGAAGTGCATCTAGTCTGAGTTATTGAGCAACATATCCGTCTTTACGTGGTGTAAAGAGAACTGAAATCAAATTTCAGTAATTGAATACAGAGTTGCCTCTGCGTATTCAGGGCTGCGCGGCTTTGAAAAGCATCGTTGTTTGTGGGCCAGTGACGCCCAACAATTCCGTCTAGAGGCTGCGCCTCACGTCAAACGTTGACCGTCCGCTTTCGGAAAACTGTCATGTCTTCTTTGGGTTAGGAAGAGCCTGTCAGGCTTGCGGATTTACACCCCCGATTCAATGACTACCTCCAGTCTCATGGCAGATTGTCAGAAGTCCAAATTTCTATGGCCGCTGCGTGTCGTAATCCACACATCTCGAATAAAAACTTTCAGCAAACCCACTTCTAAGCACACGCGCTAGCACCACGACTACCCTGCGGACTAATTTATCAAATCACCCCAGTCGATTATCAGCCGGATGGTAAAGCGGATCTTCCAGCACGTTCACTTCTATCATGCCTTTGGCCTTGTCCAACAGTTCCAGACAATCGGGGCTGAGGTGGCGCAGGTGCAGCTTCTTGCCCAGTTGGGTGTAGCGTTCCGCCAGCATGTCTATGGCTTCCAGCGCGGAGTGGTCTTTGACTCTGGCGTTCTTGAAGTCGATCACCACTTCTTCCGGGTCGTCCTTGGGCGAGAACAGCGCGATGAAGTTCTGCGTCGAGGCGAAGAACAGGGAGCCATGCAAATCGTAGACTTTCCAGCCATGCTCTTCAGTAGTCACACGCACTTCGATATTCTTGGCATGCTGCCAGGCAAACACCAATGCCGAGATGATGACGCCGACCACCACCGCGATGGCGAGGTCGGTAAACACCGTGACGGTGGCGACGGTGATGACCACCAGCAGGTCGGCATGCGGCACCTTGCCGAACAATCGCAAGCTGCCCCACGCGAAAGTCTTCTCCGAGACCACGAACATCAGGCCGATTAGCGCCGCAAGCGGGATCATCTCTATCCACTGTGAGGCGAACAGGATGAAGCTGAGCAAAAACAGCGAGGCGGCGATGCCGGACAGGTTCTTCACCGCGCCGTTGGTCACATTGATCATGCTCTGACCTATCATCGCGCAGCCGCCCATCCCGCCGAAGAAACCCGTCACCACGTTGGCGATGCCCTGCCCCACGCAGGCGCGATTCGGTTTGCCACGCGTCTGTGTCATGTCGTCGATCAGGTTCAACGTCAGTAGCGATTCGATCAGTCCTATACAAGCCAATATCAGGCTATACGGGAAGACGATCTTGAGCGTCGCCCAATCCAGCGGCACATCGGGCAGATGGAGCTGCGGCAGACCGCCTTTGATGGAGGCGAGGTCACCCACCGTCTTAGTATCGATACCGGCGAAGATCACCAGCGCCGAGACTGCCGCAATGGCCGCCAGCGTGGACGGGATGGCTTGGGTAAGCTTGGGCAGCAGATAGATGATGGCCATGGTCAGCGCGATCAAGCCCAGCATGGTATACATCTGCGCGCCCTGCACCCACTGGCTGCTGCCATCCGCTGCCGTGACTTTGAAGTGACTGAGTTGCGCGAGGAAGATGACGATGGCCAGACCGTTGACGAAACCCAGCATCACCGGGTGCGGCACCATACGGATGAACTTACCGAACTTGGCCAAGCCGAACGCGATCTGTAACACCCCCATCAGCACCACGGTGGCGAACAGATATTCCACACCATGCTCGACCACCAGCGCCACCATCACTACCGCCAGTGCACCTGCCGCACCGGAGATCATGCCCGGACGTCCGCCTATCAGGGCGGTGATCAGGCTCACCATGAAAGCGGCATACAAACCCACCAGCGGATGGACATGCGCCACTAGGGCAAAGGCGATTGCTTCCGGTACGAGCGCCAGTGCGACGGTCAACCCGCTCAATAGATTGGTCTTGGCTTCGGTATATTTCTTGATATCCATGCGGTGCCCCAAAAGACGATGCAGTCTGCCGGAAAAGCAGACTGCATCGATGTGACTAGACCGGCTCACGCCAGATGTGGTTACATACTCATTTCGCGCTTTTGCGCTTGTGCTTGATGAATTCGAAGATGGCGGGCAAGAACGAGATGAGTATGACCACCAGTACGATGGCGATGAGGTTGTCCTTCACCATGGGGATGTTGCCGAAAAAATATCCCGCCAGAGTAAATAAACTGATCCAGGCAATGCTACCCAGCACGCTGAACATCATGAACAGTTCATAACGCATCAAGCCTATGCCTGCCACGAACGGTGCGAAGGTGCGCACGATAGGCAGGAAGCGCGCGAACACGACGGTCTTGCCACCATGCGTCTCGTAATACGCGCGTGTCTTGTCCAAGTGTTTGCGATTGACGAGTCTGCCGTTGAACCACTCAAACAAATGCTGCCCCAGGATACGGCCTATCCAGTAGTTGGTGTTGTCACCGGCGAACGCCGCCAACACCAGGATGGGCACCAGCCATTCCATCTGCAAGGCACCCAGGCCGCACAGCGCCCCGGCGACGAACAGCAGCGAATCGCCGGGCAGGAAAGGCGCGACCACCAGACCAGTCTCGGCGTAGATGATCAAGAACAGGATGCCGTACACCCAATAGCCATATTCATGCGCCAAAGAGAGCAGATGCGCATCCAGATGCAGGATCAGATCGATCACGGCAGGACTTCTTCCGCTTCAGTCTTCTCGGGCTTGATGAAGTCCTCACGCGACACACCGAATATCATCAGCAAGGGACTGGCGACCAGCACCGAGGAATAGATACTGAACAGGATACCGATCGTCAGCGCCATGGCGAAGTAATGCAGCGTCTCACCGCCCATGAACAGCATCGCGCCAACCATCATCTGCGTGGAACCGTGCGTGATGATGGTGCGCGACATGGTACGGGTGATGGCGTTATCGATGATCTCGGCCGTGTCGGCCTTGCGCATCTTGCGGAAATTCTCGCGAATACGATCGAACACCACCACCGATTCGTTCACCGAATAACCCAGCACCGCCAGCACCGCAGCCAGTACCGACAACGAGAACTCCCATTGGAAGAAGGCGAAGAAGCCCAAGATGATGACCACGTCATGCAAGTTGGCGATGATGGCGGACAGGCCGAACTTCCATTCGAAACGTATCCACAGATAACCGACGATACCCAAGCTCACCAGCAACAGCGCCATCGCGCCGTTCTCGATCAGATCCTTGCCGACTTGCGGGCCGACGAACTCGACGCGACGCATCTCGACGGCGGCATCCTGCTGGCGCAAGGTGGTCATCACTTCGTCGCTCAGCTTGGCACCGGCCTTGTTGGCCTTGAGCGGAATCTGGATCAGCACATCGTGACTGGAACCGAAGTTCTGCACTTGTGCATCCGCAAGGTCGGCAGCGGTCAATTGCTCACGGACCTTGGTCAGGTCTGCGGCCTGCGTGTAATGCACTTCCATCACCGTACCGCCGGTGAAGTCCACGCCGAAGTTCAGCCCCTTGGTGGCCAGAAACACCACAGCAACCAGAAACGTCACCAGTGAGATCGAGGTGGTGTAACGCCCGTAACTCATGAACGGGATGTCTTTTTTGATCTTAAAGAATTCCATTTTCTTATCCTTAACCTATCGAGACTTTAGTCAGTCGCGCTTTGCTGCCGTAAAACAGATTGACCAACGCACGCGATACCAGTACCGCGCTGAACATCGAGGTCAATATGCCCAGACACAACACCACGGCGAAACCCTTGATCGGGCCGGAACCAAACAGGAACAGCGCGATACCGGCGATCAGGTTGGTGATGTTGGAGTCGACGATGGTGGCGAAGGCGTTGTCGTAACCCGCGTGGATAGCGGCTTGCGGACTGATGCCGTTACGCAACTCCTCGCGGATACGCTCGTTGATCAGCACGTTGGAGTCGATCGCCATACCCAGTGTCAGCGCGATACCCGCCATACCCGGCAAGGTCAACGTGGCCTGCAACATAGACAGCAACGCCACCAGCAGCAACAAGTTAGCCGCCAGCGCAAATACCGAGATGGTGCCGAACATCAGGTAGTAAGCCACCATGAACACGGCGATCATCATGAAGCCGATCTTGGTGGAATTGAAACCGCGCGCGATGTTATCCGCACCTAGGCTAGGTCCGACGGTACGCTCTTCGACGATCTCCATAGGCGCGGCTAGGGCACCGGCACGCAACAGCAAAGAGGTGTCCTGCGCTTCTTCGGTGGTCATACGACCGCTGATCTGCACCCGTCCGCCGCCGATCTCTTCACGAATGACTGGAGCCGTGACGATTTCACCCTTGCCCTTTTCGAACAGGATGATGGCCATGCGCTTGCCCACGTTCTCACGCGTGGCTTCCTTGAATTTGCGCGCACCGATGCCGTCCAGATTCAGATGCACGGCGGGTTCGTTGTCGCGATTATCGAAGCCGGGCTGCGCGTCATTGATGCGCTCACCGGTCAGCAACACTTGTTTCTTGACCAGCAGCGTGCGGCCTTCCCTGTCCTTGAATGCCTCGGTACCGAACGGTGCGACACCGCTGGGGCCGATCTGATGTTCATCGTCTACCAGTCGCACCTCCAGCGTCGCGGTGCGACCCAGGATGTCTTTGGCGCGCGCGGTGTCCTGCACGCCCGGCAGTTGCACCACGATGCGATCCGCACCCTGTTGCTGAATGACGGGCTCGGCCACGCCCAACTCGTTGACACGATTGCGCAAGGTCAGCAAGTTCTGCTGCACCGCAGACTCCTGGATACGGCGCTCCGCCACCACGGTGAGTTGCGCTTGCAAGAGATATTCGCCGCCTTGCTCTTTCGCGGTCAGGCTGTAATCGGAGAAACGTTGTTTGAGTTCCGCTTCACCTTTATCGCGCGCAGCAGCATCACGGAATTTTACCAGCAGCACATCCCCTTCGCGGCTCACGCCCGAATAAGCCACGTTCTGCTCACGCAAAGCACTGCGCATATCACCCGTCGCGGCTTCCAAAGCCTTGTCCAAAGCGGCTTTCATATCCACTTGCAAGAGGAAATGCACCCCACCGCGCAGATCCAGCCCCAGATACATGGGCAGGGCGTGCAGGTTGGTCAACCATTGTGGCGAACGCGACACCAGATTCAGCGCGACCACATAGTCCTCGCCCAACGCGGTGTGCAACACATCCTTGGCCTTGAGCTGGGTATCGGTATCGGCAAAACGTGCTTTCACACTGTTACCTTCCAGACTCAGCATGTCAGGATTCAGGTTGGCCGTTTTGAGCGCGCCTGCAACCTGCCCCAGCAAGACATCATCCACCTTGATGCTGGTGCGCAATGGCGACACTTGCACTGCGGGTGACTCACCGAAGAAGTTCGGCAACGTATAGATCAGACCCGCCAGCAACACGGCGAGGATCAGCAGATTTTTCCACAATGGATAACGATTCATCAGGACCTCAACAGATACTTTTAAAACTTCACCGCCAAATGACAAACCGGGGAATCCCCGGTTTGTCATTTGGCGCTAGACGTATTACTTGATCGAACTCAGCGTGCCTTTGGGCAACACGTTCAGGATCGCGGCTTTCTGTACCTTGACTTCCATGCCTTCGGCCAATTCGACGCTGGCGTATTCTTCAAAGACCTTGGCAACACGGCCGACCACCCCACCACTGGTAACGACTTCATCGCCCTTTTGCAACGCTTCCATCATCACTTTGTGCTCTTTGGCACGCTTGGATTGCGGACGCAACACCAAAAAATAGAACACTGCGACCAAAGCGACCAAGGGCAAGTAATCCATGACACCGCCACCTGCGGCTGCGGCTGCGCCTTCTGCGTATGCGTTACTGATAAACATCTTTTAATTCTCCAAGTTGAAAAAGCTGCGCATTCTAACATGAAGCTCATGTCAGTCTAATGACAGTCCCGCTCGGCGCCGATGGAAACGCTCGACAAAACCGGCAAAGTCGTCCGCCGCTATGGAGGCGCGTATCTCACCCATCAGTTGCTGGTAGTAGTGCAGATTGTGGATGGTGTTGAGGCGCGCGCTCAATATCTCCTTCAGGCGATACAGGTGATGCAGATAAGAACGACTGAAATTCTGGCAGGTATAACAACTACATTCCTCATCCAGCGGACGGGTATCCAGTCGATATTGAGCATTCTTGATCTTGATGTCGCCATATTGGGTGAACAACATGCCGTTGCGCGCGTTGCGTGTCGGCATCACACAATCGAACATATCGATGCCCTGCGACACCGCCGCGACGATATCTTCCGGCGTGCCCACGCCCATCAGGTAGCGCGGCTTGTCCTGCGGTAATTGCGGGGCGGTATGTTTGAGGATGCGCAACATATCGTCCTTGGGCTCGCCCACCGACAAGCCACCGATGGCGTAACCGTCGAAACCGATATCGGTCAGTCCGTGCAATGACTCGTCGCGCAACTCCTCATACATGCCGCCCTGCACGATGCCGAACAAGGCATTGGGGTTGTCGCCGTGTGCGGCCTTGGAACGAGCCGCCCAGCGCAAGGACAGGCGCATCGAATCGGCCGCCTCGCGTACCGTGGCTGGGAAAGGTGTGCATTCGTCGAAGATCATCACGATGTCGGAATTGAGCACACGCTGGATGCGCATGGATTCTTCCGGCGTGAGGAACAGCTTGTCACCGTTCACCGGCGACTGGAACTTCACGCCCTCCTCGGTGATCTTGCGCAAGGCGCCCAGACTGAATACCTGAAAACCACCCGAGTCGGTGAGGATGGGCGAGTCCCAGCCCATGAACTTATGCAGTCCACCGTGCGCCTCTATCACTTCCAGCCCGGGTCTCAGCCACAGGTGAAAGGTGTTGCCCAGCACGATGTGCGCGTCGATCTCATGTAGTTCCAACGGCGACATCGCCTTGACCGTGCCGTAAGTGCCCACTGGCATAAAAGCCGGAGTCTGCACCGTGCCATGCGCCAGCGTGAGCTGACCGCGCCGCGCCATGCCTGATGTCTTGTATAGATCGAATTGCATTACTTAATTCCTATTAATTAAACGTGAAACATGAAAGGTGAAACGCGGCGCGTCACTTTTTCCGCTCTATCAGCATCGCATCGCCATAACTGAAGAAGCGATATTCCTTTGCCACCGCGTGCTGGTACGCCGCACGCAAAGCTTCCATCCCGCCGAAGGCGCTCACCAGCATCAATAGAGTGGACTTGGGCAGATGAAAGTTGGTCAAGAGCACATCCACCACGCGAAAGCCATAACCTGGCGTGATAAAGATATTGGTGTCGCCCGCGCCACTCTTCAACTCACCGCCAGCAGCAGCACTCTCCAGCGCGCGCAGACTGGTGGTACCCACCGCGACCACCCTGCCCTGCCGGGCTCGCGCCTGTGTGATGAGGTCCAGGGTGGCCGAGGGTATCTCATAGCGTTCGCTATGCATGCTGTGCTCATGCACGAACTCGGCACGCACCGGCTGGAAGGTGCCCGCGCCCACATGCAAGGTCACATAAGCAATCTGCACACCTTTGTCGCGCAGGGCTTTCAACATAGCCTCGTCAAAATGCAAACCCGCGGTGGGTGCCGCGACCGCGCCCGCCTCCCGAGCGAACACGGTCTGATAACGTTGCTCGTCTTCCCCATCGGCGGCATGGGTAATATAGGGTGGCAAAGGCAGTCGGCCATAGCGTTCCAGCATATCAAACACGGGTTCCTCGGCGAGAAAGCGCAAATGGAAGAACTCGCCTGCGCGCCCCAGCACTTCAACATCCAGTGCATCAGCCAATAACAAGTGGCTGCCCGGCTTGGGTGACTTGCTGGCACGTACTTGCGCCAGCACCTCATGCTCGTCGAGTACGCGCTCGACCATCACTTCTATCTGTCCGCCGCTCTGTTTTTGGCCAAACAGGCGCGCCTTGATGACGCGCGTGTCGTTCAAGACCAGCACATCGTGCTCGCGCAACAAACCCAACAGATCGGCAAAACGCTTATCCTCAAGTACGCCATCATGCACATGCAACATGCGGCTTGCCCCCCGCGACTCCGGCGGGTGTTGGGCGATCAGGCCTTCCGGCAGATCGAAATCGAATTCATCTGTACGCATATCAGCAGCTATTTTGCAAAAAGGCGTAATTGTAGCTTGATGCGCCCTATCCTTTTGTGGATAATGCGCGTCGCTTCGCCGGGGTGATGGAACTGGTAGACGTGCCGGACTCAAAATCCGGTGCCTGAAAGGGCGTGGGGGTTCGATTCCCCCCCCCGGCACCACATAAAGAGTTTTGTTGATGCAGCTGTCAACCGAACGATTTACTGAAGCGTTAATGCAGCCGACCACTTGGATTTATAGCAAATTTTAGTGGTGTCTATTGAAGTTTTTCAACTACACATATGGGGTTCAAAATGAGCAAAATCTTGTCCGCACTGATCGCCGCTGTATTCGCTACTGTAACTTTCTCCGCTGTTGCTGCTGAAGCAGCTCCAGCTAAAGCTGCCACCCCTGCTGCTGTTGCCGCTCCTGCTGCTGCTCCAGCCGCAGAAGCTAAGCCAGCCGCTAAAGCTAAGCACGCTAAAAAAGCTGCTAAGAAGCACAAAAAAGCAAAGGCTGCTGCTCAGTAATCAGGCGCAAGCTTAAAAAAGGCAGGGGAGACCCTGCCTTTTTTTATTTCCCGGATAATTTACTATAGTCACATGGTCTGGAAACCCAACGTCACAGTCGCAGCAGTCGTAGAACGCGACGGAAAATTCTTATTGGTCGAGGAAGAGACCGCTCAAGGTATCCGTTTCAACCAACCTGCCGGACATCTGGAAGCGCATGAATCGCTGACGCAGGCGGTGATACGCGAAACGCTGGAAGAATCCGCCTACCATTTCACCCCGACGCAACTCATCGGCATCTATCGCTGGCATGCGCCGGAGTCCGACACCACCTATATCCGCTTCGCCTATACCGGCACGATCACCGGACATGAAGCCGGGCGTAAACTGGACACCGGCATCCTCCGTGCCGTATGGCTCAGCCCGGATGAGATACGCGAATCAGAGTCGCGTCATCGCAGCCCGCTGATATTGCGTTGCATGGAAGACTATCTGGCGGGTCGCCGCTATCCACTGGAACTGGTCACACATTATGAGTAAGCCCCGTATCGTCGTCGGCATGTCCGGCGGAGTCGATTCCTCAGTCACCGCGTTGTTGCTCAAGCAGCAAGGCTACGACGTGATCGGCCTGTTCATGAAGAACTGGGAAGACGACGACAACGACGAGTATTGTTCCTCGCGTCAGGATCTGCTCGATGCCGTGTCGGTGGCAGACAGCATAGGCATCCCCATCGAGGCGGTGAACTTCTCCAAGGAATACAAGGACCGCGTGTTCAGTTACTTCCTGCGCGAATACGAAGCAGGCCGCACCCCCAACCCCGACATCCTGTGCAACGCCGAGATAAAATTCAAAGCCTTCCTCGATCATGCCCTCGCGCTGGGTGCGGAGACCATCGCCACAGGACATTACGCGCAAGTACGCGAAGTGAAGGGCGTGTTTCAGTTACTCAAAGCCGCTGACGCCAGTAAGGATCAGAGCTATTTCCTGCACCGTTTGAATCAGGCACAACTGTCGCGCTCCATGTTCCCGCTGGGAAAGCTGCTCAAATCCGAAGTGCGTCGCATCGCCGAAGAACACGGCCTATCCAACCACGCCAAGAAAGACAGCACCGGCATCTGCTTCATAGGCGAGCGCCCGTTCCGCGAGTTCCTCAATCGTTATCTACCCACCCAACCCGGCGAGATGCGCACGCCCGAAGGACAGGTGGTCGGTCGTCACATGGGGCTGTCTTTCTATACGCTGGGTCAGCGTCAAGGTCTAGGCATAGGCGGCGCCAAAGACTCTTCCGGCGCTCCTTGGTTCGCGGCCGCCAAAGATATGGAACGCAACCGTTTGATCGTGGTGCAAGGACATGACCATCCGCTGCTGCTCAACCACGAACTGGATGCAATAGAGATGCACTGGATCAGCGGCAACGCGCCCGACTCTCAGCGCACCTACGCCGCCAAGACCCGCTACCGTCAGGAGGATGCGGCTTGCAACGTCAGGCTTGATGGACGATGGGCTCACCCACTTCTCCTTCGAGCAAGCCCAGTGGGCGGTCACGCCGGGACAATCGGTGGTCGCTTATGACGGCGAGATCTGCCTGGGCGGTGGCATCATCAGATAATAGAGAGCACCATGCAAAACAATCTAAGTCCTGAAATCATTCGTCTGTTATTGGTATTAGGTGCGACTCTGGTCGCGCACTTCTTCGCCTCGCGTGCCCTCAATCACGCCGAGAAGCTCACCGCCAAAACCGATAACGTATGGGATGACGCGCTGCTCACGGCGGCCCGCGCTCCTTTGCCTGCTTTCATCTGGCTGGGTGGGCTAGCCTTCATCCTGCATCTGATTCACCTACAGACCGGCGAACAGATGCTGGAATATCTGGCACCGGTACGCAATATCGGCTTCATCATCTGCATCACCTGGTTCCTGTTCCGTCTGATACGCGAGGTCGCCAACAATCTGCTCACCCTGCGCGCGCAGACCAGTGCGACGGTGGACCGCACCACGGTGGATGGATTGGGCAAGATCGCGCGCATCGCGGTGGCGGTGATCGCCATGCTGATGGTGATGCAGACACTGGGCTTTAGTATCTCGGGCGTACTGGCCTTCGGTGGGGTGGGCGGTATCGCGGTGGGTTTCGCGGCCAAAGACCTATTAGCCAACCTGTTCGGCGGACTGATGGTGCATCTGGACCGCCCCTTCAATGTCGGCGACAGCATACGTTCCCCGGATCGTCAGATCGAAGGCAAGGTCGAACATATAGGCTGGCGCCAGAGCAGCATACGCGCGCTGAATATGTCGCTGATCTATGTACCCAACTCGCTGTTCACTTCCATCATCGTCGAGAACACCACCCGCATGTCCCATCGCCGCATCCAGGAGATTCTGGGCCTGCGCTACGAGGACATGGACCGCTGACCGCAATCACCGCCGAGATCGAGTCCATGGTACGCGCGCATCAAGGCATCGATACCGAGCAGCGCATCGTGGTGTCATTCAGCAGCATGGCAGAATCCTCGCTCAACATCCTGCTGACCGCCTTCACCAAAGGCACCGACCTGAGCGAGTTCCATCAGGTGAAACAGGACATTCTGTTCCAGTGCGCCGCCATCGTAGCGCGTCACGGTGCGGACTTCGCCTTCCCTACCCGCACCTTGTACATCACGCCCAACAGCGACTGAGTCTGCGCGCTGGCTGGCTTTCGCGTAAAATGCGCCACCTCAGGAAGGTGTAAGGTGACGCGCTGCTGGCCGGTTCAGGTGAAACATAAGCACACTTTGCACTTTTCACTTTTCACTTTTCTAAAAACTCAAACCATGACTACTCTCACCAAACTCACCGCCCTGTCCCCGCTCGATGGTCGTTATCACGGCAAGGTAGACGCTTTGCGCGCTTACTTCAGCGAGTTCGGTCTGATCCGTTTTCGCGTGCTGATCGAGATCGAATGGTTGAAAGCGCTGAGCGCACAGGCCGACATCAAAGAGATCGCGCCCTTCTCCGCCGCCACCATCGCCGAACTGGACGCACTGAACGAGAGTTTTTCCGAGCATGACGCGCACGCCATCAAGCAGATCGAACGCACCACCAATCACGACGTGAAAGCCGTCGAATATTGGTTGCGCGAGAAACTCTCGACCAACACCGAGACAGCCAAAGTCCTGGAGTTCATCCACTTCGCCTGCACCTCGGAAGACATCAACAACCTGAGCCACGCACTGATGCTCAAGGGGGCGCGCGACGCGGTGATGCTGCCTGCGTTGAACGTACTCACCACCCGCTTGCAGACGCTGGCTCACCAACTTGCCGACTTGCCCATGCTGTGCCGCACCCACGGTCAGACCGCCACCCCCAGCACCTTGGGCAAGGAACTGGCCAACGTGGTGTATCGCTTGCAGCGCGCCCATGAACGCCTAGCGCGCACCGAGATACTCGGCAAGATCAACGGCGCGGTGGGTAACTACAACGCCCACTTGGCGGCTTATCCAGACGTGGATTGGGCAAGTTTCTCCGAGCGCTTCGTGAGCGCGCGCGGCATCGCCTTCAACCCATACACCATACAGATCGAACCGCATGACTACATGGCGGAATTGTTCGATGCCTATGCACGCATCAATACCATCCTGGTCGACTTGAACCGGGACATCTGGAGCTACATCTCGTTGGGTTATTTCAAGCAGAAGGTCATCAAGGGTGAAGTCGGTTCATCGACCATGCCGCACAAGGTCAACCCCATCGACTTCGAAAACTCGGAAGGTAATCTGGGTATGGCCAACGCGATGCTGCGTCATCTGTCCGAGAAGTTGCCGGTATCGCGTATGCAACGCGACCTCACCGACTCCACGGTGCTGCGCAACATGGGCGTGGCGCTGGGCTACACTCTGCTGGCCTATGAGTCCTGCCTGCGCGGCTTGAACAAACTGGAAGTGAATGCACAACGTGTGACGGATGATTTGAACGCGAGCTGGGAAGTGATGGCCGAGCCTATCCAGACTGTGATGCGCCGTTACAACATAGCGAACGCCTACGACAAGTTGAAGGAATTGACACGCGGCCAGAGCGGCATCAACCGTGCGTCACTGCAGGCGTTCATCCAGACACTGGACATACCTGAAGCGGAGAAACAGCGCCTGTTGCAACTGTCACCCGAGACCTATATCGGCAAGGCTGCTGAATTGGCAAAGAGCATCTGATGTAAAAACGCCCGACATGATTGTGTCGGGCGTCCTCATCTAGAGCAGCATTTATGAACTACGTTGTCATTCAAAAAGCGGCGGCCATCTGGCCCGCCTGAGTCGCAACTTCATAGACACTACTGCGAATCTCGTCGGCATCATCCGGGTCTATGCCCAATATTAGCCATTGCTGTTCGGCGATGACTGTCTTCTTCCGCTTTGAGCACACCGAATTCACCCAGCATCTGTTCCGCCAGCCAGACCAGCCGCACCAGAACCGGCAGCTCCATATCATGGTAATCGCCTCCGTCATGATGACGACGTATCGCATCGACGATGTCGTCCGGCAGATGCCAATGTTGTGCCAACTCTGCGCCTATCTCGGCATGCGTCATGCCCAGCAGTGCTTTTTCAATGTTGAGCATCATGCGCCCGGGGGCTTGTTGTAATTGTTCATGCAGCGTATCGCTGGCGTAGACATCCAGATAACTAATGGCCATGTAACCGATGTCATGCATCAGCCCCGCGAAGAACAACAGATCGTCGGGGGGGCGGTTACGTAACGGCATGGCCCGCGCAATGGTACTCATGGCCATCGCCACAGAAAGGCTATGCATCCATAGCTCCTTGGTCTTGAGCTTGCCCTCGGTCACTTTGCTCAACGCAGACATCGTGGCTATCCCTATCGCCACAGACTTGACCCGGTTCAGGCCGAGCAACATCACCGCATCCCCCAACGAGACCACATGGCGCGACGCACCATATAAGGGTGAGTTGGAGAGACCGATGATCTTTGCCGAGATCTGCGGATCCTGCTCGATCAAGCGCAGAAACTCGGCCTCACCGGTATCGGTATCAAGCGGTAGTAACAACAACTTATGCGCGATCGCCGGCATAGCGGGCAAACTATCCAAACGGGATAAGGCACTCTTCAAGTCGACAACTTGCTCACTCTTCATTTCGACTTCTCCCACGAAATTCATGCCTGATTAAAGCCTGACAGATATTGCTCATATAACTCCTCGCCTATCGGCCTCTTGGCTGCATTCCTTACATACTCGGCAATCTTCATATCCTCAGCGACAACATGCTGCACTAGCCACTTATTGAGAAAATACAACAAGTCCTCAGGAAACTCCTTGTGATGGCTGATCTTCGCCAACATCATCTCCAACTGCAACAACAAATCGGTATGTATCAGCGCATGTTCACCTACACCGGGAAAACCGATCTCATGCATCAGATTCTCTTCGCTGACGAAATGGAATTCAGTAAACTTCTTCAGCTCGACGATAATCCAGCGTATCGTCTGCTCAGGCTGTCCGGTCTTGATGGCGATATCCAGCTTGCGGCACAGCAACACCAAGATGCGATGTTGCGTGTCGATCAGGCCATTGCCCAACTCCAGCCGTTTTTCCCAATGTATATAAATAGCGCGCCCATCCCTTATCTATGCACCAGCTATATCGGCAACTCAAGGTAAAACTTTATAGTGGAGGCAGACATATTGAATCAAAACAGCGGGCCGATAAACGCCTCGAATAAGCGGGCTAAGTCGTGGGTATTCAGGGATTACAAACTTGTTCAGTTATAGCGCGCCATGCTTTACGACTTGAACGCGGCCTTGTCATGCATCATCTTCATACCCCACCCAACCCTCCAAACCCAGCCCCATGCTTGCTAGCGCATGAGTGAAAGCTTGGAGATAGGCGATAGCCTGATGCGATAGATGAATGATTGTGTTCATGTTGCTCTCCTTAAAATCACGACACATTTAAATTAAATTTTGTGCGGCAACCAATATGCGCAAAGCGCGAAGGAAGCCGTAAGGTTCTCTCAACCTCAATCTGGTTCGGGATAGGTCGATGCCTGCCAGGTCATGGTTGCTCGACATAAGACCTTTCAGGCATCTCCCCCGGGATCACGCGAGGTCGAAGCGATCGAGGTTCATCACCTTGTTCCAGGCCGCGACGAAGTCATGCACGAACTTTTCCTGCGCGTCCGAGCTTGCATAGACTTCAGCCAAGGCACGTAGCTGCGAGTTCGAGCCGAAAACCAGATCAACCCGTGTGCCCGTCCACTTAACTTTACCGGTCTTGCGATCACGCCCCTCAAACACCTCCTCGGCATCCGATACCGCCTTCCACTCTGTACCCATGTCGAGCAGGTTCAAAAAGAAGTCGTTGCTCAATACTTCTGGTCGTTTGGTGAACACGCCATGCTGGCTCTGTCCTACGTTAGCGTTCAGGACGCGCATACCAGCAACGAGCACTGTCATTTCAGGAGCCGTGAGCGTCAGTAATTGCGCGCGGTCGAGCAGCAACTCCTCGGCCGATACGCGGTATTTTGTCTTTTGGTAATTGCGGAAACCGTCGGCAATTGGTTCGAGTACGGCGAAGGATTCCACATCGGTCTGCGCCTGCGTAGCATCCATACGACCCGGAGTGAAGGGAACAGTCATAGCATGACCCGCATTCCTGGCGCCCTGCTCAACGCCTGCGCACCCCCCCAGCACGATTAAGTCGGCCAGCGAGACTTGCTTGCCGCCGCCATTGAACTCGCGTTGGATGGCGATGAGTTTGTCCAGCACGCTTGCCAGTTGCACGGGCTGGTTGGCTTCCCAGTTCTTTTGCGGTGCGAGGCGAATGCGTGCGCCATTAGCCCCTCCCCGCTTGTCGGAGCCACGGAAGGTCGATGCGGATGCCCAGGCGGTTGATACCAATTGCGCGACAGACAGACCCGATGCCAGCATTTTGCTCTTGAGGGCGGCGGCATCCTTATCGTCAATCAAAGCATGATTGACGGCGGGGATGGGGTCTTGCCAGATCAGCGCTTCCTTAGGCACTTCAGCACCGAGATAGCACGCACGAGGGCCGAGATCTCGGTGGGTCAGCTTGAACCAAGCGCGCGCGAAGGCATTGGCGAATTCTGCCGGGTTGTTATGGAAGTGTCGTGCAATCGGCTCGTAGACCGGATCCAAGCGCATCGCCATGTCGGCGGTGGTCATCATAATCGGCACGCGCTTGGTCGCGTCATGCGCGGCGGGTGCCATGTTGCTGTCAGTCGCCTGTTTCGGTGTCCACTGCAATGCACCCGCTGGACTCTTAGTCAGCTCCCACTCATTGCCGAACAACATATCCAGATAGCTCATATCCCACTTGGTCGGCGTGGGTGTCCACGAGCCTTCCAGGCCGCTGCCGATCTGATCACCACCTTTGCCACTCTTGAAGCTCGACTGCCAGCCCAGCCCCTGCTCGGCAAGTCCTGCTGCTTCGGGTGCAGCACCCACCAGTGCCGCATCTCCAGCACCATGCGCTTTACCAAAAGTGTGCCCGCCACAAGTGAGCGCAACCGTCTCTTCATCGTTCATCGCCATACGCGCGAAAGTTTCGCGAATGTCGCGTGCTGAAGCGAGTGGATCGGGCTTGCCACCTGGACCTTGCGGGTTAACATAAATCAGCCCCATTTGCACGGCAGCCAGCGGATTTTCCAGATTACGTTCGCCAGAATAACGCGCGTCGTCGCCCAACCAAGTCGTTTCATTCCCCCAATAAATGTCCTGCTCAGGAGAATAAACATCTTCACGACCACCAGCGAAGCCGAAGGTCTTGAAATCCATAGATTCCAAGGCGACGTTACCCGTAAGTATCATCAGGTCAGCCCAAGAAATTTTCCTGCCGTATTTTTGCTTAATCGGCCAGAGCAAGCGGCGCGCCTTGTCGAGATTGACGTTATCAGGCCAACTATTGAGTGGCGCAAAACGCTGGTTGCCATGCCCAGCCCCGCCACGGCCATCGCCCGTACGGTAAGTGCCCGCGCTATGCCAAGCCATGCGAATGAAAAAAGGGCCGTAGTGTCCATAATCCGCTGGCCACCAGTCCTGCGAATCGGTCATCAGCGCGACGAGGTCGCGCTTCACGGCAGACAAGTCAAGCTGTTTGAATTCTTCGGCGTAGTTGAAATCCGCGCCCATCGGGTTGGACTGGGGAGAATGCTGATGCAGGATATTCAGCTTAAGTTGGTTCGGCCACCAGTCATGGTTAGCAGTCCCCGCGCCAGCGGTGTGATTGAATGGGCATTTACTCATGATCATCTCCTGAATTTGGTTGCGTGGTTAATGTCCACGAACGCAATTTAGGCGCAACTACATTATTTATCCAGTTGATTGTTTGGTAGACTTCTATTCATAAAATGAATCGATGAGGTACACCATGACTTTGCAAGAATTACGTTATCTGGTCGCACTGTCCGACCACGGCCACTTCGGCAAAGCCGCAAGCGCGTGCTTCATCAGCCAGTCCACACTCTCGACTCAGTTGAAGAAACTGGAAGCCCACCTGGGCGTGAGCCTGTTCGACCGCAGCCTCACCCCCATCGCCCCAACCGCGATGGGCGAAGAGGTGCTGCGCTCGGCGCGCCTCATTCTGGCGGAAGCCGCACATATCGAGGAGCTGACCCGCCACGCCCACCAACCCATGGCACGCACGCTGCGGCTGGGCATCATCCCGACGCTGGGACCTTACTATCTGCCGCATGCTCTGTCCGTGGCACAAGCACAATTCCCGCAGTTACGCTTGTTGCTACGCGAACAGATGACTCCGCAGCTGCTTGCCGACCTTGCCGACGGTCAGCTGGATGCCGCGTTGCTAGCCCTGCCGGTGGCAGACGAGCAACTCAACACCCTATCCTTGTTCGATGAGCCCTTCCTCGCGGCACTTCCCGCGTTACACAAAATGGCGAAACGCAAACACGTCACGCTGGCCGAGTTGCAACAGGACACCTTATTGTTACTCGAAGAGGGACACTGTCTGCGCGATCAGGCACTCGCGGTGTGTGGCGCGCAACGGCAGATGGAAGAGGTGCGCGCCACCAGCTTGGAGACATTACGTCAGATGGTGGGGATAGGCATAGGCATCACTCTGCTGCCGGCGCTGGCCACACACCGCAACAGTGAGCAAGCCAATATCAAGGTCGTTCCGTTCAAGTCTCCCGCCCCCTACCGTCGCATCGCGCTGATATGGCGCAAACGCGCACCCTTACAAGAAACTTACACGCGCCTGGGCAAGGCGCTGCGCGACCATTTGCCCGGCGGGGTCTATTCCATCGGGCACTGAGCAGGATCAACAATCACAACTTTTTGTTATATCAATATGCCTATGCAATCATTGAAGAGAACTACGATTCGGTAGATAATCCGCGCCTATTTTGCTAAGGCGCGACAATGTCTGAATATCTGATGATCTTGATCGGCGCGGTGTTTGTGAACAACATCGTGCTGGTTAAAATTCTTGGCCTGTGCCCCTTCATGGGCGTGTCCAAGAAACTGGAAGCCGCTATCGGCATGGGCGCTGCGACGGCGTTCGTGCTGACACTGGCATCCGGCGCGAGTTATCTCATTGATCATTACCTGCTCGTGCCTTACGACTTGTCCTATCTGTCCACCTTGTCCTTCATCGTGGTCATCGCCGGCATCGTGCAATTCACCGAGATGTATATCAAGAAGACCAGTCCGGTGTTGTATCAGGTGCTGGGTATCTATCTGCCACTGATCACCACCAACTGCGCGGTGCTGGGCGTGCCGTTGCTGATCGCGCAGAACCAGATTCAATACACCCTGCTCAAAGCCCTGTGGTTCGGTTTCGGCAGTGCCGCTGGCTTCACGCTGGTGATGGTGCTGTTCGCCGGTATACGCGAGCGTCTGGAAGGCGCTGACGTGCCCGGCATTTTCAAAGGCTCGGCCATCGCGATGATCACTGCGGGACTGATGAGTCTGGCGTTTATGGGCTTCGCGGGATTGGTCAAATAATGCTGAATGCTTTGTTAGTCATGTCCGGCATCGCCATCCTGCTCGGTGCGGTGCTGGGATACGCCGCGATCAAGTTTCGTGTCGAAGGCAACCCGCTGGTGGAGAAGATCGATGCCATCCTGCCGCAGACGCAGTGTGGACAATGCAGCTTCCCCGGTTGCAAACCCTATGCCACCGCCATCGCGGCGGGTGAAGCCGATATCAACCGTTGTCCGCCGGGTGGTGAAGAAGGCATACAGAAACTCGCCGACCTGCTGGGGGTGGAATTCAAACCCTTCGGTGGTGACACCAATGCCCCCAAACCCAAATCGGTGGCCTTCATCGACGAAAACACCTGCATCGGTTGCACACTATGCATACAAGCCTGCCCGGTCGATGCCATCACTGGTGCGGCCAAACAGATGCATACCATCATCAGTCGCGAATGCACCGGATGTGAACTCTGTGTCGCCCCGTGTCCGGTGGATTGCATCAGTATGCAAATCATTGAAGAAAAAATCAGCAACTGGAAATGGAAATATCCAGTCTACGCACTGCGACCCGCCTAATGACGACACTGTTTAAATTTCACGGTGGTGTTCATCCGCCCACCCAAAAAGAACAATCCACGCGCACGCCGATTGCGACCTTGCCCATGCCCGCAAAACTGGTGATCCCGTTCCACCAGCACGTAGGCAACATCGCCAAACCGCTGGTGCAAGTGGGTGACCATGTACTCAAAGGCCAGCTCATCGGCTTGCCGGAAGACGGCATCTCCAGCGCCATCCATGCCAGCACCTCGGGCACTATCAGCGAGATCGGCATGCAGGTGGTGGCACACGCCTCCGGCTTGCCCGACCTGTGCGCCACGCTTATCCCGGACGGCAAGGACGAATGGATACCCAAGTCCGGTCTGGATTTCCGCACCTCTGCGGCCGCCGACGTGCGCCAGGTGTTGCGTCTGGCTGGCGTGGTCGGTCTGGGCGGCGCGGTGTTCCCCAGCGACCTGAAGCTGCGTGCCGGCAAACACAAGGTCAAGACTCTGGTGCTCAATGGCGCCGAATGCGAACCCTACATCACCTGCGACGACATGCTGATGCGCGAGCGCGCCGACGAGATCATCAAGGGTGCCGAGATCATGCGCTGGGCACTGGATGCCGAACAGGTATTGGTCGGCATCGAGGACAATAAACCGCAAGCTATCACCGCGATGCAGCAGGCAGCGCTCGCCAGCCAGGACGACATCCAGGTCATCACCGTACCCACGCTGTATCCCGGTGGCGGTGCCAAACAACTGATACGCGTGCTCACCGGTATCGAGGTCGCAGCCGGGGTACGCTCCACCGAAAAAGGTGTGCAGTGTTTCAACGTCGCCACCGCGCAAGCCATCTATCGCGCCGTGCAATTCGGCGAGCCGCTGCTATCGCGCATCGTCACCATCACCGGCAATGTGCGCGAGCCACAGAATCTGGAAGTATTGATAGGTACACCGGTAAAGGATGTCGTGGTCTACGCGGGAGCGCTGCCCGACACCGACAGCTACATCATGGGCGGGCCGATGATGGGCTTGCCGCTCCCCGGCGCGGACGTGTCCATCGTCAAGGCGGCCAACTGCATCATCGCCTCTTCGCCCAAGCTGTTCCCGACCGCGCCGCCCGCCATGCCGTGCATACGCTGCACCCGCTGCGCGGAAGTCTGCCCCGCCGAATTGCAACCTCAGGACCTATACTGGTTTGCCAAGTCCAAGGAATTCGGCAAGGCGCAGGAGTTCAGCCTGTTCGACTGCATAGAGTGCGGCGCGTGCAGCTATGTTTGCCCCAGCCACATCCCGCTGGTGCAGTACTACCGTTTTGCCAAGAGTGAAATCTGGGCGCGCGAGTCGGAGAAGACCGCCGCCGACGCGGCACGCGAACGTTTCGAGTTCCGCGAACACCGTATCGAGCGCGAGAAACAGGAGAAGGCCGAGAAGCTCGCTGCCAAGGAGAAAGCCGCTGCCGAAGCCAAGCTCGTCGCTGCCAAACTGGCCGCTGAACAGGCGGCCGCCGCACCGCCGCCTGTCGATGACACACAGACGAAGATACAAGCGGCGATAGCGCATGCCAAACAGCAAGCGGCAGCAATCAAGCCGAAGAACACCGAGCAACTCACGCCGCAACAACAAGCCGAGGTCGCCGAGATCGAAGCACGCCGCGCCCGCATCCACGAACTGGCTGCGACCGATGCGGAGCCACCCAAGGAATAATATGAGCGCGTTTTTTTCACCCTTTATCAGCAAGCCCGACAACGTGTCGGCCATCATGCTCAAGGTGATCCTCGCCTTGCTACCGGGTATCGCGCTGTATGTGTGGTATTTCGGCCCCGCGATACTGGTGTCCATCACCCTCGCTTCATTCACCGCACTGGCGACTGAAGCGGCCATGCTCAAGTTGCGCAATCGCCCCATCGCCCCCTTCCTCAAAGACAACAGCGCGCTGCTCACCGGCTGGTTGCTGGCGCTGTCCATCCCGCCACTCGCGCCCTGGTGGCTGGTCGTGGTAGGCACGGCATTCTGTATCGCCATCGCCAAACATCTTTATGGCGGTCTGGGCAACAATCCCTTCAATCCGGCGATGATAGGTTACGCGGTGCTCATCGTGTCCTTCCCGGTACAGATGACACACTGGATCAGCCCGCACGGGCTGGGCGAGATGGAGCTGAGCTTCATGCAACAGTTGCACTACATCTTCGCCGGCGCACTACCCGATGGCATCAAGTTCGACGCGGTCACCATGGCCACGCCGCTGGACACGCTCAAGACCCAGTTGCATCTAGCTCTGCCCGTCAGCGATATCCTCACCCAGCCCATCTTCGGCAGACTGGCCGGACACGGTAGCGAGATGGTGGCGTTGGGCTTCCTGATCGGCGGCTTGTATCTGCTGGCGACGCGCATCATCTCCTGGCACTTGCCGGTGGCCTATCTGGGCACACTGTTCGCGGTGGCCGGCATCTTCCATCTAATCGATCCCAGCCACTACGTCGAACCCTTGTTCCACTGGTTCTCCGGTGCCGCGATGCTGGGTGCCTTCTTCATCCTGACCGACCCGATCAGCAGCCCGACCACGCGTAAAGGAAAACTCATCTTCGCCGCCGGTGCGGGACTACTCACCTATCTGATCCGCGTATACGGCGCGTTCCCCGACGGTATGGCTTTCGCTACCCTGCTGATGAATATCTGCGTGCCGCTGATAGACACCTATACCCAGCCGAAAGTATTCGGCAAGAAGAAGGGCTGATCATGAAACGCACGATGGCCAAGGCCGCTTTACATACCTCTATGAACGTGCTGTTCTTCACGCTGATAGGTACATCGCTGCTGGCTCTCACCTATCTGCAGACCAAAGACAGCATCGCCAAGAGCGAACAGGAAGAAAAACTCAAACTCATCGCGCAGTTGCTGCCGCGCAGCAGTTTCGACAACGACATCGTATCCGACACACTGAAGTTATCACCCGACCTGCTGCTGGGCAGCACCACCCCCAGTCTGGCCTATCGTGCGCGGCTGGCTGGGCAGCCTGTAGGCGTCGCCATGGAAGTGATTGCACCGGATGGCTATAGTGGCCGTATCGACCTGCTGGTCGCGGTCAAAGCCGATGGTACGCTGGCCGGGGTGCGCGTGGTCTCGCACAAGGAGACACCAGGCCTGGGTGACTATATCGACATCGCAAAAAGCAACTGGATAGAGATCTTCGGCGGCAAGGCACTAACCACCGGCAAGGACGATGAGTGGCAGGTGAAGAAGGATGGCGGACAGTTCGACTTTATGGCGGGTGCGACCATCTCGCCGCGTGCCGTGGTCAAGGCTGTACACAAGGCCATGCAGTATTTCGCTTTGCACCGTGACGAACTGTTCGCCGTAGCCATGCTCGCACAAGCAAAACCGGAGGAGAAAAAATGACTAGCCAAGAATTGAAAGACATCTTCTACAACGGCCTGTGGAAGCAGAACACTGGCGTGGTGCAACTGCTGGGCATGTGTCCCATCCTCGCGGTGAGCAGCTCAGTGGTGAAGGCGTGAGTCTGGGCATCGCCACCGCCTCGTCATGGCACTGTCCGGCGCGACTATCTCGCCGATACGTTCAGCCGTGCCCAATGAAGCACGCATCCCGGTGTTCATCCTGATCATCGCGGTGCTGGTGACGGTGATCCAGTTCGCCATGAACGCCTATATGCACACGCTTGTATCTTGGTACTAGGCATCTTCATCCCGCTCATCATCACCAACTGTATCGTGCTGGCACGCATCGAAGCCTTTGCGTCCAAACAGCCTCCGCTGCAATCCGGCATAGACGGACTTAGCTATGGGCCTGGGTCTGACTGCGGTACTGTCCGTACTAGGTGGCATCCGCGAGGTGTTCGGCCACGGCACGCTGCTCTCCGGCATCGACATGGTGTTCGGCCCCGCAGCCAAGTCCATGGTGGTCACCGTGGTGCCCGACTATCACGGCTTCCTGCTCGCCATCCTGCCCCCGGGGGCCTTCATCACGCTAGGACTGCTTATCGCGGGCAAGAACTATATGACGCTGCGCGCCACTGCGAACGAGCAACGCAAGAAGATCACTGCGGTTGCGGCAACGGCTTAACTTTCAATGAATTTTAAATCACGCTCCTACGCTACTATTGCCGTATGAATCCCGCCAAACGACGGGCGATATTCGAACGTCTACGCGATGCCGATCCGCATCCCACCACCGAACTTGAATACCACAGCCCCTTCGAGTTATTGGTGGCGGTGATGCTATCCGCGCAAGCCACTGACGTCAGCGTCAACATCGCCACCCGTCGCCTCTTTCCGGTTGCCAACACCCCGCAGGCCTTGCTCGAATTAGGCGAAGAAGGTCTGCGCGAGTACATCCAGAGCATCGGTCTGTACAAGACCAAGGCCAAGCATGTGATACAGACATGCGCACTGTTGCTACGTCTGCATGATGGCGCAGTGCCGCAGAACCGCGCGGCGCTGGAGGCTTTGCCCGGCGTGGGGCGCAAGACCGCCAACGTGATACTCAACACCGCTTTCGGCCAGCCCACATTAGCGGTAGATACGCATATCTTCCGGCTCGCCAATCGCATCAAACTGGCCCCCGGCAAGACTGTGCTGGAAGTGGAGCACAAGCTGCTCAAAGTCATCCCCAAAGAATTCCTGCACGATGCACATCACTGGCTGATCCTGCACGGACGCTATATCTGTCAGGCGCGCAAACCCAAGTGTGGCAAGTGTCTGATCTATGATCTGTGCGAATACAAAGACAAGACCGACTAACCACAACTCATTCCCCCTGAGGGGGAATAATTTGGAGAGATTATTTTGCTATTCAACCCCAGCCGCGACGAGGCACGTAACTTCCTGTTCGAGACCTGGCGCAAGCGTCGCGCCGGTGAGCTGCTCACGCCACTGGAAGACCTGACCGCGCAACTCATAGAGAAGCATCCCGAGTACCACGACTTGCTCGCCCAACCGGAACGCCATCTGGACAAGGACTACACACCCGAGAGCGGCGCGACCAATCCCTTCCTGCACCTGATGATGCACCTCACCATAGAGGAGCAGATCTCCATCGACCAACCGCCCGGCATACGCGCGCATTTCGTGCGGCTCACACACAAACTGGAATCCGAACATGATGCGCAGCACCAGATGATGGAATGCCTGAGCGAGATGATCTGGCAGGCGCAGCGCAACCACACCCAACCCGATGCGGCAGTCTATATAGACTGTCTGTCCGCACACTGAGCTGAGTCTGCACCCAGGTATAATGCCTATGCATTTTTACTCGCAGTGACCATGAACTTCGCTAACAGCAGAAAAACTATAAAAGCGTTACGAACCTCGGCTCAGAACAAGCAGTTCTGGTTGCTGGTGCTGATCGTGTGTTTTTCCCTGGCAATCATCTTGGGCATGTTCAACATCATCACGGGCGTCAGCAAGCTGGGGCAGGCTCAGCAGGAATATAACAGCCAGTTGCTGTTGCACAGGGAGCAGTCAGACGACCTTGCCGCGATACAGATTGAATTCAAAAGTCAGGTACAAGAATGGAAAGACGTGCTGCTGCGCGGTCACGATCCTGTGCTGTATCAACAGTACTGGGGGCAGTTCGAACAGAGCGAGCAGAAGGTGCGCACACAACTGGAGGAACTGCGCGACGAATTGCTTGCCCCGGAGAATGCCGATCCGAGCGAACCAGTCACCCCGGTGAACGACCCCGCTTTCCCGCTGACCTTACGTGAACAGTTGAAAAAATTGCAACAGCGCTCGCTCAAGCAGATGCATTTCGTGGATAGGCTCAACGTCCTCATCGAAGGCCACATTCAGATCGGCCACATCTATCGCAGCTTCCTGGCGCGCTATCCTTTGTCGCAATCGACCAACAATACTTTTGTCATCGACCAAGGCGTGCGCGGCATCGACCGCTGGATGAGTGAGCAACTGGCCGTGCTACATCGTGAGAGTGTGGACAATCAGAACAAAGTCATCGAACAGGCCATCGCGCGCCAACAACAGGACATCCAAACCTTGCGCCTGAGTATCCAGCGCACCAGTGGCGCGGTGATTGTCATCATGCTGATCAATCTGTTGTTGTTAGCCGACCGACTGCGCCGCTCGGCCAAAGCGCTGCAGGACGTCACTCTGCGATCCGATGCGACCATCTACCAGCTGGCCTACTCCGACCCGCTCACCGGGCTGCCTAATCGCCGCCGTTTCCTCGACCAACTGGACCAGGCCGTCGCACAGTCCAAGAACAGCCGAGACTATAGCGGTTTGATCTTTCTCGATCTGGACAACTTCAAGACATTGAACGACACCAAAGGCCATGCCCAGGGCGACTTGCTGCTCATTGAGGTCGCGCAGCGCCTGAAGAACAGCGTGCGCGCCACCGACACGGTGGCACGGTTGGGCGGCGACGAGTTCGTCGTGATCCTGGATGCGTTGCGCGGTGACTTCGAGACTGCCACGGAGCACGCCGGCATCATCGCCGAGAAGATCTGTATCGCCTTGAGCCAGCCCTATCACCTCAAGACCCTGACCCATCACGGTGCCGCCAGCATAGGTGTGGCGCTATTCAGCCATGGGGAAGTCTCCGGCGAAGAGTTGCTCAAGCGCGCAGACACCGCGATGTACCAGGCAAAACGGGCGGGACGCAACACCGTGCGTTTCTTCGACCAGAACACCCAGAATGCTCTGGAAGCACGCAGTGAGTTGGAAAGCCACTTGTACGCTGCGCTGGCAGACGACCAGTTCGAGTTGCATTATCAGGTACAGGTCGATCAGAACCGGAAAGCTATCGGCGCGGAAGCACTGTTGCGCTGGCATCACCCCGAACTCGGTTTGTTGCATCCGGCCCAGTTCATCAGCCTGGCCGAAGAGAGCGACCTGATCCTGTCCATCGGCGACTGGGTGCTCAACACCGCCTGCACACAACTTAAAAAATGGGAGGCCACTGCCCTGACCCGCAATCTGGTGTTGTCCATCAATGTGAGTGCGGCGCAACTGCGCAAATCCAAACACGTGACCAAGAGCGGTCGCAGCAATGCCAGCACCGCCGCTTTGTATAAGCCCGACTTCATCGAACATCTGCAAAATGCCTTGGCCTCCAGCGGCATCGATCCGTCGCGTCTGAAGCTGGAGATCACCGAGAGCATGGCCCTGCATGACATCGAATACACCATAGCCATCCTGCAACAACTCAAGGCACTGGGCGTGAGCCTATCCATGGACGATTTCGGCACCGGCCACTCCTCGCTCACCTATCTCAAACGCATGCCACTGGACCAGATCAAGATCGACCAATCGTTCGTCAAAGAGATCGCGACGGACAACTACGATCTGGCCATCGTGCGCTCCATGATAGACATGGCGGCCAGCGTGAAGATCAACATCCTTGCCGAAGGAGTGGAAAATCCGGCGCAGGAGGATGCCTTGCTCAAACAAGGATGCCTGTCATTCCAGGGTCATATGTATGGCAAACCTTTATCGGCCAGCGCATTCGAACAGTCGCTGACACAACACACGACTTAAGCTGCGATGCAGGCGATGGCCGCATGCCATACCGGTACACTGCAGCTTGATATTCGCTCCGTTTCGCTCCACGATGTACGCGTCGCATCGACCACATTGGAATCGCCATCAATAACTGCATACACAAACTGATCTCGGAAAGGGTGCGCGCCACATGGGCATTGCGCTGGTTCGGCCTGAGCAAGATTCCCTTGATGCTGTACGTCCGCCCTACCGTCATGGTGATCTCAGCCGACCGCATCGTGGTGAGACTTCCCTTGCGGCGCAGAAACAAAAACCATTGGGGATCGATGTACTTTGGCGCGCTCAGCATAGGCGCGGACTGCGCGGTCGGGATGCTGGTCATGCAATTCACCCAACAGCACCCCGAGCACATTTCCCTGATCTTCAAGGATTGTCACGCGACGTTCCACAAGCGCGCCGTCGGCGATGTGGATTTCTGTTGCGATCAGGGCAACGAGATCGCGGCACTCATTGCCCAAGCCGCCACCTCAGGAACCAGAGTAGAGATGCCGGTGACCGTAACCGCCTCCGTCCCGGCGCAGGGTACAGAGCCGGTCGCCACTTTCATATTGACGCTTTCGCTGAAGCGACAGACTTAAAATGAGGCGTACTTGATACGCTCGCTATGGATAGGCGGAGTAGCAACCGCTGCAAAGTCAGTTTCTAACAGCGATGCAATGGACAAATTGTGCCTATTGTGAGTAGGCAGATGTATGATGAAGCACCTTGGGTGACGGCTAATGCCCTGCTACACAGCAGCTCCGATGCAACCCTCACCTAAAGTAAAAACAGAAGATTAATCCGCGCGAAATAATCGACTGATACCCTGTGTCCCGATTGCAAAAACGAAACACAAATGGAGCATAGCATCATGATCAGCAATTTCTCGGCAACACAGTTGAAACGTCACCAGTCAGTGACACGTCTGCTGGCCGTATTGGCCGGCTCAGTATTCCTGATCGAGCTGCTGGTGATGTTCCTTTTGGATAGTTTCCCAGCCATGCCCAAGCTGACTACTTTTCTGCTCGACTCGACCCTGCTGTCCGCGTTGATCTTCCCCATCTTTTACTTGCTGGTCTTTCGTCCGCTCTGTCAGAACATCGCCGATCTAAAACAAACCGAGGATGAGTTGCGCCTCGTGTCGTTGGTGTTCGAAAGCAAAGACCCCATCCTTATCACCGACACGAAAGGCACCATACTTAAAGCCAATAGAGCCTTCCTCAATTACACGGGTTTCACCCAGGAAGCCTTGGTAGGCAAGCACACCCGCATACTCAAGACAGGGCGGTATGGCAAAGAGTATTACAACCAGATGTGGAATCAGTTGTTGAACCATGGCTCGTGGGTAGGCGAGACCCGCATCAAAGACATGCGCGGTCATGAGTTTCCAATCGGGATGACCATCACCGCCGTCAAGAATGAGCAGAAGGAAACCACGCATTACGTGGCGATTTACAATCTCTGATGGACTGCGAAAAAACGAACAGGGGTGTGACTTTCGTCACACCCCTGTTCTATTCAGCGCCCATACAACGACTCACCAGTCTTGCTTCTGACGCAGTGCGACGCGCTTGAGATACGCCTCGCGGGCGATCTGCACGTCTTCCAGGAAGTAAGGCAGTTCTTTGATCAGCATGGCTTGCGGGCCATCCACCAGCGCCATATTCGGTGCAGGATGGAAGTCCACCAACACCATATTGGCGCCGGCCAATACGCCTTGAGCGGTGACGTGCATCACATCCAGGATGCCGTCCGGCGATGATTGTCTAGTGCCAACTGAGTGAGATGGATCTACGCAGACCGGCATACGAGTAAGGCGTTTTACGACCGGCACGTGCGCGAAGTCGACCATGTTGCGATGGGGGTCGCCCATATTGGTCTTCATACCGCGCAAGCCGAACACTACTTTGCGGTTGCCTTCGGAAGCCAAGTATTCCGCCGCATTCAACGATTCATCCAAGGTGATACCGAAGCCGCGTTTGAGCAGCACCGGCAACTCGGTCTGACGACCGACGATCTTGAGCAGTTCGAAATTCTGCGTGTTGCGCGTGCCGATCTGCAGCATCACGCCGGTGGGGTTGCCGGTCTGGTTCAGGGCTTCCTTGATCTCGTTGAGGTGCGACTCATGGGTGATCTCCATGGCGATGACCTTGATGTCGTACTTACCCGCCAATTCGAACACATAGTTCAGGCAGTTCTTGCCGTGACCCTGGAAAGCATAGGGGCTGGTGCGCGGTTTGTAAGCGCCCATGCGAGTGCACTGCTGGCCGTTGCCGCGTACCGCCTTCATCATCAGTTCGACGTGCTCGCGATTGTCCACTGCGCACAGACCGGCGAACACGTTCAGCGTGTCCTGGCCGAAGCGCACACCGTTGTAATCGAAATGCGTGTCGCGCTGCTCGTCCTTGTGGCGACCCAAGATACGGTATTCCTCGGACACGCGCACCACGCGCTCGACGCACGGCAGATTCTTCATCTCGGCGGCATCCAAAGCCTTGGTGTTGCCGATCAGATAGATCTCGGTGAGGGTCTGCTGCGCGCCGCGCTCCACGTGCACGCGAGTCTGTATGCCTTGCATGCCGGCGAGTTGTACCAGCAGTTGTTTGTATTCAAGGGCGTTCTGATCGACATTGGCGCCGAGTATCAAGATCATGGTGAGTCCTTAAGTGTTATTTATTGAGCAGGATGGCCAATTGCGCGGACCATTGCGCCATCGGTTCGCGGCTGAAACCGCTCTTGCCGAACTGATGCCAGCGCCCGATCACGTAGCACACCAGCAGATTGGCATGCGCGCCGACATCGACCGCCTCGCCCATCTCGCCCTGCGTCGCGGCCATGCGCAGCGATTGCTTGAGCGTCGCTTCGATACGGTCTAGCAACTGGTTGATGCGAACCTGCAGTCTGTCGTCCTCGTTGACCAGTGCATCGCCGATCAGCACGCGGGTCATGCCACGATTCTTCTGCGCGAACACCAGCAGCATGGAGACGATGGCTTCGACTTGCTTGAGTCCGCTCTTCTCTTCCTGGGTGATCTTGTTGATGAGGCCGAACACGGTCTGCTCGATGAACTCGATGAGGCCTTCGAACATCTGCGCCTTGCTGGCGAAATGGCGATACAGCGCGGCTTCGGACAGTTCCAGTTTGGCAGCCAGTGCAGCAGTGGTGATCTTCTCACCCTTGGGCTGCTCCAGCATGTGTGCCACGGTTTGCAGTATCTGCAATTTTCTTTCACCAGGTTTTGCGGCCATATTTATTCCCCTCAGATTATTCTGTGCAGCCTATTCGGCAGCTGCATCACGTTCTTCACTTTCACATCCACACAAGCCTCGTTCTGCTGGCCCGCATTGACCCATACGGTGCGCATCCCCAACTTCTTGGCAGTGCGCAGATTCTCCAGACTGTCTTCCACCATCACACACTGGCTGGCTCTGACGCGCTGCTCGCGCATCAAGCGCATGAAGCCGAAGGTGTGCGGCTTGGGACGGTAACCGGTGTGCTCCACCGCCATCACGTCGTCAAACTGGTCGTCGATACGCAGCAACTTCAACACTGCATGCGCGTATTGCTTGGGCGCATTCGAAAACAACACCTTGCGACCCGGCAGATGCTGCAGCACATGGCGCAAGCGCGGTTCACGCAACACCATGTTCGCCAGATCGGGAAACTGATGGGTATGGAACAGGAAGTGATCCGGGTCGGTATCGTGATGCTTCATCATGCCGCTCATTGTGGCCCCGTAACGCTGCCAGTAAGCTATACGCAGCGCGTTCGCCGCTTCTTCATCCAGTTGCAGATGTTGTTGCAGATAGGTTGTCATGCTGCGATTGATATGCGGAAACACATGCGCCGACGCGTCGTGCAAGGTATTGTCCAGATCGAATATCCACAGCGGGGCAGTCACCCTTACTTACTCTTAATGAGCGTGCCCACACCTTCGTCGGTCAGAATCTCCAGCAGCAGTGCATGTTCCACGCGACCGTCGATGATATGCACCGAACGCACTCCGCCACGTGCCGCATCCAAGGCAGAACTGATCTTGGGCAACATCCCGCCGGACAGCGTACCGTCGGCCACCAGATCGTCGATCTGTTTAGGCGTCAGGCCGGTGAGCAGCACACCATCCTTATCCAGTACCCCCGGAGTATTGGTGAGCAGCACCAGTTTCTCGGCATGCAAGACTTCAGCCAACTTACCCGCCACCACGTCGGCGTTGATGTTCAACGTTTCGCCATCTGGCGACACACCGATAGGTGCGATGACTGGGATGAAGTCACCGGAATCGAGGAAGGTGATGATGGAAGGGTCTATCTTGTTGATGTCGCCGACCAGACCGATGTCCAGCATCTTGCCCGACTCGGTGTTGCTCTCCAGCATCATCTTCTCGGCGCGGATGAAGCCACCGTCCTGACCCGTCAGACCGACCGCCTTGCCACCATAACGGTTGAGCAGATTGACGATGTCCTTATTGACCTTGCCCAACACCATCTCGACCACGTCCATGGTCTCTTCGTCGGTGACGCGCATGCCCTGAATGAACTCGCCCTGTTTGCCTACCTTCTTGAGTAGGTCGTTGATTTGCGGGCCGCCACCGTGCACGATCACCGGGTTCATGCCCACCAGTTTCAGCAACACGACGTCGCGCGCAAAACCTTCCTGCAACTTGGGATCGGTCATGGCGTTGCCGCCGTATTTGATGACGATGGTCTTATCGAAGAAACGCTGGATATAGGGCAGCGCCTCGGACAGGGTGCGGGCTTTTTGTGCGGCGGTGGATGGAGTCAAGGGCATCGTTAATTCCTTCAAGAAAATCGCCGGCGATTCTACACCATAAGAAAGCAGAAGGGCGGCATCTTGCCGCCCCCTCGTCAAGAGTCAGTGCTTACTGGATAGATGGTTTTCTGCATATCGCCGCCAGTACGACTAGGGACAGTTCATCCTACCGAAATACTCAGAATTGCTGGTAACTCAAATCGGCCTCACGCACCTCGGCTTGGACTTCGATGCGCTGGCGCCTGCCGACGACTTCGACCACCAGCGTCACGCTGACACGGTCGCCCGCGTTCAACTGCTGCTGCAGACCCGTCAGCACCAGATAGACATTGCGCGCACCGAAACTGACCGTGCTGCGCGCGGGTAGCTTGACACTCGCCACGGCGCGCTTTTCCATCTTGCCGCGATGACGCACGAAGCGCCGTATCTCGCCACCGCTGGCCACCGGACTGCTCACCGCCAGTACGCGTGTAGGTTTGGTGACACTAAGATTGAGCATCACACTTACGTCTTGTTGACCTTTGACGGTCTCGTGCAACCAGGCCTTGTCGACCATGACGTCATTCACGCCCGCTACGGCCTGCCCCGCGACCAAGATCAACAACGCCGCAAAAATTCCACGCAACATGAGCTCGTTACGCCTAGTGATGGTGATGCATGTGCATATGTTCGGAATCGCCCATCTCTTCCTTTATCGTGATCAAGGGCGTCACTTGAGCTTCCACGTCCAGCTTGACGATCTTCTTGTCGGCCAGTTGTACCCTGAGGGTGAGCGGTACGGTCGCGCCTTCTTTGATCGGGCCTTTCAGACCCATCAACATCAGGTGATAACCGCTCTCGCCCAGATCAACTTGCTGACCGGCGGGTAGCGCGACAGACTTCACCTCGCGCATCTTCATCATGCCGTTGTCGGTGGTCATCAGATGCAGTTCCACACTCTTGGCCGCCGGCGTGGTGACGCCCACCAGACTGGCCGCCTGTTTGCTGACAATATGCAGATCACCCATCGCGGTCTCCTGACCGGGTGCGGTGGCGCGTACGGTGGCCTTCTCGATCTGGATGTCGCTGGCAAAAGCCACGGCACTGAACAGACTTGCAGCCAAAACGGCCAGGCTTATTTGGATTTTTTGCATGATGCGCTTCCTGAAGAATGGATAAGGAGTGGAGATTATACTGGCTCGGATTTTCTGTATGTGCGGCAATTTGTCGCACCCATATCACGCATGGCAAAGTTTACAATCCCGCCCCATGCACAACACCCTGATCTCTTCTCTCCCCGGTTACGGCCAATTACGTCGTTTGGTCATATTGCGCAACGTGGCCGTGGGCGCACAGCTGATCACGCTGGCCTGCGTCTGGCAGTTCTTGGAGATGCAACTGGACTGGCAGCCCATGCTGCTGACCATCGCCACCCTCGCGACGATCAATCTGTTCACCTGGCTGCGTTTGCGCAGCGAGCGGCCGGTGAATAACCCCGAGTTGTTCGCGCAACTGTGCGTGGATGTGCTGGCGCTGAGCGTGTTGCTGTATTTCGGCGGCGGCTCGACCAACCCCTTCATCTCGCTATTTCTGCTGCCGCTGGTGATCGCCGCCGCGACCCTGCCGCAACGCTACACCTGGGGCATGGCCCTGCTCACTGCGGCCTGCTACAGCACGCTGATGTTCTATTACCAAGCCTTGCCGCATAACCATCACGACCACAACAGCGACAGCGCCTTCAACACGCATGTGATGGGCATGTGGCTGGGCTTCTTCATTAGCGCGGTGGTGGTCGCCTACTTTGTCACCCAGATGGCGCAGGCGGTGCGCAGCCGTGACGAACAGCTGGCAAGAGTGCGCGAGGCAGTGTTGCGCAACGAGCGTATCGTGGCACTCGGCACACAGGCCGCCGGCGCGGCACACGAGATGGGTACACCGCTGTCCACCATGGCCGTGGTGATAGGCGAGCTGCAGCACGAACTACATGCTGACCAACACGCGCTGCATGACAGTCTGACGATACTCGACGAACAAGTGCGCGGCTGCAAACGCATACTCGACAAGATACTGAGCAATGCACAACACGACGGTGCGACGGCGTTGCAAACCGTGGACGACATGATGTCGGCCTTGCTCGACGAATGGCAGTTGCTGCGCCCTACCGCACGTTATCACTACGACAATAAGACCCGCCACGGCACGCTTGATGTCGATACCACCCTGCGTGCCGCGCTGATGAATCTGCTCAACAACGCGGCCGATGCCAGCCCTGACGGCATAGAAATCATTGCACGCTGCGACACCGACCACTTCATCCTCACCGTAATCGACCATGGCCCGGGATTGAGCGACGAGGTGGCGCGTCAAGCCGGTGCAGCCTTCTTCACCACTAAGGAAGAAGGCCGCGGACTCGGGCTATTCCTGGCCAACGCCACCCTGGAGCGCTTGGGCGGCACGGTACACCTGAGCAACAATCCCGAGGGGGGTGCGACCACTGAACTGACCCTGCCGCTGAGTGGAGGTCGCCTATGAGCTGCGCAGAATCCGCCAGCCTGCTGCTGGTCGATGACGATGTGACTTTCTGTACCGTGCTCAAGGCCGCGCTACAGAAACGCGGCTACTGCGTCACGGTGGCGCACAGCGTGGAACAGGCGGTGCCGCTGGCACAGGAGAATCCACCCGAGTTCGCGGTGGTCGATCTGAAGATGGGTGGTGCGCCGGGGCTGGTGCTGGTGAAAGTGCTGCACGAACTCGACCCCAACACCCGCATCGTGATCCTGACCGGCTATGCCAGCATCATCACTGCCGTGGAGGGCATCAAACTGGGCGCCACCCAATACCTCGCCAAACCCGCCAATGCCGACCAGATCGTCGCCGCCTTCACCCATGCACCGGACAGCAACACCCCGATAGCCGCACAACCTACCCAGATCGATAATCTGGAATGGGAGCACATCCAGCGGGTGTTACACGAGCACGGCGACAACATCTCCGCCACCGCGCGTGCCCTGAACATGCACCGCCGTACCTTGCAACGCAAACTGGCCAAGCCACCGCTGTCGCACCAGCACTGATTGAACTTTTATAGCGTATGCTTCTCGTACTGTAACCAGTCCGAGTACAGTCGCTATCCCGGCAGCTCGACCCGCAATCAACATCCAAGCGAGGTAAAACATGAAACGATTCAGGATATTGCCCAGTGCCGCAGGAATCATCGCCTTGACTGCCACGATAGGTTTTGTCGATGGGCAACGCGAGCGCGATACCGAAGACCCCTTGCGCAACACCATCACCGAAACCCGGGTGCTCGCCTATATCGCGACCGGCACCGATTTGTCCGGTGACATCCTGACGCCTGCCAGCGCAGCGTATCGGGTCAAGGTAAAGCAAGGTGAGGTGAGCAAAGATGTGATGATAGATGCGGCCACCGGGTCTGTCCTGAAGGCCTGACTCATTCGACCCGCTGCATGACCAACACCGACCACTAAGCTGGCGTACAGATAAAGCGCCTCAGCCTGTAATAAAAGCCGAAACTCAGTCTCTGGCGTGTGATTATTTTTGCAGCAGCAGATTGATTTTGGTCAATGCCTGGATGATATGTTGCAAGGCCAGGGTGTATTCGCCTTGGTAGAGCGCGTCCGCACCGGCATGATCCCCGAGCGTAAGCCTTTCGATGATCTCCGCACCATGTTCATGGAACAGTGCATGAGCGAAATCCAGCTCGCGATAAGCCTGTGTGCCGCGCAACTCATGGAACTCGGCGCCCTTGATCCATGCGCCCAGCTGACAGATGCCGCTCTGCCCGACCAAGCCGACTTCCATAGCCTCTTTGATGTTGCCCTTGATGTGGTGACCGAGACGGTTCTTCCACAACACATGCTGTTCGGCGGCTCCGACCAGATTGCGCTCTGCGCGCACCTCGTTCTTACGCAAGGCCACACCCCGCGGTGTCACTTTCCCGTCTAAAGTGATGCCTTCCCATAACCTTCTCATCCTGCTACCCATGACTAATATCAGAGGTGACTTTATATCGACAGCATGAGCAAAGAACAATATGCACAACTGCCTATGCATTACGGCCTATGTAGTGACCTTGTGGCCGCGCCCGTCAGCGGATAGCAGTGCCGAACCGGGACGCTCAGACTATAATCCCGCCTCGTTCAAAGCCGACCTGATATGAAACTCATCACCCTCACTTTCGCCCTGTTACTGTCCCAACTCAGCCTTGCGCTACCCGTGCCTGTGGTAGCCGCCCCTGAGCTGACCTCCAAAGCTTACGTGCTGTACGACTATTCCAGCGATCAGGTCCTGCTCGATCAAAACGGTAGCACACGTATGGAGCCAGCCTCGCTGACCAAATTGATGACGGCTTATCTGGCCTTTGACGCGATCAAGCATGGCACCATCGAGTTGCAACAAGAATTGAGTGTGCCGGAAAGCGCGGTGCGCAACATGAATGGCGAGTCGCGCATGCTGCTCAAGTCCGGACAGATGGTGAGCGTGGACGACCTGCTGCACGGTCTGATCATTGTCTCCGGCAACGATGCCGCCATCACGCTGGCGCAGAACATCGCCGGTAGCGAAGCAGGTTTCGTTGACATGATGAACAAAGAAGCCCAGCGTCTGGGCATGGTCAACACCCACTTCGCCAACCCGGTCGGACTGCCCGACCAGCAGCACTACAGCACCGCCTATGACCTGGCTTTGCTGGCCGCCGCCGTGGTGCGCGACTATCCGGACTTCTATCCGCTGTTCGCCTTGCGCGAATTCACCTATAACAACGTCAGACAAGCCAACCGTAACCGCCTGTTGTGGCTGGACCCGAATGCCGACGGCATGAAGACCGGACATACCGAGAGTGCCGGATTCTGCCTGGTAGGCTCGGCGAAACGCGAGGGCCGCCGCATGATCTCGGTACTGCTGGGTGCCAGCAGCGACAGCTTGCGTTCCAACGAAAGTCAGCAAATGCTCAACTACGGTTTCCAGAACTTCGATACCGTGCGCCTGTACGAAAAGGAAAAAGCCATCACCAAGCTGCGCATCTGGAAGGGCACCCAGAGCGAGATCGAAATCGGTTTCAAACGCGACCTGTTTCTGAGCATCCCCAAAGGCCAGTACACCCAACTCAAAGCCACGCTGGAGACCCATCAGCCCATCATCGCCCCGATAGACACCAGCGTGGCCATAGGCGTGATGAAACTGACACTAAACGGCAAACCCTATGCTGAATTCCCTATCTATCCGCTGGAGAACGTGACAACCGCCAATGTGTTCTCGCGTGGCTGGGACAGCATCATGCTGCTCATCCGTAAATACTGGCCCTAAGGACACACCATGACCATCTATCTCAATGGACACTACATGCCGGTCGAACAAGCCCGCGTGTCGGTGCTGGATAGAGGGTTCATCTTCGGCGATGGCGTGTACGAAGTCATCCCGGTCTACGACCGCAGGCCGTTCCGCCTGCCCGAACATCTGTGCCGATTGCAACATAGTCTGGATGGCATCAAATTGCCCAACCCGCACAGCGACAGCGAGTGGACGACCCTCCTAACCGAGCTCATCGCGCGTCACGACAGCAACGACCAGTACCTCTATCTGCATATCACGCGGGGTGTCGCAGAGCGTGACCATGCCTTCCCCAATCCGCCGGTCACGCCTACCGTGTTCGTGCTGAGCAAGGTGCTGAAAACGCCTGTGCCGCAACTGCTGCATGACGGCATCGCCTGCATCACCGCCACCGACAACCGCTGGCTGCGCTGCGACATCAAAGCCATCTCGCTGCTGCCCAATGTGCTGCTGCGCCAACTGGCGGTAGAGGCCGGCTGCGCCGAGACCATCTTGCTGCGCGAAGATGCCTGGCTGACGGAAGGTGCGGCAAGCAATATCTTCGTGGTGAAGAACGGCACACTGCTCGCGCCGCCCAAGGACCACCTGATGCTGCCCGGCATCACCTACGATGTGGTGCTGGAACTCGCCGCCGCCAACCACATCCCTTACGAGATCAGGCGCATCAGCAAGACAGAAGTATTTGCAGCGGATGAACTATTGCTCACCTCCTCGACCAAAGAGGTACTGGCCATCACACATGTCGATGGCAGACTAGTCGGCACGGGCAAGCCGGGCGCGATGTTCGCCCGCATACACCGGCTCTATCAAGATTTCAAACGTGACGTGATGCGACACCATGACTAAAAAGCCCTCTGACCTGACCTCCCTGACCGAATTATCGACCAAGGAACTCACCGACAGCCTGATCGAATATCCCTGCGACTTCCCGATCAAGGTGTTCGGCCAGCAGAACGCCGGCTTCGCCAAGGCCGTGATGGAAGTCGTCAGCAAACACGACGTCAACTTCAACGCCGCCAGCATGGAGATGCGCGCCAGCAAGACCGCCCGCTACATCAGCCTGACCTGCACCGTGCGCGCCCACTCACGCCAACAACTGGACGCCATCTACCAGGACCTGTGCGACCATCCTATGGTGGTGATGGTGTTGTGATGCACGACGCGTCCAGTGCCAGTGCTATTCACGGCGACAATCACGTCGCCACGCCCGTCCTCCACAGCCTCGGCCTAGTCGACTACCAAAGCACTTGGGACGCGATGAAGCAGTTCACCATCGAGCGGACTGCCGAAACTCGCGACGAGATCTGGTTGCTGCAACATCCGCCCACCTATACCCAAGGCTTGGCGGGCTTGCCCGAGCATCTGCTCAACCCCACCAATATCCCAGTCGTAAAAATAGATAGAGGTGGACAAATCACCTATCACGGCCCCGGCCAAATCGTCGCCTACCTGCTGCTCGACATGCGCCGCTGGAAGATAGGCGTGCGCGAGTTGGTCAACGTGATGGAGGATGCCGTGATCGATCTGCTCGCCGAATACGGCGTACATGCCGCGAATCGCCTAGACGCGCCCGGCGTGTATGTGAACGATGCCAAGATCGCAGCGCTAGGGCTAAAGATCAAACACGGCTGCTGCTATCACGGCTTGTCCTTCAATGTAGACATGGACCTCACACCATTCAACAACATCAACCCCTGCGGCTATCAAGGCCTGAAAGTCACCCAAGCCTGCCAACTCGGCATCACCGTGGGCATCAACGAACTACAAGCGCAACTGGCACAGAATCTGGTGCATGGCTTGCAGCGACATCTGCACGAAAAGAATGAGGTTGTCATTGATGGAGCTACTAGCCATTCGACTAAGCCAACAAGTTAGCAAGTCGCTGGTTATCCCGCGCAGGCGGGAATCCAGCGAGAATAAACGCTCCACGTAGCGGACTAAATTTTAAGACGGAGCTAAGCCATGCCATTAAGCTGGAACGAGATACGCAACCGCGCGCACGAATTCTCCAAACGCTGGGAACACGAGACCTCGGAAGAAGCCGAAGCTAAATCGTTCTGGTCGGAATTTTTCGGCGTGTTCGGTATAGACCGCAAGCGCGTCGCCAGCTTCGAAGAACCGGTCAAAAAACTAGGTGAAAAACAGGGCTACATCGACCTGTTCTGGAAAGGCATGTTGCTGGTCGAGCACAAATCGCGCGGCAAAGATTTGGACAAGGCCTACACCCAAGCACTCGATTATTTCCCCGGCATCAAAGAGCGCGACCTGCCGCGCTATGTCTTGGTATCCGACTTCGCGCGCTTCCGTCTTTATGATTTGGAAGAAGGCTCGCAATACGAATTCAAGCTCGCCGACTTGCACAAGCACATCAAACATTTTGCCTTTATCGCTGGTTACCGCACCCAAACCATCGCGCCGCAGAACCCCGTCAACATCAAAGCCGCCGAGCGCATGGGCAAGCTGCATGACGCGCTCAAGTCAGCCGGTTACGAAGGCCATCCGCTGGAAGTATTGCTGGTACGTTTGTTGTTCTGCTTGTTCGCTGAAGACACCGGCATCTTCCAACCTGCCGGCGCTTTTCGCAGTTGGTTGGATGAGCGCACCGCCGCCGATGGCTCCGACCTCGGCCCGCAACTCGCCCGTTTATTCCAAACGCTCAACACGCCTGAAGACAAACGCAGCAAGATGTTGGACGAGCAGACCGCCGCCTTCCCTTACATCAACGGCAAGCTGTATGCCGAGATGCTGCCCATCGCCGACTTCGACCTTGCCATGCGCGAAGCACTGCTGGATTGCTGCGCGCTGGACTGGAGCTCCATCTCGCCCGCGATCTTTGGCGCGCTGTTCCAAAGCATCATGGACGGCAAAGCCAGACGCAATCTGGGCGCGCACTACACCAGCGAGGAAAACATCCTCAAACTTATCCAGCCGCTGTTCCTCGACGCGCTATGGGAAGAGTTCAAGCGCATCAAGAACAACAAGAACAAATTATTCGAGTTCCACAAGAAGCTGCGCACCCTGACCTTCTTCGACCCCGCCTGCGGCTGCGGAAATTTTCTAGTCATCGCCTATCGCGAGTTGCGCAAACTAGAGTTGGACGTATTGCGCGCCGTACATGATGGCCCCGGCTCACGCTTTCTCGACATCCATCAACAGATCAGCGTGGACGTCGATCAATTCTTCGGCATCGAGATCGAAGAGTTTCCCGCGCAAATCGCCCAAGTCGCGCTATGGCTGATGGATCACCAAATGAACGCGCTGGTATCGGCGGAGTTCGGCATGTACTTCGCACGCATCCCGCTCAAGACCTCGCCACATATCGTGCACGGCAACGCCCTCACGACTGAATGGGACGACGTGTTGCCCGCCGAGCGATGCAGTTATGTGCTGGGCAATCCACCATTTGTGGGTGCAAAACTTATGGATGATGCACAGCAAGCTGACGTGAAAAGCGTATTCACGGGTATCAAGAGTGGTGGTTTGTTGGACTTCGTCGCCGCTTGGTATATCAAAGCAGCGCGCTACATTCACACTCCTTCCCCATTTAAGGGGGAAGGGCGGGATGGGGGTAAAGGCATGGCGGATGGCACAGTGACTACCCCCACCCTAACCCTCCCCCTAATAGGAGGAGGGAATAAAATTCAAGCCGCTTTTGTCTCCACCAACTCCATCACCCAAGGCGAGCAAGTCGGCATCCTGTGGGGCGAGCTACTCAATAAATATGGCTCTTTTGAAAAACGAGTGGGTTAAGCGGCATGAGGGTTGATCCTATGGAAATCGAGCTTGCCAGCGATAAGGAAAATCACCGTGCGCATGGTGTGAATACTGGTGTAGCCCCGAGCTTTGCGTTTGGCGGCCTGGAACAAACCATTGAGTGCTTCGAGGAAGCCATTGGTTTGCCGAGTCTGCGCCCAAGCCACGATGCCGTCGAAGTGGTTGCGGATCATCTTGGCGACATCCTTCATCGGCTCGACTTTGGAGCGCATGACATTGGTACACCACTGCGCCAACAAGCTCGACACGACATTGATTTGTTTGCGATCAAGAATTTCGCGCAGTTGCTCACGGTACAGCCAGGCACGGGCGGTACGCTTGGTGGTGATGTGGGCGATCAAGCCATCCAAGTCGGCACACTGACTGGCATTCAAGCTACTCCTGTCCTTGAGCAACGACCAACGCAATCCTTTCAGGGCCGGATCAGTCTTCTGCTCGACACGGCGCATCTTGTCCACGGCAGTCGAGGCATGGGCGATGACGTGGAACTTGTCGAACGTGATGCGTGCATTGGGCAGATGATCGGTGACACCTTTGATGAAGGCGGGCGACATATCGATACTGGCGGAGGTGATTTGGCTGGCATCGCCACCCTGGGTAGAAAGATGCTCGACAAAGGCTTTGACGGTATTGGCATCCTTGCCCTCGGTGACGAAGATGACCTTGCGTTGTTGGGCATCGGCAACCAAGGTCAGATAGTCATGCCCGCGCTGACAGGAGGTTTCGTCAATAGCGACGGTGCGCACCTCGGACAAGTCCGCCGCCGCCACGGCCAGTTCGACATACTGGGCGCAAATGGCATACACGCGATGCCAGGATTCGCCCACGATCCGAGCGACAGCGGCAAACGGCATCTGTCTAGCCAACATCAGCACCAGTGCCTCGAACAACAGCGTGAAGCCGTTCAATTTGCCGGCCCAGTCCGGTTCGATCAAAGCGACCTTGCCGTCAGGCAACTTGACGCGCGGCACACGAACCTCGAGATGGCATTCGTGCTGGAAGAAGTTCAGATGCCGGTAGCGTTTGATCTGCGTATCGTGGACAGGATGCGCGCCTTCGATACCGGGATAGGCGAAGCGGCTACCCGCAACGAAATCGATGTGGATGGACAGATGCTTGTGCTCGACATCGAAATCGACCCCCTTGATGTACCAAGGATTGGTAATGCCCAGCGCGGCTTCAAAGATTTGGTTCTGCATGGAACTGCTCACTAAACGATAAAGGTGAAATCATGTCGCATAGGCTGCTTGGCATAAAGCATTACCCACTCGAAATTTAAAAGAGGCATAAATATCATCTGCATATCCATTTCGCACATCGCACTTTTTCATGGAGCAATGAAGCTAGAGGTGTAGCGGCAGTGCATTGCGTCATTATCGGTTTCGGCGCATTCGAGGCGGACAAAAAGACCCTCTACGAATACGACGACATACGCGGCGAAGCGCATGCCGTTGCCGTTAACAACATCAATCCTTATCTAGTGGATGCACCCGATGTCGTACTAATCAACCGCAGCAATCCAATTTGCGTGGTGCCGGAAATTGGCATTGGCAACAAGCCGATTGATGGTGGAAATTATTTATTTACGCCAGAAGAGAAGACTGAATTTATCAAGCTTGAACCACGCGCTGAAAAATGGATGCGCCGCTGGATAGGTGCAGAAGAATTCATCAATGGTTTAGAGCGTTGGTGTTTGTGGCTGGGCGATTGCCCACCTGACGAATTGCGTAAAATGCCTGAAGCGATGAAGCGCGTCGAAGCAGTGCGCGCAACACGCCTAGCCAGCAAGAGTCCGCCTACGCAAAAGCTCGCCGCAACACCGACACGCTTTCATGTTGAAAACATTCCCGATGCGCCGTATTTAGTTATCCCCGAAGTTTCATCGGAGCGGCGTATCTTCATTCCTATTGGTTTCATGCAACCGGATACGTTGAGCAGTAATTTGGTAAAAATTCTGCCCAACGCCACGCTCTATCACTTCGGCATCCTGACCTCAACCATGCATATGGCATGGGTACGCGCCACCTGTGGACGTTTGGAAAGTCGCTACCGTTATTCAGCAGGCATCGTCTATAACAACTACCCGTGGCCCGATGAACCGTCGGACAAACAGCGCGCCACCATAGCAGCCGCCGCGCAAGCTGTGCTAAATGCCCGCGCGCAGTACCCGCAAAGCTCGCTGGCCGACCTCTACGACCCGCTCACCATGCCGCCCGCTTTGGTCAAAGCCCATCAACAACTCGACCGCGCCGTGGATGCCAGCTACCGCAAAGCCACTTTCAGCAGCGACGCCCAACGCGTCGCCTTCCTGTTCGAGCGTTACCAACAACTCACTAGCTTGTTGCCCGTGGAAAAGAAAACGGTAAAACGGAAGTCAAAATTATGAAGGTAATAAGATGACAAAGTCAGCCGAGCTTAAAAAGCACAAGGAGTCACAAGCAGCTCAAAAAGAAATTGAGTTCTACGCGGCTGGTGTAGCGGCTTGGTACAACACCATGCTGGAGCACGACAAAAGTTTGCTGGCTTTATCGGTTGCTGGTGTTGGGTTGTTAATAACACCGCTTACCATGGAAGGGATAGATTCCATCTGGCGACTTGTGCTGCATCTATTGGCAATACTCTCGTTTATGACCTGCCTCAGTGCGATTCTATGGATTTTTAAGAAAAATAGCGGACGTATCGAAGCGATACTAAATACAGATGCACAGTCACCAGATCCTCTGTTAACAAAGCTAGATAAAATTGCCATCTATGCCTTTGCCGCAGGAATTATTTTTTCAGCGACAATAGGCGTTCTAACGACATTTCACACCTACTCAATAAACAAGGAGAAAATAATGGCAAACGAAAATAAACAAAAAACAAGCGGGACTATTGCCCAAGATAGCTTTAACAACGTTAATCAATTAAATAAAAGCTTTAATCAGGCGAATACCCTCAAACCTACCAGCCCTCAAAGCTCACCAACTTCTGGCACAACCCAACCAGTCACACCAGCACCAACCGTCAATAAAAAATAGTCAAATGTGCAGGGCTATTGCCATTCGCGCCTACTTTTTTACCCAGTGAGCTTCGGTTAATAGTTTCAACCAATCATCAGGCGGCTTGCCACTCTTCAACATGCGCTGAAACACCCGATAGGCATCGACATCGCTGCCGTAGGCGCGCTTGGTATGTTCGTCATTCACCCAAGCATAGACGATGATCTTGCTGGCTTGGTGGTAGCGAAAGAACAAACGGTATTGCTGGAAAAATTTGGCGCGGAACCAGTGTTTGTGTTGCTCGCCCAGTGTCGTGCCTTGTCGGTATTCGGCGCGGGTTGGGTCTTGTGGAATAACCTCAAAAGCCAGCTTATTGATCGCCGCGAGGCGTTTTGTTGCGTTCTTGTTGACGTAACCCTTGGGGTCTTTTGCTTGCAAGGCTTCGACTTGCGCGGTGAGCGTGGCTATCGTGTCGAGAAAGATGGGATGCGCAAAAATCGTCCAGCCGTTGACGACCAAGGGTTTCATCGTCATTCGTCTTCAGCGGACAGCGGTGCGTCCAGATCGACAGCGACCTTTTTGACCAAGGACTTGATGCGCTTCTGCAATCCAGCGTCGATGCTATGCAGATGCTCGGGATGACTGGCAATGTCGTGCGCCAGAAAATCTAGGAAGTGCCCCAGCACGGGATCGACCTTATCCTCGCTGCCCGCACGCTTGAGCAATACGCCACCATCCGGCTGGATGAGGTAGCTGATCTTGTCACGCTTACCCAATTTGAGCGCGTGACGCACAGCATTGGGCACGGTGGTTTGATAGCGATCGGTCAGAGTGGATTCGAGTTTATGTGGGTGTGGCATGGCATTACTCCTAAAGCTGCAATTCGCAGCATGGTAATGCGTATGCATTACTGCGTCAATCTAGCACCTAGTCTGCTGGCCCAACTATAGAGGCTGGTCACGATAAGCGAATCGGCTGCGCATAAACCTGTAAAATCCGCCCCCTGAATGAATATGCAAGAGACACCTATGAGCGACTCCCCTATCAAACAAACCGGCGCAGCCAAGACGGCGCGCAATCCGATCAAGATCGTGCCGCTACAAGAGCGCTTGCGCAAACCGGATTGGATACGCGTCAAGTCGGGCAGCGGGACTGGCTATAACGAAGTGAAGAAGTTGTTGCGCGAGCACAGCTTGGTCACGGTGTGCGAGGAAGCGTCTTGTCCCGAATATCGGCGAGTGTTTCAGCAAGGGCACGGCCACTTTCATGATCTTGGGCGATGTGTGCACACGCCGTTGTCCGTTCTGCGACGTGGCGCACGGTAAGCCGCTGCCACCGGATGTGAACGAACCGGCTAATCTGGCGCGCTCCATCGGCATACTCAAATTGAAATACGTGGTCATCACCAGCGTGGACCGCGACGATCTACGCGACGGCGGCGCACAGCATTTCACCGATTGCTTGAACGCGATCCGCGCCAGCTCACCCAACACGCAACTGGAGATTTTGGTGCCCGATTTCCGTGGACGTCTAGACGAAGCCTTGGACGCGCTGGCGGGCAATCTGCCCGATGTGTTGAATCACAATCTGGAGACTGTGCCGCGCTTGTACAAGCTGGCGCGCCCCGGTGCGGACTACGCGCATTCGCTCAAGTTGCTCAAAGATTTTAAGGCGCGCTTCCCGCATGTGCCGACCAAATCCGGCGTGATGCTGGGCTTGGGCGAGACCGACGACGAAGTGCTGCAAGTGATGCGCGACCTTCGCGACCACGATGTGAACATGCTCACCATAGGCCAGTATCTGCAACCTTCGGAAGGCCATTTGCCGGTGTTGCGTTATGTGCCGCTGGAGACTTTCACGATGTTCGAGCAAGCCGCCAAGGAGATGGGTTTTAGCCACGCCGCTTGCGGCCCTATGGTGCGTTCCAGCTATTACGCGGACGAACAGGCGCATCGGGCTGGTGTGTAGCGATTACGTCGTCGGAACATATACAATGAACTCTAGCCCAGATGCGAGGTCTAGAACGCTGACAAGTAGAATCTGTGCTATTTGATTTATGTCAATTCGGCATAACCGTTACAGAGTAGATTGTCGTCAGGTTTTTTACATAGGAGATACACCATGAAAGCTCGTTATATCGTTGCAATGACTTTAGGTCTGGCAGTTTCCACCAGTGCATTGGCTAATGAAGGTGAAGCGCTGTTCAAGAAGAGTGGCTGTAATGTCTGCCACGCTTTGAACAAGAAGATGGTCGGCCCTGCATTCAAAGATGTCGCAGCCAAGTATGCCGGTGACGCGGGCGCACAAGCCAAGCTGGAAGCAAAAGTTCGCAGCGGCGGTTCCGGTTCGTTCGGCAACATGCCTATGCCGCCAACTACCAGCCGCGTGAGTGATGCGGACATCAAGGCACTGGTCACATTCGCCTTGTCGGTCAAGTAAGCGCAAGCCAGACTCAAAACAAGCCGACGCAAGTCGGCTTTTTTGTTGCCCGCCCCAAGGCCCCGTTTGGAGCTGAACTGCTATAATCCGCCGCTAATTTTTCCGCCGCACCCTAATGAATATCCTTTACGAAGAAGACGGCAGTTTCAAGGTCGGCAGCATCATGACCGACAACACCAGCTCACTGCAGATCGAAAGCCTGTCCGGCAAACGCAGCAAGATCAAGGCGGCGAACGTAATGCTGCGCTTCACCCAGCCCGAGTTAGGCGAATTTATGGCGCAGGCCGAAGCGATGGCCGAGCAGATCGAGACCGAGTTCCTGTGGGAATGCTGTCCGCCCGATGAGTTCGCCTTCGAGCAGACCGCCGAGGAATACTACGGCCATAAACCTACCCCCTTGGAATCCGCCGCGGTGATGCTGCGCCTGCATGGCGCGCCCATCTATTTCCACCGCAAGGGCAAGGGCCGCTATCGCGCCGCACCACCCGATGTGCTGAAGGCCGCGCTGGCTGGTGCCGAAAAGAAGCGTCAGCAACTGGCTATGCAAGCGCGCTATGTAGAACAGCTGAGCAAGTTCGAATTGCCACCCGAGTTCACCGACCATATCAATCATCTGCTCTACCAACCCGACCGCAACACGCTGGAGGTCAAGGCGCTGGAAGCGGCCTGCGCCGCGACGCATCTGTCTGCCGCGCATCTGCTGCATCAGTGCGGCGCGTTGTCTTCCACGCACGATTTCCATCTCAACAAGTTCCTGTTCGAGAACTTTCCCAAGGGCACGGGCTTCCCGGAAGTGGCCGTCGGCACTTGGCGCGAGCTGCCTTTGTCCAGCGCGCAGGCCTTCAGCATCGACGACGCGAGCACCACCGAGATCGACGATGCCTTCTCGGTGGAACAGCTGGCGAACGGCCATTGGCGCATCGGCGTGCATATCGCCGCACCCGCACTGGGCTTGCCGCGCGATTCGGCAGGCGATGCCATCGCCGCCAGCCGTTTGTCCACCGTGTATATGCCGGGACAGAAGATCACCATGCTGCCCGATAGCGTGGTGCAAGCCTTCACGCTGAACGCCGACCATGTGTGTCCGGCGCTGTCGATGTATCTGGAAGTGGATAGGGACACGCTGCTCATCACGGCTAGCGAGAGCCGCGTGGAGCGCGTGCATATCGCGGCCAATCTGCGCCACGACACGCTGGAACCTTTGTTCAACGAGGAGACATTGGCCGCAGGCAGACTGGATTACGTCTACGCGCCCGAACTGCGCTTCCTGTGGGATTTTGCGAACAAGCTGGAGGCCTTGCGCGGCAAGGCTTCCGACAACAGCACGACTCAGGTCGATTACAACTTCAACATCGTCGATGACCGCGTCAGCATCACCACGCGTCGGCGCGGTTCGCCTATCGACAAGGTGGTGTCCGAGCTGATGATCCTGGTCAACAGCACTTGGGGAAAACAGCTGGACGAGCACGGCTTCCCCGGCATCTACCGCACCCAGAACAACGGCAAGGTGAAGATGAGCACCGTGGCCGCCCCGCATCAGGGTTTGGGCGTGGCGCAATATATGTGGTCCAGCTCGCCGCTGCGTCGCTATGTGGACATGGTCAACCAGCGTCAGATCATCGCCATGCTGGACGAGGGCGAACCGGTCTATCCCAAGAACGACCCGGCGCTGTACGCAGTGCTGCGCGACTTCGAGACCATGTACGGCATTTACAACGATTTCCAGCGTCAGATGGAACGCTACTGGTGCTTGCGTTATATCCAGCAGGAAAAACTGGAGGAGATCACCGGCACGGTGATACGCGAGAATCTGGTGCGGCTGTCCAACATCCCACTGGTGTTCAAGGCGCATTCCATGCCCGAGCAGCCTGCTGGTAGCAAAGTCACGCTGGGCGTGGGCGACATCGATCTGCTCGACCTGATCCTGCATACCCGCTTCATCTCGGTCGAGACACCGGCCGTCGCGGCGGTAGCAACGGAGGAGGAGGCTTGATCAGCAGAGCCACCAAAACGCTGTCTGCGTCGATGCTGTTCTCCATCGCCTTCCACGCCTTCGCGCTATGGGGCGTGGTGCTGGTGTTGCCCGACCCGAGCAAGGCCCTGAGTTTCATGCAACCGCTGCAGGTGGTGCTGGTCAACAGCAAGTCCAAATCCAAACCGGTCAAGGCCGATGCGCTGGCACAGGCCAACCTCGACGGCGGAGGCAACACCGAGGAAGACCGTCAGGCCAAGACGCCGCTGCCCACCTTGCAGGACGACGCGCGCTTCACGCCTGAACAACGCGCCAAGAGTCTGGCCGCCCTGGAAGAGGAATCCAAACGCCTGCTCACGCAGTTGAAGAACGACCGCACCGTGGTACAACCCGAACTCCTCAAACAAGCCCAAATCGCCTCGCCCACCGGCGAAGACTTGGTGCAGAAGAGTCTGGAGATCATCCGTCTGGAAGCGCAGATCAACAAGAACCAGGAAGCCTATCAGCGCATGCCGCGCCGCAAGTTCATCGGTGCGCGCACCCAGGAATACCGCTTCGCGCAATACATCGAGGACTGGCGCGTCAAGGTGGAACGCATCGGCAACCTCAACTACCCCGAACAGGCGCGCCGCGAGCAGATCTACGGCAAGCTGCAACTGAGTGTGTCGATACGCGCTGACGGCAGTGTGGAAAGCATAGAAGTGAGTCGTTCCTCGGGACAACGCATCCTGGATGCGGCTGCGATGCGCATCGTCAAACTGGCCGCGCCCTACTCACCCCTGCCCGCTGATATCCGTCGCGACACCGACATCCTCACCATCACCCGCACCTGGACCTTCACCCAATCCGACAAGCTGGAGAGCGAATAAGTCTCACTGCTGCTGTTGCTGTTGTTGCTGCAACTTGAGACTGTGGGTGCAATCCAGCGCGGCGATCTTGTAGCACTCCGCCAGCGTCGGATAGTTGAACACATTGCTGATCAGGTCGCGCATCGTGCCGTTCAGGTTCATCACCAGTTGTCCGATATGCACCAGCTCGCTGGCCTGCTCTCCCACAATATGCACGCCCAATAACTTCTCGTTACGCGCATCCACGATAAGTTTGAGCAGTCCATGTGCGTCGCCGATGATCTGACCGCGCGCGCTGTCCTTGAAGTAGGCCCGCCCGATCACATAGGGGATGCCTTCCTTGATTACATCCTGCTCGGTCTTGCCCACATAAGATATCTCCGGAATGGTGTACACCGCCATAGGCAGGTTCTCCGCCGTGACATGGGGCTCGCCACTGAAGGCATGCAATACCGCGGCACGGCCCTGCTCCATGCCGGTCGAGGCGAGTGCCGGACGCCCGATCAGATCACCCACCGCGTAGATGTGCGGCACATTGGTCTGGAAGTCTGCGTTCACGCTGATCCAACCGTCTTGCACAGCTACACCGGCACGCTCCACGGTGAGCCCTGCGCTGTTTGGTTCGCGGCCTTGCGCGAACAACACCGCATCTGCGCGCAACTGCTTGCCGCTGGCCAAGGTGGTGAGCGTGCCGGCCTCATCGCGGGTGATTTGCGCGACGCGTTCCTGCATATGGAAGGACACCCCCATGGCGAGGAAGCTGTCCGCCAACACCTGCACCACGTCTTCGCTGAGATAGGCCAGCAATTGCTTGTGGCTATCCACCACACTCACCTGCACCCCCAGCGCTGCGAAGATAGATACGAACTCGCAGGCGATCACCCCGCCACCCACCACCAGCAGACTCTCGGGCAGATGGCGCAGATTGAGGATGGACGTGGAATCGAGCACGGTCTGTTTGTCGAACGGGATATCGGCCGGACGGCGCGGACGCGAGCCGCTGGCCAGCACGATGACAGTGGCCGTGAGCAGGCGCGTGTTACCCGAGGTATCGGTGACCGCCACGGTATGTGCATCATGCAACGCGGCTTGGCCTGGTATCAGCGCCACGCCGCTGCGCAGTATGCGTTGCAGGATCACCGACTCTTGCTGCGCGATCACGCCCTGTTTGAGCCGCACGGCTTCGGCCAGCAAGCCGTGGCGACCACGCGCACCGGCACCGAACGAGCCGCGCATGCCGCCGGAACGCGTGAGCAGATACGACACCTCTCGCAGCGCCTTGCTGGGGATGGTGCCAGTCTGCAATCCCGCACCACCGATCTTGTCCTTGCGCTCTATGATGGCGGCACGTTTGCCCATGCGCGCAGCCTGCCATGCCGCGTGTTGTCCGGCCGGGCCGGAGCCGATGATGATGACGTCGTAGTCCATATTCTTTCCCTAATCTGTGTGGGGACTACACTTTTACCATAGATTCCTCCAAGCCCGCCGCCTCGGTGAGCAGCGCCACATTATCGCGGGTGAAATATCTTTCAAAACCCTCATGGCGCTGTATCAGTTCGATGATCAATGCGCTACACAGGATGCGCGACTTGGACGACACCTTCAACGCTATTGTCATACTGCGTTTATACTCACTAACTACTCCTGCGACACATGCCCACATCTCGATGATGCCATGTTGTGCGCAAGCAGCTCGGCCTAAAGCAGCCAGCCTTATATAAATGATTGGATGTATCAATGAACCAACCTTTTAGTGCCGTTTGGCCTGGCACTCCCTTCAAACGCGGTGCGACGTGGGATGGCGAAGGCGTCAATTTCGCGATCTTCTCCGAATATGCGGAACGCGTGGAACTATGCCTGTTCGACACCAGCGGGCGACACGAGATACAGCGTATCGAGCTGATCGAGCGCACCGATCTGATCTGGCATTGCTATCTGCCCGAGGCGCGTCCCGGTCTGCTTTATGGTTATCGCGTGTATGGCCCGTATGACCCGGCGCGCGGACAACGCTTCAACCACCACAAACTGCTACTCGACCCTTACGCCAAGGACATCGTCGGCAAAGTTCGCTGGAACGATGCACATTTCGGCTACAAGGTTGGACACAAGAATGCCGACCTGAGCTTCGACCGCCGCGACAACGCGGCCTACATGCCCAAATGCCGCGTCGTCGATTCAGCGTTCACCTGGTGCGACGATGCCTCGCCCAATATCCCCTGGCAGGACATGGTGGTGTATGAACTGCATGTGCGCGGCCTCACCAAGTTGCATCCCGACATACCGCCGCATCTGCGCGGCACCTACACGGGACTGGCAAGCGAGCCTGTCATCACTCATCTAAAAAGTCTGGGTATCACCTCGGTGGAACTGATGCCGGTACACACTTTTCTGGACGACCGATATCTGGTCGAACAGGGGCTGACCAACCACTGGGGCTACAACTCCATCGGCTTCTTCTCACCCGACCATCGTTACAGCGCCACACCAGATGACGTGGTGAGCGAGTTCAAGACCATGGTGAAGACCTTCCATTCGAATGGCATCGAGGTCATCCTCGACGTGGTGTACAACCACACCGCTGAAGGCAACCACCTCGGCCCCACGCTGTCGTTCCGTGGCATGGACAACACCACCTATTACCGTCTGGTCGGCAGTGACCCGCGCTACTGCATGGACTACACCGGCTGCGGCAACACCCTCAATCTGCAACAACCGCGCGTGCTGCAACTCATCATGGACTCGCTGCGTTACTGGGTGCAGGAGATGCACATAGACGGCTTCCGTTTCGATCTGGCTTCGGCACTGGCACGCGAACTGCATGAAGTGAACCGCCTCGGCGCATTCTTCGACATCCTCATGCAAGACCCCGTGTTGTCCCAGGTCAAGCTCATCGCCGAACCTTGGGATCTGGGCGAAGGCGGCTATCAGGTCGGCAACTTCCCTGCGGGGTGGGGCGAATGGAACGACCGCTACCGCGACTCCATGCGCGCCTACTGGAAAGGCGACGACGGCTTGATCGGCGAGTTCGCGCAACGCCTCACCGGCTCCAGCGATTTCTACGACCACAGCGGACGCAAGCCTTACGCCAGCGTCAACTTCATCACCGCCCACGACGGCTTCACGCTGCACGATCTGGTCAGTTACAACCACAAACACAACGAAGCCAACGGCGAAGAGAATCGCGACGGTACCGACAACAACAACACCTGGAACTGCGGGGCCGAAGGGCCGACCACCGATGCCGCCATCAACGCGCTACGGGCACAACAGAAGCGCAACCTGCTGGCCACTTTATTCTTCTCGCAAGGTGTGCCCATGCTGGTCGCCGGCGACGAGATGGGACGCACCCAGCTGGGCAACAATAACGCCTACTGCCAGGACAACGCAATCAGTTGGGTGAACTGGGACCTTACCCCCGCCGATGAGGCATTCCTCGCCTTCACCCAAAAGATCATCGCGCTGCGCCGTGAGCATCCGGTGTTCCGCCGCCGCAACTTCTTCCAGGGGCGCGCCATCCACGGCGCCGACACCAAAGACATACACTGGTTCAAACCCGATGGTCACGAAATGAGCGACCACGAATGGACACACGATTTCGCGCGTTGTCTGGGTGTTTGTCTGTGCGGAGAAACCATAGAAGAACGCGACCAGCGTGGCCAAGTCATTCGCGACGACAACTTCCTGCTGCTGTTCAACAGCCATCACGAGACCATCCCCTACACCCTACCGTTGTTGAGCAAGGGTTCGCAGTGGCAACCCATACTCGACACCCATCTGAGCGACAACCTAGAGGCCGAACGTCTTTACACGAGCGGCGATATCTATCCGCTGGCAGGACGTTCACTGGCTTTGTTGATGCAGATGCGTTGAACCCTGACTGGTTAAGCTCAGGGACTGCTCTTCTTCGATTGAAGAAATAACAGCCACACCAGACTTAGCTATGATCTAGTGAAAATGAAAACGCCCAGTAATAAACTGGGCGTTTTTCATGCTGCGCATCCGATCAATTAGCCTTTAATCTTCTCGTCCCTAAAAGGCGATGGATACTTAAGGGAGCGGCTTACAGAAAAATTAAATCCACATCACAGACAACTATAACATCTCAACACTTGCATGCGATGGGATAGCGCGCATCTCATGCTTATCACCGATTTTGAAGCGCACTACGACTTTAGATATTTGCGCTGAAATCTCGCGGATCATATCCGCAGAATCTTTCGATTGCTCAGCAGCAGTATGTGAACTTTCAATCAGCGTAGAAACATTATTGGCTTGAGCAACTATTCCGCGACTCGATATGTGGCTGATGGATGCCATATGGTTTATACCTTCAACCATCTTGGTTACGGAATGAGAGTAGTCCTCTATATTGGTCATAGCTTTCCCAGCAGATTGGGCCAGATTCAATGCCGAGTCCATTTCCAACACAACTTGGTTCATCATCGTAGTTGATGCGGAGGAGGAATTCTGCACCTCCAGGATTTTCAGTGCGATAGACTTGGTCAAGTCTGCGACTCGCTCGGCCAACTTACGAACTTCGTTCGCGACGACAGCGAACCCCCTACCCGCCTCTCCCGCACGCGCAGCTTCGATTGCCGCATTGAGCGCCAATAAATTCGTTTGCTCGGCAATCTTGCTGATCTCTGAAACCACCAGTGAGATGTTGCTACACGAACCAGCCAATGCGAACACCTGTTGAGCCGCAACATTCAGGTTATTCGTTACCGAGTGGATCTGCTCGATAGCAACCTTGATCGTCTTGCCATTCTCAGATGCTTCCAGACCAGACTTTACTGTCATCAGATTCGCCTCTGCACTGCGCTTACTGATGCCCTCTATTTGCTCCTGTATATGCAAGATTGCTCTATGAATATCAGTGGCAGAAACGTTGCCGTTTTTGGCAAGTTCCGATAACACAACAGAGGATTGATGCATCTCTAGCGAAGCGATCTCGTTTCGTTTGATAACCTCCAACATCTCGGAAAATGAGTGTTGCATAGTTGCGATAAGATTATTGAAAGATTGAATGGATTTTCCGACCTCGTCCTGCTGTGCAATCGGGATACGTATGGTGAAATCCAAAGACGTCGAGATAGCTCTCATCGCCGTTTCCATGCTGCGCACAGGGAGTACCGTGCTGCGATATATCCAGATGCCCAGCACGGTGAGCAGCACCAATATCGTGATTGTTACGGCACCAAGAATTAAAAGATTCTTGGTCTGATTCGCGCGATACAAGTCGATTGCATAGGCGTTCGCGCGGACTTTCTCAATCTTCAATGTTTCAAAGGTCTGAAACATCTCGGTTTGATACTGACTGGCATTTGCCTCGAGCTCCGCGAGTGCAATATCGTTTTGCTTGTTTTGTTTGAAAGAGATGCTTTGATTGATCGACGCAATATAGTCCTTGAATTGCTCAGCAAGCTGTTCGACTATCGCGTGCTGGGTTTTGTCGTCAGCGAGCTTCAGCTGACCGTCCAATAATTGCTGAATGTGCACTCCCTCAGTATGGATCTTGTTGGGCAGACTCTCTACCAGAGAACTATCGTTGGAGTATACGAAGTTGACTGCATTGGCATGAACGTCCTTTATGCTCGCACCGATCTCATACAACGCTTGCAAGGCAGGTACCGTCTCATCAAGAATCGACCCCACCAGCACAGAGTTACGCTGAAACTGTACAAACTGCAAAGCACCGAACAATACAATGGCCGCCGTGGATATCGCCACCAACGATACGATACGAGAACCGATGCTCATGCCACCTTTGAAGCGAATCTTAAATCCCATAATTCAACCGACCATAATTTAGTTTCACAATTTATAAACGGCCTTTATCAGTTGCGAATAAGCATCCTGAATCGGTCCTATCTTCCTGACATTCCAAGGCTATTTTCCCCTGCCGATAATGCGCAATATGCATCCCTAAAGATGGACGATGCAGACTAACGGGGAAAATCTGGCAGCTATATTTCCAGTCGCTTTATGTTCCTGACGGTGGTTGCACAGATGTCTATGTATACATAGACATCATTTCAGCAATATTAATTGTTGCCACGATGGTGAGTTTTGCACGCTCCGGTTAGACGCTGTCTTTGGCCGAAGCCAACGAATGACCTCTGAACTTACGTCCTATCCAGAAGCTCGCCCCATCCACCAGCACGGCAAGGACGACGGCACACACCAGATCGGAGAGGGAGTGCAGCTTCGGCTGAAAACACTCTGTTTTGATGATTTCGCCGTTACCAATAGAACTACTTGCGCTATTCGCACTCACACAGGCGGGCTTGGTAACTGAAAACATCCGAATCTTCAGACTGCATCAAGAGCCACACCTGCCACCCGTCGTTCAACCAACCAAGGAGTCATCATGAAAGCAATGGAACAACTGGAACTGGAAGCACACCGTTATCAACTCGACACCGACGTGCGCGACTTAGTCGAGAAGTACCGCAAGATATTCGATTGGGATATCCCCGAAGCAGACCAGAAGGCCGCAGACCAACTGATCGTGGCGGCGATCCGTAGCACCTTGGACGATATCGTCCTGCGTTGACCCTCCTCAATCGGAGCGGCCTTGGTCGTGCACCTGTGCGCGCCTGAAGTCGTCATCACAGCGTCATAAAGTCCGCCTATAAATCGTCTTTATGAAAAAACTGTTCCTGTTTGGACTCCTGCTGAGTTACGCCGCGCTGGCCTGCGCGAGCGCACCCTATCCCGGACTTAAGGTAGCGGTGAGTCGCACCGGAAATGTGTATGCGCTCAGTGCCAGCTTCGATACGCCGCTTTCCAAATGTGGCGCGTACCGATACCTGACTGATTACGAGGCCGCCAAAAAACTGCCGGGTGTGGTCGAGTCTACGTCGGTACGCGAATCCGACCACCAAGTCAGAGTGGTACGCACAGCGGATGAACATGTGCTGTTCTTTCATGTGCGCCTGCATTCGGTACTCCAATATACCGAACAACCTATGGATGACATCTCCTTCACCCAACTCTCAGGCGATTCGAAATCTTTCCAGGGTAACTGGCATATCGTTGCGACCGAGCATGGCAGCACCCTAAGCTTTCAAGGTTCCTGGGAGCCCGACTCCTACCTGCCCTATTTCGTCATCGATCATTTCGCCGAGAACGATTTGCTCAACAGATTCAGTGCGGTCGCACGACTCGCTGAAGCACACGGCGATAAGTCAGGCGCAAGCTGCCTGGTAGCGAAGCGCATTGCACCTGTCGTAACTGCTCCGACATGAATGCCCCTGCTAACGATCTCCAACATCCTGTAATAAATCCCGATTTTCGCGCTTACCGATTACAATCCGCGCAAACCTAATCGGAGACTGCTTACATGCTTTTTTTTGATCTATTCAGACACGACCCTGAGTTCCTAAATATCAAGCAGGGTGCAACCCTGTTTAAAGAAGGTGATATCGGTGATGCGATGTACGTACTGATAGAAGGCACAGCCGACATCACTATCGCCGGTATGCTGTTCGAGGAATGTGTGCCGGGCACTTTCATGGGAGAGATGGCGGTCATTGATGGTTCGCCTCGTTACGCAACCGTGACCGCTCGGAGCGATTGCAAGTTTGCTGTCATCGACCATAAGCGCTTCCAGTTCCTCGTCGATGAAGCTCCGAAGTTTGCTATCGACATCATGAAAGTGATGTCGATACGCCTGAAGAAATGCAGCGCTATTGCTGTTGCTTCGAATACCTCGATCAAGTCATAGCTCGCGCAGAGAAATCGCATCTGAACACTACAACCTTTCCATCGACCTGCTGACCATCCCGAGCACGGCTCACTCCCTCAAAGCATTCATCGCGCAGGATATCCAAGAATATCGCTGCGCACACTTCAAACCTTACCATCACCCCTATAAAGTGATAGGCAAGCAAGTCTTCATCTACCTCAGCACCGACGGGCAGCGCGACATACCAGCATGGGCATCACGCAGGATGCTGGGCATCTAGCCCGTTTTAAACCGAAAGGTCTATATACTTTTGCTTGTGACAAGTGGATAGCTTTGCTGCTAGATTGCGCGTATTGAAGCTGGGGGCGATGGGTGAAAAGTATACGCACCCGCCCCCCTTTAATTGCACTAAGCTTCGATGAACTGGCTGGTAAGCAATGTGGAATCATAGGCGGAAAAGAATTGCGAACCCAAGCTCTTTAATTCTCATCCACAGGGAGATTCATCATGACAAAAAACTCAGTTCAGAAATCAACAAGGTATCTGCCGGTTCTTTTTCTTGTTGGCATCAGTTGTGTGCTTGCTGCCTGCTCAGGCAAGATCGTACGGGTTGAAGTCGATCCCGCCACGCCTATCGTTTGCGACACCACCTTCCACACGCCCTGCGGCGTGACTGATACACACCCTGTCACCATACTGGTATGGGGTGAAGGAAAGTGCGATACAGTGGGCCTTGATCCTGGTGTGGGTGTTGACGTTGGTCATCGCGTTAACACGACACTGTATAACGGACCTGTTGATTTTGGTCAGGCCGGTGCCAGCATCCCACTTAAGTTCACTTATACCTATAGTAATGCGTGGCCGGGCCTCAAGACCATCCATGCTTTTTCAGCGAATAATTGTTTGGGGGAAGCGAGGACCACACTCCAGGTTTTGCGCAAAACTAATACCAATGTACATACCGACATGACCTTTCCACTTGCACAATCCTTTTTCCAAGGGAATGGTCCTGCCCCTGGGCCTTGCGCATTGTTGCCTGGCGTACAAGCATTGCGCGCCAATACCAAAGTCACTGTCGTAGCCAATCCCGCCGCTAGCCATAGGATCGACTTTGGTTGTTTCCTGGGCGGTTGTATTTACGGTGCCGATGGCGCGCAGAACACATCAGCAGCGGCACCATTCCCATTCCCTGGAAAAGCCAAGTATTCACTCGTCTTAAAAGTTGGATCACAAGAAGTACAAGGCGGCAACCAGACCTCATTCACGACCAACCAAATCGGCCCACTCGAGATTTGCGTGAATGATGATGTATTGGCAGACAACACGGGCGCTTGGGAGCTCTCGATTTCTGTGGATGAGTCGCAAGCACCGTAATGGTTTGATATGAGCTCTGCGATATAGGGGTGTGGTGAAAAAGCATTGCTCGCCATGCCCCTTTTTATTTTTATCGGGTGATCGGCGATGAGGTATTCATCTACCTCATCGCCGACGGACGACGCGACATGCAAACCTTGTTGTCGCCCAGGATGCTGGGCGTATAGCCAAAATATAACCGAGAGGTCTATATATTTTGCTTGTGGAAAGAGGATGGCTTGGCTGTTAGATTGCTCGCGCGCGTATGGGCGACAAAGCAAGTGAAAATGTATTGCGAACCAGGCCACTTTACTTTCGAGAATCGCCAGACAATAGATGTCGTAATGCAAGACGTGACCCCGAAGAAATCAGGGTATCGCGTTGATTGCAAGGCAGCACAAAGGATCGGGATGGATCATCCGTACCGGCAAGTAACAAGTCATCAGTTCGGCTGTTATCTCTAACCAACCCAAAGGAGTGAGGCATATGAAAAACAGGACTGTGTTTTCCGTGAATCAAATGAATTGGCTCGCGCCGGTTGCAGGAGCGTTCTTATTATTCATGACAACGGGTGTCTCGGCAGAACCAGTGGGCAAGCCCTGCGCGGCAGATGCGGAAAGGCTGTGCAAAGGTGTACAACCGGGAGAGGGTCGTGTGGCGCGATGCATGAAGGAGCACGAGAAAGAGTTGTCGCCCGGCTGCAAGGAGAACATCGTAAAGCTGAAAGAAAAGATCAGGGATGTTGCCGAGGCGTGCAAGGATGATGCGGCCAGGCTGTGCAAGGACACCAAACCCGGACAAGGCAGAGTCCTGCGATGCCTCAAACAGCAAGAAGATAAATTGTCTCCTGCCTGCAAAGAACAGCTGACACCACAGCGCGCTAGACGTTGATCAAAATGATTTGAAGGAACTGCCAGAGTTCGATTTATCAGCCCCTGCCGGTCCACTCTCGGCTACGCAAAGCAAGGGGTCTATATATTTTGGCTTGTGGTTAGTAGACGATTTTGCTGTTAGATTGCGGCGGCGGAAATGGGGCAGTAAAGCGGACGATGTTGGGTGAGGAAGTATTGCGAACCCGCCCCCTTTAACTTCCCTAATTTCGGAAAAGGAATGCCTAGGTCGGTGGTGTTTCAGGGAGTTATCGAAAATCAACAAAAGGGGGAAATGATGAAACTAAAGCACATCATGGTACTTTGGCTTGCCTTTGTTTTAGTGAGCCTGGCGAATCCTGCCAGAGCGTATATATGCGATAACGCGCAGTTCTTCGAGCAATGCCCGACTACTGATCCGGAATTCTCGAGGTTCATCGCCGATTTCAAGATCCGCAAAAATGGTGTGCTGATCAACCCGGCTACACTGACTTGTAACGCGCCAGTCTCTGCGATTCCGATAGCCCAATGGACAGATGAACTGGTGCTGTTGCAATCTCTCCGAGCCATTTACTACATGGACCTGGGGATGAGCGGCCACCTGCCATGGACGCCCGGCACGCTGTATGACTGGCTGAAAGCAGGCATAGGCGGCATTGACATAACTTCTGCCACTTCAGTCGATCAGTATGTTGGACCAACATATGCCGGCCAGGGAGATTCAGCGAATTATTTTCTGATGCGTCCTAAGGACGACTATGCCCGCACGTATCAGAAGAAGTGGGCGGGCATTGCGCTGCTGGTCTCGCTCATCGCGCATGAGCGGCGGCATGGCGATGGCATTGCTTTCAACCATCTGCGGTGCTGCCCGGCGCAGAACCCAGCAAACCCGAATAATTCCTGCGATCAGACCTATGAAGAGACGGTCAATCTTTCCCCCATGGGCATCCAGTACTGGCTGGAAAAGAACTGGATCAGCGGCTACATCAATGCCGGCGTGGGATGCATGTCGCCGACGGACCAGGCTGACGCCATCTACTTGATGCGTATGGACGCCAACGGACGTGTGAACCCTGTGTCCAGCAGCTTCTGCACCAATACGCCGCCGGTACTGAACGCTACCAACAACCCACCGGGAGCTTGTAACTGCACGGGTATCAGCGGCAGCTCGACCGGTGAACCGCACATCACAACCCTGGATGGCCTGTACTACGATTTCCAGGCAGCGGGCGACTTCCTGCTGACGACGAGTGGACCCTCATTCATCGTGCAAGTGCGGCAGCAGTGGACGCCGAACCGGCCCAACGTCGCGTTCAACAAGGCCGTTGCAATGCAAATGGGCAAAACCCGCGTGGCCGTGTTCCTCGATCCAGCCCGGCTGGTTGTGGACGGGAGCCAGGTTGCGCTGGCTGACGGCAAAACGCTCTCGCTGCCTGACAACGTCGAGGTCACACGCAACGCCAATGTTTACCTGATCAAGCACGGCAGCGGAGAAACCGTGCGCGTTGTTGTGGTGGATGGTGTCTGGGTAAACATCCTCGGCGGAAACTTCCTGGATGTCGCAGTCTCCCTGAACTATACCGCCTACGGCGGAATGCGCGGCCTCCTCGGCAACGGTAATGGCGACGTGCAAGACGACATCGCCACCCGCGACGGCAAAGTGCTGGCGCAGCCGGTATCGTTCGAAGACTTCTATCACCGCTACGGCGCAAGCATGAACATTCAGCCTGAGGAATCACTGTTCGGAGAAGAACGCAAAGTTGAGCCGGGCGTCGTGGTCAAAAACGTGTTTGAGGCCCCGAAGAAACCATACACGGTGAAGAACCTGACTCCCAAGGAGTACAAGCCCGCGCGCACCGCCTGCATCAAGGTGGGCGTCAAGGCCGAACCCCTGCTCGATGCCTGCACGCTCGACGTTGCCGTGCTGCGCAGCCCGGCGGTAGCAAAGCTATACACCGGAGCCACTACCCCTGCCTCCGTCATGGCTCCTGGTGCTGGCATACGCATCATGCCTAGTGCCACATGCAGAACCAGTTGCAACGAAAAGCACATTCCAGACATATTGCACCACCATGCCAACCATTCAGAGCGCAAATGCGAGGATCGCGACGATGACAGAAGATAATTCGCTGCTGCCTGCAAAGAACAGTTGACGGCACAGCGCGATAGACGTTGATCAAAATGATTTGAAGGAACTGGCAGAGTTCGATTTGTCAGCCCCTGCCGGTCCGCTCTCGGCTACGCAAAACAAGAGGTCTATATATTCTTGCTTGTGAAAAGTGGATGTCTTTGCTGCTAGATTGCGCAGAAAATACGCGCTGAAACTCTTTTTCAGCGCATTCAAAAACTCCGCTTGTTATTACCTATTGCTTTAGAGACAATACACAATGAAAGCCCTGTGCATCTTTTCAAAGAAAAAACCATTTGCGGGCGGAATGATTGAAATGGTGATTTGGCAATTACCCACGGCAACAGCGGAACGTACACATGGCTTGAAGTATCGGCTGGCCTACGTTGTCGATGGCGTAAGAGTGGTCGGTTACGACAACGAAAAAGGCAAAGGCGACCACAAGCATTTACGAGGAATTGAAGAGTCTTATCAATTCGTCAGCGTGGATCAGATGATCGCTGATTTTTTAGCGGATGTTAGGAGTGCGAAATGAGCAAAAAAACTTTGCATGTGGCAGTCACCAGTTTGGAAGAAGATTTGGCGCAATTTTCCCAAGCGTGGCACGCTGTCGAGGCAGGCAAGCGGGTTAAGTCCTATGCGGGAATCGGCTTTGAAAGTGCCGTGCAATTGTTGTCCGCGCTCACGCCGCAACGCTGCGCCCTGATACACTCGCTAAAGGAGTGTGGCGCATGCTCCATTTACGCGCTGGCAAAACATCTTTCGCGCAACTACAGTAACGTGCATAGCGATGTCACCAAACTGCTGGAATTAGGCATCGCCGAAAAAGACGCATCCGGCAAAGTCTTCGTACCGTGGGATGAGATTGATGTGCAGTTCCCGCTGCAAAAGTTGGCGGCATAACAAACAAGGTAAACAGGCAAAATAAATGTCGTAATGCAAGACCTGACCCCAAAGTTTGACCCCGAAGTTACTTGTTACTTGGATGGGGTTAAATAGCAACAGCAAGATGGAGGTTTTTTCTGGCGAGGAGTGAGTTTTGATGAATATCGCTTTTATTTAAATCAATATGTTGAAACTTTCTTCCCAGATTAGGCGGTATTTCGCGCCAGATTATCCGACATTTTTGTCGCCTACTATACGTTGGGCGTTATGACTCTACTTGCTGACCTTATCCATCTGCTCGAAGCGATACCAGCCTCCTTTTGGGGAATTGTCTTTGGTTCGCTGTTGTCTTTCGGAGGGGTTGCCCTCGCAAACACTGCCAGTGACCGACGTCTTCGCGCTCAATTTGAGCACGAGCGCATTCAGAAGACAAAAGAACGAGAGATGGTGCTCCGGAAAGAGGTGTTCTTAGCAGCCGCAGAAGCGGTGGCCGCTGGAATGAACGCGGTAAGCCGGTTCGGAAATCTAGACTTACCGAATGATCAAATTACTGGCGACTTCATTGAAAAGTCACCGGCAATCGCAAAGGTCCATGTCATCGCTAAAGCCGAAACAATCCAATCAGTGGTGAGCTTCACAGGCGAACTTGGAGCACTATTCCTAACACTCTTTGCCAAACGCTTTGAACTAATGGACGAGAAGAGCGCCATCGCTCTCATTGACAGTCAAGTTGCAGTCTTTGGGAAAGAGCGCGACCGAGTTTTGGAAATGATTAAGCAACACAATATCGAGGGAATCGTAGATGATCGCCGTTGGAACGTGCTCCAAGGGAATTTCGAGTTTGAACAGAGGCGCATCAATGAAGCGTTAGCTCGCCGCGCCAAGGTGGTTGGCTCACTGCAGCCAAAGCATCTTGAGTTTATGCGCGAGTGTGTCCACCACACAGCGGAACTTAGCAGGCTTCTCGTTCCAGTTCTGTCTGCAGTACGTGCCGAACTTGAATTACCGTTTGACGGACAAAACTATCACGAACTCATCAATGACAGCATCGCCAGACAGCAACAGGCTGTTGATGAATTCGTAAATAAGTTTATGCCCGCTGCCGCCCAACCCATCGTTCAAGCGGGACTCGCCCAGAAGCGGGCGAGCCCCTCAACTTAACGTTAGATCTAAATTACTATGGACATCAAAGATCTTGTTGGCTTGAGCGAACCTTTAACGCGACTGATTGAAGTAATTTCGGCGGGGTGTGGTGCTATCTCAAAACCATATTTCATTAAGAAAACCGCTGAAGCCAAAGCCTATGAGGTCAAAGTCATAGCTGAAGCAATGGCTGGAAGCAGGAAGCTTCTGACCAACAGTGAATACGATGATGGCAAAATAAAAGTATTCTCACCAGTTGCACAGCCTGACGATTTACCAGCTCTGCCTAATCGTGTAACGGCGCGTATTCAGTATCAAGAGCTGCAAAAACAACAGAACGTTGAATCAGTTTGCTCTAGTGCTGCCGAGGAACTTGCCAAAGAAACCTCAGTACCGGATTCAAAACCAGAGCCCGAATGGGTTTCACGTTTTATGGAAATTTCCTCAGGGATTTCTACCGAAGAAATTCAGCACCTTTGGGGACGAATTCTTGCCGGAGAAATAAAACAACCGGGTGCATTTTCGCTACGAACACTTGATGTGCTCCGCAACCTTTCGAAAAATGAAGTAGAAAGCTTCGTTAAGCTCGCCAATTACGTCATTCGTTCAGGCGATAAGGTTTGTTATCTTGATCCTGACGCGTTCATTTATACAAAAGAAGGTGGCATTTCCTTTCACGATATTCTCACGCTAAAAGATGCTGGCTTGATTTTTGAAGCAGACCTTTCCCTACAATTTCCCCCTCAAACTGCCGCTCAAACGATGAGTTTTATCTATGGCCCACTTATTCTGATTTTTGAAAGAGACAAGGACACTCCGCAGCTAGCTAGTAATGTCGGTGTGCTCACTAAGGTTGGCGTGGAGTTACTTCAATTGGTGACCGTCCAACCCGACATGGACTATGTAAAATTTGTTGGCCAACGCTTTCGCGCGGACGGAATGAAATTCGCATGGGCAACCATTAGTGGAATTATCAAAGACCAAATTCACTTTGACAATAAAACATACGTTGAGCTATGAACTGCCGAACCCGGCAGTCCCTCGCTTTTACTTTAAGTCAGGACAAACTTGACCGCCCAGTGCCCAGATTCATCTCTTCGGGTGCACCCGAAGAGATGAATCTGGTTAATATGAATCGAGCGTATTTCTCTTTCAGCCTCGCTCCCATCTTGGCATAATCCGCCCCTCGTAAAAATCACCCATAGTCCTCTCAGTGCAGAGGGTTATTCAACTTAGTCCATCGAACCATGCTGCCATCCATAGAACAACGCCTCGCGGTAGAAGTCGCCGCCAAACCCGCACAGATCGCTGCGGCCATAGAACTGCTCGACGAGGGCGCGACCGTGCCGTTCATCTCGCGCTACCGCAAGGAGGCGACCGGCGGTCTGGACGACATCCAGTTGCGCCTGCTGGAAGAGCGTCTGCGCTATATGCGCGAACTGGAAGACCGTCGCGCCAGCATCATCGCGAGCATCACCGAACAGAACAAGATGACCCCGACCTTGCTCGATGCCATCGCGCATGCAACCGACAAGACGCATCTGGAAGACTTGTATCTGCCTTACAAATTGAAGCGCCGCACCAAGGCACAGATCGCTCTGGAAGCAGGACTCGCACCGTTGGCGGAATCGCTGATGGCCGACCCGAGCTTGTCGCCAGAAGTCGAAGCGGCGAAATATCTGCGCCCGCCTTTCACGACCGATAACGGCGACAACGCCGGTGTTGCCGACAACAAGGCCGCGCTGGATGGCGCGCGACAAATTTTGCTGGAACGCTTCTCCGAAGATGCCACGCTGCTGCAGAGCTTGCGCGAATATCTGCTGGAGCACGGCGTGGTGGAGTCCAAGGTCATCGAGGGCAAGAACGAGGCGGCGGCGAAATACGCCGACTATTTCGACTACTCCGAATCGCTCAGCACCATCCCTTCGCATCGCACGCTGGCGATATTGCGCGGCCGTCGCGAGGAGCTGCTGTCACGTGCTGTTGCGTCTGGATAGCGAGGCCGAGAAGCCGACATGGAACGCGCCGCACAACCCCTGCGAGATGCGCATCGCCAATCATTTCGGCATCAAGCAACTGGGTCGCCCTGCCGATAGCCTGGCTGGCTCGGACACTGTGCGCTGGACCTGGCGCGTGAAGAGCTTTCCTTGCATCTGGAATCCGAACTGATGGGCGCGTTGCGCACACGCGCCGAGACCGAGGCGATCAACGTGTTCGCGCGCAACCTGAAAGACCTGCTGCTCGCCGCCCCCGCCGGCCCGCGCGCGACGATGGGACTCGATCCCGGTATACGCACCGGCGTGAAGGTGGCGGTGGTGGACGAGACCGGCAAGGTGGTGGACACCGCCGTGATCTATCCGCACCAGCCGCGCAACGATTGGGACGGCTCGCTGCACACGCTGGCCAAGCTGGCCGAGAAACATAGAGTCGCGGTGATCTCGATCGGCAACGGCACGGCCTCGCGCGAGACCGACAAGCTGGCGCACGACCTGATCAAGCTGCGTCCCGAACTGAAACTCACCAGCGTGGTGGTCTCCGAAGCGGGCGCATCGGTGTATTCGGCATCGGAATTCGCCTCGAAAGAATTGCCCGACATGGATGTGAGCTTGCGCGGTGCGGTGTCCATCGCGCGCCGCCTGCAGGACCCGCTGGCCGAACTGGTGAAGATTGATCCCAAGTCGATTGGTGTGGGCCAATACCAGCACGACGTGAGCCAGACGCAGTTGGCGCGCTCGCTGGATGCGGTCGTCGAGGATTGCGTGAACGCGGTCGGCGTGGATGTGAACACCGCTTCCGCGCCTTTGCTGGCGCGCGTCTCGGGCTTGAGCAGCACCGTGGCGGCGGGCATCGTCAGCTATCGCGACAGTAAGGGCAAGTTCGCCAGCCGTGAGCAATTGCGCAACGTGCCGCGCCTGGGTGACAAGACGTTTGAACAGGCGGCCGGATTTTTGCGCATCATGGGCGGCGACGATCCGCTCGACGGCTCGACCGTGCATCCCGAATCCTATCCGCTGGTGCAGCGCATCCTGGCAGACATCAAGCAAGATATTAAAACCGTCATCGGCAATAGCAGCCTGCTCAAATCGCTGAACCCAGCCAAGTACAGCGACGAAAAGTTCGGCATCCCGACCATCACCGACATCCTCAAAGAACTGGAAAAACCGGGCCGCGACCCGCGTCCGGAATTCACTACCGCCACCTTCCGTGAAGGCGTGGAGGAGATATCCGACCTCAAGCCCGACATGATCCTGGAGGGCGTGGTGACCAACGTCGCCGCGTTCGGTGCGTTCGTCGACATCGGCGTACATCAGGACGGGCTGGTACATATCTCCGCGCTCTCCAACACCTTTGTCAAAGACCCGCACAGCGTGGTCAAGGCCGGACAGATCGTCAAAGTTAAGGTGCTGGAAGTGGATGCCAAACGCAAGCGCATCGCGCTGACCATGCGTCTTACCGACACCGCCGCTGACAGCCGCCGCGATGCGCCGCGCGAGATGCGTAGTCAGGCTAAGATGCCCACACGCAGCGCACCGCAACCCGCCGTGAATAGTGCGATGGCGAGCGCGTTTGCCAAGTTAAAAGGGTAAGTTGAGCGAGCCGTCCCTTCCCCATTCAAGGGGGAAGGTTAGGATGGGGGTGTAGTCATGACGAGGCAAAGTCTACCCCCTCCCTAGCCCTCCCCCTGCAAGGAGGAGGGGATGTTTACAGCAATGAACTATGTGTAGTTATGACAACACAATCACGCAAACCAAGGGAACAAACATGAAAAAATCCGAGATCAAATTCACCGTCACACTGGACGAGAAGAGCCTGCCCATCAACATCGACTGGAGTGCATCAGACGGCGGTGTGGAGAGCAACAGCAAAGCCATCATGCTGTCGGTATGGGATGCAGAGGCGAAGAATACTTTGCGCATCGATCTTTGGACCAAGGAGATGCTGGTCGACGAGATGAAGCTGTTCTATCACCAGAACCTGCTGTCGATGGCCGACACGCTGGAACGCGCTACCGGCGAGAAAGAAGCCGCCAAAGCGATGCACAGCTTCGCACAGGAGTTCGGCGAGCGTTTGAATCTGGTGGCAAAGAACCCGCTGTTCTCGACACCACCTAAAAAGAATTAACGCGGGCCTTGGCCGTCATTCCTTGACGAACACTGCGATGGATTCCACATGCGAGGTGTGCGGGAACATATTCATCACACCGGCAGCTTGCAGCACGTAACCGCGCTTCACCAATTCTGCCGCATCGCGTGCCAGTGTGGCGGGATTACAGCTTACATAGACGATGCGCTTGGGCGCGTTGTCACCGCCGAGTGACTTCACCAGCTCGAATGCGCCGTCGCGCGGAGGATCGATGAGCAATTTATCGAAGTGGCCGAGCTGTGCAAAACCTTCTTCGGTCATCTCGAACAGATTCATCGCCATAAACGAAGTGTTGTCAGCCAAACCGTTACTCGCAGCGTTCTGCTGGGCGCGCTTCACCAATGCGTCGCTGCCTTCTATGCCCAGCACCTGTGCGCCGCTGCGCGCGATGGGCAGAGTAAAGTTGCCCAGACCGCAGAACAAATCGGCGATGCGTTCGCCCGGTTGCGGATCGAGCAAGCGCATCGCACGGCTGATCATCACGCGGTTGAGCGCGCTGTTCACCTGGGTAAATTCGCTGGGTGCAAACGGCATGGTGACATCAAACTCGGGCAAGCTGTACGACAGTTCAGGCGCATCCAAAGGATGAAATGGAACGATAGTCTCCGGGCCTTTGCTCTGCAGCCAGAACTGGATGTCGTGCGCGTCGGCGAAGCTGCGCAACAGCGCTTCATCGGCATGATTGGGCGGCGCCATCACGCGCAACACCAGCGCATCGACATGTTCACCCACCGCGACCTCGATCTGCGGCAACTGGTCGCGTATCGACAAGTTACTCACCAGCTCGGCCAGCAGCGGCAACAGCTTGGCGATCTTGGGCGCGAGTATCTCGCAGCTTTGCATGTCGGCGACGTAGCTGCTGCGCTTCTCGTGAAAGCCGACCAGCGTCTTGCCCTTCTTGATGACATGCCTGACCGAGATACGCGCGCGTTCACGGTAGCCCCAGGTCTGGCCGTAGATGGCGGGCAGGATGTTCTCCGCTTTGACTTTGCCGATGTGCCACAAGCCGTCCTCTAGAATGCGCTGCTTGACCGCGACCTGCGCGCGCGCGTCCAGATGTTGCATGGAGCAACCGCCGCACACACCGAAGTGTTTGCACTTGGGCGTCACACGCATCGGTGCAGACTTGTAGATGGTGGTGACTTGCGCCTGTTCGAAGGCGGGCTTCTTGCGATATGAGGCGTAGCTGACGATCTCACCGGGCAACGCGCCCTCGATGAAGATCACTTTGCCGTCGAAGTGTGCGACGCCGCGACCCTCCTGGTCCAACGATTCGATGGTGACTTTATTCTCTGTTGCCATAGTGCTTACCGCCATATACTTTCTATCAAAACGAACACACGTCCCAATGCGGAACGCGCCAATAACCAACCCAGTAACACACCGACGCTGTCTGCCAACATGTCGGCATATTCAAAATATCGATAGCCTGTCATGCCCTGCAATATCTCTATCAGCACGCCATAAGCGACCAGTGCGGCACACACCGTGAGGCGTGATTTCACCGACTGATATATCTGGCAGAACCACCAGGACATCCCGGCATACGCAATACCGTGCTCCACCTTATCGACCATATGGAACTGGAAAGGCTCGGGTGGATTCGGCATCAATGAGAGATACGCCACCAGTGCGACTAGACACCAGCCGCCCACCAGCCAGGCGCTGCGATACTGCAACATCAACCCTGCATCTCGGGCCATGCAGCCAGATACTCGCGCCAATGCGGCACATTGAGCTTGGCCAATTCGCTACGCACCAGCTCGCATTCGCGCTTGAAGCCATCGCGAGTCAGGTTACCGCGCATCATCTGAAAGCGCGCGTACACCAGATAGGTGTTCACCACATCGGTCTCGCAGTAGTTGCGTATATCGGCCAACTGTCCGGCCTGATATGCCTCCCACACCTTGCTGCCGTCCATGCCCAACTTGCCGGGGAAACCGATCAGCTTGGCGAGATCATCCAGCGGCGCATTGGCGCGACCACCATACATCGCCAGCAGATCCATCAGATCGAGATGGCGCATGTGATAGCGGCTGATGTAATTGTTCCACTTGAATTCTTTATCGTCCTCGCCCATATCCCAATAGCGCGCGCACTGCACACCGTGGATCAGACCGCGATAATGCAGCACTGGCAGATCGAAGCCACTGCCGTTCCACGACACGATCTGCGGCGTGTATTTGTCTATGCCATCGAAGAAGCGCTGGATGATGCTGCCCTCATCCTCATCCATGCCGCCCAGCGACCACACCTTGAAGTTGTCGCCCTCACGCAACACGCAGGAGATCGCCACCACGCGTTGCAGATGGTGCTGAATGAAGTCGGTGCCGGTCTTTTGACGGCGTTGCTGGAAGGCCATCTCGGCGACCTCGGCGTCGCTCACGCGTGCATCCAAACCATGCAGGACACGCAGCCCGGCGATGTCAGGTATAGTTTCTATATCGAAGACTAAAGTGGGGTTCATCACGACGACACCAAAGTTAAGTAGGCGCGGATATTACCAAACCCCGCCGCCTTAGGCGTGAAATTAAGGGGTGTTTGCCACGTTACTCATGCCTTAGACACTTCGCCCCGCCGCCCTTTATCTGGCACAATCCGTCACTAGTCACGGCATCACGTGCCGCACAACCAGCCAATTCGTCACAACGGAAATACCGGAACAGTGGAATGATTCAACAGTTATCCAAATTAAAGGTACTCATCGTCGAGGACAGCAAAGTCGCTCTCAAAGCCATCTCGGGCTATATCGAAGAGATGGGTGTACAGCCGCTGCTGGCCGAGACTGGCGCGCAGGCCATAGCGCTGTACAAGCAGGAACATCCCGATATCGTGCTGCTCGACATCATCTTGCCCGATACCAATGGCTATGAAGTCGCCAAAGAGATACGCATGTTGCAGCGCAAGGACGACTGGACCGCCATCATCTTCCTCAGCGTCATGTCCAAGGACGAGGATCTGGTACGCGGCATCGAAGCCGGCGGTGACGATTACATCATGAAGCCGGTGGGCAGCGTGGTAGTACAAGCCAAGGTGCGCGCCATGTATAGGCTGGTGAAGATGCAACGCGCTCTGGTCAAACTGGCCGAACAACTGCACGATGCCAATCAGGAGTTGCAGCGTCTGTCCATGACCGATGGACTGACCGGCCTCGCCAACCGGCGCATGTTCGATGAGACCTTGCAGCGCGAATGGCGCCGTTGCATACGTCTCAACAAACCGATGTCACTGGTGATGATGGACGTGGATCACTTCAAACAATACAACGACCTCTACGGCCACCAGCAAGGTGATGACTGCCTCAAGGCTATCGCCAAGAAACTTGCCAAATCCGCCCCCCGCCCCGCCGACCTGGTGGCGCGCTATGGCGGCGAGGAATTCATCATGGTCTTGGGCGAGACCGACGAAGTCGGTGCACGCTGGGTGGCAGAACGTGTCCGCCAACGTGTGTCGCTGCTGCAATTACCTCATGCGGGTTCCAAGCACCAGTTCGTCAGTGTGAGTTGCGGAATAGCCAGCATCCATCCCACGCGCGAACTAAGTGCCGACGTCCTGCTGCAGACTGCGGACAAGGCGCTCTACCAGGCCAAGCATCAAGGGCGCAACACCGTGGCATTTATGGAATATCCGACCTTGCCGCAAGCCGTCAACACATAAAAAAACCCCGAGGTCAACCTCTAGCCGTTCCGCAAAGGTGTGCAATCAATATTCTTGACGCAAGTAGGCCATTGGCCTACCATGCGCGTATGGAATTCGAATGGGATCAGGACAAGAGCGATGCGTGCTTTACCGCGCGCGGGTTTGATTTCGCTTACGTGCTTCGCGCGTTCATGGATGCCGATCGATTGATTCACAAAGACACACGCTGGGATTACGGAGAGGATCGTTACCAGATGCTTGGATCTATCGACGGGCGAGTGTTCTTTGTTGTGTACACTATTCGCGGAACGGTTCTCCGAATCATCTCGGCGCGCAAGGCAAACCAAAGGGAGGTACATGACTATGAAAACAGTGAACGTTAAAATTGACCCGGTGACCCTTGCTGGGTTGCCAAAAGGTCGAGTGAACAAGGATCGTTTGGATACCACCAGCGAGAAAGACATCATCTTGCAAATGGCTCAGGATGATGACGAAGCAATGCAGGACGCTGCAAAGTTTGCACGCCGTGTTCGCCATCGCCTAGGGCTTAGTCAGCTTGAGTTCTCGCATCGCATCGATGTTTCGCTCGAAACGATACGCAATTGGGAGCAGGGCAAGCGCCGTCCGACAGGTGCGGCCAAAGCACTTTTGAAAGTGCTAGACAAAGTACCGGAGGCTGCGTTGTCGGCTTTAGGTTGAAAAAGCTTGATAAGCTGTGTATTTGACCTAAATCCCATCGGCTCCGACTGGGATTCAGGCTGGCTTTACGCGGAAGATTTTGTGCCGAAAATGATAATGCCCTCTAGCTTTCACTAGAGGGCATTATGGACTACTTGTTAAAAACCTACACACCTTTGCGGAACGGCTAGGTGACTTCGTGAGGGTTTTTTGTGCAAGGTTCACGAGCAGGCTCGCGTAACCCTAGCGAAATCAGGCGTAGTTCTTCGCCACGAATTCCCAGTTCACCAAGTTGTTCAAATAAGTCTCAACGAACTTGGGACGCATATTGCGATAGTCGATGTAGTAAGCGTGTTCCCACACGTCCACACACAACAGCGCCTTGTCGGCTGTCGTCAGCGGTGTACCAGCAGCGCCCATGTTGACGATGTCCACTGAACCGTCAGCCTTCTTCACCAACCATGTCCAACCTGAACCGAAGTTACCCACGGCGGAAGTCTGAAACGCTTTCTTAAAATCGTCGAACGAACCCCACTTCTTGTTGATCGCATCAGCCAACGCGTCGGAAGGTAGCCCGCCGCCATTAGGCTTCATGCAGTTCCAGAAAAACGTGTGGTTCCACACTTGCGCAGCGTTGTTGTAGACGCCGCCAGCGGGTGCCTTCTTGATGATGGCTTCCAGATCAAGAGACGCATACTCGGTATCTTTGATCAGGTTATTCAGATTGGTCACGTAAGCCTGGTGATGCTTGGCATAGTGGTACTCGAATGTCTCTTTGGACATATGAGGTTGCAACGCGTCGGTCGCGTAAGGCAGTGCGGGTAAAGTATGTTCCATATAGTTCTCCTGAAATTAGGTTGAAGAAAACAGCGTAATGACTCTGCACTGCGAATTCGGAGCGAGAATATACCACACTCGATTTGTCGGGTTTGTGGCAAATTCCTGTAAAACAGTAAGCGTATCGGCCTCATATGAGGCAACCGCCCTACACCTCGCTCAATATCCCATCCCCGAACAATAAGGCGCATCTCACCTTCTTACCCGAGTACACCGACTGCATCGCGGTCTGATATTCCCGCATCTGCGCCGCATGGCGCGACGGATCGGTGCTGTCGCCCAGCTTGTAGTCCAACACCCACACCTCGTCGTCGAACTCCACTAACCTATCTATACGCTTCAACTCGCCTTGCGCATTCACATAAGGCATCTCGTTGCAGGCACTGAGGTACTGGTTCGCATCGAAGTAGCGGGTCAGTGACGGCGAGGTCAGTAACTGTTGGGCTTGTTGCCACAGTGCGTCCATATCCGCACTGGGAATGCCGATACGGTTTTGCAACACCGTGCGCTCGCTCTCTTGCGCCGTATCCGACGATGCGGCGAGATGTTGCAACAAGGCATGCAACCAGACACCACGACGTTGCGGCTCGGTCAGCACTGCTTTACGTATACCGGTAGGCAGAGGCTGAGTGAGACGCGGATCGACAGGCTGCAATGTGGATGAGGGAGCTGCTTTCACAGCACTCACCGACACGCCGGACAAGGGCTCATCGACGCACTCACCGTGAACTTCAGCGATGCGCGCATACCAGGTGTTCGCGATCAGCGCGCCACTACCGCTCACCAGTAACACTTGTTTGGCGCGCGTCATGGCGACGTAGAGCAGATTCATATCCTCACGCTCAGCCAGTCGCTGATCGGCCGCAAAATACTTTTCGCGCAGCGCACCGTGGCTGGCTTTGTCGGTATACAAAGACAAGTGTGCGGGTCGGGTGTCATTGGTCGGCCAATCCAGCAGCACGTCGTAACCTTTGTCGGCAGGCGCTTTGGCGTTGCTGTCCAACAACCACACCAGCGGGGCTTCCAGACCTTTCGATTCGTGCACGGTGTAGATGCGCAGCGCATCTCCAGCCTGATCCACCGCGCCCTCGTTGGGTGCTTCGTTGTCGTCCGCCTGTTTGAGTTCGGCGAGGGTACGCAGGAAACGCGACAGACTAGGATAACGTCCCGCATCGACGTTCAACGCGATCTCCATAAAGGCTTGCAGGTTGGCCAGCACCGTGGCGCGCAGCGCCGACGGCACCGCAGCGGCATAGCGTTGCTGCGCATCGGCCTCAAAATAGATGCGGTCCAGCAGATCGTGCACGGGCAGTCGTTCCGCCAACACCAGCCAGTTTTTCAGCAAGCCATGCGCACGCTGCAGATGCACGGAAACCGCACCCGCAACGATCAACGACTCTACACGCGACCACCATGAGGAACGCTGCCCCGCTTGCGTTCGTGGTGAGCTTATCGAACCATGAGTAGATGATTGCCCTTCGACTAGCTCAGGGCGAACGGTTGCTTTACTTTCGTCCGTAGCAGCAGCGACACTCATCAGGTCGTCATCACTACAGGAGAATAATGGCGAGCGCAGCACTTGTGCGAGTTGCAGATCGGCGAACGGCGTCATCAGGAAGGTCAACAAGGCCTGGATATCCGAGGCTTCCAGCGTGTCGAGCAAACCGCCGCGACGCGAGGTGAGGTAGGGGATGTGCTGATCGCGCAAGGCCTGCTCGTAAGTCTTGAGATGGGTGCGGCGACGTACCAGCACCATGATGTCGCCCCATTGCACGGCGCGCTCCGTATCATTCGCGTGGATGTGCCAATGCCCGACGATGCTCATCAATTTCTCGGCAAAGGCCTGCGCTTCCCTTACTCGTGCGCCTTCTTCCTTATCGGGTCGAGCTTGCAGCAAAGGGTTGCGCAACGCCAACGCGCCGCTCTCAGTAGCGGCCGCTTCGTTCTCCTCAGCTTGCGCCAGCGGCAGCACTTCCACATAGCCTGGCAACTCGGTCTGATGTGCGCTATGCGTCTCGTATCCTTCGAACTTGGGCTTGCCGTCCTGCAGGCCGTCGAACACCGCGTTCACCGTCCGCAGGATGGCGGGCGCATTGCGCCGCGTGACGTTCTTTTGCAGATACTTGGCCTGATAGTCGCCCATCAGGAATTCACACACCACACCGAACAGTCGCGCATCGGCTCGGCGGAAGCGGTAGATGGACTGCTTTGGATCGCCCACCACGAAGATCTTGGGCGTGCTCTGCACTGCCGCACTGGCGGCGAACCAAGCTCGCAATATCTGCCACTGCAGCGGATTGGTGTCCTGGAACTCGTCCAGCAACACATGCTTGTAACGGCTATCGAGTTTGTATTGCAGGTATTCGGCATGCGGACTGTGGTTGAGCAACTGGCACACGCGCCATTCCAGATCGGCGAAGTCCAGCGACTGCTGTTGCTGCTTCAACGCCTGATATCGTTCCAACAAGGCCACGCCACAGCCCATCGCGTGCTGGTTGAAACGATAGATGGCTTGCGCCTGCAAGCTATCCAACACGGTCTGTATCGCGGTCATCACCGTGTCGCGCGCATCACAATAAGCAGCTTCGTCCTGTTTCTTGGTCGGCTTGAAAGTCTTGCGCGGCTCGTCGCTATTGGTGAACAACAAAGCGCGCAGCGCAGCGTAACGTTCTTGCGCAACGACGATCTCGCTGGCGATCAGCAGCTTGTTGGCGTTGTTGGCTTGCGCGTCTGTGCCATTGCTGGCGAGCCGTTGCGCAAAGCGCTGCAGTCCGAGCAACACTGCCGCATCTCCACAGTAATCGGCTATCGGATCGGCCTCCTCATCGACCTGTAGCTCGTCACGCAGTTGTGCCAACGCATAGTCCAAAGGATCTGCCTGCCCTGCCGTATACGCCCACCATTCGCTGCGCTTGGCGGCGAAGGCCTGTAACATCTTCTGCGTGTTGAATAATCCCAGCTCGGCGAACAATACGCGCATGGACAGCGCGACCTCGCCATCCGGCTGTTGATGCAGACCGGCGTAGAACAACTGGCTCGCCTCATCCCACAAGGCACCGGTCTGTTCCACCAGACGCACGCCGCCGGCCATGCCCGCATCCAGTGGTGCGCGTTGCACGATCTGCATGAACCAGCCGTGGAAGGTATTGATGGTCAGCACCGGTTGCGCCAACAGGAACTGCTGATACAAACCGCGCGCCTTGGGCAACACGGAATCCAGATCGGCCTCGGCGATGGCGCGCTCGCGCAGGAACTGGCACACATATGCATCGTCCTTGGTCGCCAGGTCATACAGCCAGTCACGCAGTCGTTCCTGCATCTCCTGCGCCGCTTTGCGCGTGAAGGTGATAGCGAGTATCTCACCGGGTTGCACGTCATCCAGTAACAAGCGCACGATGCGTGACACCAGCAGCCAAGTCTTGCCGCTACCGGCGCAGGCTTCGACCACCACCGAGTGTTGCGGGTCGAGTGCGATGGCGTTATCCATGCGTGTCCTCCCAACTGCCCTGACGGCACAGACCGCGCATCTCGCAATAGCCGCACGCTGCATCCACACCGTTGGCCGGCAGCGCCGTACCGCCGCGCATCTGTATGTATACGGTTTGCAGACGCGACATGTTTAGACTAGCCAATTCGCGCATCGCATTCTCTACAGTAGAGGACGCAGGTGGCGCGACCTCGGCGACATTGCCTTCCAGGCTCACGAATGCGGCGCTATCCGCGTCGCGTACCGACACGTAGCAAGCCAGCTGCACATCTTCACCCGCGTCTTTCAACTTCCCCTTTAACGCGGTCACGCTCTGGGTCTTGTAATCGAGCACGCATTCATCGCCAGCGGCGTTGCTATCGACACGATCGATACGTCCCCGCAGGATCAAGTCTTCCAGCACTTGCATCTCGAACGGCACTTCGGCGGCGGCATAGCGCCAGCCCGCATGCTCGCGTTGCATTTGCCAATCGAGATAGGCGGGGATCATCTTTTGCCAGCGTGCCAGCCAGGCCAGCGCGAGATAGTCGTGTGCCAAGGCAGCGGCGAACACCTGCTCGCTGATGCCTTGCAGCGCTACGTTCAACTTCGCGATGTCCTCATCCAATAACACGGGAAACTCATCATGGAAGTGCTGCAGCACCGTGTGCACCCAAGTGCCGTAATCACGCTTGTCGATGTCCTCGCGCACTTCATCCAGATCGTTCAGACGCAAGGCGTGGCGCGCATAGAACTGATAAGGGCAAGCGACCAGACTGTTATAACCGGAAGGCGAGATACGTTGCGGCAACAAGCCGGATGGCAACACCGGATGCGGCATCGCAGCGGAAGGAGGCAGCGCAAAGCCGGCATTGCACACCCCCGCGTCGTCCAGCACTGCGGCCAGTTCCTGGGCTGCCAGATCGTCGCCATAGGCCAGCACGTGCAGCGCACGCAGCATCTCGAAATGCGGGCTGAGCATATTTGGTTCACCGTTCTGATGCGCTTGCCAGGTCACCAGCACCTCATCGTTCAAGGCCAGCAAGGCCAACAGGTCATCGCGCACCGCGTCTTGTTGCACTCGACTCAAAGGCAAGCCCAGCGCAGTGCGCACCGCGTCGTTGAACCATAAGTTATTGGCAGGTGCGGGTAGATGTTTGGCGTCGCACCCCAGCAGCAACACGGCATCGAAACGACGCCAGCGTGTCGCAGCCAGATGCGTGAAGCGCACCGGACTTTCCACGCTCATGTCGCGGAAGGTGTTCAAGTCCAGCTGTTGCGACAGCCAGCGCTTCCCTTCCGCGAAACTGCAACGCGTCTTGTCTTCCTGCAATTCTTCGCGCCATTGTCCGAGCAATTGCAACAACTGCTGGCCTGCCATGTCATCCGCCCAGGCGCTCAGCACACCCAATATCTCCAGACTGTTGCGCAAGGCGATCAACCACTGACTGAGCGTCACGCGTCCTTTGGGCAGCACCGCAGCCGCCTGACGCAAGCGCGCCAAGGCACGGTTCAGTTCGGCATCGTCGCTGGTGGCGATATAACGTTCCAGTGTGCTGACCACCCCTTGCTTGCGCACCATCTGCTCGAACAGATAGGCCGCTTGTTTGCGAGTATCGGAAGGCGCATCGGCAAACAAGAAGGGCGACTTGAGCAGGTCCAGCACATCCTGATAATAGAAATCGTTTTGCAGCGCTTCCAGCCAGGTCATCAGCACCGTGCTGACCGACAGCGTGGCGAAGGTCCAGCCGCTCTCGTCCTGCACCTGTACCTCCGCGCGCTCCAGCAAGGCGCGCACCCGGCGCGCCGCCAGCCGGTCTTGCACTACGACTGCGATGGATGACTTTCCTTCCAGCAGCCAGCGGCGTATCTGCACCTCGGCGGCACGCGCCTCGTGCTCCAATCCCTGTGCGGCGAACAAGCCCAGATGGCCTGACAGCCGTGCTCCTGACAAAGCTTTCAATGCTTCCGCATCGGCACGCAAATCGGTGCGGCTGGCATCGCGCTGCAAGGCACAGGCGAGGAGCGCTTGACTAGGCTCAGTACACACCATCTCGCGCATATTGAAGACCGTCACCGCGACACGTTCGGCACAGCGTTGCAGAAAGACGCGCTCCGGCGCACTCAGTGCCGAGGTGAGCAACACATACACAGGCTGAACGACCTGCTCGGCGAGCATCGCTAATCTTTTCTGATAGGCGCGCACGCTGTCAGATTGCGAGTTTCCCGCCATGGCATACCAGAGCTCGTGCACCATACGCGCCTCGAACTGCAAGGACGCGCCACTGCGTGCCGCATAGGCAGCAACCAGTTGTGCAGAGAATTCTTCCTGGCTGAGTGGCAGCGCCACATGATGCTCGGTGAGCGCGTCTATAAGCGCCAGCAACTCGCGCGACAGACTCCACAGATCGGCATCCGCGAACCATCCGTTATCGCGCAGGGTCTGGTACAGCAAGGCGATGCGCTGCGTGTCGGTATCGACAGGCGTCGTCAACGGGATGCCCGCCGCCCAGTCGCTCAGTGTGAGCATATTGGGCAACAACAGAGCAGGCACAGCCGCTTGCGCAATCAATGACTGTGCCAGCGGTTGAGCGACGTGATAGTTGGGGAGTAATACCGTGATGGCGCGCAGATCTGGCGGCGCATGGTCAGCGAGGATTTTTTTTGCGACGGTTGAAAAGAACGCGGGATTCAAATCAAGATATCCGTCTATGGTTCCGAATTGAATCGAAAGTGATTTGGCAACTCAAAATCACCTCGAAAGGAACTAACCTCAAATAACCGTCGCGAGCGGCTTGAGCGCAAGGCGCACGGAGCGGAGCAACGAGACATACCTACTGGTAGGCGAGGCAGCGAGTACCGCGCAACGCAGCGATCGATTCGCGCAGTAGGTTAGTCGAGGTTTTCACATTAGCGTTCGAGCAGATGCAACTTGTCTTTGACACCCTTCCATTCATCCGCATCGGCAGGGGCTTCCTGCTTGGCGACGATGGGCTTCCATAGCTTGGCCAACTCGGCGTTCAGCGCCAGGAAGTGGTGCTGTTCAGCCGGCAGGTCGTCCTCGGCGAAGATCGCTTCGGCGGGACATTCGGCGACACACAAGGTGCAGTCTATACATTCATCCGGATCGATCACCAGGAAGTTGGGGCCTTCACGAAAGCAATCCACCGGGCAGACGTCCACGCAGTCCGTGTATTTACATTTGATGCAAGATTCCGAAACGACATAGGTCATGGCATTACTCCAATTTTCAAAGTGGCGGCATTTTAACAGAGCCGTCGTGGAAATCGTGCCCAAAAATCTGGGGGTATTACAGGCCACGATGAAGAGGATACAATCGCCACCGACACCAAGGCCACAGCAGGAAATCAAACGCTACAAGCATTTTAGGGAGACAGGATGCTGAAATTCGATTTTTCGCTCAAGACGCGCGACGGACACCAGATCGTCAACGTACAGATCCATGGCAAAGACCTCAGTGATGCCGAACGCAAGTTGCGCCAGATGTACCGCCACTGCGAAGTACTCAGCTGCACTACCACGGATGCCGACAAGAACATCACTCGAGCCATGGACATCGAGGAGTTGCTGACCTTGATCGCCAAACAACAGTAGTCATATCCGCATTCCGGTTATCTTATAAATCCATCCGCCAGCAACTCGGTCAACAGTGCATCGTAGTCGTGCGCGCCATGACTGGCCGGTGCGAACTCGAAGATGTTCTGCTGTTGCGCCGGACTTTGCGCGAGACTGACGTTCTCGGCGATGACCGTCTCACATACGTCCGCACCAAATTCCCGTTGCGCCATATGCAAAATCTCACTCGACATACCGCGCCGTCTATCGAAGCGCGTCACCACATAACGGCGTGGCACGCGCCGCTTGAGCACTTGCTCCAGCGCATGCAGCGTCTTGCTGATCTGCACAGCGCCGTTCATCGACAAATAATCGGCCGACACCGGCACGATCAGCCCATCACTGGCAAATATGGCGTTCAGTGAGAGCACGCCCACCAAGGGACAGCAATCGATCATCCAGGGTGTGCCTTCGGCCAGCGAGCGTTCCGCTTGCAGACTGGTGTTGAGTTTGTTAATCGCGTTATAGCCTTTTCCGTACAGCGTCTCCACTTTGGCCAATTCAAGATGCGCGGGGATAACACGTATGCCATTGGCGCTGCTCTTGATGAGCTCCGACAAAGGGCGATTGCGCTGAAACAATCCGTAGATACTCTCCTCACCATGCTGCGCCGACACTCCCATCGCCGCACTTAGTTGCGCTTGCGGATCGAGATCGATGCAGGCCGGAGCCCGCCCCAGACGTGCCAACCCCGCCGCGAGGTTCAGAGCGGTAGTAGTCTTACCCACCCCGCCTTTTTGATTGAATACAGCGATCACTGCCATTGTTTACAACCTACCGTACTGAATGTGCGTGGGGCATTCTAACAGGGACACATCTACGCATAGGCGATCACAACGAAGTCCTTTTCCTTGCGCCACAGTGCGCGGCCATGTGGGGTTTAGTCAGTGCTTCCCTAATGTTTAAGTTGCCCTCCCCCTCGTTTTCAGGGAAAATCCCCGCCCTTTTCCATTTTTATATTCAGGGATTTAACTGGGTATGTCCGAGATCGCAAAACTTCAACAGCTGACCGAGCTGCCTATCGCACCGCCTATGAGCTGGTATTTCGACCCGCAAATACAGGCTGCGGAGCAACGCGCGCTGTTTGCGAACGGGCCGAACTATGTTGGCCATGAATTGATGGTGCCCAACCTTGGCGACTATCAGGTACTGGACGGCGGCTCGCAAGTGCTGGTGCGCAATCCGAACGGCGTGGAACTGCTGTCCAACATCTGCCGACATCGGCAGGCCACCATGCTGGAAGGTCGCGGCAATGCCAAACATATCGTGTGCCCTTTGCATCGCTGGACCTACAAGACCACCGGCGAACTGATGGGTGCGCCGCACTTCCCGCAGAACCCCTGTCTGCACCTGGGAAAATCGCCGTTGCAGAATTGGAACGGCTTGCTCTTCAATGGCCAGCGCGACGTCACCAAGGACCTCGCTAAAGTCGGCGTGATGAAGGACCTGGATTTTTCCGGCTACATGTTGGATAGAGTCGAAGTGGACGAATACGCGTTCAACTGGAAGACCTTTATCGAGGTCTATCTGGAGGATTACCATGTCGTGCCTTTCCATCCCGGCTTAGGCAACTTCGTCGATTGCGACGACTTGAAGTGGGAGTTCGGCGAGCAGTACAGCGTGCAGACCGTGGGTATCAACAACGCGCTGCGCAAGGTCGGCAGCCCGGTATACGGCAAGTGGCAGGAGCAAGTATTGCGCATGTATGGCGGCAAACTGCCCAAGTACGGCGCAATCTGGCTGACCTACTATCCCAACATCATGGTGGAGTGGTATCCGCACACGCTGGTCATCAGCACCATCGTGCCGCGCGGCCCGGAATCGTGCAGCAACATCGTCGAGTTCTATTATCCAGAGGAGATCGCCTTGTTCGAGCGCGATTTCGTGGAAGCCGAGCAGAAGGCTTATCACGAGACTGCCGTAGAAGACGACATCATCTGCCTGAAGATGCATCAGGGTCGCAAAGCCCTGTACCAGCAAGGCATAGAACAGCACGGCCCCTACCAGTCGCCCACCGAGGACGGTATGCTGCACTTCCATGAATATCTGCACCGTAATCTCGCCCCCCATCTTTAACAGCACCGTTCTCGGTGAGCCACCAGATTCCGTTCGTCCCATACAACTTTTGATCGGACACCCGCCTGAGCCTGTTGTAGTGTCGCTCATGCTTCGACAGGCTCACCACGAACGGAGCTTCGATTAGCACTAGCATGGGTTCGCTTTGGATGCTGGTCGCAGGAGTGCTGTTCGCCTGCATGGGCGTGTTCGTCAAACTCGGTGCGCCGTATTTTTCGCATATCGAGCTGGTGTTCTACCGCTCCTTCTTCGGCCTGATATTCATCTATCTCATCATGCTGCAACAACGTATCCCGCTGGTCACACGCTATTGGCGTAATCACCTGTGGCGCGGTCTGTCCGGTTCGGTTGCACTCGCCTTGTTTTTCTATTGCATCACGGTGCTGCCGCTCGCCACAGCCGTCACACTCAACTACACCGCGCCGTTGTTCCTCACTCTCTTCACCATGCTGGTGTTCAATGACAAGTTCCATTTGCCGTTGACCTTGAGCATAGGACTGGGCTTCTGCGGCGTGGTACTGTTGCTGCACCCCACCCTGCAACACAATCAACTGTTCACCGGGCTATTCGGATTGATCTCCGGCTTCCTTGCGGGGGTCGCCTATCTGAACGTCAAACAACTCGGCAATCTGGGTGAGCCCGCCACGCGTACGGTGTTCTACTTCAGTCTCACTGCGACTGTCGGGAGCGGCATCTGGATATGGTTCGACACTGTTCACGCCATCAGCACGCGGAGTTGGCTGATACTGCTGGGGCTGGGCAGCACCGGCACACTCGCACAACTCGCGATGACGCGTGCCTATATAGTCGGCAAGACGCTGGTAGTGGGCAGTCTGGCCTACAGCACCATCGTATTTGCCGGCCTGTTCGGCATGGTGTTATGGGACGAGCGCCTACCATTCACAAGTTGGCTGGGTATGGCCTGCATCATCGCAAGCGGCATGTTAAGCTTGCACCTGAAACCCACACACCAAGAGGCAAGAAAATGATCACCATCGAACAAGCACCCAACCTGATCAATGTCGCCGTGATGGGCGAATTCACACTGCGCGACTTCAAACAATTCGAAGAGCAAGCACTGTACAAATTATCCGCACCCGGCCCGATCAATCTCATCTTCGACTTGCGCGGCATGCTGGACTACACACCCGATGTTGCATGGGAAGAAATAAAATTCTTCAGTCGCGAACATCAGCACGATTTCAGCAATATCGCCGTGGTCACCGACGACCAGTGGGTCACATGGCAAGCTTGGCTGTCACGCCTGTTCGTCGATGCCGACATCCGCGTTTTCAAAGAGTACGGCGCAGCACAGAACTGGGTTGCCGCATAAAACCAAGCGCTTACCATCCCATGATATTTTTTTCCGCTGCATCGTTGACAAGGGTGGGTTAAATCTGGACAATGCCGCGCTTCGTGGTGATATAGCTCAGTTGGTTAGAGCACAGCATTCATAATGCTGGGGTCGGTGGTTCAAGTCCACCTATCACCACCACAGATTCCAAGCCCTGAACCATTCAGGGCTTTTTCTTTTGCAAGGCGATTCGGTCTACAACATACCTGATGGATACTTTGCCTCACTCCCGCACACACCAAAACACACCCGCGCATGTACTGCACGATGTGTTCGGCTACTCGCGATTCCGTGGCGCGCAACAGGACATTGTGGAACACGTTGCGAGCGGCGGCGATGCCTTGGTGCTGATGCCGACCGGCGGCGGCAAGTCCTTGTGCTATCAGATCCCGGCACTACTGCGTCCCGGTGTGGGCATCGTCATCTCACCGCTGATCGCGCTGATGCAAGACCAGGTCGCGGCACTGCTGCAATTGGGCGTGCGTGCCGCGTTCTTGAATTCAAGCATGGATGCGGATACTTCGCGCCGTGTTCAGCAGCAGTTGCTCAAGGGCGAACTGGACATGCTCTATGTCGCGCCGGAGCGCTTGCTCAACGAGAATTTCCTTGATCTGTTGACGCGCCTCGAAACAAGCGTTGGCGTGGCGTTGTTCGCCATCGATGAGGCGCATTGCGTGTCACAATGGGGACACGACTTCCGTCCCGATTACCGCGCGCTGACCATCTTGCACGAACGCTTTCCGAACGTGCCGCGCATCGCGCTCACCGCCACTGCCGACGCACCGACGCGTGCCGAGATCATCGAGCGTCTGGCATTGGAGAACGCGCGCCAGTTCGTCTCCAGTTTCGACCGGCCCAACATCCGCTACCGCGTGGTGCAAAAGAACAATGCGCGCCAGCAGCTCGCGGCCTTTCTCGACAGCGAACATGCCTGCGACGCGGGCGTGGTGTATTGCCTGTCGCGCAAGAAAGTCGACGAGACCGCGCTGTGGTTGCAGGAACAAGGCTGGGATGCGCTGCCTTATCACGCCGGATTGGACAACGCGACGCGCGCACAAAATCAAAGCCGTTTCTTGCGCGAGGAAGGCGTGGTCATGGTCGCCACCGTGGCGTTCGGCATGGGCATAGACAAGCCCAATGTGCGCTTCGTCGCGCATCTGGATCTGCCCAAAAGTTTGGAAGCCTATTATCAGGAAACGGGGCGCGCGGGGCGCGACGGCTTGCCCGCCAATGCCTGGCTCGCCTATGGCCTGGGCGATGTGGTGAGTATGCGCAGCATGCTGGATTCAGGCGATGCGCCGGAAGAACGCAAGCGCGTGGAACGGCAAAAATTGGATGCGCTGCTGGGCTACTGCGAATCCACCGCCTGTCGCCACCAGACCTTGTTGCGCTATTTCGGTGAACAGCATCCCGGCAACTGTTGCGAGTGCGACAACTGTTTGCAACCACCGGAGACCTGGGATGCTACGCAGGCGGCGCAGATGGCCTTATCCTGCGTTTATCGTACCGGGCAACGCTTCGGTGCGGGTCACCTGAGTGATGTATTGATAGGCAAGCAGACCGCACAGATTGAACGGCATAACCATCATCAGCAATCCACCTTCGGCATCGGCAAGGAGTTGGCCGCCACGCAATGGAGCAGTGTGTTCCGCCAACTCATTGCACACGGATTTTTGAGCGCCGACATCGAAGCCTATGGCGGATTGAAACTCACGGCAGAAGCCCGTCCGGTATTGCGCGGCGAGCAAGCCGTGTGGCTGCGCCGCGATGTGCAAGTGACCAAGCGCAAGACCAGCACACGTGGTACGAAAGCCAACCCGGCCGGTGTGCAAGACGATGGCCTATGGTCTGCCCTCAAAGCCAAACGTATGGAACTGGCACGCGAGCAGGGTGTGCCACCCTATGTGATTTTCCATGACAGCACTTTGGTCGAGATGATGAGCGTGCATCCACGCACCCAGGATGAGATGGCGCGCGTCAGCGGCGTAGGCCAGGCCAAGCTGGCGCGATACGGCGATGAGTTCCTGAAGGTGTTCGAGAATGCGGCGAACGCCGATTGAATTGGCCTGATTTGTAGGAGCAAGCAAGCTCACTACAAAAAATCAAAAACCGTAGCGAGCGGCTTGAGTGCTAGAAGCACGGAGCACAGCGACCGAGACATACCGGACAGGCAGGCGAGGAGCGAGCACCGCGCGACAACGCATTCAAGTCGCGCAGTAGGTTTAAGTGTTCTGCACCACGATTTTGGGGAACGCGGCACTATGATCCTGCGCCATCTCCGCGACTTTCACCGCGACGCGTCGGGCGATGGTCTTGTAGGTCTTGCTGATGTCACCATCCGGTTCGGCGACCACGGTGGGCATGCCCGAATCGGCTTGCTCGCGGATGCGGATGTCCAGCGGCAGACTGCCCAGGAATTCCACCTCGTAGTCGGCGCACATCTTCGCCCCACCGCCCGCGCCGAAGATATGTTCTTCGTGACCGCACTTCGAGCAGATGTGCGTGCTCATGTTCTCCACGATGCCGATGATCTTGATACCGACCTTCTCGAACATCTTGAGTCCTTTGCGTGCATCCATCAGCGCGATGTCCTGCGGCGTGGTGACGATAATGGAGCCGGTGACTGGCACTTTTTGCGCCAGCGTCAGCTGGATGTCGCCGGTGCCGGGCGGCAGATCTACCACCAGATAATCGAGATTGTCCCAATTCGTCTGGCGCAGCAGTTGATCGAGTGCCTGAGTCACCATGGGGCCGCGCCAAATCATGGGTGCGTCGTCGCCCGCGATCATGTAGCCGATGGACATAGACTGCAGGCCGTGGTTGCTCATCGGCTCCATGGATTTTCCGTCGCGCGATTTCGGCTGCCCGGTGATACCCAACATGGTGGGTTGCGACGGACCGTAGATGTCCGCGTCCAGTATGCCGACACGCGCACCCTCGGCGGCCAAGGCCAGCGCCAGATTCACGGCCGTGGTGGACTTGCCCACACCGCCTTTGCCCGATGCCACCGCGATGATGTTCTTTACGCCTTCCACTAGGGCGACGCCGCGCTGCACCGCATGCGGCACAACTTTACTGGTCACAGTCGCAGTGACCTTACCCACACCCGGCAGGCTGCTCTTGAGATGTGCTTCGACCTGCTCCCGAATTTCGCCCCAAACGCTTTGCGCGGGATAACCAAGCAGAATATCCAGACTGACATCGCTGCCGGACACCTTGATGTTCTTCACCGACTTGCCGCTGACATAATCCTTTTGCGTGTTGGTATCAATCAGATTCTTTAACGCGCTCTGCACATCGGCTTCAGTAAAACTCATGACTTGCACTCCAGTGGGAAACAAAATAGGCAGCGATTCTAAACGAATTCTGAACCGCTAAAGCCGGTTAATCGTTATGGGAATTAGTTGATTTAATGCTCAGGCACGAACCAGTTCAACTTGTCGCGCAAACCGACCACACCTCCGACGATGATCAGCGTCGGGGCCTGCGGCTTCTCGCGCTGCACGATACTAGGCAAGCTCGCCAACGTTCCAGTCAGCACACGCTGGTTCTGCGTCGTGCCCTGTTGCACCAGCGCGGCGGGCGTGCATGCGGCAAGTCCATGTTTTATGAGTTTTGTGCACAACGTCTCCAACCCTAGCAAGCCCATATACACCACTACCGTTTGATGCGGTCTGGCCAGCGCGTCCCAATCCAGCTCCATACTGCCATCTTTGAGATGGCCGGTGACAAACACGCAGGATTGCGCGTGGTCACGATGCGTCAGCGGAATCCCGGCATAGGCAGCCACGCCCGATGCGGCCGTGATCCCGGGCACGATTTGGAATGGGATGCGATGTTGCGCCAACGTTTCTATCTCTTCCCCCCCGCGTCCGAAGATGAAAGGGTCGCCGCCTTTCAGACGCACCACTTGCTTACCCTGCAACGCCAATCGCACCAGCAGTTCGTTGATGGCCTCCTGCGGCAGAGTATGTTGATCGCGCTGCTTGCCCACGAATATCTTCTCGGAATCCGCACGACCCATCGCGACGATGGCTGGCGCAACCAGATTGTCGTACACCAGCACATCTGCGGCTTTTATCAGTCGCAAGGCGCGTACAGTCAGCAGGTCGGGATCGCCCGGCCCGGCGCCGACCAGCGCTACCGAACCTATGCTTTTCTGAACCGCCAATGGCGGTATCGGGAAAGCACCGCGATCTCGCGTCTGCCACCAATCACCCGCCAGTTGCATGGCTTGTGTCATATCAGCAGCTTTGCCCAGTGCGCGCAGGGAGATTGCAGCTGTTGCCATGACCGTAGCCAGCGCGTATTCATCCGCGATCTCGTCGCGCCACAACTGGCCCAAGCGGGATATATCCATCGTCTCGTCTTTCACGTGACGTTGCGTAAACACTGCAGGCCAAACTTCTTCGTAGGGCTGCCCTTGCCACACCATGCGCGCCGTGCAGGCACTGTCTGGATTGCGTTCCGCTTCGCCCCCTTCGCCTTTGAACACCGCAAGATTCTTATCACTCAACAATACTGCTGCGGCTTGATGTGCTTGGTCGTAACCGGGGTGGAATATGCCTATCGTCGAAGCTTGGGCACCGGCGGGATTGAGCATGCGTACCACGCTATGCAGCGGTGAACGCAAGCCCAGTGTTGTTTTCAAGTCGAGCAACTGTTGCAAACGCGGATTGAGTACGTGCAGCGGGATATAGGTGAAATTACTACTTAAGATATGTTGTGCTGCCTCGGCATATGTCGCACCTGTTGCCACGCCCAGACTTGCAAGTGCTGTGTCGGCGCTTACGCGCCCTGGAATATGGATGCCGTGCATCAGCACTTTGACGCCATGCTGGGCAAGCAGTAATGCCGATAAAACGAACCAAGGCAGCTGGCGTCGCTTGCCCGCATAACAGGCCCAGTCCAAATCGACTGCGGGAAAGTTGTCCGGCACTTTAAGACTGGCACGTGCCGCACGCACCAAACCCGCTAATTCCTCGGGGGTTTCTTCTTTGACGCGCATCAGCATCAGAAACGCGCCCACTTGCTCCGGCTCCACTGGCCCGTTCAGGATCACGCGCATGGCCTGCTCGGCCTCGGCCATCGTCAGATTGCGCATACCTCGCCGCCCTTTACCGAGCGCTTGTATATAGATTGCAAAGGGGTGAACCATGTGGAGGATTTTGCTTGGGTTATACGTCGGGTAATGTTTGTAGGTCAGTCGCGCAAGATCAAGGACAGACTTCAAGCAATAAAAAAACCAGCCGGAGCTGGTTTTTTTATTGCAGCAAAAACTTCTAAGCTTAGTGGCTAGCAAACAGTTGCTTCACCATCCACAAAGAAAAAGTCAAAGCGGCAAGAAAGGTACCAACTGCGGAAATTGTAGCGATAAACGACATTTTATTCTCCTCCCGAGAGCATTAAAAAAGACCACACCCAAACAACTGGTATGCATCCTAGCACAAAATATTTTTCAGAAAAACATTTTGTTCATAGATTGTATGCCCAACAGCTAAACGCCATAGGCACAAGGAGGAGAAAAACAGCAAAAATTACGGGGGAGCCGGCTTACCTGACTCCCTATTAAATCGACTTACTTGCTTTTAACGACTTGGATTATCATCCAAGCGGCGAACACGACGGCGAGAGTTGCAGTGAACAGACTTGCGAAAGTAGCGACGTATGACATTATTATTCCTTCCCTTAGAATTAGTTTAAATCCCAACCCGACAATACTTGATTAAATCTTTTCGCATTACCTGACTGAAACTTTTCGGATTATATAAGTAAAATTGTCAGGAATACACGTAAATTAAATAAGGCTACTAAAGTTTTTCTCCAGTTCATTGCGGCTTTTCTTCTTTCCATCAAACAGGCATTACACCTTGCAAAAAAAACTCTATATCAAAACTTATGGTTGCCAAATGAACGAGTACGACTCGGACAAGATGGCTGACGTGATGCGCAACTACGACGGCATGGTGCAGACCGACAAGCCCGAAGAAGCTGATGTCATTCTGTTCAACACTTGTTCGATACGCGAAAAGGCCGAGGACAAGGTGTTCTCCGATCTGGGGCGCGTGCGTCCCTATAAGTTGGCTAATCCGAATCTCATCATCGGCGTGGGCGGCTGTGTGGCAAGTCAGGAAGGCGCGACCATCGCCAAGCGCGCGCCATATGTGGATGTAGTGTTCGGCCCGCAGACCCTGCACCGTCTGCCGCAATTGATACAGGCGCGCAAGGACACTGGCCTCACGCAGATCGACATCAGTTTTCCCGAGATCGAAAAGTTCGACCATCTGCCCACTACGGCGACTTCTACGGGTACGGCCTTTGTTTCCATCATGGAAGGGTGCAGCAAGTACTGCACCTTCTGTGTGGTGCCTTATACGCGCGGTGAAGAGGTATCGCGCCCCTTGAAGGATGTACTGCGCGAGATCAACGAGCTGGTCGCATTGGGCGTAAAGGAAGTCACGTTACTGGGACAGAACGTCAATGCTTATCAGGGCGACACGGAGGATGGGGAGCTGGTGGATTTCGCTTATCTGATACAGGCTGTCGCAGCCATCGACGGAATAGGCCGCATCCGCTATAGCACCTCACATCCCAAAGAGATGACGCAACGCTTGATCGACTTGTACGGCAATACGCCCAAGCTGGTCAGTCACTTGCATCTGCCGGTGCAGTCAGGCTCGGATCGAGTCTTGGCTGCAATGAAACGCGGCCACACCGTGCTTGAATACAAATCCATCATCCGCCGTGTGCGCGCCCTGCGCCCCGACATCTGCGTCACTTCGGATTTCATCGTGGGCTTCCCGGGCGAGACCGAACAGGATTTCGAGGCGACGATGAAGTTGATCGATAACATCGGTTTCGACAACAGCTTCAGCTTCCTGTACAGCCCTCGCCCAGGCACCCCAGCCGTGGAAATGCGCGATGACACGCCACACGAGATCAAAGCGACGCGTTTGAAACGCCTGCAAGACCGCATCATGGAGCAAGAAGCTGCTGTAGCAGCGGGGATGCTGGGCACGACGCAACGTGCGTTGGTAGAATCTGTGTCGAAAAAGGATGCTGCAGAAATGGCGGCGCGTACCGACAACAACCGTGTGGTGAATTTTGTCGGCTCACCCGACCTCATCGGTCAATTCATAAACGTGAAAATCACCCAAGTGGTACGCCACACGCTGCGCGGAGAACGCGTATGAGCAAGCCCTCACAACCTCCAGCAAAAAATAAACTGTCCTTGGCGGTTCAATACGTCAGTGCCAGCGACAGTTTGCCGACCCGCGCACAGTTGCGCCGCTGGTTCAAGGCCGCACTTCTGGGTGATGTCAACGTCACGCTGCGAATCGTCGATGAAACCGAAGGACGTGAATTGAACCACACCTATCGCGGCAAAGATTACGCGACTAATGTGCTGACCTTCGTCTATGACGACACTCCCGTGAGCGGCGATGTGGTGATCTGCGCTCCGGTGGTGGCAAAAGAAGCCGCAGAACAAGGTAAAGACCTGCTGGCACATTATGCGCACATGACCATCCATTCAGCCCTGCATCTACAAGGCTATGACCACGAAGTCGAGCAGGAGGCGGAACAGATGGAAGCCTTGGAAACGGCAATAATGCTAAAATTGCGCTTCGCAAATCCTTATCAAAGTTGATACCCCCAAGAAATGGACTCACCCGAGAGTAGCAAACCCAGTCTGTTAGAACGTTTATCCACGCTGCTGCTGCGTGAGCCCGAAGACCGCGAACAACTCATACAGTTGCTTTACGGCGCCTATAAAAAGAACCTGCTGGATGCCGATGCCTTGGCCATGATGGAAGGCGTATTGCAGGTCTCCGAACGGCAAGTGCGCGAAATCATGATCCCCCGCGCACAAATGGATGTCATCGACATCAGCCAATCACCCGACAAATTCATCCCCTTCGTCATCGAGACCGCGCACTCGCGTTTCCCCGTCACCGACGGCGACAAGGACAACATCATAGGCATCCTGCTGGCGAAAGACCTGCTGCGCTACTACGCGGGAGAAGAGTTCAACGTACGCGACATGCTGCGTCCGGCCGTGTTCGTCCCGGAATCGAAACGTCTCAACGTGCTGCTCAGCGACTTCCGCAGTAACCGCAACCACATCGCGCTGGTCGTGGATGAATATGGCGGCGTATCCGGTATGGTCACCATAGAGGACGTGCTGGAACAGATCGTCGGTGACATCGCCGACGAATACGACTTCGACGAAGACGAGGACAACATCATCCGCCAGGACAACACGCACTGGCGCGTCAAAGCGGACACCGAGATCGCCGTATTCAACGAGGTGATGGGCACAGAATTCTCGGACGAGGAATGTGACACGGTAGGCGGGCTGGTACTGAAAGCAGCCGGACAACTGCCTAAACGCGACGACCATATCGTCATAGCAGACCTTAGCTTCACCGTACTAAGAGCCGATAGCCGCAGGCTATATTCGCTCCTGGTCGAACGCACCACACTCACCGGCGCGATATAAAAATAAAACGCCCTCGCACTGAGTGCAGAGGGCGTTGTCGACTCACCACCCAACGCTAAAACTGTTCGTTCTCGCCCAGATAGCGCCACTGCCCTACAGGCAGATCACCCAACTTTACCTTGCCGATGCGGATGCGTTTCAATCCGGTGACTTTCAAACCGACCAGTTCACACATGCGGCGAATCTGGCGCTTCTTGCCCTCACGCAGCACGAAACGTAGCTGATCCTCGTTCTGCCAAGTGACTTTGGCTGGCTTGAGGTACTCCCCGTCCAACTTCAGGCCTTGGCACAACAGGGCGAGGCCACTGTCTTCGAGTGTGCCTTGCACGCGCACCAGATACTCTTTGTCGACCTTGGAGTCTTCACCTATCAATTGCTTGGCGATGCGGCCATCCTGGGTGAGCACCAGCAGACCTTGTGAATCGATGTCCAAGCGACCGGCGGGCGCGAGCCCCAGATGCTGACTGCGGTGAAAGCGGGTCGGTGACGGGTCATTCGCCCAGTGCGTACTTTCATCGAACAACACGCTGGCGGGCTTATAACCGTGCTCGGCTTGTCCTGAGACATAGGCGATAGGCTTGTTCAGCAAAATGGTGACGCGTTCCTGCTGGCTATTCTGTGCGGCGGTGCGCAACGTGATTTTTTGATCGGCCGTCACCTTGCTGCCCAGTTGACTGACCGGCACACCGTCGACTTCGACCCAGCCTTTTTCGATATAGACATCGGCTTCGCGACGGGAGCATAGACCGAGTTCGGACATGCGTTTGGAGAGACGGATTTTTTCCATGATTTACTTGATGACTGATGTGCAACGTGCAATACGTAAGGGGCGGATTCTACGCTATTGCGGATGCGGGCATAAAGAAACGCGGCACCAGGCCGCGCTTGCGGGAGGTGATACGAACTCAATAACTATGACTCACCCCCACCGAGAACGACCACGGTGCCGTCAATTGACCATAGGGCGTTCCTTTGGGATCGGGGTTCGCGTACTGGTAAAGCGATAATTGCACGAAGCTATACAGTCTGGTCCCATGAGCGACAGCGACACTCACTCCAGGACTGAGGTTGAGACTACGGCCACCCGTATGCGGGTTCATATTCAAGGCGCTGCCACTATCGGCCTTTTTATACTGTGCATTGAGTTGCAGCAGTCCGCTCACGGCTGACGTAACGGTGTAATTCGCCCCCACATCCAGCGCCATATCGTCACCCGGACGGTAATCGTTCTTCAACGCCACCGCAGTCTGCAGTTGCGTACTGGCGAACCAAGCCCACGGCGTATCGGCCACTTCCTGGTAGTGATATGCACCCAGCACGATGTCCGTGCTGCCTGAGCCGGGTTGCAAGCCGGCTTCCATCGGTGTGCCGGGTACCATGTCCAGATGGGTCTTGCCGGTAGGGAGCTTCAAGCCAAAGCGAAATCCGTCACCCGATTGATGATCGTTACCTGCCAGCTTGTAATTACCCAGCAGACGGATATCCCCCAACTCGGAATAACTTTTTTGCGCAGCACCGACCAGCGCCGGATTAGTATCGGCAAGCTGGTGCGAGTGATCACGCATCACCAGCGGTATATCCAGAGCGACACCCCATTGCGTATCGATGGCATAAGCCATGTCCATATTCAAAGTCTGATTGATGGTGCGCTGATTCTCCACTTCGCTACCCGGCGCAAAAGCCGGGTCGGTCGCAACCGGCTTGGCTACCTTGTTCGAGCCGACCCGCGGGGTGTCCGCCTTGGCATAGGTATAGCGCAGATCGATGCGCAACCGTTCTTCAGACGCCATACCCTGCGTATCCCAATGCGTGTTCACCGAACAGAACGACGAGCCACAGCCCGCATAGGCGGTCGAGGCGGTAGTGAGCAATGCAATAACGAGCAACTTACGTTTCATTTGTACGACCCTGTATCGATAATCTTGAGCACGAATTGTAGCCATATATCCGTACCCTACCCTGTGACATATTGTCGCAGTACACGACCACTCAGATTAGCGGGGGCCGCCCCGTATCGGTTATGCTGTGCGGGTTTTGCGTTACCCGAAATCTGCTCATGCACCCAAGTCATAAGTACTACCTCTACGCCCTGCTGTCCGGCGCGCTGTGCGTGTTCGGTTATGCTCCGTTCCATCTCTTTCCGGTTCCAATATTGGCACTCACTGTGCTGTTCATTCTTTGGCAACGCGAGGAGACGAACAAAGCAGCTGCCCTGTTGGGATTCTGGTTCGGCTTGGGCTTCTTTGCCAGCGGCATCAGCTGGATCTACGTGGCGCTGCACGACTATGGGGACATGCCGCTGTGGCTGGCCCTGCCCGCCACAGTGTTGTTCGCCGCATTCCTCGCGTTGTTGCCCACCCTAGCCGGCTATGTGCAAGCACGCTTCCGTGCCAGTCCCCCGATACGTTTTCTAGTTGCGATGCCAGCCAGCTGGGTGGCAGTGGAATGGCTACGCGGCACCTTGTTCACCGGCTTCCCTTGGCTGTCCTTGGGCTATGCACATAGCGACAGTCCGCTGGCAGGTTACGCCCCCATACTCGGCGTGTATGGCGTATCGCTCATCGCGGCCTTGAGTGCGGGCGCCCTTGCATGGATCTGGCAAACACGCTGGAGCAGAGCAGGCAGATTCACCGTGTTGCTACTGTTAGTCTTATGGGGCGGCGGCGCACTGCTACGTGGCATCGCCTGGACACAGCCACAAGGAGCGCCTTTCAGCGTGGCGTTGATACAAGGCAACATTGCTCAAGACTTGAAGTTCAACGAGGACGCATTGATCGGCACGTTGGAGACCTATCGCCGCCACATCTTGGAGAACGACGCCCGTCTGACGGTATTGCCGGAAAGCGCCTTTCCCCTGTTACGCAGCGAAGTCCCGCCACAACTGGTCGAACAGATACGAGCGCACGCCAGGCTCACCGTCGGCGATGTGCTGATAGGCTCTTTCGCCAGCGAAGACCGGCGTTACTACAACAATGTGTTCGCTCTGGGCGCATCCGAGAACCGCTTTGCCGAAGACCTGCATTACCGCAAGCAGCACCTCGTGCCGTTCGGCGAATTCATCCCGTTGCGCCCGCTGCTAGGCTGGTTCATCAACGGCGTGCTCGACATCCCCATGGGCGACCTGAGCAGCGGCGGTACAACTCAAAAACCGCTGGCAGTCGCGGGACAGCAAGTGGCAATGAACATCTGCTACGAGGATGTGTTCGGCGAAGAGATCATCCGCGCACTCCCGCAAGCCACGATCCTGGTGAACGTAACCAATGATGCCTGGTACGGTGACTCCTGGGCGGCCGAGCAACACAATCAGATTTCGCAACTGCGCGCACTGGAAAGCGGACGCATGATGCTGCGCGCCACCAATACCGGCGTGACGTCCATCATCGCAACGAATGGCAAGGTGTTGCAACGTCTGCCGGAACATGAAGAAGCGGTGTTGCGAGGTATGGCACAAGGCTATACGGGCAGCACGCCTTATGTACGCTGGGGCAATGCGGCGGTGCTGGCACAGCTGTTTGCCATGCTGGGTTTTGCCTGGCTCAGGCGAACCCGGTGAGCTGGCACTGCTATATCCTGCGTTGCGCCGATGACACGCTGTACTGCGGCATCACCAACGACTTGGCGAAACGTATCGCCGCCCACAACGACGGAACGGCCGCGAAATACACGCGGACACGCGGCCCGGTCGCTGTGGTGTATGTGGAGGATTGCGCGGACAGGTCGTCAGCCTCGAAACGGGAGATGGCGATCAAGAAATTGAAACGCGAACAAAAAATTGCGCTGATAGCATCTTATTGTACGAACAATTTATAACAGCCGTTTATATCCGCATAGCAAGTCACGCTGAGGCTATGCTGCATTCAGCACGACATATCGAATGACCAGAATATGAACAAGTTAGACCCAATGAAATCTGTCGCCACGTTTTACCTGCTGTGCTGTTTATCTGCGCTTCAGCCCACCCCTATTTCAACGGGTGGCGAACAACACGCGTGGTCATTCAGCATTCGAAACAGACACTCATATTTTGGGGAGTGTTAAAAACAACACCCAGATCAAGCGTCTGCTATCACAATCGTACAGTTGTGGCCCAGCCATACCCCTGTGTCCATATTCCGTATGGTGAATTCGATTTGTTTAGCAGGTGCTCGCGTTTCCAGTTCAACGAGGTATAGCCCGAGGCCGGTATCTCGTGTCTCACTATCTTGAGCAGACTGCCAACCATCAATGCTCCAATGTACGATGCTCGGTTCGTACAACGCGATAAACAATACCTGCCCGCGGGTGATCTTCAATATCTGATCCTGTGGCAGCCAGATGGCATGTTTAATCACCGGTCGCTGGCCACAATAGCGTTGCCAGGCTGCGCTCGGTCTATCCAGGGGATAACCTTGCTGTCGCGATATCAGGAGCTTGATGTATTCCGCATGCGCCCAGACCAAGGGCATGGCCGAGCCGCTGGGGCGACCGGGATAGAGACTTTGGGCCGGGATGGACTCGCTGTCCCATACTTGTTCCGGGATCATGCCACCGTCGCCACTCATGGCGACCATTGCTTTCAGATAGGGTAAAGGGTCTTTCCCCGCTGCGAGTTCATAGTGTCCCCGCTCCCCAGTCAGTAACGGCCATAATCGCCCTATCCCCACACCATCGAATGGCGCCCCATCATCATGCTCACCATAACCATCGCCGTTATAACGATGCCAGGAAGGGCCGCTCGGTGTATCGACTTTCAGCAGTGCATCGATGACACGGAGGCTATCGACGATCAACGGGTCGTCTGCACTACGCAGACCGAAGCGCACCAGTTGCAGGCAATCGATGCCCACCTGCTCCTCGGCGGACAATGCTGTTACATCGGCTCTGTTCTTGATCGGCAGCACATCAAGCAGTGCACGCGGATTGATATCGCGCTCTGTCGGTGCGTTGCGGATGTAATAGCCACTAACACCGATGTGCTTAGCCAGCTCCGTAGCGTAGACGGCAGTCCAGTCTTCGATATGCGCGTTCCAATAATCGGCTAGGTCCAGCACAAAATCCCGCGACTGGGCATCCAGCCATTCCGCCCCCGCCACCAGAGCGGCGATGCATACGGACAGTGTGAACGCATTGATACCGGCATCCTCTTCCCAGCGATTCTGCTGACTGATCGGGCCGGTACGTACGATAAAACCGATCGCACGCTTGATCATGTCGGCGACCGCTATGCCTTGCAACGCACCGTGTTCGGCCAATCGTGCCGCCAGCAAGATAGGGAACGCGACTTCATCAAGTTGGATACCTTGCCAGTAGGGCTTGCCGCCCAGCCACTGATTCTGATACCAGTGCCCATCGCCATGCTGGGTCGCAATAAGATAGCGCAGAATATCTCTGGCCTCGTCTTCTGCGCCCAGCGCCAATAATGCTCCCGCGCTCTCCACCAGATCGCGCGGCCAAACCAAGTGATACCCGCCGCGTTCGTCGCGAGTATTCCCCCAGGGAACGCTCAGGCTGGCGACCATCGCGCCCAGATGAATTTTGTCCTGATGGACGCGCAATACCATGGCCGAGGTGAAGTACTGCTCGCGTAGCGAGTCTGGAATGTCCTGTTGGAATTTGCGCTGCGCTACGCAACGGCGGTGCCACACCGACCAGTCATCCAGCAATTGCTGCCAAGGTTCATCGAAAGGCCGCTTGAGGGCCGAGATAGCCAGTGTGGCCGCCGACTCCTTACTGCCCGCGAAACCCAAAGCCAGCGTCGCGTGCCGTGGCAGCTCTCCCATCATGGATACGTTACCGGGGCCGGCATGTGTATGTTGCCACTCCATCTTGCCGTGGCGGGAGAAGTCCTGCCACCCGTCGCTAGTTCCGACATACCCTGCGCTGGTACGCAACCAGGCATCTTGCTGGCTGACATCCACTGCGACCAAGGCCAGACCGTATGGCCCTTGCTCTGCCCATAGCACCTTATGATTGCGATAGCTTCCTACTTCGGCTTGATTGTCATGACCACTGCCGCCCAAGTGCGGCGCAAGCAGTGCATAGGGCCGCAGACCCGGTTCGCCCTCCAGTATTACATCGACCAGCAACACATCGCGTTGACGGTCCGGGGCGATTCTAAGTTTGAGTGTGAAGCGTTCATGCTGATGAATGATCTCGAGTGCCGGGACACCCTGCTCGGCCCAGACCAATTTATGGCTGTCCATGCGTTTCACTTCCACCCAGAATCCCTGATCGTCAGCAACGATGAACCCCAGGTCGCGAATCTGCGGGATATCGACGCGCGGGTAGAACACTTCATTCACAATCCCACCGCCTACGGTGAACCACACGCGTGAAGCACCTAGCGAGCAACCAACGAGCTGTTTGGCGCTGCTACACCAAGTCGGTGCGATACCGGGGCTGCCCGGTGCCTCTGTATTGTTTATCTGATCAAGTTTCGTGTTCATCGGGATGACCTAGGTGTTTGTCAGGGTCGGTGTCAGCCAGCTGTTGCCATCTGATGCGACCAACCGATTGGATGATTCAGGCCCCCACGATCCGGCTACATAGTTGGGAAAGTCGGAAGCGCGATTCTCCTCCCAGACTTTGATGACCGGCATCAGCAGTTTCCACGCGGCTTCCACCTGATCGGCGCGCATAAACAGCGTCGCGTCACCGAGCATGACATCACGTAACAAAGTCTCATAAGCGGCAGGCGACTCGACCTGAAAAGCTTCTTTGTAACTGAAGCGCATATCGACCGGGCGCAACCGTAAAGGAGAACCTGGTTCTTTGGCAATGAACTTGAGCACGATTCCTTGTTCTGGATTCAGTTGTATGACTAGTCTTACCGGTTGGCTGTTCAATCCGACCGATGCAGGAAAGGCGCGATGGGGTACATCGCGAAAACGTATGGATATCTCTGTAACACTGGACGCCATGCGTTTACCCGTGCGCACATAGAACGGCACATCCTGCCAGCGCCAGTTGTCCACATACAGTTTGAGTGCAGCATAGGTCTCGGTATTGGAGTGCGGAGCAACGTTGGGCTCGGCACGGTAGGCGGGCATCTTCTCACCATTAATCCAGCCATCCGCATATTGTCCGCGCGAGGCGACTTCATCTACCTCCTCGGGGGCGATCTTGCGTAAGGCATGCAGCACATCGACTTTTCTGTTGCGGATATCGTCCGCGTCGTAGGATACAGGCGGCTCCATCGCGACCAGACACAGTAACTGTATCAAATGGTTCTGCACCATGTCGCGTAGCGCCCCGGCATGCTCATAGTAGCAACCACGCTTTTCGACTCCCAGGGTCTCGGCTGCGGTGATGGTGACATGATCCACATAACGCCGGTTCCATATCGGCTCGAAGATAGGATTCGCGAAACGCATGGCCAGAATGTTCTGTACGGTTTCTTTGCCGAGAAAATGATCGATACGAAAGAGTTGCCGTTCTTCGAAGACTTTGCACAGCACAGCGTTGATCTCAAGAAATGATGCCAAGTCATTGCCTAGCGGTTTTTCGACGACCAGGCGCACACGCTCTCTATCCTGCGCCAGACCGGCGGCGCCCAAGCCGAGCGCGATAGGCTCAAATAGTGTCGGAGGTGTGGCCAGATAAAAGATGCGCTCCGCATCTCCGTTCCATTCCGTTTCTCGTGCTTCAAGTGTCCTGGCCAGCATCCTGAAATCTTCCGGATGGGTGACGTCGGCCTTGATGTAGCGGATCAAGCGGGAAAACGCTTGCCACTCTTCCGGTTGCGGTGCGCCTTTGCGCGAATTCTGTGTGATGCCTTTGAGGTAGTGAGTGGCGAGTGCGGCATCATCTGTATCTGCGTGATCCACCGCGATCAGCTGAAATCTTTCTGGCAGATGGCCATCGAGAAATAGATTGAACAGTGCCGGAACCACGAGGCGCCATGAGAGATCGCCCTCCGCACCGAACAGAATAAACAGGGTGTCGTTGGGGGTAGTAGTCGTTTTCATCTTGTTGTTCTCCTTGACGTACCCGGGATGTGACCTGACATCTCAGCGAACGTTCAGTCTTTTTTTGGATAGGAAAGTAAACGCCATTACACCTAAGGAAGCCCTGATGTTTTACTCACGATGGATGCATGAGCAAAAGATAAATCTCGATTTCGATTGCAACCTATTCGGGTTCCAAGCATCGTAACTCAGCAACAAGCTTATCTATGGGTGTGTTATACCCGCTTGTCGCGGCCATTCCATTACATCTTTTAGCTGGCGAGTATCATCCATGCAGGACGTGTAGCACGATCACTCAACAAGGAGAACCAAGATGCAAATTGCAATGGTGGGGCTGGGACGCATGGGGGCCAATATGGCGCGTCGCTTGATGCGGGATGGTCATGAGTGCGTCGTATACGATAGAAATCCGGACGCTGTCGCACAGTTGGTTGCCGAGGGCGCGACCGGTGCAGCCAGTCTAAACGAACTGGCGGAACAGCTCGTGCCGCCACGTGCCGCATGGGTCATGGTGCCGGCGGGTGACATCACCGAAAGTGCGGTGACGGAATTGGCGGCCTGCTTTGCGGCCGACGACATCATCATCGATGGTGGCAACAGCTATTTCAAAGACGATGTGCGTCGCGCGAAGTTGTTCGCCGCGAGTGGTATACATTATCTGGATGCCGGCACCAGCGGTGGCGTGTGGGGGCTGGAGCGTGGCTACTGTCTGATGGTGGGGGGCGCTGCCACTGCAGTTCAACGTCTGGAACCGGTGTTCCGCACGCTGGCTCCGGGCAGCTCGGGCATCCCGCCTTCGCCGGGAAGAGCCCACGGTGGCAGCGCAGAACAGGGTTGGTTGTATTGTGGCCCATCGGGTGCGGGTCACTTCGTCAAGATGGTGCACAACGGTATCGAGTACGGCTTGATGCAAGCCTATGCCGAAGGATTCGACATCCTCAGGAACGCCAATGCCGAGACACTGCCGACGGACCAGCGCTACGACCTGAATCTGGCGGATGTCGCCGAACTGTGGAGACGGGGCAGCGTGGTGAGTTCATGGCTGCTGGATCTGTCGGCGGATGCATTGGCACGCAACCCTGATCTGTCGAATTACAGTGGCTTTGTGCAAGATTCCGGCGAAGGGCGCTGGACGGTACAGGCTGCCCTTGATGAAGCCGTGCCCGCCGATGTTCTCACCGCCGCGCTCTACACCCGCTTCCGCTCAAGACAGGAACACACTTTTGCAGAGAAGGTCCTGTCCGCCATGCGCATGGGCTTTGGCGGTCATGTCGAGCCTGGCGAAAAGTAGTGCCAAGGCATGGCTACGTTACAGCAACGCCACTGGCATGAATTCACAGACCGCGCTCAATTCGAACGGGCAGCCAAACGGTTCATTCTGACGTGTGCCCAACGAGCGATTGCCGCGCATGGTGTGTTTCGTATCGTACTGGCCGGCGGCAATACGCCACGCGGTATCTATCAGTCACTCTACAGTGCTGATACCGACTGGTCCGCTTGGCACATCTATTTCGGCGACGAACGATGTCTGCCTGCCGCAAGTGCCGAGCGCAACAGCCACATGGCGCAAACCCTGTGGCTAGCTCATGTGTGTATTCCACCGCAGCAGATACATCCGATACCCGCAGAACTGGGGGCAGATAGGGCTGCAACCCTGTATGCACAAGTCATCGCCGATGTCGGAGAGTTCGATCTGGTGCTACTGGGCTTGGGCGAGGATGGGCACACTGCCAGCCTGTTTCCCGGAGGAGCATGGGAGAAGGTGGCGATGCTGCCGACTGTCATACCGGTATTCGATGCACCCAAGCCACCAGCACATAGAGTCTCACTCAGTCCGGCGCGCTTGAGTCAGGCCGAGTGCGTCATGTATCTGGTGAGCGGGGAGGATAAACAGGAAGCAGTCCGCAAGTGGCGCGCTGGCATGAACCTACCCGCCAGCAGAATAACGCCAGCAGGTGTAGTGGAAGTATTCCTGAGCAGCTGATGCGACACACTGAATAATGGATACAGGTCATCCGATTTTGAATATCTAAAGAGCAAGACATGGGACTCACGATCCCACCAGGCTGGCCGCGATATTGATCGTCAGACCAAGGATGGCGACGTTGAATAAAAAACTGAGTATCGATTGAGCGAGTACAGTCTTGCGCATCGAACGCGTCATCACTGAAACATCTGATGTTTGGGCGGCGACCGCGACAGTAAACGAAAAATAAAGGAAATCCCAATAGTCCAGATTCTCTTCGTTATCCGGAAAACGGAGGGCGCGTCGTTCGATAGGCGACCTGTAAAAGAGTCGTGCATAGTGATAGGTGAAAAGTGTCGCGACGAGGCACCATGAACCTAATACGGTAATACCGGTAAATGCGTAGTGAGCAATACGACTACTGAAAGTCAGTTCCTTGACGGTTGATAACTCCAAGACAATCGCTGCGAGACTAACTATCGCTGCTACCGACATGATCGCCAAGATAACTACTGCGCTCTTGTCTTCTTGCTCGGCGAGCATGCGAACCTTGGTGTGGTTTGCACGCATCATCAGCCATCCCGTCAAACACAGATAAAACCACACCGTGACGTTCCAGCCGATCAGCGTCCGAGTAATGAGATTCCATTGCGAAGGAATAACCAGTCCGACGACGAGGCCTGCAACTATTGCAATAATCAGGCGCGGGCGAGTACGGATAATTTGATGAATAGTGCGCATTGATTAAAACAAAGGTGTGTTGCAAAACATAGAGCTCTCCAATATTTGTCTGGCGTAAAGAAAACTTCAGAAGACCGCCAATGGCCTGTTTTTTTCGCTGGGAGCAGCCGTTGAATCGTATATTACTTTCCGTACATCCACTTCACCAGCATCGCTCTCAAGTCAGCCAGATCGGTTGGTTTGGTAAGGAAGTCGTCCATCCCAGCTATCTGACAACGCTCCACTTCATCACTCAGGACATTGGCAGTCCAGGCGATAATCGGTATGTGTATCAAAGTCTCGGCCTGGGCTTCGATGCCACGAATCATACGTGTCAACCCATAGCCATCCATCTCCGGCATATGGCAGTCGGTGATGATGATGTCGAAGTGTGAATTTTGCCAAAGCGTCAAGGCTGGTGAACCCGATTCGGCGGCCTCCACTTTCACCCCTAGCATCCTTAGTTGTTGCTTAAGCAGAATCCGGTTCACGGGATGGTCGTCCACGATCAGCACAGCGAGGGGGCGTCCTGCTACGGTCAGTGGTGCTCCCACTCCGGCATCTTGTTGAACGGTCGCTTCAGTCTCGGTCCTTATGCTTGTTAATGCCTCCGCCGAGGACGTAATACTAGTCACCGGCAGACTGATGGTGAAGTAAAAGGTCGAACCCACGCCCAATGTGCTCTCAACACTCAGCGAGCCATCCATCAGCTCTGCCAGACGGCGACAGATCGCCAAGCCCAGTCCTGTACCACCATACATGCGTGCGATATCCGCGGTGGCTTGTTCGTAGTGTTGGAATAGTCTGGATTGATGTTCTTCATCGATACCGGTGCCCACTGTCTTTGACACTGAAACGTATGGTCTCATATCCGCCTGATGTGCAACACGTTGGACGCTAATCTAACACCTCCATGTGGGGTAAATTTGATGGCGTTGCTGGTGAAGTTGTTGAGTATCTGTGACAGGCGCAACGGATCGAAGCTATGTGCTGCGCTCAGTTCCGGGTCGATCTAATCTTGAGATCGAGACCTTTCTCGGCGGCGATCTGCACATAGGTGTTGGTGACATCCTCGATCATGTGCTGGGATGGAGGCAGCGTGAGGGGCAAGTTCCAGTTTTCCGGCTTCGATCTTGGACCAGTCGAGGATATCGTTGACGATGCGGAGCAGGCTTTTGCCGGAGTTGCGTGCCATTTTTACCCTATCGCGCTGCTTGGCATCCAGTTGTGAAAGGTCCAGCAGCTCCATCATGCCGAGCAGTCCGCCCAAAGGCGTGCGAATCTCGTGACTCATGGTGGCCAGGAAAGAATCTTTGGCTTTGTTGGCATATTGCAACTGAGCGGTGCGCTCACGTACTCGCTGTTCGAGATTGGTATTGAGTGTTTTAATTTCATCTTCGATTTGCTTGCGCCCGGTGATGTCGCGGAAGTGAATCACTAACGAAGTTATTCCGCCGGTATGTAACTGGGTAGTTGTGCTAAGCAGTGTCAGAACGCGGCCATCTTTGGTGCGGTGTTTAACCTCGTGGTTGCGCACAAATCCTTTCGCTTTGATTATCGAAACTGTTTCTTTGCGCGAATCTTCGTCAAGCCAAAGACCGAAATCAATTGTTGTGTGTCCGATAGCCTCCTCTTGCGAGTAGCCAAAAAGATCCGTAAAGCTCTGGTTGATTTCACGGGTAAATCCAGTGTTGATTTCCGTGATCATCATCGCGTCCGGACTGTCGTGGAATACTCTGGAAAACTTCTCCTCGGAAAGACGCAGTGTTTCTTCTGCCTGCCTGCGTTCGGTGATGTCCTGAACGGTTCCAGACACATGGATAGGCTTGCCATAGGCATCACATATCAATTCGCTCTGACCTTGCAAATGACGAATCGAGCCATCGGGCCACACACAGCGAAACTCTAAAGCTTCCGGTTTTTTCCCGGAAGCCCATTCTTCTATCCGCTTCTGCATGGCGGATTGGTCATCGGGGTGAATCAGCTTGATCAAGTTCTCGACACTTGGAGTGAAGGTTTCTGGAGAAACGCCGTAAATCCGATACAACTGCTTTGACCAATCCAGCTTGCCTGTCACCAAGTCGTAGTACCAGCTGCCAATATGGGCAATGGATTGGGCCTTATTAAGGAGCTCCTCGCTTCTTGCAACAGATTTTCTCCAGCCAACAATGGATTGATCGGCTCTGCGCACTGCGAAAAATAACGCGACATAAAGCGCGGAAAAAACGCCGCACACCAGCAAGGAAATTGAGAGGATCTTGCTGTGCAACTGCTCAAAAAGAGAGGATGCATCACCGTAACTTTCAATAACACCTATCTGTTCGCCCGAGTGCATGATAGGCATATAGGTTATGAAAAGATGGGCATCATGCATCTCGCCAGCCGCGCCGAGAAACGTATCACGGGTTTCTGTCGCATGTGTCGTTTTTCCGTGTAGTGCACCGTCCAGTAAATCAGCACGCTGGCCGGGCTTGCCGATTTCGCTTCTCGCAGACGAGTAGATGGCTATCCCTGATGGGTTGTATATCTTTAGCTTGAGGATGTGTTGCTCATCAATCTGTTTCAGTACTTGCGCAAATTTAGAATCGAGATTCTGGATGTCCGGCGGTGTACTGGAATTGACCTTTGCGATGCTGACATAGCTGGCGATATCGTTGCCCGCTGCGTAAACGAGTTGATAAAGAATCCTCTCGTTTGCTTCCGGGGCATGTCTCTCAAATGCGGCCCGTTGATCCTGTCTATACATCAATATCAGGATGAAGGCGGTGGCCAGCATTGCCACAAGGATGGTAATTGAGAGACGACGTAGAAGCGGGAACTCCTCTTTGGAGTTGTCGGCTTCAGACGCAGATTGTTCGCGCGCAACTGCTTCTAATCGCAGGCTCATGTTCTCGCGGTTATCGAGGTAAGTACGTCTCGCATTCAGGATCAAGGCAACGAGGTAAATCGTAGTCATAGTACCCATCGCCAAAGGAATCTCACCGCCCACTGCAAGTAAACGAGCGATCAGCGGCACAAGTGCAGGGATGATAAATACCAGCGAGGAAACCAGGTCAACAGATAACGAAGTGACGGCACCCGCTGTCATGCCGGCAATGGCAAAGGCCAGAAAGGCCTGATGCGGGATGTCATTGACTGGAAACAGCAGGTAACTCGCCAACCCCCATGCAATACCTGTGGCAGCAGTGCCGATGCGGAATCGGGTCAGCAGGGCTTTGCTGGTAGTTACATCCACCAGAGTGTGGCGATAGGCGACGGAAAAAATTGCACGCAAAGCGATTGTCGCCACAAACAACGTACACCAAACCACGATGGGCTTAACATCAAGCACGCTGAGTTGAACAGCCGCCAGAATAGATGCGATCAAGACGTTCACGGCCAGTGACACAGGAATCCCTGCATAGAGCAAACGTACCTGTTCGGCGCGTAAAGCCGAACCTGTCAAATTCGGACGATCATCCACCAAGGACTGCTGCTGTTCTGTCATGAATAGCTCCTGATTCAGTGTAAGAACAAAGTCTCTTTAATTTTTGCGCCTCACGCAACTTCTAGCTATAACGCTGTGACGTGGTGCGACGGTTGGCACGACCTCCAATCCCACCGCAACTGGAGAGTAATTAAAAACAGCGGCCATGCCGACACTGAAGAGTATCTGACTATGTCCACTCTTGGCCTCGAATTCAACCGGTGGATGCAACACATTGCAACCCTACACCCGCTCCGACACGCGCACTCGCCCATAAAAATAAGATTAAAGAACTGTGCATCAACCCAACACCGGAAACAAGCCTCGCAACCCGCCTGCGATGAATTCCACCGCAATGGCGGCAAGCAACAAGCCCATCAGGCGCGTGACGATGTTGCTGCCGATCTTGCCCAGACGTTGCGAGACCCACGGAGCGATGAGGAAGGTGAGCCACACCGTGAGGCTCAACAACACCAGGATAAGTGCCATCACGCCGTAATGCCCGGCGTTGGTGCCTTTGTGTGCATCAAGGATGACGGTGCTGATCGCACCCGGCCCGGCCAGCAAAGGAGTCGAGAGCGGCACGATCGCCACCGAAGAGGTCGCATCACTGTCAACACTATCGTCGGGTGCGAGCTTGGGCTTATCGCCGATCAACATATTGATCGCCATCAACAGGATGAGGATGCCGCCTGCGGTGCGGAAGGAATGGATGCTGATAGCGAAGAAACCCAACACTGCCTCACCCAACAACAATGCCACCAGTAATATCAGCAAGACAGAGAAGGAGGCGATACGGCCCACGCGCTCGCGTTTTTGCGCTGTCATCCCGGCGGTGAACGCGATGATGATGGGAATGATGCCAACCGGATCGACGATGGCGAACAGGCTGATGAATATCTTGCTGTATTCGGTGAAGTCCAGCATGGCTTCCTTATTCCCTCATCGGCTATACAACAAGTGCGGCAACCAGGTTGAGATCGCCGGGATATAGGTGATCAAGCCCAGATAGATCAGCATCACGCCCACCCAGGGCAAGGTGGCGATGGACACTTCGGTCAACCCCTCCTTGGCAAGGTGGCTGGCGACGAACAGGTTCAAACCCACCGGCGGATGGATCATGCCAATCTCCATGTTCACCACCATGATGATGCCCAAGTGTATCGGGTCGATGCCCATGGTTCTGGCGATAGGCAAGAACAGCGGCGCGAGGATCAGCACGATGGAGGTCGGCTCCATGAATTGTCCGGCGGCGAGCAGTGCGAAGTTGACCATCAGCAGGAACATCCAGGGTTGCAGATTTTGTTCCACCACCCAGGCCGACATCTCTTGCGGGATCTGCTCGGAGGTCATCAGGAAGGAGAACAGGATGGCGTTAGTGATGATGTACAGCAGCATCGCGCTGGTATTGGCCGCGCTCAGCAAAGTCTTGGGCACCTGCTTCCAACTCAGGTCGCCGTAGAAGAACTTCGCCGCGACGAAGGCATACACCGCCGCGACCGCCGCCGCTTCGGTGGGGGTGAACAGGCCGCCGTAGATCCCGCCGATGATAAGCACGACCATGAAGATGCCTCCCCACGCATCACGGAACGATGCCCAGAACTCTGCGGCCGTGGGCTTGGGGGCGGTAGGGAAGTTCTTGCGTTTGGCCTGGATAAAGACCAGCGACATCATGATGGTGGCGAGCAGGATGCCCGGCACGATGCCCGCGATGAACATCTTGCCCGCGCTCTCCGAAGTGGCGACCGCGTAGATGATCATCACGATAGAGGGCGGAATCAAAATACCCAGCGAGCCCGACGAGGTGATGACCCCCACGCTGAAGCGTTTCGGATAACCGGCCTTGACCATCGCGGGCAGCATCACCGAACCGATAGCCATCACCGTGGCGGGACTCGAACCGGAGATGGTGGCGAAGAAGGCGCAGGCCAACACCGCCGCCATCGCCATGCCACCCGGCATCCAGCCGACCAGATTGCTGGCGAAGCGCACGATGCGACTGGCGATCTTGCCGTCGATGAGAAACTGGCCGGACAGCACGAAAAACGGCACGGCCATGATGGAAAAACTCTCCAGTCCGGTGAACAGGCGCTGCGAGATGATATTGACCGTTTCGAACGAAAATGACGAGAAGCCCAGCAAATAGATCAGCACCGTGGTGCCGAGCGCGATGGAGATGGGTGTGCTGGTGAGCAGTAGTACCAGCAGGATGCTCAGGATCAGGAGCGCGGTCATGCGACCACCGTCGCGTGTTCTTCATCACCGCCAAAGCTGTGTGTGGGCAGTTCGCCCGTCTTGATGAAACCAACCATTACCTGGATGAAGCGGTAACACATCAACCCCGAACCGAACGGGATGGCCAGATAGATGATCCACATCGGCATCTCCAGATCGGGCGAAGTCTGTCCCGTGCCATAGATGAATATCACCCAGCGCGCGCCGAAGAAGGCGATGGAGCCGGTGAAGATCATGCCCAGCGACAAGGCCGCGATGACCATCTTGCGGCGTATCGAAGGACGCACCCAGTTGACCAGAAAATCCACGCCTATATGGATGCCGGTGCGCACCCCGTAGGCTGCGCCGAACTTGGCCATCCAGATGAACAGATAGATGGTGAGTTCCTGCGCCCAGTCTATGCCAGAACCGGTCGTATAGCGCATCACCACAGCGGTAAAGGTGATGAGTGTGGCGGCCGCCATGAAGCTGGCGATAAGGAATTCCTCAAAGTGATTGAGCAAGCGATTGATCATTGCCATCCCCGTGTAGGAGATGAGCTTGCACACGGGCAAGCTCATCTCCTGCATCTTTTAACTATGGTTTATTTTTTTTGCCTGCTTTGGCCGCCGGCTTGGCCGCAGCGGCTGCTTGCTCTTTCTCGACTTGATCCCCAATCGCGTTGGCCGCATCGATCAGGTCAGCACCAATGACCGATTCAAATTCTTTCTGCACCGGCAACAACACCTTTTTCCATTCGTCGCGTTCAGCAGGAGTGAGTTGATCAACAGTCGTGGTCTTGGCTGCGATAACTTTCGCCAGCGCGTCATCATTCTCTTTTTGGGCGATGTCGCGTTCATACTCGGTCGCTTCTTTCATCGCCTGGGTCAATGCGGCACGCACATCGGCAGGCAGGCCATCCCAGAACGCCTTGTTGACGATGACCGCATAACCCAGATAGCCATGGTTGGACATGGTCATATACTTCTGCACTTCATTCATTTTCTGTGTGTAGAAATTCGACACCGGATTTTCCGTACCGTCCACCACACCTTGCTGCAACGCGGTATACACCTCGCTGAAGGCCATTACCTGAGGATTCGCGCCCAGCGCTTTCATCTGTGCAGCCAGCACCTTTGACGACTGAATACGCATCTTCAAACCGTTGAAATCAGCCACGTGATGCATGGGCTTGTTCGAAGTCATTTGCTTGAAGCCGTTGTCCCAGAAAGCTAGTCCGGTCACGCCTTTGGTATCCAGCTTAGCGAACAGTTTGTTGCCCACCTCTCCATCCATCACGCGGTGCAGTGCTTCTTGGTTGGGAAACAAGAATGGCAGGTCGAACAGTTCGAATTGACGTGCGCCCATAGGGCCGAACTTTGCCATCGAAGGCGCGAGCATCTGCACCGCGCCGCTCTGCAGCGCTTCGATCTCCTCGCGGTCTTTGTAAAGTTGGCTATTGGGATAAATCTCGACCTTTACTTTGCCTTTGGTCAGTTTTTCCGCGAGTTGTTTGAAACGCTCGGCCGCCTTGCCTTTTGGCGTATCAGGTGCAACCACGTGACTGAATTTGATGATGATAGGGTCGGCGGCATATGCCACGCCACTAATGCCCAGCGCTAGAACAAACATCATTGCGGTACGTAATTTCATGATTACCTCTCCTGAATGAATTATGGTTTGCTGCCGTTAGCCATAACGCGAAAACACATTTTGTGTACCGCGTCATTGGAGTACGGAATATACGAGTGTTGGCAGATGAGCGCCACCCTTCTCTTACAAAATCACGCGAAAAACTTTTCGTCAAATTTGGTACAGCTACGCAGTACTGACGAGCGCACCCGAAAGACAGTAAAATGCGCCCCTTTGTAACTCCCAAGACAGTCATGCATACATTAGGCTCCAACATCACGCCCGCAAGCGGTCACGATTCTGCACCGAAGCTCAGTCAAGGACTGAGCTTTCAGCAGATCATCCTGACTCTGCAAAACTATTGGGACAAACAAGGCTGCGCGCTGCTGCAACCTTACGACATGGAAGTCGGCGCGGGGACGTCACACACTGCCACCTTCTTGCGCGCACTCGGACCCGAGCCTTGGAAAGCCGCTTATGTACAACCCTCGCGCCGTCCCAAGGATGGCCGCTACGGCGAGAATCCCAACCGTTTGCAACACTATTACCAATATCAGGTGGTATTAAAACCCGCTCCCGCCAATATTCTGGAGTTGTATCTGGGTTCGTTGGAAGCGCTCGGCTTCGATCTCAAGAAGAACGACATCCGCTTCGTCGAAGACGATTGGGAGAATCCCACCCTAGGAGCATGGGGATTGGGCTGGGAGGTATGGCTGAACGGCATGGAGGTCACTCAGTTCACTTACTTCCAGCAAGTCGGTGGTATTGATTGCAAACCCATCACCGGCGAGATCACCTACGGGCTGGAACGACTGGCGATGTATCTGCAAGGCGTGGAAAGCGTGTATGACCTGACCTGGGCGGAAGGCGTGAGTTACGGCGACGTGTATCACCAGAACGAAGTGGAGCAATCCACCTATAACTTCGAACACAGCGATGTGGAGTTTCTGCTCACCGCGTTCAATGCGCATGAGAAGCAGGCCAAATATCTGATGGAACTGCAACTCGCCCTGCCCGCTTACGAGCAGGTATTGAAAGCCGCGCACAGTTTCAATCTGCTCGACGCGCGCGGCGCAATCTCGGTGACCGAACGTGCCACCTATATGGGGCGCATCCGCAACCTGGCGCGCAGCGTCGCCGCCGCCTATCTGGATAGCCGTGCCAAGCTGGGCTTCCCCATGGCACCCCAGGGATGGGCGAGTGAAGTGCTGGAACAGATCGAACTCAAGAACAAGAAGGTGGCAGCATGAGCATGAAGAATCTGTTGGTCGAGTTATTCGTCGAAGAACTGCCACCGAAATCATTGCAAAAGCTGGGCGAAAGCTTTGCGGAACTGCTCTCCACCAGCCTCAAGGCACAAGGCTTGGCTGCTGCCGATGCGGTCATTACATCCTATGCCACACCGCGTCGCTTGGCGGTGCATATCAACAACGTCGCGCAGCAAGCCGATGACAAATCCGTTTCGCAAAAACTCATGCCGGTCGCGGTGGGCTTGACCGCCGACGGTCAACCCACCCCGGCGCTACTGAAAAAACTGGCTGCGCTGGGTGCAGATGCATCGGTATTGCCCAAACTCAAGCGCGTCATGGACGGCAAAGCGGAAGCCTTGTTTTACGACAACCTGATCAAGGGTGCGACACTGACTGAAGGCTTGCAAAAAGCATTATCCGAGGCACTCGTCAAACTGCCTATCGCCAAGGTTATGACCTATCAACTGGCGGACGGCTGGGAGAGCGTCAACTTCGTGCGTCCTGCACACGGACTGGTCGCTTTGCACAGCAAAGACATCGTGCCGGTGACGGCATTGGGATTGACTGCTGGCAACAGCACACAAGGACACCGCTTCGAAGCCAGTGTCCCCAAAATCGTATTGAAGGACGCCGACGGCTACGCGCAACAACTGGAGAAAGAAGGCGCTGTGATCGCCAATTTCGCACAGCGCCGCGCCGAGATCGTGCGTCAACTGGAGGCGGCCGCGAGCAAGGTCGAACTTAAGCCTATCGCAGACGAGGCGCTGTTGGATGAAGTGACGGCACTGGTGGAACGACCCAATGTGTTGCTGGGCCAATTCGACACTGAGTTCCTGTCGGTTCCGCAGGAGTGTCTGATTCTGACCATGAAGGCCAACCAGAAATACTTCCCCCTGCTGGATAGCAAGGGCAAGCTCACCAACAAATTCCTCATCGTCTCCAACATCAATCCGGCGGATGCCAGTCTGGTCATCAGCGGCAACGAACGCGTGGTACGCCCGCGTCTGGCCGATGCCAAGTTCTTCTTCGAACAGGACAAGAAGAAGACACTGGCCTCGCGCGTCGATGGGCTGAGCAAAGTGGTCTATCACAACCTGCTCGGCACACAATTGCAGCGTGTGGAACGCATCGCCAAGTTGTCCGGCACCATCGCCCGTTTGCTGCAAGCAGACAAGGATCAGGCGGTATCGGCAGCGCGTCTGGCCAAGGCCGACCTGCTCACCGATATGGTCGGTGAGTTTCCCGAATTGCAGGGCATCATGGGTCGCTACTACGCGCTGCATGATGGCGAGCCGCAAGCAGTGGGCGATGCCATCGAATCGCACTATCGTCCGCGCTTTGCCGGCGACAGCTTGCCGCAGGGCCCGGTATCCTGTGCCGTGGCGCTGGCCGATAAACTGGAGACCCTGATCGGCATCTATGGCATAGGCCAGGTCCCCACCGGCGACAAAGACCCGTTCGGTCTGCGCCGCCACGCGCTGGGTATCTTGCGCATCCTGATTGAGACTCCATTGGACCTGTCTTTGACCGCACTGCTCAAGCTCGCTGCGGCGAACTTCCCTGCCGGCATGCTGAGCACTACCGTGGTGAGCGATGTCGAACAATTCGTCGCCGAGCGTCTGCGCGGATACTTGCGCGAGCAAGGCTTCGAGGTCTCACATATAGATGCCGTGTTGGCCAACCTGTATGGCCGCACCCACGAAGTCTTGCCACGCTTGCAAGGCGTAAAGTCATTCGCCGCACTGTCCACGGCCAAAGATCTGGCCGCCGCCAACAAACGTGTGCAGAACATCATGCGCAAGAACCACGAGGAACTCGGTCTCCAACTGCATGACGCGGAGATCAATATCGCGTTGTTGCAGGAACCCGCCGAGCGTGACCTGTATCACGCCATGCAGGACATTACCCCCTTGGCGCAAGACTATCTGGAACGCGGCGACTACGGCCAGAACCTGAAGATACTGGTGACACTCAAACCGTTCATCGACGACTTCTTCGAGAAGGTCATGGTGATGTGCAAAGAGCCCGAGCTGCGTATCAATCGCGCCGCCTTGCTCAAACAACTGGGCGGACTGATGAATCAGGTCGCCGATATTTCCAAACTGGCAGCCTAAAAACAAGAAAGTGGGGAGTGGAAAATGGTAAGTAAATACAGTGCTGCGGTTTTCCCACTTTCCACTCCCTACTCTCCACTCACGATAAAGACATGAAACTCATCATCCTGGACCGCGACGGTGTCATCAATGCCGACTCCGACATGTTCATCAAGAGCCCCGCTGAATGGCTACCCATCCCCGGCAGCCTGGAAGCCATCGCGCGACTCAACCAGGCGGGTTACCGCGTAGTCGTGGCGACCAACCAGTCGGGGGTAGGACGCGGCTTATTCGACATGGCCACGCTGAACACTATCCACGACAAGATGCACAAGGCTGCCGCGCTGGTGGGTGCGCGCATCGATGCGGTGTTCTTCTGTCCGCATACCTCGGAAAGTCATTGCCATTGCCGCAAGCCCAAATCCGGCATGTTTGAGGAGATCGCGACGCGTTACAACGTCGATCTGAACGGCGTTCCGGCGATAGGTGACTCACTGCGCGACCTGCAAGCCGGCACCGCATTGGGTACTCGCCCCTATTTGGTATTGACCGGCAAAGGGAGCAAAACTTTCGCGGCAGGCAACTTGCCGGAGGGCACACAAGTGTTCGCCAATCTTTCCGCCGTCGTGGCAGATCTGATAAAGGAATAAGGTCGTCTATGTTGTTGCTACGCTCTATGCTGTTCCTGTTATTACAACTCATCATCACGCCTATCTTCGCCACCTTGGCCTTGCTGAGCTTTCCCTTCAGCCGACTGACGCGTTATCGCATCATCTCGCAATGGGCCAAGATGATGCTGCCCATACTGCGCGTGGTGTGCGGCATACGCCACGAGGTGAAAGGCATAGAGAACCTGCCCAAAGAACCGTGCATCGTGATGTGCAAACATCAATCCGCATGGGAAACGCTGGCCTTGCAGAAGATATTTCCGCCGCAGGTGTGGGTGTTGAAACGTGAACTGTTCTGGATACCCTTCTTCGGCTGGGCTTTAGCGCTCACCAGCCCCATAGGCATCAAACGCAGCGACGGCAAGGGCGCGGTGAGACAGTTGCTCAAACAAGGCAAGGAACGCCTCGCGCAAGGTTTCTGCGTGGTGATCTTCCCCGAGGGCACACGCGTCCCTTACGGGCAGCGCGGAAAATACAAGATAGGCGGCGCGTTGCTGGCCGCGAGCAGCGGCGTGCCGGTCATTCCAGTAGCACACAATGCGGGACGCCTATGGGGACGCAACGCGTTCAGCAAACATCCCGGCCTCATCACCATGAGCATAGGTGCACCGATACATACTAAGGGCCTCAAGGCCGATGAGATCAATGCCAAGGTAGAAGCATGGATAGAGAACGAGATTCAGCAACTGGCACACTGATGTTCAAGCATTTGCAAAATCTCGTCACTCCTCCCGCCGCACCCGCAGGGGGCATGTCCGGGGTGTCCCGGTCGCTGCGCAACCACCCTCCCGCCATCGAACAACGCGCCGCACTGCTGGCCGGACAGCACGTCACCTACACCTTGAAGCGCAGCAGAAAACGTCGCAGCATAGGCTTGCGTATCGATGACCGCGGCCTCACGGTGAACCTTCCGCTTCGCGCCTCCGAACTATGGTTGCATCAAGTGTTACAGGAAAAGGCTGCCTGGGTGGTGGACAAACTGCAGGACTGGGAAGCGCGTAAGCCGCTGCAGTTGGTGTGGCAAGACGGCGCCAGTCTGGACTACTTGGGCGACCTGCTCACGCTGCGCGTGGAGCGGGGCAGCTTCATCGCTCCGGCCCAGCGACGCGGCGATAGCCTATGCGTATTCATCGCCACCAACGGCACGGAAATGCATATCGCCCGTGCTGTGACAAGCTGGTACCGTGAACAAGGTCTGGAAGTCTACACACAACGCATCGCGCATTATTCCCCGCTGCTGGAGGTGGTGCCGCTGCAGATCGAACTCTCCACTGCCAGGACACAATGGGGATGCTGTACTGCCAGCGGCACGGTGCGACTCAACACGCAACTCATCAAACTCCCGCTACGCTTGATCGACTACGTGGTGGTGCATGAACTGGCGCATCTGCGCGAGATGAATCATTCCGCCCGGTTCTGGCAAGTCGTGGCATCAGCCTGCCCGGATTATCTAAAGCTCCGCGCAGAACTCAAAGCCATCGCACTCTGATAGCCACGCAACGCTGCACACGCAAATAATATCTAGATAATTTTGTTCGCCTCAAACCCGCCTCAATCGGGTATCTTATGGCCTGTCTGTTGATTCTGTCGCAATCGTATCGCCACCGCCCAAGCACGGATTGCAATATGGCGGAGATCGCTTTACTCGACACTCGGCGGACATCAACCAGGTCTGACCGATGCTATTACGGGGTGCCATGAACAAGTCCGACATACTACAGAACACACTCATCGCGATAGCCGCCTGCTGCCTGATCGGTGTATTGGCGTTCTTCTACGACAAGACCCAAGCGGTGGATTTGCGCGAGCAGAACGAGGTGCTGGGACTGTTGAACGAATTGAAAGACATCGACAGCCGCTGGGACTTCGAAGCGCAGCGCGCACGTGTCGATCTGGGCAAAGGCGGCATCGTCCCCTTCAGCCGCGCCGAAGCGGGCGACAAGGCGCTGCGCGACATCACCAGCGTCGCCGAACGCACCACTAGTCCCGCGTTGCGCAAAGGGCTTACCGAATTGCGCAAAGCGATCGAGCTCAAGGCCGATCTGTTCGAAAAATTCAAAACAGAGAATCATCAGACCAAGAGTGCGCTCACCACGATACTCAGCATCGCGAATGACATGAATTCGCAAGCGAGCACACCGCACCCCGCGTCAGCTTCACTGGCACAGACCGCCAATGAACTGACTGAACACGCCACACAATATTATCTGCAGGGCCAAGACACGGAACATCTCAAGCTATCCATCGCTGCTGCCTCGTTGCGTCCCGCTCCGGAAGAACGACGCGAAGAGGCCAACAAGATCGAATCTGCCGTGCAGAATTTGTTCAACCATATCCCCACAGAGATTGACACTTACGAGCAGCTCGAGGCACTCACCTCTGGGCCGCGTCTTTTGAACATGACACTCTCGTTCAACAATGAACTGGATGCCATCTTCCAGGAGAAAGAACGCTACCGCATCTACCTCATCTATTATTCCGGCGCCCTGCTGGTGTTGTTGACCTACATGGGATTCAAGCTCAAGACGTCGAACCAGAGTCTGGAACACCGGGTCGTCAAACGCACCCAGGAGCTTTCTGCGGCGATGAAGCATCTGAAGGAATCGGAAGCACAACTGATACAGTCGGAGAAGATGTCCTCATTAGGGCAAATGGTGGCCGGTGTGGCGCATGAGATCAACACCCCGCTGGCCTATGTAAAGAACAGCTTGGGGCGGGTGGCAGAACAACTGCCCAGCCTGCGCAGCACCATAGACCACAGCGAGCAGCTGCTCGAACTGCTCAGGGCAGGCAACGACGCGGAAGGCTTGTCACGTGAATTCAAACAGACATCGGCACAGATCGCCGCGCTCAAACAGCAACAAGTGCTGGAAGAATTGGAGACCCTGATCAAGGATGGCCTGTACGGTACCGGACAGGTCGCCGAAATCGTTAGCAACCTGAAGAACTTCAGTCGTCTTGATCGCAGCAAAGTCTCGAAATTCAATCTTAACGAAGGCTTGGACAGCACCTTGCTACTTGCCAAACACCTGTTGAGGAGCATAGAGGTGGTCAAACATTTCGGCCAGATACCCGAGATCGTCTGCTCTCCCTCGCAACTCAATCAAGTGTTTCTCAACCTCGTCACCAATGCCGCGCAAGCCTTGCCCGATGAGCGCGGTACCATCACACTGAATTCACGCACCGATGGCGGTGGCGTTACGATAGAGGTCATGGACAATGGCAAAGGCATCCCGCCCGACGTGCTACCCAAAATATTCGATCCCTTCTTCACCACCAAGGAAATCGGCAAGGGTACAGGACTGGGCTTGTCGATCTCGTATAAGATCATCCAGCAACACGGCGGACGCATATCGGTCGAATCCAAAGTCGGCCTAGGTACCAAGTTCAGCGTATGGCTGCCGCTCAAGCCTCCCGATGAAGCGGCATTGGAAGGATAGTTGCATATGGACAACCCCAGCAAAATCGGAAAATACGACATTCAGGGTGAGCTAGGTACGGGCGGCATGGGTGTGGTCCTCAAAGGGTGGGATCCGGCCATCGCGCGCGGTGTGGCGATCAAATCCGTCAACAAAAAACTGCATCACGGCGACCAACTCGCCGGCGTGCTGGAGCGCTTCCGCCAAGAAGCCAAAGCGGTCGGACGTCTGGTACATCCCGGCATCGTACAGATATACGATTACATCGAGAACGATCAGGGTGCCTACATCGTCATGGAGTTGGTCAATGGCAAGACCTTGGCACATCACATTGCGGAGGGTGACCGTTATGACATCCACGAGGTCGGACAGATCATCACGCAACTTCTGGATGGGATAGGTTACGCGCATCGACAAAAGGTCGTGCACCGCGACCTCAAGCCTTCCAATATCCTCATCAACAAGGATGGCCGCATCAAGATCAATGATTTCGGTATCGCGCACGTCGAGTCATCCACGCTGACGCAAGTGGGCGACATGCTGGGCACACCACATTACATGTCGCCCGAGCAGTTTCTGGGTGTCGACATCGACACGCTGACCGATCTATTCTCCATCGCCATCATCGCCTATGAACTGCTGACCGGAAAACGCCCTTTCAGCGGCAATATGGCGACTGTCATGCATCAGGTGATGAATGTGGATCCGCCGCAGCCCAGCACCTTGAACTCGCAACTCTCGCCTCAGATGGATGCCGTGTTGCGCAAAGCCATGTCGAAGAAGAAGGCGGATCGCTATCAGACCGCCCGAGAATTTTCCGATGCATTTAACGAAGCCATACGCGCCTCGCTGCACAAAGAAGTTGCCAAACCGAATACGGGTGATGGCGGCGCTATGATCAACTTTGCGCGCCTGCTGAACGACGATACAACCGACAGCAGTTCGCTCAAGGGTGAGGCGCTCACACTCACCGAAAGCCCTATCAGCCTAGACACCAGCATCAGAAAGGCGCGCATCCTGATAGTGGATGATGACGAACGTATCTTGAGTGCGCTCAAATCCATGTTCCGTCAGCGTTACCATGTGTTCGTCACCACCGATGGCAACAAGGCGCTGGACTTCCTGCGCCGCTACCAGATGCATGTGATCATCAGCGATCAGCGCATGCCCCTCATGCTGGGGGTAGAGCTGTTACGCCAGTCGCGTGAGATATCACCGCGCAGCGTGCGTATCCTGCTGACGGGTTATTCCGATCTGGCCTCCATCGTCGGCTCGATCAACGATGGCGAGGTGTACCGTTTCATCAACAAGCCTTGGGACGATCACGCGCTGCAAACGCTGGTTGCCGAAGCCGTGACTATCGCTCTGGAACTCGCCGACACCAAAAACACCAGCGTTGGACTGCCGAAGAAGATGGGGGCGGGGATATTGGTCATCGATAGCGACGAGGAGATATTCCGCGTCACCCGCGAACTCATCAGCGGTCTGTGTCCGGTTTACTATGCCGAGGATGGCGATAGCGCACTCGACCTATTGCAACATCATGAGGTCGCCGTGATTCTGGCCGACATTGAATCCGGACAGGCAAAACTGACTTCGCTGCTCAAACTGTTGAAACAGGAGAATCCGCAGATACTCTCCATCGTGGTAACCAAGGAGGCGGACTCCGAGACCGTGATCAATCTCATCAATCAAGCGCAAGTATTCCGCATCCTGAGCAGACCCCTGAGTGTCGGCCTGCTCAAGAACCAGCTACATGCGGCATTACAACGCTATCTCACCTATAAGCAGACACCCAAATTGACCAAGATGCTCAGAGTGGACCCGCCCACCCTGACCCACACCGCCGGGATGGGCTCACGCATCATGGAAAATCTCAAGATGCTGCGCAGCAAATGGTTTGGGGGCTAGTTAGTTCCGGCGTGCCGGTCGACTAACCCAGCTTCAACTGTTCGCCCTGTTCCGCGAACAATTCGACCAGCTTGCTATACAACTCTCCGTTGTCACGCCGACTGTGCCAGATTCCGTCTTGCCAGGCGTAATGGAAGCCGCCTGATTTTGCAGCTACCCAGATTTCCTGATTCACATCGTGGCGGTTGATGATAATTTTCTGCCCATTGTCGAACTCGACTTCCAGGACGTTGCCACTGCGGTTGCACTCCGCATCGCCACCACACGCGTCCACCGCAGTCTCGATACGCGCCAGGGCCGCATCCGCAAGTTGGTTGAATTCACTCTCAGTCATCTATAATTCGCCTCTTTACAATTTCATGGGTGCAACTATGCAGTCACGTCTGTGCATTATCGTGGTATTGGCTTTGCTATCGCAAGGCTGCGGCAGAAAAGGTCCGCTATATCTGCCTGGGAATGCTCATCCCGCTCCCAGTGCCATACACGCTGCCAGTTCGTCTGTACCCGTCACCTCACCTAACAAATAAACCATGTCCACCTATTTCACATTCAAGAACGCTCAACTCCACGCCGAAGGCGTGCCCCTGTCCGACATCGCCGCACGGTACGGAACCCCCTGTTACGTCTACTCGCGCGCCGCACTGACCGACGGCTATCGCCAGTTCAGCGATGCGCTGCAAGGTCGCGAACATCTGATCTGCTACGCGGTAAAAGCCAACTCCAACCTTGCCATCCTCAATGTGTTCGCGCGTCTGGGTGCCGGTTTCGACATCGTCTCTGGAGGTGAACTGCAGCGCGTGCTGGCAGCGGGTGGAGATGCTCGCAAAGTGGTGTTCTCCGGCGTGGGCAAGACTGAGGCCGAGATGCGTATGGCTTTGGCTGCGGACATCCTGTGCTTCAACGTCGAATCGGCTCCAGAACTGGACAGGCTCAATGCGGTCGCGGCGGAGATGGGAAAAGTCGCAGCCATCAGCTTGCGCGTCAATCCGGACGTGGATGCCAAGACCCACCCTTATATCTCCACCGGCCTCAAACAGAACAAGTTCGGCGTAGCCTACACCGAGGCCATCTCCCTGTACCGCAAGGCCTATAGCTATAGCAATCTGCACATCACCGGTATGGATTGCCACATCGGCTCGCAACTGACCGAGACCAGTCCCTTCATCGCCGCCATAGAGAAGGTACTGGTGCTGGTCGATGCACTGGCGGCGGAAGGCATACAACTGGAGCATCTGGATCTGGGCGGCGGCTTGGGCATCTGCTATAACGACGAGACCCCGCCTGCCATCTCCGATTACATTGCGGCCTTGTTGCAGGCACTGGCTGGGCGTACCCAGAAGCTGATTCTGGAGCCCGGCCGTGTACTGGTCGGCAACGCCGGCATGCTGTTGACTCGCGTCGAATATCTCAAACACGGCGAGGAAAAGAGCTTCGCCATCGTCGATGCGGCCATGAACGACCTGATGCGTCCCGCACTGTACGATGCTTATCACAACATCCAGCCAGTGTTGCAAGCGAACCACCCCGCGCAGAACTTCGAGATCGTCGGCCCGATTTGCGAGACCGGCGACTTCATCGGCCATGACCGCAAGCTGGCTATCGCCCCGCAGTCCCTGCTGGCGGTGTACTCAGCCGGCGCGTACGGCATGAGTATGAGCTCGAACTACAACACCCGAGGCCGCGCCGCCGAGGTCATGGTCGATGGTGACCGCGTCTATCTGGTACGTGCCCGCGAGACTTTCCAACACCTGATAGCGGGTGAAAGTCTCATCCCTTAAGGGCCTTGTGCGGATTCTCGCGAATTTTCAAAATTCGTGTTGTATGTTTGGGATGTATTCGGTAGAATCCGCGCTCTTTTGAAAATCGGTTGGAGTAGAACCATGGCACGTGTCTGTCAAGTTACGGGTAAAGGCCCGATGAGCGGGAACAATATTTCCCATGCAAACAATAAAACCAAGCGTCGTTTCTTGCCTAACCTGCAACGTCGTCGTTTCTGGGTTGAGAGCGAAAACCGTTGGGTTAGCCTGCGTTTGAGCAATGCCGCACTGCGTACCATAGACAAGAATGGTATCGATTCAGTGCTGACCGACATGCGCGCCCGTGGCGACAGCATCTAAGGAGATAGAAAATGGCACGCGAAAAAATAAAATTGGAATCAAGCGCAGGAACTGGTCACTTTTACACTACGACCAAGAACAAGCGCACTACGCCTGAAAAACTGGAAATGAAGAAATTTGATCCTAAGGCTCGTAAGCACGTCATGTACAAAGAAACCAAACTGAAGTAATCAGTCGAGTATCTAAGTACCCCAAAAACCCGCCTAAGCGGGTTTTTTGTTTTCAAGTACCCAGTCTGCTAAGTCGCCGGACATTTATATTCCAAGCCCATTTCAACGCAACTCCGATATTTCAAACTCTGCCCGAGAGATAGTAGCGCTGTGGTTGATTCCATAAACAAGACATCCCCTTCTCAATACCTCCCATTTCCGGGACAATTCCCCGTGTGAAATTCCCCTGAGGGCACCAGTGTCGTTTCATTTCAATAAATTAGAAAGTTATAATATAATCACAAGCTGGCGAAGATTCATTTATCTTGTCGCTGACGGATAGTATCTGCACCGAATGGTAAAGCATGGAATGCAACATGCTCGTGTTGGCACTGATCGATAATTCATCTTGGGGAGCAATATGTCACGAATCGTTATTCTGGGTGCGGGTGTTGCAGGGCACACCGCCGCTAGGCATCTGAATAAACTGCTAGGCAAACAACATGAGATCATCGTGGTCTCGCCGAACGCGAAGTGGAACTGGATACCTTCCAATATCTGGGTCGGCGTTGGCCAGATGACAGAACGGCAGGTCACCTTCGACCTTGCCGAGGTCTACAGCAAGACGCATGTGAGTTTTCGCCAGGCCCGAGCATTATCAGTCCATCCAGAGGGCAACGACGAGAGTGCCACCCCCTTCGTGACCATAGAATATACCCATCCCGACAAAGTCGGCGTACAGGAAAACATCACTTACGACTTTCTGATCAATGCTACAGGACCAAAACTAAATTTTGGCGCCACCGAAGGACTCGGCCCCGAGCACGGTCATACCGTATCGGTATGTACCGCAAGTCATGCCTTAGAGGCCAACAAAAAACTACAAGAGACGATCAAAGGCATGCGCGCGGGCGAGCGCCGCACCATCGTCATAGGTACCGGGCATGGCATGTGTACCTGCCAGGGTGCCGCGTTCGAATATATCTACAACGTGGACCATACCTTGCGCGAGGCGGGTGTTCGCGACAAGGCTCGCATCATCTGGCTCAGCAATGAGTATGAATTGGGCGACTTCGGCATGGGAGGCGTACATATCAAGCGCGGTGGCTACATCACCAACGGCAAGACCTTTGCCGAATCGCTGATGGTCGAGCGCGGTATCGAGTGGATCACAAGGGCTCACGTTAAAAAGGTTGAAGCCGGCAAGATTCATTATGAAACCATGGACGGGAATTTCCACGAGTTGGAGTTTGATTTCTCCATGCTGATTCCGCCCTTTGCAGGGGTTGGACTCAAGGCCTACAACAAAACAGGCAGCGACATCTCAAGTCATATCTTCGCACCCAACGGTTTCATGAAAGTGGATGCGGATTACACGCCGCGCCCCTATATGGAATGGAGCGCCAAGGATTGGCCTAGGACATATCAAACGCCTTCGTATCGCAATATCTTCGCGGTGGGCATCGCTTTCGCTCCACCCCATCTGATCAGCAAACCGATGCAAAGTGCGAATGGGACACCAATCAATCCGACGCCTCCCAGAACCGGCATGCCATCAGCCGCAATGGCGATGGCCGTAGCCAAGAGTATCAGCGACATGATCAATGGCGCCGAGAAGCCAACCCATACCGCCTCGATGGCCGAAATGGGTGCGGCATGTGTGGCATCCACGGGATCACATATTTTCAAGGGAAGTGCTGCCACCATGACCGTATTTCCGGTGGTTCCAGATTTTGAAAAATATCCGGATTATGGACGCGATATTAATCTGACATTTGGAGAAATCGGCTTAGCGGGTCACTGGATGAAGTATCTTCTGCACCACGCCTTCATCTATCAGGCAAAAATGAAACCGGGCTGGTCTTTCATCCCAGACTAATTCCCACCCAAAAATGTTCAGGAGAGCAACATGCTAGGAAAAATCACCAATAGAGAGCCATACCAACAGGCTTATTATCCTCCAGCCCCAACCGGTTTCACCCGTTACATGAGAACCTCACTGCCATGGCAGGCAATACGATTTCTGGTGATCAATTACAAGATACTTAAGCTAATGTCTAAATCGCAACACTAAGACTGACGGATAAGTTCTTCATTTCCGCTCGGCTTCGATGGGAGCGGGGAGTGATACAACCGTTAAAAACAACGGCGATAGACCCATGACTGATTTTCACTCCATCTCGCCATCGCACGACTTGTCATCAATGACAGGCACTCTTCTTTAGCTCGCTGGCCGGAAAGTCTTTTTGCAACTCTTTGAGTTTATCCGCGAGTTGCGTATCCAGACCATGAAACATGAACACCGTGGCTTTCAACTTGCTGGCCCGCTCGCCTATCTTCGCACTGCGCACCTCTTTGGCGGCCAGACTTTCCAGAAACTTCTGAGCGGCATCTTCCGATTTGAATATCCCCAGCGAAATGGCGTGTTGCCATTCGCCCGCCTCTTGCACCACGAAATACTCTTCAACCCCTCGCGACTTAAGCTGTGCGATCTTTTGCGTGATGCTGGCTTTGTCTTTCAAAGGCGGGATATATACCCAGTAACCGATGTTGTATTCGATCTCCCGCTGCGACAACTTTGCACCCAACTTGAGACCCGCGAGCGCCTCATTGGCGCGCTTCAGATCGGTACCGGAGAAGTCGCTCCACTCCAGGCAAATGGACGTGGCGGAGTCACTCGTGACGGGACTCGTGACGGGACTCGTGACGGGACTGGCGGCGGGACTGGCGGCCACAACAGCGGAAGAACTCATTGCTGGTGCGAAATCGGCGGCGGCCAGCACCCGGATCTTTTGCTCATTCAAGGCGGGCTGCTCCAACACTGCCGAGTCATCATTCAACAGCCCGCTGCCCATTACCGCGAACAAGCCCACATTGAGCACCAACAATATCCAAAGCCACACTTTCATGACGCACTTGCCTCCTGAGCGATTAATTTAAGTCCCTGCAACACCAGATTATGTACTGGTTGCACCGGTAAACCGAGTAACTCCTGCAACTCCTGAGCGGCTCCGCCACTCAACAATATCTGCGCACGCTCGTCCGCCAGCAGTCCGTACTGGCGTTGTATCGCGCCGCAAGTCGCCTGCAATGTCCCGCTCCATATCGCATCCGCGGTGTTCACCGGAAACGCTGCATAGTGTCCCATCTCATGCTTGAGTTTGGTAGTCGCACCGATGAGACTGTTCTGCATCACCGTCAAACCCGGCAATATCAGCCCCCCCATGAATTCACCCTGCGCTGATAGCGCATCGATGGTGGTCGCGGTGCCACTCGTCACCACCAAAGTTGAGCAGGATGTCATGGCCCATGCGGCAATTAAGCTCGCCCAACGGTCACTGCCCAATCGGTCTGCGACACGGTAACCGTTGCTCACCCCGCATTGCTTCTTCTTCGCGCTGATAAAATTCACCGGCCAGGCACGTGACGCACAGGCTGCTTGCAAATGGCTCGCCACCTCATCGCCCGCCACATTACTCACCCAAACCTCGGTCACGCCGGGAATGTGGGCGAGCCGCGCTATCATGCCTTGTGCTTCGCTGCTCGGGATGGATGTCAGGTGCAACCACTCGTCATCCGCAAGCAATGCGGATTTGATCAGGGTATTTCCGGCATCGATCATGAGTCTCATCACGCCCCCACTTCGCCTGAATTGAATATTTGCATTCCACTCCCAGTCTCAATCTGCAGTTCACCGCGCGCATTCACTCCCCTGGCCACACCCTGCACGATGCTGCCGTCAGGCATGCGCAGACTGATCTCGGCATCCTGTTTCATATGATGGCGCTGCCATTCATCAACCATTCCGGCGAAGCCGTGCCGTGCGAACTCATCCAATACTACAGCCAGTTCCTGCAACAGCACAGCCAGCAGGCGGTTGCGCGCTGGAACCTCGCCAACCAATTGGTCGAGTGCGCTAGCCGCTTGATCTATGCGCTGCTCCAGATGCAAAGGCAAGTTGCAATTCAAACCTATCCCTAGCACCACGGCACACGGCCCCAACATATCACCTTGCGCTTCGATCAACACCCCGCCCAGCTTGCCGTTGCCAACCAACACGTCGTTGGGCCATTTCAAACCCGCGTTCGGCACACCCAGCCGCTGCAGGGCGCGCACGATAGCCAATCCCACCGCCAGACTCAAACCCGACAGCGCGTTCAGGCCACAATCGAAACGCCACAACAACGAAAAAGTCAGCGCATTGCCCAGACCGGAATACCAAGTGCGCCCCAAACGCCCCCGGCCCGCAGTCTGCAACTCCACCGCCACTACCGAACCACTGGGTACACCTTGTGCGGCACGCTGCAGCAGAACAGCATTCGATGAGGTCGCCTGCCTCATCACTTGCACATCGAAGCGCACTGCCGCATCCGCCAGCTCGATGCGTATCGCCTGCTCATCCAAAGGCTGCCAAGGCTGGGAGAGGCGATAGCCCTTGCCGTGTATGCGTTGCACTGCGACACCGAAATTCTCAACCTCGACCAGATCGTTGAACACCGTGGCACGCGACACTCGCAGACTTTGTGCCAGTGATGCACCAGAATGGAATTCCCCGTCCGCTAGCAACTCCAACAAATCCCAGACGCGCGGTCCTATTTCAACACTCACCGCTGCAAGCCCTGATCAGCAACATCCAGATCAAGAAACGTCAATATCTCCTCGCGTTTCGCCAAGGCATCCTGATAACCTAACTCCATCAAGGCATTGCAGAACTTCTTCTCCGAGAGCAGATAGCTGACCAGTGACGTACCACTGTGCTGTCGCACACCGACCAGTCGCAACAGCGCCCGGATCGTCCAGGGCAGTTCTTTGGCATACTTCTCGGCGATCTTTTCTACCGAGATGCTGGGGGCGATGGAAAGCACATCGACTGCCCTGAAATTAACCTTTTCGCGCGCCTCTTCCGGCATCGCCTCGACCAATTTATTGATCTGCAGCACCCGCTCAAGATCGACCTCCATACTGTCGAGGAAAATACTATTCAGCGCATGACCGGCGATTTGCGCCAGCGAGGGATAGCCTCCGATGTGTTCGCGAACGACGGGATCATAGTCATCCGCATGACTGACGCCGACCACTAGGATGCGCGTCGCGCCCAGATGAAGGGCGGAGCTGACCGGCGCGATCTGGCGCATCGAACCATCGCCAAAATATTCACGGTTGATCAGCACTGCCGGGAAGATGAACGGAATGGCGGAGGATGCCAACAGATGTTCCAAGCGGATATTTGTCGGCACGCCTACCCTGCGGGTGCGCTTCCACGGCATGATCTCCTTCACCCCCTGATAGAAGGTCACCGACTGGCCGGAGCCATAACCCGATGCCGTGACACTCAGTGCGAATAGCAACCCGGCATCGATGCTGTCCTGTATCTTTTCGCAAGGCAGAACTTCGTCGAGCAGCTCCACCAACGGTGAGTTATCCAGCAGTGAAATCTGCTTGGGCATGCGAAAACCCAAACTGCCCATAAGCAGGCCTGACATCCACAACACACTGTTATTGAACACACCTATGACATCGGTGCGATATACCTGATCAGCATGGAAGTTGCGCCAGATGCTGTGCAGATACTGCACCCCTTTGCGGAAACTAACGGCATTCACCGCCAAGGCCGTGGCATTCAATGCCCCCGCCGATGTACCGCAGATGATAGGGAAAGGGTTATGCGCACGGCGCGGCATGGATTCGGCGATTGCTCTGAGCACACCCACCTGATATGCGGCACGTGCGCCACCACCCGTCAGGACCAAGCCTAAGCGATGCTTCATCGGTTATCCTCTCCGCTTAGGCTGCTCGCACCGAGCTCAATGCATCCTGCAACGTCTCTTCCGACAATTGATTGAGCACTTCGGACAATTCATCCGCCGCGTTCATCGCCTCACTCGACATGCTTTCAGGGTCGCTATGCGCGATGAATATCGCCGCCGCCCCCACCACTTTGAGCAGGTTGGTACGCTCCGCCATCAACATCTCGAGTTGCTCACCCAACAATCCAATTTCGTTCTTGTTCATCTTCTTCCTTAATGTGTCTTCACGCCGGCGACTGCCAGCGCACTCATATTGACGATACGTCGTACCGTCGTGCTCGACGTCAAAATATGCGCCGACTTGTTCGCGCCCAGTAATATTGAGCCTATGGTCACGCCGTCGCCAGCCGTCATCTTGAGCAGATTGTAAGCGATGTTCGCCGCATCCAGATTCGGCATGATCAGCAGATTCGCCGTACCCTTCAGCATCGAACGGGGGAACACATCGTTACGCATACTTTCCGACAAGGCTGCATCGCCGTGCATCTCGCCCTCCACTTCCAATTCCGGTGCGGTCTGTATCAACAACTCGCGCGCGTGCGCCATCTTACGCGCCGACTCATCATCATGGCTGCCAAAATTGGAATGCGACAACAGCGCCACCTTGGGTGACAGACCGAAACGACGCACTTCGTCGGCCGCCAGCAAGGTCATCTCCGCGACCTGCTCGGCAGTCGGATCATAGTTCACATGGGTGTCGCAGATGAACAGCGTGTGCTTGGGTAGCAACAACACGTTCATCGCGGCATACACGCTCGCGCCCGGACTGTGTCCGATCACCTGGTCGATATATAGCAGATGCATCAGTGGCTGGAAGATGGTGCCGCACAACATCGCATCCGCCGCTCCCATACGCACCAGCATCGCGGCGATTAGGGTGTTGCGTCTGCGCATCTCGCGCTTGGCGGTGTCCAGAGTCACGCCCTTGCGCTCCACCAGCCTGTGGTATTCGTTGCAGTATTCGCGGTAACGCGGATCGCTGTCCGGATTCACCAGCTCAAAATCCACCCCGGCACGGATACGCAGGCCGTGCTTGGCGATACGCTTCTCCACCACCGCCGGACGTCCGATCAGTATGGGTAACGCCAGCCGTTCGTCGACTACGGTCTGCACCGCATGCAGCACACGCCAGTCTTCGCCCTCGGCGTACACCAGACGCTTGGGCGCTTGCTTGGCGGCATCGAACACCGGCTTCATAATCATATTGGAGTGATAGACGAAACCGGACAGACGCTCGTGGTATTCCGCCATATCCGCGATAGGACGCTCTGCCACGCCGGTATCCATCGCGGCTTGGGCCACGGCCGGTGCAATACGCAGGATCAAACGTGGATCGAAAGGTTTAGGTATCAGATGTTCGGCACCGAACGACAGGTTCTCGTCTCCATATGCCAAGGCGATCGCGTCCGACTGCTCCTCCTGTGCGAGTTCGGCGATGGCATAGACCGCCGCACGTTTCATCGCCTCATTGATGGTGCGCGCCCCCACATCCAGTGCCCCACGAAAGATGTAAGGGAAACACAAGGCGTTGTTCACCTGATTAGGATAATCCGAACGACCGGTGGCCAATATCGCGTCGGGGCGTGCCGCTCTGGCCAGTTCGGGCAATATCTCCGGTGTGGGATTGGCCAGCGCAAAAATGATGGGGCGCTCGGCCATGCGTTTCACCATATCCTCCTTTAACACCCCACCCGCCGACAGACCGAGGAACACGTCTGCGCCACCTATCACCTCGCCCAAACTGCGCGCTGATGTTGCTTGGGCATAACGTACCTTGTTGTCATCCATCTCCTCGGTACGCCCCTGATACACCACGCCCTGGATATCGGTGACGATGATGTTCTCCATGCGCACGCCGAGGTTCACCAGCATATCCAGGCAGGCCAAGGCCGCAGCCCCCGCGCCAGAAGCCACCAGCTTGATCTTGGCGATGTCCTTGCCCACCACTTTCAAGCCGTTGAGTAATGCCGCTCCGACGATGATGGAGGTACCGTGCTGGTCGTCGTGGAACACTGGGATCTTCATGCGCTCGCGCAACTTGCGCTCGATGTAGAAACACTCCGGCGCCTTGATGTCTTCGAGATTGATGCCGCCGAAAGTAGGCTCCAAGGAGGCGATGATATCCACCAGCTTGTCGGGGTCTCGCTCGTCTATCTCCAGATCGAACACATCGATACCAGCGAACTTCTTGAACAGCACACCCTTGCCTTCCATCACCGGCTTGGCCGCCAGCGGGCCGATCGCGCCCAGTCCCAGCACCGCCGTACCGTTGCTGATGACCGCCACCAGATTGCCGCGTGCCGTCAGATTGCGCGCCTCACCGGGATCATCGACGATGGCTTCGCAAGCGGCCGCCACCCCCGGCGAATACGCCAGCGCCAGATCGCGCTGCGTGATCATAGGTTTGGTGGCGTTGACTGATATCTTGCCGGCCGGAGCGAGGCGATGATATTGCAGGGCTGCTTTGCGCAATTGCTTGTCCATAAGGGTCGCCGATCATCAGTGGAACAGTGCGCTGATTATAGCCCAGCGTCTGACACTGTTTATCGGCTAGTCAGAACTTTCGCGGTGCGCTCTGCTAAAATATGCCATCGCATTCCAAACATCCTTATGCAATCTTTACATCTAGCTGGTGGTGAACACGCCGTACTACTCTTGCACGGACTCCAAAGTAGCCCCGCAGAATTACAGCCTCTCGCCAAACGGCTCAACCAAGCGGGTTACAGCGTGCACGTGCCGCACATCAAAGGTTACGGCTTTATGCATGGCGACACGCCACGCTCGGTCACGCATTGGCAGGAATGGCATGCCATCGCGACGCAGGAGTTTCTGGCGCTGAAAAAGCAATACAAAACTGTGTCCATGGGCGGGCTGTGCATAGGCGCGGTGTTGTCGCTCAGCGTGGCTGCGGAACAAGGTGATGAGGTCTCCGCGTTGACCCTGCTCGCCACCACCTTCTGGTACGACGGCTGGAGCATCCCCTGGTACCGCTTCATGCGCTATGTAGGTTATTACACGCCAGCACGCTATTACTACAGCTATCGTGAACGCGAGCCATTCGGCTTGAAGAACGAGCAATTGCGCAAGTGGATCGCCCGCGAGATGAGCCACAAGGACTCCTCCATCGTCGGCGCCTCCAAGCTTAATCTGCCAGCCATCCAGGAGGCGGAACGCATGATAGATGCCGTCAAGCGGCGTATTGGGCAGGTCACCGCCCCGGCCATCATCATCCATGCCGAAGAAGACGATGTCTCCTCACCGCGCAACGCACACTTCGTACATGACAACATCGGCTCCAAGACCAAAGAGCTGGTGATATTGCACAACAGCTACCACATGATCACCGTAGACAACGACAGGGAGAAAGTCGCCAACGATACCCTGCGTTTCTTTGCTGCGGTCCACACAGTGACACCAATATAGAAAGATGTTTACAATCTGTTACAATTCGCGCGCTATCAATCTATGCAACACCACGACACCATGAGCACTCTAGAAATCATCCAGAACATGATGGTCAAACAGTTCGATCTTAAACTCGAAGACCTGACACCCGATGCCAAATTGCAGAGCTTGGGCATAGACTCGCTGTCCGTGATCGAATTCATGTTCAACCTGGAAGATGAGCTCAAGATCAAGGTCACCGAAGAGCGTTTCGAGCTCAATACCGTGCAGGACATCGCCACCGCCGTAGACCACCTTATCACCACACAAAAAGGCACCGCCTAGCGCCATGACCAGACGCGTTGTCATCAGCGGGCTAGGCGTCGTATCGCCTCTAGGCAATGACATCGCGACGTTCTTCGCCCGGCTCATGGCCGGCCAGTCCGGCATCCGCAAGCTGCAACTCCCCTTCGTCGACAAACTTGCCATCCGCATCGGTGCACCCGTCACCGACTTCGACCCCAACGCCCATTTCACCAAGATGCAACTCACCAGCATGGAGCGCTTCAGCCAGTTCGCGCTGGTCGCTGCTGCGCAAGCGGTATCCGATGCGCAACTGGAGTTAAGCGAAACAGAAAAGATGCGCGCAGGTATCTGCATGGGCTCATGCATGGGCGGCGCGAGCACGCTTGAAGATGGTTATGTCGAAGTCCTGCTGCGCGACCCACCGCGCGTCAAACCGCTGTCGGTCTTGCTCAGCATGAACAACGCGGCAGCCTCGCATATCTCTATCAAATACGGCTTGCAGGGCCCCAACATAACCTATGCCACGGCCTGCTCGTCCTCGGCCATCGCCGTCGGTGAAGCCTACCGCCAGATCAAGCACGGCTATTGCGACGTGATGCTGGCAGGTGGCTCCGAAGCCTTGCTCACACTGGGCGTTATGAAAGCTTGGGAAGCCTTGCGCACCCTGGCGAACGAAGACCCACACGATGCGGGTGCCTCGTGCAAACCTTTCTCCAAAGATCGCAGCGGTTTGGTGCTGGGTGAAGGCGCAGCTGTGCTGGTGCTGGAAGATGCGGAGCGGGCCATCGCACGCGGTGCGAAGATCTACGCCGAGATCGTCGGCTATGACTGCTCTTCAGATGCCAGCCATATCACCAAACCTGATGCCAACGGCCAGACCCGCACCATCATGCGCGCCCTGCAGGAAGCCGGATTGCAACCGCAAGACATCGACTACATCAACGCCCACGGCACAGCAACTCTGGCGGGTGACGTGCAAGAGACCATGGCGATCAAGAACGTGTTCGGCGCACACGCCCAACAGATTCCGGTCAGCTCCACCAAATCCATGCACGGCCACTTGATGGGCGCTACCGGCGCGGTCGAGTTCATGACGGCCGTTCTCGCACTCGAACACAACGCCATCCCCCCTACCATCAACCTGCATCATCCCGATCCCGAATGCGATCTCGACTACGTTCCCAACCAAGGGCGCACCGATCTCGACCTGAATGTGGTGATGTCCAACTCCTTCGCCTTCGGCGGCAGCAACGCAGTGCTGATCGCGAAGCGATTCGTTGCTTGAGTTTTCGGGGCGGCCCGACAAATCAAATCAGTTCGTGGTTAAGTGATGACTTGGCGCAGTTTCATCGCGCTTGGTCAGAACATAGTTGTTTCATCAGAACCTGTCGAATCATGAACCAATAAAAGCAAATCAACTTTGTCGGCGGTAGACCGATGATGTTAGTTTTGATTCAACAAACCAGCGGGCTTCGCCCATCCTTCGACTCGGCTACACCTACTCAGGTCGAACGGTCTAGAGACGACCCAAAATCTTTCTCACCGGTGTCGGTATCGCCGCCCGCAAGGCATCCCCCACATCCAGCCACACATTGCCCGCCTCCTGTACGCACATAGGCTTATGTGCCAGCGCCAATACCACAGGGGTGATATGCAATTTGAAATGCGTGAAGATATGAGTGAACGCATCAAGTTCGGTTCGTTCACTCACATTCACACCCTTGCGCTGCACATATTCCTCCAACAACTCACAGCCATCATCCAGTTGTGGCAGACACCACAAGCCGCCCCAGATGCCTTGGTCAGCGCGCTTTTCCAGCAAGATGTCGTTGCCATGCATGAGCAGCAAAAAAGTCGCGTGTCGTTCCGGAATGGTCTTCTTGGGACGCGGTGCAGGTAGTTCGCTCACCTTGTTCGTGAGATAGGCGACACAATCTTCGTTGACGGGGCACTCGCCACATTTGGGCCTGATACGGGTGCACAGCATCGCGCCCATATCCATCTGAGCTTGAATGTAGATGGCGACATGCTCTTGCGGAAGACGTTGCTCCGCCTCTTGCCACAGACGTGCTTCGACCTGCTTCTCACCTGTCCAACCAGCTATGCCTGCATGGCGCGCCAACACGCGTTTGACGTTGCCATCCAATATCGCCCGATGCTGATGAAAAGCCAGCGCGCAGACAGCGGCGGCAGTGGAGCGCCCTATGCCGGGCAACTCGATAATTTTTTCAAATTCATCAGGAAACTCACCGTGGTGTTGCTCGACAATGAGCCGCGCGGCGCGATGCAGGTTACGTCCCCTGGCGTAATAGCCTAAGCCGCTCCAGTGTTCCAAAACCTGCTCTTCATTGGCAGCCGCGAGCACGGCGATGTTGGGGAAAGAGGCGAGAAAACGTTGGTAATAGGGGATGACGGTAGCGACTTGCGTCTGTTGCAGCATAATCTCGGACAACCACACGCGATAGGCATCCGCACCTTGCCACGGCAGGTCGTGACGACCATGCGTGCGCTGCCAGACGATCAGGCGGTCGGCAAAACTGACTGCCCGATCCATCGCCGCTGACTTACGCTGAGTCACTACTTGAACAGTCCTTTGAGTCCGCCTTTGAGTTCGTCTTGCAGCCTGGTCTTCACTTCTTCCTTTTTCACATCGACCTGTTGCTTGACTGCAGTCTTGGCCGCTTCCACTTTTTGCTTACCCTGATCGCTGACCATCGCACCGAAATCCAGACCGTATTTCAGATCGACGAACGGCCCGCTGACACGCACCGGCACTGTCAAACCACCCACGCTATCCGCACCACCCTGCCCCTCCAGAGTCTTGGCCAGCGTGGCTTTGGCCAGATAGTCGATACTGTCGTTGCCGATATTGATATCACCGGCACCGCTCAAACGCAACAGCGGCGACTTCATCGACAAGTCGTCGTTATGTGCTACACCATTCGTGATCTTGAAGTTGGCTTTGAGTTCGCTGAAGTCGGTCTTCTCCGCTTTGTTCGCGACCTGTGTATCCGTCTTCGCACCCAACATGGACTTTGCATCGCGCAGTTTTTTCGCCAGATTGATCCCTTTGATCGCACCGTCCACAAGACTCAATGTAGCCGTGCCGTTCAGGGCGCGTTTCATCTCACTCACTTTGTTGCCTTGCATGGTGAGATTCACAGCCACATTGCCGTGACCTTCCAGCGTGTCGAAATTGGCCGCATCCTTGCCCAGCGTCGCGATGTCGATGCCGCTCATGGTCTGTTTGATAGTGATGGCAGGCGTGGCTTGCGCGTTGATGCTGATGCCGCCACTGGTGCTGCCCTGATACAGCTTGGCCGACAGCGGGTTGATGTTGACGATGCCCTGATGCGCTTGCACATCAACACGCAATTGATTGACTTTCACGTTCGAGACTTTGAGCGCGCCGACACGCAGACTGCCATCCAGATTGAGCGTGCGCAATGCGGACAGATCGAGCGCCTGTTCCGGCTCGGTCGATTTAGGTGCATCGGCAGCCTTTTTCGGCAGATACATATCCGCATCGAACTGATCCACATCCACATCGAAATGGATAGCAGGTTGGGCAAAACCGTTCACCCCCAGCTTGGCGCGTAACTGGCTTTGTAGCAATCCGCCAGAGAGATTGGCCTGCACGATCTGCTTCTTGGTATTCAGCGATACATTGCCATTCAAGGTGCTGCTGATGGATTTATTGGGCAGTTTGTCGCCCGTTGCGCTCATGGCGATATTGAGGTTGCTCAGATTGAACTGCTGGCTAACCATATTGCCAGCCAGCGGGGTACTGAGCTTGACCTTAAAAGTCTGATCGGGCTGCTGCAGCTGCGCATCTAACAACACATTGTCTATTTTGAAGGCTTCCGCCGAACCTGCGATGCTCGGTATCGACAGTGCCGCGACCAATTTGCCAAATGCCGCATCCAGACTGACGTTCAGAGCAAGCTGGGTGCCGATGTAATGGTCTTTGGTCAAGTTCAGATCAGGAGCAGACAGGTCAGCCGAGAAGTTTTCCGTACCTTTGACGCCCGTGACTTTTACAGCCAGTTGCTTGGTCGAAAATTCCTGCGTCCCCAAGTTAACACTGGCATCACCCCTGGCCTGCATCTGCAAAGCGGTCATATCCAGAGCCGCGCCGCTGACTTTCATATCCAGATCGGCAAGTTGGTAACTTTGCTTGTCCAGATCGAAGGTCAGTGTGGCTTTCAGCTCGGCATGAATGTCCAGCCTGGGTTGGTTGGCCTGAACCGCGACCGACATCACGATCTTGGCCGGCACACCGCTGGCAATGCGGCTGGTGGTCAATTTCAGATCTTTGATGTCATAGCGTGCGCCTGTAAGTTCGTCGACATAGGCTAGCGCCGTGTCAGCCACCTCCACCTTAGCGATATCGAACTTCACCGGCTGATTTGCGCTTGCAGGCGTAGTTTCCGCCTTGGACGAGAGCAGGTCGTCAATGTTGGTCGTGCCGTCCTTGTGCTTGACGAGTGTGGCATGCAGGCCGGTCAGCGTGACTTCGTTGATGATGACCTGTTTACTAAACAAGGGCAGCAAGGCCAAAGAGACGCGCGCCGATTGCAGCGCGGCGAACTCTTGCTCGCTATTGAAATCTGAAAGCGAGACCTTGCTCAGATTCACGCCGATATTGGGAAAGAACGACAGGCTGATGTCGCCATCCAAATGCAGGGTGCGATGCTTGGAATCCTGTACCGCTTGGATAATCTTTGCTTTGTAGTCGTTGGGATTGAATGTCGCCGCCAGATAGGCCGCGCCAGCCACTACTACACCAAGCACGGCAACCGTTGCAATCAGTCCTACTTTAAGGATTTTATTCATACCCGCCTCATAAGAAATGCAGGCGCTAATTATACGAGAATGCAGCGAGGTGAAAGGTGAAAGGTGAAAGGTGAAAGGTGAAAGGTGAAAGGTGAAAGGTGAAAGCTGAAAGCTGAAAGCTGAAAGTGCAGCAAGCTTACCTCAACGTTTCACTTTTCACCTGAGCCGCACAGCGGCGCGTCACGTTTCGCCTATCTTAGATTACCTTTGAATATTTGGCGTGCTCGGTGCGAGTACGCAGATATTTGTCGAACACCATGCAGATGTTGCGTATCAGCATGCGACCCTTTGCCGTTACCGTCATTCCCTGCGAAGTAAGCACCAACAGCCCTTCCTGTTCGTATTCACGCAGTTCAGGCATCTCGGTAACGAAGTATTGTTCAAAGTCGACCAGATATGAGGTATTGAACGGTTCGTAGCTCAACTCAAAATGACACATCAAGGCCTGGATGATGGCGCGGCGCAGCAGGTCGTCGGCGTTCAATTCCAGACCTCGCATGATGGGCAGTTGATCACGGTCGAGCGCGTCATAATAATTTTCCAGGTCGCGATAGTTCTGGCTGTAGGTCGGGCCGATCTTGCCTATGGCGCTGACACCGAGCGCGACCAGATCGCAATCGGAATGTGTCGAGTAACCCTGAAAGTTACGATGCAGACGACCTTGACGTTGTGCCACGGCCAGCTCGTCTTCCGGTTTGGCGAAGTGATCCATACCGATGTAAACGTAACCCGCATCGGTGAGCTTCTTCACCGCCATCCCGAGGATATCAAGCTTGGTCTGTGCCTCAGGAAGATCGCTCTCGTTGATGCGGCGCTGTGGTTTGAACAGAGTCGGCATATGCGCATAGTTGTAGATGGACAAACGATCTGGGTCGGTCGCGATGACCTTATCCAAAGTCACGCCAAATCCTTCCAGCGTCTGTTTCGGCAGCCCGTAGATCAGGTCGATACTCACCGATTTGAAGCCATTGGCACGCGCTGCGGTTATGACACGCAAAGTCTCTTCCTCGCTCTGGATACGATTGACCGCATGCTGCACCGCAGCATCAAAGTCTTGCACCCCGACGCTGATACGATTGAAGCCTGCCGCACCAAGCAAGACTATCGTTTCATCACTGACTTTGCGTGGATCTATCTCTATGGAATATTCACCGTTCTCTATCAGCTTGAAGTTGCGGCGTATCGCGTCCATTACCTCACGTATCTCATCATCACTCAGAAAGGTCGGCGTACCACCGCCAAAATGCAACTGTTCGATGACTTGTCCGCGTCCCAACAACGCCGATTGCATCTCCATTTCTTTGATCAGATAGCGCACATATTCGGCCGCTTTGCTCTTGTCTTTGGTGATGACCTTGTTGCAGGCACAGTAGAAACACAAAGTGTTGCAGAACGGGATGTGGATATACAGAGAGAGAGGGCGACTGACGCCGCCGATCTCGCGCTTCGCCACCCACTGACTGTAACTATCGGCGTTGAACGCTTCGACGAAACGGTCGGCTGTAGGGTAAGAGGTGTAGCGCGGGCCGTTCTTGTCCAGTCTGCGTATCAGTTCCAAATCCAAATCAAGTGCTGTTGCCATAATCTATTCCACCTTGTTCAATGTGTGCCGAACTATGCCAGTTGTCCCCATGCAGGGGTTTGATATATGTCAAAATACGCACCTATCAATTTGAGCGTAGTAAATCACCGGCCTAGCGCTAAGGATTTTCAATCTCCCATGACCAAAGCACTCAACGTCATACAAACATTGCCGCTGGTCTCCCAGTTGCGCTCGCATTGCTCCAGTTGCAATCTGCGCGAGCTCTGCATGCCGGTCGAGATCAGCAGCGATGACATGCAGCGCATCAATTCCCTGACCCAACTTAAACGTGGCTATGCGCGTGGCGATTATCTGTACCGCAGCGGCGACCCTTTTCACTCCCTGTACGCGATCCGTTCCGGTTCGTTCAAGACCCAGGTATTACATGAGGATGGACGTGAGCAGGTCACCGGCTTCCAGATGACGGGCGAGATCATAGGTATGGATGCGATCAGCACCGATATGCATACCTGTGACGCGGTGGCGATGGAAAGCAGCGAGGTGTGCGCCCTGCCCTTCGATCAACTCGAATCCATGAGCCGCGAGTTACCCAGTCTGCAGCGCCATCTACACAAGATTATGAGCCGCGAGATCGTGCGCGATCAGGGCATCATGCTGCTGTTAGGCTCGATGCGTGCCGAGGAGCGCCTCGCTGCCTTTCTGCTGAACTTCTCGCAGCGTCTGGCCGCACGCGGCTTTTCACCCACACAGTTCCAGTTACGCATGTCACGACAGGAGATCGGCAGTTATCTGGGACTTAAGCTCGAGACGGTAAGCCGCGCCTTCTCCCATTTTCAGGATGACGGTCTTATCAGCGTCAAGGTCCGTGCCATCGAGATTCTGGATATGTCGCGCTTACAAAACCTTCTCAAATCCTCAAGTTAGTTTGACAGCAAGTCCACTAGAGCGGATTATTCGCAACCCGTTTTTTCTTATGCTTACATAAAGGCTTTACATTATGGATATTCAATCTACAGACATTGAACGCAAACGTGCCCGCCATCTGCATGCAGTGCTTTTGTTCAATCTGGTGGTGAACCACATCTTCCTGTTCCTGATGTCATTGACGTTGATCGCGCAGAGCCGCATCCCCATGATGGTGATGATCGTCATGTCTATTTTGATTTTGGCTTACATCCAGATTCAAGCCAAACGCACTTTGACCAATGAGCCATCATGGTATGTGCGATGTCACTGGCAGTTCGCCGCCAAGCGTGCCCGTTTGTTCTCCGCACTATTCCTCGCCTTGGGAACACTCAGTGTCGTGCTGTTCTACGGCGGCAAGGCCATGGGGATGAAAGCGGTCGCCACTTGGGCGCTTACTGGTGGTTTTGGTCTGCTCCCTTTCATGGTCGCTGTGCTTGGCCTGATCGTTATCGAATTCGATGCCGAACATCAATCCAGAACCGGTCGTGTGCCGGACGGTGCCATCGCCAACTACCCTCAACCACAAGCAGGTGCATAAGTTCCATGGACAAAAAAATCATTCTTGCTGCACTCGCACTATTCTTTATCTCATGGTTTTTGCTCCTGCAAGCACCCGAAGATGCGGCACAGAGCCCCTCCACCCTACCTTGGAACATCACTCACCCCAGCCTTGGAACCACACAGGTCTTCGGCGTCGTGTTAGGCAAGGACACCCTGGATGATGCGGCCCACCTATTCAAACATGAGGCCGAGACTGAGATCAGCTTGTTCAAGCCTACCGAGGGCAATATGTCGGTAGAGGCGTTTATCGACGAAGTCAATTTCAACGGTTTGAAGGCCAAGATGACTTTGACCGTGGCACTCACACCTGAAGTGATGCAAGGGATGTACGAGCGCGGTCTGCGCATGAACAGCACTCCCAGTGGCAAGCGCATCACGCTCACTGCCGACGATCTCGCTGTTGTGCGTGCCTCACCTATCAATAGCTTGACCTATCTGCCTGCGGCCAGATTGGAAGAGTCCATCATCAGCAAACGTTTTGGAGAACCTTCCGAGCGCATCCGCGAAACCAAAAGTGGTTTGGTGCATTGGTTATACGCGCAGCATGGCTTGGATGTAGTGTTGAACGGCAATGCAAAGCCAGTGCTGCAATATGTTCCGCTGAAGGACTTTGAACTGTTACGCGCACCACTATTGAAGAGCGGGGAGATCGTTAAGGAAACCAAGGAAGTGGCAGCCAAATAGACTTAGTATGTGCCACCGCGAGTCAGCTGCGGTGGCACTAAAGATAGTTTTCGTTACTGCTTAGGCGCGTCGAGATGATCATCCTGACGCGCTTTTTCTTTGGGTTGATGGGCTAATAAAGCATCCTCATCATCGTCCAACAAGATGCGACTGGCATTGCCTTCCATGTCTTCGTATTGGCCGTTGCGCACCGCCCAGATCAGAATAGCGACGAACACCAAACCCATAAAGGTCATGCTTGGTATAAGACTGTAGATGACTTCCATAGCGTTACTCCTTAAACAGATTTCTGATGCGCGACGCATTGCCTATTACCAGCAATGAGCTGATAGGCATGGTGATCGCTGCGATCAAGGGGGTCACGTGACCCATCACCGCCAACGGCACCATGATGCTGTTATACACGAACGATAGGCCAATATTTTGCTTGATAGTGCGCAGGGTGCGGCGTGACAGTATGGTCGCCTGACGCACCTTGTTCAACTCATTATGCATGAGCACGATGTCGGCACTCTCCACCGATACATCGGTACCAGAACCCAGTGCGATGCCCACGTCGGCGCGTATCAAAGCAGGTGCATCATTAATGCCATCGCCCACCATCGCCACGACGGCACCCTGTTTTTGTAGGTTTTGTATGACTTGGTCCTTGTCTTGCGGCAGGACCTCAGCGATGACTTCCATGCCGCCCAGTTGCTTCGCTATCGCTTCTGCGACCGGTTTGCGATCCCCGCTCAACAGTGTCATGGCGATACCTGCGGCACGCAATTCATTCACCAGCAACTGTGCATCACTGCGCAACTGGTCGGCCAAGGCGAACACCGCTTGATGCACACCCGCCTTGGCATAGTGCACACAACTCATCGCCTGCGCCTCGAAGCCATGCGCCTCCTGTAACAACTTCTCATCCAGCACGATGCCGTTGCGCACCAACCAATCGGCGTTGCCCAGTATCAGGATGCTCCCTTCCACACTGGCCGAGACGCCCAAACCAGGCGTCGCATGAAAGTCTGTCACCGCAATATCCCGATAGCGCAGCTCCTGTTGCTCCGCCGCATTCACGATGGCTAGGGCGATGCTATGTTCGCTGTAGCGTTCCACTGCGGCGGCTACGCACAGTACGTTTGTTCGCTCGACATTTTCTGCGGTACTCGCATATGCCAGACTCATCTTGCCCTCGGTCAACGTACCGGTCTTATCAAAGACGAAGTGGGTCACCTTGGACAAGGTCTCCAACACCAAACCGTTCTTGATCAAAATACCGTGCTTCGCCCCCAAGCCCGATGCGACGGCGATAGACATGGGTGTCGCCATACCAAGCGCACACGGACACGTAATGATCAACACCGAGGTCGCCGCCATCAGCGCCAGTTCAAAGCTTTGCCCATGCCAGAGCCAGAAGGTGAATGTCGCACAAAGCAACGTTGCCAACACGAACCAGGGCACGATGTGATCAGCGATGCGTTGTATGGGCGCTTTTGAAGACTGCGCCTCTTCGACCAGACGTATGATCTTCGCGAGCATGGTGTTCTGTAGCGTGGAGCGCACCTCCACCAGCAACGCGCCGTTCACGTTCAATGTACCTGTGGACACGGTCATCCCTACAGATTTGCTCACGGGTGCCGATTCGCCACTCAACATCGCTTCATCTACCGAGCTATGCCCCTCGATGATGACGCCATCTACCGGTACTTTATAACCAGGCTTTACCAATACATGATCCCCTACTTTCACACCACGTATCGGCGTGATGTGTTCCATTCCGTCCCTGATCAGAGTCGCTACGCGGGGTTGCAGATCCATCAACCGACTGGACGCGGCCACGGCCTGATGGCGGTACATGCCTTCCAGATAGCGTCCAACCAGAATGACAAAGGTAAGATTAGTCACAGTATCGAAATACACTTCCCCAGTATTCGATCCGTACATGGTGACATATAGGGAATAAAGATAGGTTACCGACAGACCGATAGCGATGGGAAGATCCATGGTCATACGCATGTTGCGCAGGCCACTCCATGCACCCTTGTAGAAGGGATAGGCTGAGTACAGCAAGGTTGGAGTCGCGATGGCGCATCCCATCCACTGGAAGAATACTTCGAACTTGCCCTGATCGGCACCGCTGTATAAAGCGATCGAAATCAAGGCCAGATTCATCATGGCGAAGCCGGCAAAAAATAAGCGGAACAGCAACGCCCGATTACCGCGTTTCATCGCGCCTTCTGCCACTTCCGGATCATAGGGTACGCCGGCGTAACCTATCTTGGCCAAACTGGCAATCAACGCAGACAACTTAACGCGTTGATTGTCCCAGCGGATATGCAGACGTTTGCCGGCCAGATTCACGTTGGCAGAATGCACACCTGCCATACGCATCATGCCTCGCTCTATCAACCACACACAGGCAGCGCAATGTATGCCCTCTACCAGCAGATGGGTGTCTCTGATGCCGCCTTGACGATGGACAAAATCCTGCTGCACTTCGTCCAGGTCATACATCTCCATATCTTTTGGGGGAAGCGGCGGCGGTGCAAGCAGCGTGCCTTGGGGAGTACGCTGATAATAGCCCTGCAGTCCGGCCTGAAAGATCGCCTCGCATACGGACTGACAGCCGAAACAGCAGAAATCACGCCGCTGTTCCTCTAACTTGCTGTGAAAATCAATGTCTGCTGGGATGACCAGGCCACAATGAAAGCACCCGGTCGCGGGAACGTGATTCTCTGTCATCTAGTTTGTTACTGTGGTTTTGAAATGGCTACAAAGACTCGCTGTTCCATATCGAATTGACGGCCGTCAAGCTCGGCACGGATCAAGAGGTCCCAGTTACCCGCCCTAGGGAATTTCAAACTACCTTGATAATGCCCCGCCGAAGTCGCATTGAACTCGGTTTTGAAGTCAAATGATTGGTCGCCCGGAGACTGTGCATCTACCACGATTTTGGCACCGACAATCGGCTTGCCCTGTTGGTCATTAAATTCCAACTGTATATCTGCGGGGCTTGCGTCAAGAATAAAACGCGCGGCGGCAGGCGTGGCCTCACTGTCGTTTTGAACTTGTTGCGGTGAATGCAACGATGCCTTCCAGCCTAGGGTGGAGCGCTCAGCCTGTTCCTGCAACCACTTGGCGTCGTAACGGTTGTGATCCTTGACTGTGTAATTATCATCCAGCAGTCGCATCGGGTGATGGATCATATTCCAGATCATACGCGCGTTAATCAGCACCCCGGCGCAAACGAGAGAGAGCAGCAGGAATACCCAGGGATTACGCCAACCTTGCTTGTTCTTTTGCGAAATCATGATTCGGTCCTCTTAGTGTGTTTTAACGCTTTGGTGCGTTAAATTTGCTGTTGTACTCAGCCGTCATTTGCGGATCATCGGTGTTCACTACATGAAACTCTATGTTGGTCACTTCTTGTTTCGTATTCTCCTCTGGGGCACGAACGAAGATAGTGAACGAGGTGGAACGACCATGCGTAAGCAATTTGGGCTCCTCATTACCGATCAATTTCTGATCTTTGATACCGCCCTCGGCACTGACATTCACATAAACGTCGTGATCTGTCTTGTTCAGCACCTTGAAGTTATATTTATTCTGTATCGAACCGTCACTCATACGCACGTACAACGGTTGCCGTTCGGGGTCAACGCGCAACTTCAACGAACCCAAGTGAGTCATGCCGTAGACCACACCGCCCAATGCAATCAGCAAAATTCCCAGGTATACGAACGTACGAGGATGTTGATATATCTTCTTGACCGGACGACCTTCCAGTTCATCCAGAGAAGCATAACGGATCAAACCGCGCGGGCGACCCAACTTATCCATGATGGAATCGCAGGCATCCAGACACAGGCCACAGGTGATGCAACCCAGTTGTTGACCGTCACGTATATCTACACCGGTAGGGCAGACCTGTACGCACTGGAAACAATCGATGCAATCACCTTGAGCTGCGTCAGTCGCGGGTGCACCACGACGCAACTTGCCCCGGGGCTCACCACGCTTGACGTCGTAGGCAGGCAAGATGGTCTGCGAGTCGGCCATAACTGCTTGTATACGCGCATACGGGCACAACCACAGACAGGTCTGTTCACGCATGAAGCCAGCTAGACCATAGGTACCGAATGTGAACAGCGTTAGTGTGGAAAACTCAATCAATGACAGATTAAAGCTCGCAAGATCATGCCAATATTGATAAGCATCCTCAAACCACACGGTCGCGCTGATGCCGGTAAAAATGGAAATAAGCAACCAGATGATATGCTTGATGGTCTTCTTGCGTATCTTGTCACCATTCCAGGGAGCGGCATCCAGTTTGTGACGTTGATTCGGGTTACCTTCGACCTTTTCTTCTATCCAGGTGAACAGATCGACCCATGCTGTCTGGAAACAGAAATAGCCGCAGAACACGCGAGATGCTACTGAAGTCACCGCGAACAAGGTCATCGCCAGTATCAACAGCAGCAGCGACACCATCCAGATATCTTGCGGCAAGATGGTGAGATGGAAGAAGTGGAACTGCCTGTGGTTCACGTCCAGCATAAGTGCCTGCTTACCGTCCCAGCGCAAATACGCGCCGAAGAAAAAGATCAACCAGATAGATTCGGTAAAGTACTTAAGCGTCCGAAAAAATCCCGGCATACGTTTCGCGTGTACCGTGGACTCCCCCATATTGACCGCCCACTCGGCGTGCTCGCTATATAGACTGGTTACACCTACGACTTCGTCATTACTCTTGCGTACTGGCTCGTTCATTCCCAACTCCTAAAATTTTACTTACCGATGTGCTCGGAACATTTCTTGAAAGAATGTTTCACTTGTGCTCTGACAATAGCGGAGCGCAAATGAAACAACTTTTAAGTAACCGACTAAAGAAAAAGGAGGAGGACTAGCCTCCTCCTCACACACGTCAATAAGTTTACTTATCGCCGCGATTCTTGGTTTTCGAGTTGATAAACAAGAATACCAATGCACCTATGAACGCAGTGAACGCGCCTGCTGTGCCTATCATCAAAGCCCAAAATACGTAGTCATGCTTCATTGCAATCTCCTTTTCAAGAGACTGTACGCCCGAGAACGTACAGTCAAATGGACACTCTTATTTAGTTGCAGGTGCCGCTACAGCGACAGGTGCAGCTTCAGGAGTACCGCCACCGAACTTGTAAACGTATACAGCCAGCTTTTTCATCTCTACAGCTGACAACTTACCAGCTGCAGTGAAGTTAGGCATAACAGCAATACGTGCATCAGGATCGCCTGAGTTAACGCCATGAGTGATGGTTTGCTTGATACCTTCGATAGAACCGTCGAAACGCCAGATCTTGTCGGTCAGGTTAGCAGAACCCATGGCATGCATACCTTTGGCATCAGGACCATGACAAGCTGTACAGTCACTTTCGGCAAACACTTTCTTGCCTGCAGCAACCGCAGAGTCAGCATCCGCCTTGTCCTTACCACCATCTTCGCTCATCGCCTTGACGTAATGTGCCACGTCATCGATTTGCTGAGCAGACAGAGAGTCCTTATGCGCAACCATCATACCTTGGCGACCACCCATGATAGTTTCATGGATAGTGTTGATCTCGCCACCGTACAACCAGTCATCATCCAACAGGATCGGTGCCATCAGACCTTGTTCACGCATAGCGAACTTGCCTTTTTGCACTGTACCTACACCGTTTTGACCATGACAGGCCGCACAGTTGTCACTGAACAACACCTTGCCGGAACGTGCTACATATTCCGACAGATTCGCATCAGCCAATATCTGCGCTGGCGTCATGTCTTTCAGCTTGTCTTCGTATGGCTTACGCACTGCATCCAGTTCAGCCTGATCTTGAGCCAACTCTTTGATAGCAGTCCACTTATTATCACTGCTAGCATCGGTACCCGCCATATGCAAACTCAAACCTGGCAAGCCAAAACCCTTGAAGTAAGTACCGCTGATCGCCAGAGGAATACCTGGATACATCAACCAGTACACTACGACCCAAATCGCGCTGGCAGTCAGACCAAGCATCCACCATCTTGGTGGTTGATTGGTAAAGTCAGCCAGATCGTCATCCCATAAATGCCCTGTGGTGGGAACGCCACCCGCAGGGTTGTGGTTATCACTCATTTTTTATCTCCTGAATTGTTGTAGTCACCCTCATCCCGCAAAGCCATATCGGCCTGCGAGCTGAATGCATCTTTGTTCTTAGGATTAAATACCATGATATAGACCGCGATCATGGCCACGAACGCCAAGACGGTGAACGTCACACCAATCCAGTCGTTACGGGTCATGGCCGACCAGTCCGTATGCAGGTAATCCATAAGCTTAGTCACGGTAGTTCACACCTTCCTCGAACTTGACCTGATTACCCAAAGATTGCAGGAAAGCGATAACTGCGTCCATTTCTGTCTTGCCCTCAGTTTCCTTAGCGGCGCCTGCAATGTAGGCATCGGTATAGATAGTCTTAGGAACAGGATTGAAAGGCATCTTGGTCATGGCTATCATTGTTTTGCGGTTTTTCTCCGCGTCGATAGGGCTCTTGTCCAAGAAGAAGAAGTTAGGCATCACTGACTCAGGAACCACATCGCGAGGGTATTTCAAATGCTTGCGATGCCATTCATCAGAGTACTTACCACCAACACGCGCCAAGTCAGGACCTGTACGTTTTGAACCCCACTGATACGTGTGGTCGTACATGGACTCTTCAGCGATAGAGTAGTGACCGTAACGATCCTTCTCATCACGGAACGGACGAATCATCTGTGAGTGGCACAAGAAGCAGCCTTCACGAATGAACACATAACGGCCCGCCAATTCCAGAGGCTTGTAAGGACGAACGCCGTCGCCAGGCACCCACTCGTCCATGGTCTTGTGTTCGGATGTAACTGGATTCCAAACGATCTTGTCCATAGGAATGGTGTTGCCTTGCAGATCTTTATGCTGCGTGTTGTTGCAAGTAGGATCGTTCTGGCACATCGCCGTATTTGGCAGGTAGAACAAAGGCACGATTTCCACGATACCGCCCACCGCAACTGTCAGCGCAGTCATGATGAACATTAGCAGCGTGTTACGTTCTACTTTGTCTTGAAACTTTGTTGAGTAAATATGATCGTGATCAGACATGTCTTTCTCTCCCTTATGCACGAGCAGCAACTGGGCTCGTACCGCGAGCAGCACTCGCTTGACGAACTGTCATCACCACGTTGAACAACATGATCCATGTGCCCAGGTTGAAGATCGCACCGCCAACTGCACGCATTACATAGTAAGGATGCATAGCTGATACAGATTCAACGAAGGTATAGGTCAAAGTGCCGTATTCATCATAATCACGCCACATCAGACCCTGCATGATCCCGGAGACCCACATCGCAACCACATAGGTAGTAGCACCAACCAGCGCGACCCAGAAGTGCACGTTAACCAGACGGTCAGAATACATTTCTGTATTCCACAACTTCTTGACCATGTGATACAGCGCACCGAAGGAGATCATCGCCATCCAGCCCAAAGCACCGGCGTGTACGTGACCAACTGTCCAGTCAGTGTAGTGTGACAATGCGTTCACAGACTTGATCGCCATAACAGGACCGTCGAATGTGGACATCGCGTAGAAAGCCATCGCAGTAACCAGGAAACGCAGGATGTAGTCGGTACGCAGCTTGTCCCATGCACCGGACAAAGTCATCATACCGTTCATCGCACCACCCCATGAAGGGATGATCATCGCCAAGGAAACAGCCGCACCCAAGGAACCAGTCCAGTCAGGCAAGGCGGTATATTGCAGATGGTGAGCACCCAGCCATACGTAACCGAAGGTCAATGTCCAGAAGTGCAGAACAGACAAACGATACGAGAACACTGGACGACCAGATTGCTTAGGAATGAAGTAGTACATGATGCCTAGGAAACCACCAGTCAGGTAGAAACCAACCGCATTGTGACCCCACCACCACTGAATCATCGCATCCTGTACGCCGGAGTAGATAGAGTAGGAAGTAGCCCAATCCACAGGGATTGCCATACTGTTAACCACGTGCAGGTAAGTGATCATGACGATCATACCCATGGTGAACCAGTTGGATACATACATGTGCGAAGTCGTGCGAATTGCATTGGTCATGATGTAGTTCAGACCATATGACAGCCAGACTACGGCAATCATGATGTCCACCCACCATGGCAACTCAGCGTATTCCTTACCTTGGGACAGCCCCAACGGCAAAGTAATAATCGCGCAGACGATAATCGCATTCCAACCCCAGAATGTGAACCACGCCATCTTGTTGCTCCACAGCTTAGTCGCGCCAGTACGCTGGACGATATAAAAGCCGGTTGCCATCAACACACAACCACCGAACGCAAAAATCACCGCATTGGTATGCAGTGGACGCAAACGCCCGAATGTAATTTCAGGAATATCAAAGTTCAAAAACGGCCACGCCAATTCCGATGCCACATACACACCGATCAACGTACCAACCACACCATAAATGACAGCCGCGATGGTGAACCATCTGACCACATCCATGTCGTACTTTACTGGTGTCGCATTAGTTGCTTCCACAAGTATCTCCTCCCGAGAGCAAGTTAAAAAAACGACGGGCTTCGACTCTATAACTACAAGACAAAAGCCCATCTCTTCTGTACAGCTTAAAAAAAGCTTGGCAATGATGACATATCTTGGATGAACGAGTAAAGAATTAATGCGACAAAATGTCGCGCATACCCATCTAAATCCATCAACTTTAAAATGTGCCGCCCAAGGGTTACGCGACTGACCTAAAAGGACTTATGTTGATTTACGCAATATAATAACCTAGCCAGTAGCCATGGTATTCGGTAAGGAGTTGACGTCAAAAAACTCATAACTATGGCCACCAACTGATCCCAGCACAACAAAAGGGCTGGCTATTTAAACTCTTTCACAACGAATTGTTGACGACGACTGATAGGCAATGCCTCTTCGACATCCTTTAATTTGACCATCCACCCACTTTCATTCTCATCTCCACCCCGCTGAAATCCGATGATGGCATCCTTGGCAACCATACAATTTCTGTGGATGCGCACAAAGCGGTTAGCAAATTCTTTTTCCAGTGCAGTCAGTGACTCTTCTATCAGATACTCACGCTCTGCCGTTCGCACCGTGATGTATTTCAATTCGGCACGCAGGAACAATACTTGTTCGATAGGCACAAGATGTATCTTGCCGCGCTCATGTATCGATAGATTCTTGCGGGGTTCAGGCAATAATTCGCGTAATACTTCCGTTTGTATCGGCACCGCATCTCGGGCACGCGTGAGTGCATCAAACAAGCGCCCCAACCTTATAGGCTTGAGCAGATAATCAATCGCACGCAGCTCGAATGCCTTGATGGCATAGGCGTCATACGCGGTGGTAAAAATGATGACCGGCGGCTTGGCTAATTTTTGTAGATGTTGTGCTAGCTCTATACCATCCATCTGTGGCATGCGTATATCCATCAACACAACATCCGCCGGTGTCTCTACCAACTTATCCAACGCCTCCTGCCCATTGCTGGCCTCACCAACAATATCCAATGCCAGCTGGTCGCTACAATCCTGCAACAACTCACGCAGACGATTGCGCGCCGGCGCCTCGTCATCCACGATGAACACACGCAACGCAAGCTCAATCATCGTCATATTGCCTCCTCAGTCACATAAGGTAAGGTGATTTCCACTTGATATTTCTCATCTGTACTTTCCACCTGGTAACGCGCTTCTACATCGAATAGCAAATCCAGCCGCTCGCGTATGTTCTGTA
>CAWKIN010000007.1:0-259026 GCA_963849875.1 uncultured beta proteobacterium
GGAATGTGCTGATGACCATCGTCGCAGACACCTGCGGCCGTCACGATACCTTGGGCGGTGCCTGCGCGGCAGAGAGCAACAGCGTGCGTTACGCCATCGATAAGAAGTACATGCATAGCTGCCGCGACAGCTTCCTGCACGCGCTCGGTCATTGTGACTGCGGCTTGGAAAAGCGCGACCTTACCGCCAACGTGAACTTCTTTATGAACGTACCGGTGACACCGCAAGGCGAATTGACCTTCGCGGACGGCATATCCGCACCCGGCAAATATGTAGAGATGCGCGCCGAGATGGACGTGTACGTGCTGATCTCCAACTGCCCGCAACTGAACAACCCTTGCAACGGCTACAACCCAACGCCCGTGCAATTGCTGATATGGGATAGCGCCGCACTTTAGAACCTAGGCATCCGGACGGCCGGATACCTGACAAATACGCAGGACGACCTGCACACAGGTGAAACATGTTCGATAAAGTCTTGATAGCCAACCGCGGTGCCATCGCTTGCCGCATCATCCGCACCCTGAAGAAGATGGGTGTACGTTCCGTCGCGGTCTATTCCGAAGCTGATGCTGGATCACTGCATGTACAGATGGCCGACGAAGCCGTGTGCATAGGCAAGGCGACCGCCGCCGAGAGTTATCTGCGTGGTGAACGCATCCTCGAGGTCGCACTCGAGACTGGCGCACAAGCCATCCATCCAGGTTATGGCTTCCTCTCTGAGAATGCCGCCTTTGCCGAACAATGCGCAGCTGCGGGCATCGCCTTCATCGGCCCCACCCCCGATCAGATGCGCCGCTTTGGCCTCAAACACACTGCGCGCGAAATAGCCGAACAGAACGGAGTGCCCTTGCTGCCCGGTAGTGGACTGCTGGTGGATGTCGGTCACGCGCATGCGGAAGCTGCTCGTATCGGGTTTCCCGTGATGATCAAGAGCACTGCCGGTGGCGGCGGTATCGGTATGCGCTTGTGCTGGAGCGTGGATGTACTGAACGAAGCGTTTATTTCGGTGGAACGATTAGCGCGCGCCAACTTCAAAGATGCCGGCATCTATCTGGAGAAGTACGTCGAGCATGCACGCCACATCGAGGTGCAATTGTTCGGCGATGGCATGGGGAACGTCATCGCACTGGGCGAGCGCGACTGCTCGGTGCAGCGCCGCAACCAAAAGGTCATCGAAGAAACACCCGCACCCAATATCACCCCCGAAGTACGCCAGCATCTACTCGACACCGCCGTGCGCTTGGGTAAAGCGGTGGGCTATCAATCAGCAGGCACTGTTGAGTTCGTGTTCGACGCGCTGAGTGGCGAATTCTATTTCCTCGAGGTAAACACCCGCTTACAGGTTGAGCACGGTGTCACCGAGGAGGTGACTGGCATCGATCTAGTTGAATGGATGGTGCTACAGGCCGCAGGCGAGTTGCGCGCTCTTGAATCGGTACACATCAAATCCAAGGGCGCTTCGATACAAGTGCGTCTCTATGCAGAAGATCCCAACAAGAACTTCCAACCTTCCAGCGGTGTGTTGAGTGGCGTGGAATTCTCCACTAAGGCACGTAACGAGACTTGGGTTGAACGCGGTAGCATCGTGCCGCCTTACTACGACCCGATGATAGCCAAGATCATCGTCAAGGCCATCAACCGTGAAGCTGCGCTGGAAAAGATGCGTGAAGTTCTGGCTGACACACGCGTGGATGGCATAGAGACCAATCTTGATTATCTGCGCCAAATCGTAGCCGACCAAGTGTTCAGCGAAGGACGTCAGACCACTCGTTATCTGAACGGCTTCCACTATCTGCCGCACACGCTAGATGTATTGGAACCCGGTGTGCAAAGTACACTGCAGGACTACCCCGGTCGTCTCGGCTACTGGAATATCGGCGTACCGCCTTCCGGCCCTATGGACGGCCTCGCATTCCGCTTGAGCAACCAGTTGGTCGGCAATGCAGCGGATGCCGCAGCTTTGGAACTCACCGTTTCTGGCCCCACCTTACGCTTCAACAAGGACAGCGTCATCGCGCTAACCGGCGCGGCGATGCAAGCGGAACTGGATGGTAAGCCATTGGCATTCTGGCGCAGTCATGCAGTGCAAGCTGGCAGCGTGTTACGTCTAGGCGCGGTGCAAGGTGGCGGTTGCCGCAGCTATCTAGCGGTGGCGGGCGGCTTCGATGTGCCTGACTATCTGGGCAGCAAGTCCACCTTCACATTGGGCCAGTTCGGTGGTCACGGTGGTCGCACCTTGCGCGTGGGTGACGTGCTGCATCTGTGTAAAGAGCACACACCGCACACCGCTCGTGCCCTGTCGTCTGAACTATTGCCCAGCTATAACAAGCAGTGGGAGATCGGCGTGTTGTACGGCCCACACGGCGCGCCGGACTTCTTCACGCCTGCCGATATCGCGACCTTCTTCGCCACGGATTGGGAAGTGCATTACAACTCCAGCCGCACTGGCGTACGGCTGATCGGACCCAAGCCGGAATGGGCGCGTCAGGATGGTGGTGAGGCAGGTCTGCATCCTTCCAACATCCACGACAACGCCTATGCCATAGGCGCAGTCGATTTCACCGGCGACATGCCTGTCATCCTCGGGCCAGACGGCCCCAGCTTGGGCGGCTTCGTGTGCCCCGTCACCATCGTCCAAGCCGAATTATGGAAGATGGGTCAGCTGCGCCCAGGTGACAGCGTGCGCTTCTGCTACATGTCTTTGGAACAAGCCAAACATATAGAGCAACTGCAGGACGCGACCATAGAGGCGCTGCGTCTTCCGCAAAAATTGGACGCCTATCCTGTCGCCAAGAATATGGGCAGTCCAGTTATCCACACCATCCCAGCCAAGGGCGAACAGGTGCAAGTGGTGTACCGCCAATCCGGTGATCGCAACCTGCTCATCGAATACGGCCCCTTGGTGCTCGACCTCAACCTGCGCTTCCGTGTGCATGCACTGATGGAGTGGGTACAAGCTGCGGTGGAGGCGGGAAAATTGCCCGGCATACTCGACCTGACACCCGGCATACGCTCGCTGCAGATCCATTTCGACAGTCGTGTGATGTCGCGCGATGCACTAGTGAAACTGCTGATCCAAGCCGAACGCAAGCTGCCTCCTATCGAGGACATGCGCGTACCAACTCGCATCGTCCATCTACCCCTATCTTGGGATGATCCTTCTACCAAGTTGGCGATTGAGAAATACATGCAATCGGTACGCAAGGACGCACCTTGGTGCCCGAGCAATATCGAGTTCATCCGTCGCATCAACGGCATCGAGGACATCGAAACGGTGAAGAACATCGTCTTTGAAGCGAGCTATCTGGTGATGGGCTTGGGTGACGTTTATCTGGGTGCGCCGGTGGCGACGCCGCTCGATCCGCGCCATCGCTTGGTCACCACCAAGTACAACCCTGCGCGCACTTGGACACCTGAAAACGCAGTGGGTATCGGTGGCGCCTACATGTGCGTGTATGGCATGGAAGGCCCCGGCGGCTATCAGTTCGTGGGCCGCACCATACAGATGTGGAACCGTTACAAACAGACTACCGACTTCAAAGAAGGTAAGCCTTGGCTGCTGCGCTTCTTTGATCAGATCCGTTTTTATCCGGTCTCCGAGCAGGAGTTGTTGCAGATGCGTGAAGATTTTCTGGCTGGGCGCTTCCAGCTCAGAGTCGAAGAGAGCACCTTTAGCCTCAAGGATTACAACCAATATCTACAGGACAACGACGTAGCCATCAGCGCTTTCCGCGACACACAACGTGCGGCCTTTACCGCAGAACGCGAGATGTGGAAAGCCAATGGCCAAGCTGAATACGCGAGCGACAGCACGGTGGCAGAAGCGGGAACCGATAGCGAACTCGACCTGCCACCAGGCAGTCGTGCCGTGGCCGCGCATGTCTCAGGAAATCTATGGGCTGTGCCGGTCGCAGTCGGCAGCAAAGTGAAAGCGGGCGATACCTTGGTAGTGATTGAATCGATGAAGATGGAAATCGCTGTAGTCGCCCCCTGCGACGGCGAGGTCATCCAACTGAACTGCCGTATTGGCGGACAGGTCTCTGCTGGTCAAGACCTGCTGGTCATCCAGAGCGAGGTGTGAGCACGATGAAACTCGAACTTGACATAGACAGTCTGCGCCGCGCCTACTTGACCGGCACCTTGCAACCAATGGAAGTGATGCGGCACCTGCACAGCCTCATCTCGGCTGATACACATAACGCCTGGTTGCATGTGTTGTCGCTGGAATCGTTGCAAGAATATGTGGAAGCCTTAGCGGGGAAAGACCCTGCGCTACTCCCGCTATATGGCATCCCCTTCGCCATCAAAGACAACATCGATCTGGCCGGCGCTCCAACCACCGCAGCTTGTCCGGCGTTCAGCCATACGCCGAGCCAACATGCCAGCGTGGTGCAGCGACTCATCGCAGCGGGCGCGATCCCGCTGGGTAAAACTAATCTCGACCAGTTTGCCACCGGCTTGAATGGCACGCGCACACCGCACGGTGCTTGCCGTAACGCCTACGACTCGGACTATGTATCTGGTGGTTCCAGCTCAGGTTCAGCCGTGTCCGTGGCACTGGGTCAGGTGAGTTTCAGTCTAGGTACCGACACTGCCGGATCGGGCCGCGTCCCGGCCGCCTTCAATAATTTGGTCGGTGTCAAACCCACGCGCGGTTGGCTCTCTACCCGTGGTGTGCTGCCCGCCTGCCGTTCGCTGGATTGTGTCTCGATATTTGCGCTCAACAGCAGCGATGCTGCGACCGTGCTGTCAGTCGCGGCGCACTACGACGCGGAAGACGAATATTCGCGCCACCGCAATTGCCACGACTTCGATTTTGGTCATGCGGAATACTTCCGTTATGGCGTGCCGCGTGCCGAACAACTGCAGTTCTTTGGCAACAGCCAAGCTGCAGCCTTGTTCGAGCAAAGTCGCGCCAAGCTACGTGCTTTAGGCGGCATAGAAATCGAGATCGACTTCGCACCTTTTCTAGAATCAGCGCGCCTGCTCTATGAAGGGCCATGGGTGGCCGAACGCTATGCCGCGATACGCGATTTCTTCGATACCAACTCAGCTGCAATCGATCCTGTGGTACGCGAGATCATCGCTGGCGCGAAGAAGTTTTCCGCTGCTGATGCTTTCGATGGCATGTATCGCCTAGAGGTCTTACGCAAGCAGGCAGCCAAGATATGGAGCGACATCGATTGCCTCGTCACGCCAACCGCTGGGACCATCTATCGCATAGACGAGATGCAGGCCGACCCAATCAAGCTGAATGCCAATCTGGGCTACTACACCAACTACATGAACCTGCTGGATTGCGCCGCAGTCGCTGTGCCTGCGGGTTTTCAAGAGGATGGTCTGCCCTTTGGCATCACGCTGGTTGCGCCTGCACATCAGGACATCCCTCTGCTGCATCTGGCCTATCGCTGGGAGAGCGGCGTGGAATCAGCTTCTACCTTGCAACTGCAAGAAGCGGAAGGCGACCGCGTGCAAGTGGCGGTCTGCGGCGCGCATCTGTCTGGCTTGCCGCTCAATCACCAACTTACCAGTCGCGGTGCGCATCTGCTAGCGAGCACGCACAGCAGCGCAGATTACCGCTTCTATGCTTTGCCCGGCGGCCCACCGTACCGGCCCGGCATGGTTCGTGTGGGTACTGATGAGCAGGGCAGTGCCATCGCCGTCGAGGTGTGGGAGATGCCGGCCCATGAGTTCGGCAGCTTCGTCGCCGGCATCCCCGCACCTTTAGGCATAGGCACCGTGAAACTAGCCGACGGCTCGTCTGTGCTTGGCTTTGTGTGCGAGCAGTACGCCACGCTAGGCGCTGAAGACATCACCCGCCACGGCGGCTGGCGCGCCTTTCTGGCGCAGCGTGGGGCATGAGCATGAAATTGCAACTGTACAAGACCTTGTGGGGACATCAGGGGCCGCTGACTGCTGCGGCCGATCAAGCGCTGGCTACTGGCTGCGTCGGGCTGGAAGGCAATGCAGACCAGCTACCGCGCGATGAATTACGTGCGACTTTGCAGTCGCGCGGGCTGTCCTATATCCAAGAGATCGTCACTGCAGGAGGTTATGTACCGCGCCGCCATGACACGGTGCAGCAACATCTCGCCGATGTGGAACGGCAACTGAAGTTGGGTCAGTCATTTCAGCCTGCGTTCGTGACCATCATCGGCGGGTGTGATGCTTGGACGCTGGAACAGAGTGTGCACTTTTTCGGTGAGGCGCAAGCGATTGCTGCCGGCATGGATATCGTGTGTAGTTTTGAGACACACCGCAGCCGTTCATTATTCAATCCTTGGGTGACACTGGCTGTGCTGGAACGCTTACCTGAACTGCGACTCACCTGCGATTTCAGCCATTGGGTAGTGGTGCTAGAACGCCAACTGGATGACGACATGGACGCGGTACGTGAGGTGGCCAAACATGCGCACCATATTCATGCGCGCGTCGGTTATGACCAAGGTCCGCAAGTCCCTCATCCAGCCGCACCCGAATATGCAGCCGCGCTCGCCTCGCATCAACGTTACTGGGAGACGATCTGGTCATCTCTGCAATCGCGGGGGCGCAAGCACAGCACCATGACAACCGAGTTTGGCCCAGATGGTTATCTGCATACCTTGCCCTACACCGCGCAACCGGTCGCTGATCTAGAACAGATCAACGCATGGATGGCGCGCAGCGAGCGTCAACATTTCCAACGATGGCAGGAAGGCGTACGCATATGAGTTACGCCATCCCAACATCGTGCATCAACCCGTATTCCCGCACTTACAAAGTGCAGCCCTGTGCCTCTTTCACCAATAACAGCGCGCTACGCCTTGCCTTAGATGCATGGCACGCAAACTGCTTATTGGTCATAGCGGTATCGGGTGGTCTGTCGTTCCAACCCTCGTCCTATCAATCCATGTAAAGGAGCTTCAAATGCAACTGAAAAAACTCGTGTTAGGTGTAGCTTTACTTTCGGCCTCTTTATCGGCTGGTGCTGCGACCCCGCTCAAGATCGCCCTCACCACTTGGATAGGCTACTCGCCTTTTTATGTCGCCGAAGGTATGGACATGTACAAGAAATATGACCTCAAGGTGTCATTGCAGACCTTCGCTGATCCGGCGATGCTGCCTTCTGCTTTGACCGGCAAAGCAGCTGATGGCGCGTTGATGACTTACGACCAGGTAATCGGTGCAGCTGCACAAGGTCAGGCATTCAAAGTCGTGATGCCTATCGACTACTCCAACGGTGGTGATGCGGTGTTGGCGGATATGTCCATCAACAAGATCAAAGATTTGAAGGGTAAGAAGGTCGCTTACGCTCCCTTGTCACCCTCTGACTTTCTGATCTCCTATGCACTCAAGGTCAACGGTATGTCGGACAAGGACATCAGCCCAATCAACATGACCCCCGAAGCGATTCCTTCTGCGATGGCCTCTAAAGCTGTGCCTGCCGGTGTGACTTACGAGCCTAACGTTTCGCAAATCCTAGCGATGGATGGCGGCAAGAAGTTCCATGTCATCTACTCATCCAAGGAAGCACCGGGTCTGATCGCCGACGTGCTGGTGTTCGATGATGCGCACATCAAAGCTAATGGCAAAGAAATCACCGGTCTGATCAAGGCTTACATGGATGGTCTGGCTTATATGAAGGCCAAACCAAAAGAAGCTGCCGAGATCATCGGCAAGGCTATCGGTGTATCGGGCAAGGAAGTCTTGGAGCAACTTGAAGGCGTATACAACATCCCTCCTAAAGAGATGAAGCAACCGTTTGCCAAAGGCAAGGACACCAAGTCCTATTTCGTCAGCGGCGAAGTCATCAATGGCATCTTGCTCAAGAGCGGCCAGATCAAGAAAGCTGTCGATGTATCGACCACGCTGGACGACAGTTTCGTGAAGGCAGTTTTGAAGTAATCGCGTGATATGGCCGCCGCTGCGGAAACGCACTGGCGGCCTTTCTGCCTAGAGGCAACACCATGCAAACACGCTTGTTTCGTTATCAAGACGGAATCACCCCCAATTTATTTGCCATCACGTATGCCCTGAGTGGCTACGCGATTGGCCTATGGCTGATGTCCAGCAGCAATCTGATTGTGGCATTGCTTGCCACAATCTGGTTCGCCCATGCGCTCATCATCGCCGCTTATCTGTTTCACGAGTTCGCGCATGACACCATCTTTGCGCGCCATGAGTACAACGTCCGCGCCGGGACTTTAATGACTTGGCTGACTGGCAGTTGCTATGCCCGCTATGAACATCTGCGCCACAAACATATCCGCCACCATGTAGACCGAGCTGATGTCATTAGTTTGGACACCAAGGCGCTGCTGCTGGCCACACCCGCTCCGCTGCGTCGCGCGGTGTTGCTGCTGGAATGGTGCTATGTGCCGGCAATAGAATTGCTGATGCACAGCTATGTCATCGCGCTGCCTTTCCTGCGCGAGGAGCGACACGCTGATCGTTTGCGTGTGACAGTCATCCTCGCGATACGACTGAGCGCTTTTGCCGCACTAGCCTATGTCTCCCCCCGCGCTGCCCTGCTGTACTGTCTGGCTTATCTCATCATGGTCACTGTGCTGCGTTTTGCTGATGCCTTTCAGCACACCTACGATGCCTACGCAATCTTGGAAAGCGACAAGGTGCCACGGGACAAGTTACGTGACCGCGCTTACGAGCAGGCCAACACTTATTCAAATCTGCTTAGTGAGCGCTGGCCGCTGCTGAATCTGTTGCTGCTGAACTTCTCTTATCACAACGCGCATCATCAACAACTCGCCGTGGCTTGGTATCGCTTACCCGCTTTGCATCGTCATCTGTATGGCGAAGCGCATGGTCAGACGCTGCCCATGTCGCGGCTGTTGTCTCCATTTCACAAGCATAGAGTCACCCGCGTGTTGTCTGACGACTATGGCGTCGTGGATGCTAATGCGGGCAAGGCTGAAGGCTTTATCGGGGCGGTGTCTGTGTCTTTTCTGACTGCGGTATAAGAACGCGATGACTACCGTGACTATTCCGCGTGAAGGTCTCGCGATCACCTCGCTGCTGGTGGGCGCGCTGTTCTGGGGCATGCTGTGGTGGCCGCTCAAAGCACTCGATGCGCTCGGCGTCTCGGGCAGCATCGTGCAAGTTTATTCCTACGGATTGGCCGCACTGCTGCTGTTACCGTTCGCACTGCGTAGCTTCAAGCAATGGCGCGACCAACTCGGCTTGCTGGCCATCATCACCCTGATGGGCGGCTGGGCGAACGCCGCACTTGTCACCTCGCTCACCGAGGGCAGCGTAGTGCGCGTGATGCTGTTGTTCTTCCTCGCGCCGGTTTGGACCATCTTGGCCGCACGCATCTTTCTCGGTGAAGCCTTCACCCGCTTGCGCTTCATCTCGCTATTACTAGCTTTGGCCGGATTGGCCGCCACCTTGGGCGGGCCCCAGCTATTTGCTAGCCCACTCACCGTGATAGACCTACTGGCACTCTCTTCAGGCTTGGCCTTCGCGCTTAGCAATGTGGCGGTACGCGTCGGTCATCATCTCACTGACTCGGTGCGAGCCACGGCGATGATAGGCGGCTGCGCGCTAATTGCCTTAGTATTTCTAGCGTTCGACAACCGTCCACTGCAAACACTGCACCTCCAACAGTTGAGTGGGATGTTGGCGCTGGGTTTGCTGTGGATCTTGCCGGGTACGTTGATCTCCTTCTACGGAGTGGCCAGACTAGATGCGGGCCGGGCTGCCATCTTGCTACTTGGCGAGCTGGTGGTCGCGGTATGTTCTGCGGTTTGGCTGGGCGGTGAAGTACTCAGTATCAAAGAGGCAGTCGGCGGTTCTTTGATACTGGCCGCTGCTGTACTGGAAACCGTGACCGAAGCAACAGACTTGGAGCGCGCAACATGACTGCTGTATTGAAACTTAGACCTCTACTCACGGCCACGCATCGCTATGACAAGTCGCTCTCGACGCGCGACCGAGGTCATGGCCAGATCATACAAGCGCCTATCTTGGCTTATCTTATCGAGACCACGAATGGACGCATTTTGTTCGATGTGGGGTGTGATTACGCCAAGATCGCCGAGCCTAAGCTGCGCGCACATCATTACGAGAATGAAAATTTCGCCTTCGGCGCACCCGATATGCAAGAAGCGCAGCGTCTTCCCCATCACCTCGCCCAAATCGAGTTGACGCCTGCGGACGTAGACGTGGTATTCCTTAGCCATTTGCACTTCGATCATGCTGGCGGATTATGTGATGTATGCGGCACCGAGTTGCATGTGCAACAGGACGAGCTTACAGCCGCACAAGCAGGTACCGATATCGCCTATTTTCCTTCTGACTTTTCTGGCGGCTATCCTTGGAAGATTAAACAAGGTGAATACGATCTTGTGCCGGGTGTGCGCGCCATCAGTACGCCAGGCCATACTGCAGGCCACATGTCGCTGTGGGTAGAGATGCCCAAAGGCCCACCCATCCTGCTGTGCGGTGATGCTGCTGACCTCACTGAGAATATAGAGCAGGAGATCGCACCTGGCCTGTGCTGGAACGAACGCAGCGACTTGGCCCTAGAAAGCATACGCAAACTCAAACGTTTGGGGCACGAAGAGAATGCTGACCTTTGGCCCAATCACGACATGGCTTTCTTCAACACACTGAAACGCTACCCCAACTTCCACGAGTGAAAACGGATACGGATACGATGGTCTTGCCGTTATCCGTTAGAATCACGCGTCCCTATCTATGAGTTGGCGCATGACCCATCATTACACCCTCACCATTTCCTGCCCTGATCGCGCGGGCATCATCGCCGCAGTGAGCGGCTTTATCGCACAACACGGCGGTTTCATCGTAGAGGCGAGTTATCACACCGAGCAGGACGCCGAGCGCTTCTTTATGCGCCAAGAGATACGCGCAGATTCTTTGCCCTTCGATGCTGACGAGTTCTGTCGTTTGTTCGCGCCGCTGGCGACCGAGTTCAATATGACTTGGCAGCTTGCCGATTCCGCACTCAAAAAGCGTCTGGTGCTGTTGGTGAGCAAACAAGATCATTGCCTGGATGATCTGCTGCATCGCTGGCGCAGTGGTGAGTTGCAAGTGGATATCCCTTGTGTAATCTCCAACCACAACGACTTGCGTAGTTTTGTCGAGTGGCATGGCATCCCGTTCATCCACGTCGATATGCAAAGCGATAAGGCCGCTGCGTTCGAGAAGATCGCCGCACTGTTCGAGGAGTATCACGGCGACACCATGATCCTGGCGCGCTTCATGCAGATCATGCCGCCCGCACTGTGCCGCAAATATGCGGGGCGCATCATCAACATTCACCACAGCTTCCTGCCGTCCTTCGTCGGTGCCAAGCCCTATCACCAGGCCTACCAGCGCGGCGTAAAACTGATAGGTGCGACCTGCCACTATGTCACCGACGAACTGGATGCCGGGCCCATCATCGAGCAGGACACCGTGCGCATAGACCACGGTGACACGGTGGATGATCTGGTGCGCTACGGACGGGACATCGAGAAGACCGTGCTGTCGCGCGGCTTGCGCTACCACGTGGAAGACCGCGTACTGGTGTGCGGCAACAAAACCATCGTGTTCCGCTAGATTGAATTGTTTACGTGGAGGCTGGTCAGATGCATCCACGTTACTGAATTCATAGATGGCGACCTCTACACAACCGATACATCTGGGCAGATACTCCATCGTCGAGCAGATCGGCGTGGGGGCGAGTTCCAATGTCTATCTCGCCATCAACAACGAGACCTACGCCTCGGTGGCGATCAAACAGTTACGCGACACGATCAAGAAAGAGGGCTATCGCCGCCTGCTGGCCAACGAGGTGGCACTCGCGCCCAAGTTACAACATAAGAACATCGTGCGCTTCATCCGCGCCGATCTGACAGAACCGAGCGGTGCTTATACGGTGATGGAATACATCAAGGGCGAGTCGCTAGACAAACATCAGCACACCGACACCTTGCTGCCGATGAGTACCGTGCTATCCGTCATCGAGCAGGTCGCCAACGCGCTGCAACATATCGCGCATGAAGGCGTGGTGCACCGTGACGTCAAGCCGGAGAACATCCTGCTCATGCCCAATGGCATGGTCAAGCTCACCGATTTCGGCTGCGCCATAGAGTCAGGCCAAGCTGGGGCGATGGTCGCCGGCAGTCTGGCATATATGTCGCCCGAACAACTGGAAGGACAGCCGCTGGACGAGCGTGCCGACATCTATTCGCTGGGGGCGACGCTATACCGCCTGCTCACCGGCAAGAACAGCTTCACTGCCGATAACGAGTTCGATGCACGCATCGCAGTGCTGCATTTCCCCGCCATCCCGATCCAAAGTCATCGCAAGGAATTACCGGACAAACTGGTGGCAGTTATACACAAGGCGCTGGAAAAGGACGAGAACCGGCGCTATCAGAATTGGAAGGACTTCATCCGCGAGTTCGGCGAGGCCGCGCATGAGATACGTATGTCGGTGCAGGACTACGACGTGTATCGCGGTTTCAGCCCCGCCACCCAGAGTGCCATCTCCAGCCATCTCTCCACCTCACGCCAATTCTCCCGCAGCGGCTTCTCGCGCAGCATCATGCCGCGCGAATAAGTGCTGCTCCAGACGAAAAAAGGGCACCTTGCGGTGCCCTTGAACTGAAGCAGGAGGCTTCAGGGGAGGATAACCAACCACTTGATAATCGTTTTCTGATTGCCTAGTGGGATGGCTAGTTGCTTCATCAGCTAAAAATTAGAGGTTGTAAGCTCGTTCGCCGTGAGCTGTAGTATCCAGACCTTCGCGTTCTGCTTCTTCAGGTACACGCAGACCCATCACCATGTCGATCAGTTTGAACAACACGAAGCTGACCACACCGGACCACAAGATAGTGACGCCTACACCCCAAGCTTGGCTGACCAATTGGCCGGAGATCGAGTATTCAGCGACCTTGCCGGTTGCGTAGTCGAATACGCCGGTACCACCCATGCTAGGCGCAGCCAATACGCCGGTTGCCATCGCACCCAGGATACCGCCCACACCGTGCACACCGAACACGTCCAAGGAGTCATCGATACCGAGCAACTTCTTCAGACCCGTCACACCCCACAAGCACAGTACACCGGCTGCCAGACCCAACACGATAGCGCCCATCGGTCCGATGAAACCACATGCCGGAGTCACTGCGACCAAGCCTGCTACCGCGCCGGAAGCCAGACCCAACATGCTCGGCTTGCCTTTGATCATCCACTCGGCCACCATCCAGGAGAATGCCGCTGCGGCTGTCGCCACCACGGTGTTCACCATCGCCAATACTGCAGTGCCCGTCGCTTCCAGGTTTGAGCCGGCGTTGAAACCGAACCAACCCACCCACAACAAGGATGCACCAATCATGGTCATGGTCAGGCTGTGAGGAGCCATAGGCTCTTTGCCGTAGCCGATACGCTTGCCCAACACGATTGCACCCATCAGAGCCGCCATCGCCGCGTTGATATGCACCACGGTGCCGCCTGCGAAGTCCAACGCACCCTTGCCGAACAGGAAGCCGGATGGATCAGCGTAAGCAGAAGGACCACCCCAGTACCAGACCATATGCGCGATAGGCAGGTAGGAGAAGGTGAACCACAGACCGGCGAACACCAGCAGCGCGGAGAACTTGATGCGCTCGGCGAAACCACCGACAGTCAGCGCCACAGTGATTGCAGCGAAGGTCAATTGGAACACCATGAACAACATCTCAGGGATGACCACGCCTTTGCTGAAAGTCTCAGCCACCGCATCCGGTGTCACGCCCGCCAAGAACGCCTTGGAGAAGCCACCGATGAAGTCGACCATGCCACCGCCGGTGAAAGCTAGGCTATAACCGTAGGTGACCCACAAGATAGCGATCAGACAGAAAATCGCGAACACTTGTGCCAGCATAGACAGCATGTTCTTGACGCGTACCAGACCACCGTAGAACAAGGCCAAGCCTGGCAAGGTCATCAGGATGACCAGTATAGTGGCGACCAACATCCAGGCAGTGTCGCCCTTGTTCGGTACAGGTGCTTCTGCAACAGCAGCTGCAACGGGTGCAGCAACTGCCACTGCTGCTTCGGCTGCGGGAGCAGTGACAGCAGATACGGCTGCAGCGACTTCTTCAGCGCCCGCCGAGACGGACATGCCGCACAGCACAGCCAGCATTGCGAATAATGCTATGAATTTTGACATGCTCATTCTCCTTAGAGTGCTTCAGCGCCGGACTCACCGGTGCGGATGCGGATTACTTGTTCTATCGGGCTGACGAATATCTTGCCGTCGCCAATTTTGCCAGTGTGTGCCGCCTTCTCGATGGTCTCGACCACCTGATCCAGCAACTCGTCCTGGATTGCCGCCTCCAGTTTCACCTTGGGCAAGAAATCCACCACATATTCGGCACCGCGATACAACTCGGTGTGTCCCTTTTGCCTGCCGAAACCTTTTACTTCGGTGACGGTGATGCCTTGCACGCCGATGGCGGAAAGTGCTTCACGCACTTCGTCCAGCTTGAAGGGCTTGATGATTGCTGTGACCATTTTCATAATTTTCTCCAGAATTTAAACAGCTACTTTCCTTCATCCCCTCTCCCGCAACGGGGGGAGGGTTAGGGTGGGAACTGGTCTGAGCGTGCCTTGACCCGCTCATGGTTTTATTTACATCGCATGTGTCAACGACACGGCTACTGCACTTCTACCCCAGTTCTTAGGCGCGCCAGTAGAGTCGGCAAAGGTGTAATAACCACCGGTCTTGGCATTGGTGTTGGTGTAAGCCAGACCCAATACATAACCACTGATATCCTTGCTTACGCTCAGCTTGTAGTCAGAATAGGTCGCGGTCGTACCTGCGGCAGCCAAGGCATTTGCAAAAGTGCCCTTGTAAGTTTGCTTACCGTAGTGAGCACCCAATGTGTAGCCCGAATCCGCCACTGGGTAGCTCGCGTTCAACTCCAGATAGTTGGTACCTTGTGCTTTAGGTACAGTCAGGAAGTCCCCCAGAGCGTAGGAGTATTTCGCGCTCAACCATTGGTAAGCGACCGAACCGTAGACCTCAGCGGTATCAGCTTTGACGTAACCGCCCGCAGCCGGTGTGTACTTACCCAAGTAGTTGTAACGCACCGCACCCACGTCGTAACTCACGTCTGCTGTCGCCGTACCTTTATAACCAGCGTAAGTGTCGACTTCCAGGCTAGCGTTGCCTGTCGCGCCAGAACCCGTGATCCAGCCCACGTTAGAACCCCATACACCCGCGTACAAGCCGCTGGAATGTGCGTAGTCGAAACCGCCTTGTACTGCTGGCGCGCTCAAGTTCTGAGTAATGCCGCGGAACACGTAGTCGCTGACGATGCCAACGTTGGATGAGAAGGTGTGCTCAGGCGCAGCATCCGCTGCCATTGCTACGCCGGGAACTGCCAGTGCTGCCAGGATCAGAGTGTTCAACAGATTGCTTTTCATGTTCATTCCTTTGCGAAGTTAAGGTTAGTTACGGTTGGTATTTCCGTGCTTGTTACAAAGCAGCAACCGTGCCAATCTTTTTTATTCAATATATTCATAATGATAATTATGTCTTATGGTCTTTCAAAAATCGCCGCGCACCATTACGAGGCGGATCCTTGAAGCGGCGCACACTGCATGTGCACTCATGAAGAGGCATTTAAAGCAATCTCGCTCCGAAAGGATGGAAGACGATTATTTGCTACACTCGCATCCATCAAACATAAGGAGTCGTGCCATGCTGAATAACAAGATGTTCAATGAACTTTCCGAAAAACTGCACGCGGCAGTCAACAACAGTCCCGCCAAAGACTTGGAAAAGAACATGCGCGCCCTGCTCGCGCAAGGTTTCTCCAAACTCGATCTGGTAACGCGCGAAGAGTTCGATGTGCAGGCGCAGGTATTGGCGCGTGCACGCGAACAACTGACTGCATTGGAAGCACGCATCGCAGAACTGGAAACGCAACAAAAATAACATGCAAAGCGCCGCACGCTTAGCGTTCGTCATACCCGCGCAGGCGGGTATCCAGACAAACAAAAACTGCGCGCGCAGCGTGACAAAAGATAGGGTTTGTCCACTGCGTGGAGTCGCTTTGAATAACTGGATTCCCGCCTGCGCGGGAATGACGACACCATGAGTCTCGCCGTCCTCTATAGCCGTGCACTGTCCGGCATGGAGGCAGCGCTGGTCACTGTCGAGGTTCATCTGGCCAACGGCCTGCCTAGTTTCACCATCGTGGGTCTGCCCGAGACTGAGGTCAAAGAAAGCAAGGACCGGGTGCGCGCCGCCTTGCAGAACTGCAACTTCGATTTCCCCGCGCGCCACATCACTGTCAATCTCGCGCCCGCCGACCTGCCCAAGGAGAGCGGGCGATTCGATCTACCTATTGCGCTGGGCATCCTAGCCGCCACCGGACAGATCCCCACCGACCGGCTTGCCGAATACGAATATGCCGGAGAGCTGGCCTTGACCGGCGAGCTGCGCGCTATACGCGGCGCATTGGCGATGACCTATAGAGCCGCGAACTCGGGTCGCGCCTTCGTGCTGCCTGCCGTGAACGCAGCGGAAGCCGCGCTGGTCGAAGATGCCGTGGTGTATGCCGCGCAATCACTGTTGCAGGTCGCGGCGCATCTGGCGGGGCGCGAACTACTGACTCGCTATATCCCTGATGTGCAAGTCATCGTCCCGCACTATCCCGACATGCGCGAAGTGAAAGGGCAGACGCAATCCAAACGTGCACTGGAGATCGCGGCAGCGGGCGGTCACAGTGTGTTGATGAGCGGCCCGCCCGGCACGGGAAAGTCCATGCTGGCAGCGCGCTTCCCCGGCATCCTGCCGCAGATGACGCAACAGGAAGCGCTTGAAAGCGCAGCCATGCAATCGCTGGGCGGCATGTTCGAGGTGGACAACTGGAAACGCCGCCCATATCGCGCACCGCACCACACCGCATCCGCCGTGGCACTGGTCGGTGGAGGCAGTAACCCGCGTCCCGGCGAGATCTCGGTGGCCATGCATGGTGTGCTGTTCCTAGACGAGTTGCCGGAGTTCGACAGAGGCGTGCTGGAGGTGTTGCGCGAACCGCTGGAGAGCGGGCGCATCACCATCTCGCGGGCCGCGCGCCGCGCCGATTTCAAGGCGCAGTTCCAGTTGGTCGCCGCGATGAATCCCTGTCCCTGCGGCTACCTCGGCCACTACAACGGCAAATGCCGCTGCACACCCGACCAGGTAGCGCGCTATCGCGGCAAGATATCCGGGCCGCTGCTGGACCGCATCGACATCCAGATCGAAGTGCCCGCCGTGCCGCATGACGACTTGCTGAAAGTCGCCGATGGCGAGACCAGTGCGGTCATTCAAGCCAGAGTGGAAGCAGCACGGCAGCGGCAACAGAGCCCGCCAGAACAAACCCAACGCGCAATTATCTGTCACCGAGATCGATGCCTATTGCGCGCCTGATGCACAAGGCGAAGCCCTGCTAAGACTGGCCATCACCCGTTTGAATCTCTCCGCGCGCGCCTACCATCGCATCCTCAAGGTGGCCCGCACCATCGCCGATCTGGCAGACAGCGAACACCTGCAAACCGCGCACATCGCCGAAGCCGTGCAGTATCGACGCATGGACAAGACCGCCTGATTGCTGCGCCTCCTCAATGCGCATATAATCTGCGCATCATTCATGGAGGCAACAATGTCCAGCATCCACTTCGATACATCCGCACCCAAGAAGGCCACCAACCTCAGCATCAACTCCGACCTGCTGCGCCAAGCCAAGGAGTTGCATATCAATCTTTCACAACAGGTTGAAGGCTATCTTTCGGAGTTAGTCAGGGAAGCGAAACAACAGCAATGGTTGGCGGAGAATGCAGAATTCATTGCGGCTTATAACAAGCGCATTGAAGAGGAGGGCGTGTTCAGTGATGGCTTACGGAGATTTTAATGGCACAGTTCGACGTGTACGAGAATCTCAATTCTGCCACCTGCGACAACATTCCCTACCTGCTGGATGTACAAGCTGACTTGTTGGATGCATTGGCGACGCGAGTAGTTGTTCCACTTGTGTTGGCAGAAAAAATGAGCGGTGCAACCAAACAATTCAGTCCGCAGTTTAAAATTAAAGGTGTTGTGGTGGTCATGTCCACGGGCGAATTAGCCGGTCTTCCGCTACGCACTTTTGGCGGAAAAATTACTTCATTAAAAAGCAAGCGTGACGAAATTTTCGCCGCCCTTGATATGCTCTTCACTGGCATCTAGATGCCAACCAAATAAATTCAAAATCATGAACAAACAACCCCACCTGATAGAGCAGCTCATCAAGCAACGCATCCTGATACTGGACGGCGCGATGGGTACCATGATTCAGCGTTACAAACTGACCGAGGAGCATTATCGCGGTACGGTCTTGCATGGCGACTACGCCGGTGCGCGCAAGACTTTCGCCAACCACAAGGTCGATGTGAAAGGCAACAACGACCTGCTGGTACTGACCCAGCCGCACATCATCCGCGAGATCCATGCGCAATATCTGGAGGCGGGTGCGGACATTCTCGAAACCTGCACCTTCAACTCCACTGCCGCATCACTGGACGATTACGACATGGTGGACTTGGCTTACGAGCTTAACTTCGCCGGAGCGCGATTGGCGCGCGATGTGTGCGACGAGTTCGAAGCCAAGGTCGCCAACAAACCGCGCTTTGTCGCAGGCGTGTTAGGGCCGACCACGAAGACCGCCTCTATCTCGCCGGACGTGAACGATCCAGGTTTCCGCAACGTCAGTTTCGACGCGCTGGTGGCAGGTTACGGCGTGGCGATATGCGGCTTGCTGGATGGCGGCGCGGACATTCTGATGGTCGAGACCATTTTCGATACGCTCAATGCCAAGGCCGCACTATTCGCCATCGAGAAGCATTTCGAACAACACCAGATGCGCGTACCGGTGATGATCTCCGGCACCATCACCGATGCGTCGGGGCGCACTCTATCGGGACAGACCACCGAAGCGTTCTGGAACTCATTGAGTCACGCGCGCCCGCTTTCGATTGGCCTGAACTGCGCACTGGGCGGCGATCTGATGCGCCCCTATGTAGAAGAATTGTCGCGCGTGGCGAGCTGCTATGTGAGCGCGCATCCGAATGCGGGACTGCCAAACCCGCTCTCGGAAACCGGCTACGACGAGACACCCGAATACACTGCCAAGGTCGTGAAAGAATTCGCCACCAGCGGCTTCCTGAACATCGCGGGCGGCTGCTGCGGCACCTCACCCGCACACATCAAAGCCATCGCCGATGCGCTGCGCGATGTACCGCCGCGCAAGTTGCCGGAGCTGGAACACAAGTGCCGCTTGTCTGGTCTTGAGCCGTTCAACATCGGCGACGACGCGCTGTTCGTCAACGTCGGCGAACGCGCCAACGTCACCGGCTCGGCCAAATTCAAACGTCTCATCCTCGAAGGCCAATACGACGAAGCGCTCGAAGTCGCCAAGCAGCAGGTGGAAACCGGCGCGCAGATCATCGACGTGAACATGGACGAAGCCATGCTGGACGGCGAGGCCGCGATGGTGAAGTTCCTCAACCTGATCGCCTCCGAACCCGACATCTGCAAAGTGCCGCTGATGATCGACTCCTCCAAGTGGAGCATCATCGAGGCCGGGCTGAAGTGTGTGCAAGGCAAGTCCATCGTCAACTCCATCTCGCTCAAGGAAGGCGAGGAGAAGTTCCTCCAGCAAGCTCGCCTTGTGCGCAGCTACGGCGCGGCGGCAGTGGTCATGGCGTTCGATGAACTCGGGCAAGCCGACACCTTCGCGCGCAAGACCGAGATCTGCAAACGCAGCTATGACATCCTGGTCAATCAGGTAGGCTTCCCGCCCGAGGACATCATCTTCGATCCGAACATCTTCGCGATCGCGACCGGCATCGAGGAACACAACAACTACGCGGTGGACTTCATCGAAGCTTGCACTTGGATACGCAAGAACCTGCCATACGCAAAGATCAGCGGCGGAGTGTCTAACGTGTCGTTCTCATTCCGTGGCAACGAGCCAGTGCGCGAGGCCATCCACACCGTGTTCCTGTACCACGCCATCAAGGCCGGCATGAACATGGGTATCGTCAACGCCGGTCAGTTGGGCGTATACGAACAAATACCACGCGAACTGCGTGACGCAGTAGAAGACGTAGTGTTGAACCGTCATCCTGATGCGGGCGAAAAGTTGGTCAAGATCGCCGAGAACGTAAAGGGCGGTGGCAAGGAACAAGTTGAAGATCTGGAATGGCGCAAAGGCTCTGTGCAGGAACGCCTCACGCACGCGCTGGTGCGCGGCATCACCACCTTTATCGTCGAGGACACCGAAGCGGCACGACTGGAGGCGAAGTTCCCGGTCGAAGTCATCGAAGGACCGTTGATGAACGGCATGAACGTGGTCGGCGATCTGTTCGGCGCAGGCAAGATGTTCCTGCCGCAAGTGGTCAAATCCGCGCGTGTGATGAAGCAGGCCGTGGCGCATCTCATCCCCTACATCGAGGCGGAAAAACTGCGTTCGGGAGATACCAGCACCAAGGGCAAGATCGTCATGGCGACGGTCAAGGGCGACGTGCATGACATCGGCAAGAACATCGTCACCGTGGTGCTGCAGTGCAACAACTTCAAAGTGGTGAACATGGGCGTGATGGTTCCCTGCCAGCAGATTCTGGATACAGCGCGCGAGCACAAGGCCGACATCATCGGACTGTCCGGTCTTATCACGCCTTCGCTGGAAGAAATGGCACATGTGGCGAAAGAGATGGAACGCCAGGGCTTCAAGATACCGCTGCTGATCGGCGGTGCGACCACTTCGCGCGTGCATACCGCCGTGAAGATCGAGCCTAACTATCCGAGCGGCCAGACCGTATACGTCACCGATGCCTCGCGCGCAGTAGGCGTGTGCAGCAACCTGCTTTCCGACACCCTGCGCGATGATTATGTCGCGGGCCTCAAGACCGAATACGCGGCGGCACGCGATCAGCACGAGAGCAAGAAGAGCAAAGCCGTGTACGTCACGCTGGAAGAGGCGCGGGCACGCGGCTTGAAAACGGATTGGAAACATTACACACCACCCAAACCTGCGTTGCTCGGCGTGCACAAGCTGGAAAACTATCCACTCGCCAATCTGGTGGAATTCATAGACTGGTCACCGTTCTTCAATGCCTGGGAACTGGCCGGACGCTACCCCAAGATATTGCAGGACGAAGTAGTGGGCGTGGAAGCCACCAAGCTGTTCGCCGATGCGCAAGCCATGCTCAAGACAGATCGTCAAAGAAAAGTGGCTCACCGCCAATGCCGTGTTCGGCCTGTTCCCGGCCAACTCGGTGGCTGTTGGTGAAGGTCGGGGCGACGACATCGAGATTTACACCGACGAAACGCGCAGCCAAGTGGCCATGACCTGGCACAACCTGCGCCAGCAGACCAAGAAGCCGGCCGACATCCCCAACTATTGTCTGGCCGATTACATCGCGCCCAAAGACAGCGGCGTGGCGGATTACATCGGCGGCTTCGCGGTCACGACGGGCATCGGCATAGACGAACATGTGGCACGTTTCGAAAAAGATAACGACGACTACAACGCCATCATGTTGAAGTCCCTAGCCGACCGTCTGGCCGAAGCGTTCGCGGAACATCTGCACCTGCGCGTGCGCCGCGAATTCTGGGGCTATGCCCCAGACGAAGCACTTGGCAAACGACGCGCTGATCGCCGAAAAGTATCGCGGCATCCGTCCCGCACCCGGCTATCCCGCCTGCCCGGAACACAGCGAAAAGGGCCCGTTGTTCGAGTTGCTACAAGCCCCCGCCAATGCGGGCATCACCATCACCGACAGCTTTGCCATGCTGCCCACCGCAGCGGTGAGCGGCTTCTATCTGGCACACCCCAAGGCGCAATATTTCGCCAGCGGCAAAGTGGACAAAGAACAAGTCGCTAGCTACGCCAAACGCAAGGGCTGGACGATGGAGACAGCCGAGCGTTGGCTGGCTCCGGTGTTGAGTTACTAACGTAGTAGAATTAGCCGCGACCTAATTTTAAGGAGTCATCATGTTACAAACCATAGAGGTTGAAATAGATGCGCAAGGCGGAATACATCCGCTGCAAGCCATGCCGGCCTTAGCAGAACGGCGCGCTTTGCTGACGCTGGTGATACCCGAAAAAACAATCTCCCCTGCAGATTGGCGCAGCTTTGTAGGCGCATTAAAAGACTCGCCTTGCTTCAATGAAGACCCCGTTGCCATTCAACGAAAGATGCGCGATGAGTGGAATTAACTGGCTGCTAGACACAAATATTGTTATCGGTTTGCTCAAGCAACAATCTGCTGCAATCGCACTGGCAGAGTCGCAGAATATTGAGTTAAACAAATCGGCAGTCAGCCAAATCACCCGTATGGAGTTGCTGGGATTTCCCGGTTTGGCAGACACTGAAGAACGCGCAATTCTGGAATTTTTGCAAAATTGCCAAGTGCTGTTTATTGACGAAGCGGTGGAACGTGCAGCGATTCGTTTGCGCCGTGCGGGTCTATGCAAATTGCCCGATGCAATCATCGCCGCGACCGCGCAAGTTCACCAACTCACACTGCTGACGCTCGATGAACGACTGGAGAAAATTGCGGCATCACTAAGGGTGTCACAATGAATCTAACCTTGAGATATGCGCGCGGCAAAGTGGGCAAAGAACAAGTTGCGAGCTACGCGAATCGCAAAGGCTGGACGATGGAGACTGCAGAGCGTTGGTTGGCACCGGTGTTGAGTTACTAATGGAGGATTTTATGTCGGATGAATCATCAGGAAGCTTTGTTCGCTGGCAGGCTATAACAATTGGCCAGCTTACTTATGTCATAAATCTTATCCTTGGTTTTTCAGTTGCTGCTTTAGGGTTTCAACTATCGCTTCTGCAAAATAGCAATTTTTGTCTCCCCTCATGGGGCAAGTGTATTTTTTCAATTTCCTTGATAAGTCTATCTCTCTCTACTTCTTTGGGTATTTGGGTTGTCATCAATCGGTTAAGAGATTTCCGCCTCACCATGTGGACGGCTCGCAAGAGAGAAGTAATGCGTAACGAAAAGAAAACCGAAGTCGAAATCGACTGTGCGCTTGAACCATATCGAATGAAAAGTCGTGAGCTTGGAAACATGACTTGGGCGTTATTTTGGTGGCAAATTGGAACATTCAGCGTAAGTATATTTCTCGTAATCCTTACTGTGTTAGCCGCCTACTGGCAAAAGCTAGCTTAAATATGGAGCCTTCTATGAACACAAAACAGCTGATTGTTCTTTGGTATGTGGGTTTTGTAGTTTTGCTGATGCTAGCAATTGATGGTTTAGGTATTAGAGAGATTCAATCAAATGATTCAGCAAGAATTGCATTGATTGCAATTCTCTTTGGCGCTTTAGTGATATTCACTCAAAAAAATAGTCATCAATTTGATAGGAAGTTATTTGCAAAGTGGATGAGCCTCCCGGTCATTCTTCTTATTGCCTTAGTTGGATTGGCTGTCAATAACAAAACGACGAATACCCAAAGCGAAGCGAATGGCCTCGAAGTTTTAGCCACTTGGGATAAAGCAAACGTTACTGGAACGGCTGGATTGGCTTATGGCAAATTATTTCAAGGAAATTTGTATAACGGAACAAATTACTATCTCCGAAATGTCGTTATCAATATTATCGCTAAAGAAAAGAATGGAAAGTTAAGATGGGAGCGGCAATTTTCTGATGGTGTATTTATCGAGCCCTTAACAACTGGAAGCTTCCAGATTGAGGTTGTTGATGCTGAAGGCGCAAACATTGAGTGGGCTCTCCAAGAAGTAAAAGGCGAATGGCAAGGGCCGCGAAGGAAATCTGAGTAGTGCAGTAGGGCGCACTAACCAACGGGCAGTGCGCCGTATGCAGTGCAATATCATCAAGGAGGTCAATGATGCAAATCGCAAAACAGCAAGTTGCTTCGATGCTTCAGAAGTTGCCGGAGGATTGTTCGCTGGAGGATATTCAATACCATCTTTATGTGATCGAGAAGATCAAGAACGGTGTAGCTCGGGCGGAAGCTGAAGGTGCTGTCTCGCAGCAAGACGTAGAAAAGAAATTAGCCAAATGGATACGCGAGTAAGTTGGTCGCCGGAGGCGCTGGAGGATGTAGATTCCATCGCGGCTTATATCGCGAAGGACTCGCCATTTTATGCATCTGCCGTGGTGCAGAAGATTTTGGATGTCGCTCAGAGTCTGGCTAAATTCCCCAACGTCGGCCCGATTGTCCCCGAAATTGGCGAGCCGGAATTTCGCGAGCGTTTTGTTTATAGCTACCGTGTGATTTACCGCGTGACCGCAGAACAAGTGCTGATTGTTGCTGTGGTACATGGAAGAAGATTGCTTACCCCAACGCTGATTGGCTTGGAATAGCTCGCTTGAATTGTTGGGTATCGCTCCGCTCCACCCAACATACTGACCTTTGATAATCGTAGATAACCAACCAGAAAGAGAAACATGACCACCCTCATCAAAACCGACACCAAACTAGGCGAAGGCGCGGAAGCGCAAGCTGGACAGAACGTTATCGTGCATTACACCGGCTGGCTGTATGACGCAGGCGCGCCGGATAGCAAGGGCGCGAAATTTGATAGCTCACTCGATCGCAACGACCCATTCAGTTTTCCGCTGGGGGCTGGCCATGTTATCCAGGGTTGGGACGAAGGCGTGGCGGGTATGCGCGAAGGCGGTTCACGCACGTTGATCATCCCATCCGAAATGGGTTATGGCGAAATGGGCGCGGGCAACGACATCCCGCCCAATGCTGACCTGCTGTTCGAAGTGAAGCTGCTCAAGGTGGTGCATACCAAGATAGACGATGTGAAGGTCGGTAGCGGTGACGTAGCGCATGCCGGGCAGTTGGTGACCGTGCATTACACCGGCTGGTTGTTCGACAAGAACACAGCGGGCAACAAGGGCATCAAGTTTGATAGCTCGCGCGATCGCAACGAGCCTTTCGAATTTCCCTTGGGTCACGGTCGCGTCATCGCGGGTTGGGACATGGGCGTGCAGGGCATGAAGGTGGGCGGTCAACGCACCCTGACCATCCCGCCTGAAATGGGCTACGGCAAGCGCGGCGCGGGCGGCGTGATACCAGCCAATGCGACGCTGGTGTTCGATGTGGAACTGCTGGAAGTGCAATAAGTACTAGACCCAATCACCAACAACAAAACCACTATGAAACTGACCTCAAAATTATTGTTCGCCTTGCTGCTGGGTTGTGCTGCTATCAACACGGCCTGCAGCAAACCTGACCTACCTGCTATGGAGAGTACCCAAGTGACTGAACTGATCAAGAACGACACCAAACTCGGCACCGGCGCGGAAGCCATCGCCGGACACGATATCGCTGTGCATTACACTGGCTGGCTGTACGACGAAGCGGCACCCGACCACAAGGGCAAGAAGTTCGACAGTTCCCGCGACCGTGGTCAGCCGTTCGAGTTCGGGCTGGGTGGCGGCCAAGTCATCAAGGGTTGGGACCAGGGTTTCGCCGGCATGAAGGTCGGCGGTCAACGCACCCTGATCATCCCTGCCAAATTGGGCTACGGCGCACGCGGTGCGGGTGGTGTGATACCGGCCAATGCGACGCTGGTGTTCGACGTAGAATTGCTGGGCGTAAAGTGATACCCATGCCCTGAACAAGCGTAAAATCTCCCCTAGCTAGATGACACAACGAGGGGGGAAAGATGTTCCAGATTCGAGTCCATGGTCGCGGCGGTCAAGGCGTGGTGACTGCCACCGAGATGCTTTCCGTAGCAGCCTTCGAGGAGGGTCGGCACGCACAAGCCTTCCCCAGTTTTGGTTCTGAACGTACCGGTGCGCCGGTAGTAGCATTCTGCCGTTTCGACGACAAGGAGATACGGCTGCGCGAACCCATCATGGAGCCGGATGCAGTCATCATCCAGGACCCGACTCTGCTGCATCAGATCGACGTGTTCGCTGGATTGAAGCCGGATGGCTACGTGCTACTCAACTCGCATCACAGTATTGCAGAACTCGGACTGAGCGCGCTTCTACAAAATCGCAAGGCCGAGCGTTTCTGTACCTTTCCCGCCACCGAGATCGGCTTCAAACATATCGGTCGTCCCATCCCCAATGTACCCTTGCTGGCCGGCTTCGCCGCACTGTCCGGCTTGATCAGGCTGGAATCGGTGGTCTTGGCGATCAACGAGAAGTTCTCCGGCAAGGTGGCCGAAGGCAATATCGCCGCCGCCACCGAAGCCTACCATCTGGTTAAAGCAATGATGAACGGAGGCGTACATGCTTAAGCAAATCGAAGGTTCCAAAGCCGTCGCAGAATCCATCGCACTATGCCGACCGGAGGTAATCTGCGCTTATCCTATCTCGCCGCAGACTCACATCGTCGAGGCATTGGGCGAGATGGTCAAATCCGGCAAATTAACGCCGTGCGAGTTCATCAATGTGGAAAGCGAATTCGCCGCGATGTCGGTGGCCATCGGCGCTTCGGCTGCCGGGGCGCGTTCTTACACCGCAACGGCTTCGCAAGGATTGCTGTTCATGGTCGAGGCGGTCTACAACGCTTCCGGCCTTGGACTGCCCATCGTGATGACGGTCGCCAACCGTGCCATCGGTGCGCCGATCAATATCTGGAACGACCACTCCGATTCCCTCTCGCAGCGCGACTCCGGCTGGATGCAACTGTTCGCCGAGACCAATCAGGAAGCGGTCGATCTGCACATCCAGGCTTTCAAACTGGCTGAAGAACTCTCCATGCCCATCATGGTGTGCATGGACGGCTTCATCCTGACCCACGCTTTCGAGCGCGTGGACATCCCGACTCAGGAACAGGTCGATGCCTATCTACCACCGTTCGAACCGCGTCAGGTGCTCGACCCGGCCGAGCCGGTCTCCATTGGCGCGATGGTCGGGCCCGAGGCGTTCATGGAAGTGCGTTATCTGGCGCACGCCAAACAGATGCAAGCGCTGGAACTCATCCCGCAACTGGCTGCGGAGTTCAAACAGCAGTTCGGTCGTGACAGTGGCGGACTCATCCGTACTTATGAAATCGAAGATGCTGAGACAGTAGTCATCGCGATGGGCTCGGTATTGGGCACCATCAAGGACACGGTGGATGAGATGCGCGCCGATGGCCACAACATCGGCGTACTCGGCATCATCAGTTTCCGCCCCTTCCCGCTGGAGCAAGTGCGCGCAGCATTGAGCAATTGCAAACGCTTCCTGGTGTTGGAGAAGAGCCTCGCCGTCGGCCTGGGCGGCATCGTCGCCACCAACGTACGTATGGCTGTAACTGGCCGAGGTGGTCTGCGCGGCTTCACCGCGATCGCGGGACTGGGCGGGCGAGCCATCCCCAAAGCCTCATTGCACAAGTTATTCAGACTCGCCGAGCAAGAGGAATTAGAACCCGTCACCTTCGTCGATCTGGACTGGGACGCGGTCGACAAACAACTGGAGCGCGAGCGCAAGACGCGCCGCTCCGGCCCTATCGCCGAGAACATGCTGTATGACAAGGGTATCGTGTCGGCGAAGTTCGGTTAAGGAGAACAAGATGAGTTTCCAACCTGTGAAGTTTTACCAGACCGGCACGCTCACCGTCGGCAACCGTCTGCTCGCCCCCGACGAGCGCAGTGTGCAGGCCAACCAGATGCGCAGTAATTCGATCAATTCCGGACATCGCGCTTGCCAAGGTTGCGGTGAAGCCTTGGGTGCACGCTATGCGATCGATGCGGCGATGGCGGAGAGTAACGGGCAGCTGATCGCGGCGAACGCGACCGGCTGCCTCGAAGTGTTCTCCACACCGTATCCCGAGTCCTCCTGGCAAGTGCCGTGGATACACTCCTTGTTCGGCAATGCGGCGGCGGTGGCGACCGGCATCGCGGCGGCGATGAAAGTGAAAGGTAAACACGACGTGCGTGTGGTGGCACAAGGCGGCGATGGCGGCACCACCGACATCGGCTTCGGTTGTCTGTCCGGCATGTTCGAGCGTAACGACGATGTGCTGTACATCTGCTACGACAACGAAGCCTATATGAACACCGGCGTGCAGCGCTCTTCCGCCACGCCGCCAGCGGCGCGCACTGCGACCACCATGCCTGTCGGAAAAGAACCAGGCAATGTGTTTGGTCAAGGGAAGAACGTGCCCGAGATCGCCATGGCACACAACATCCCGTATGTGGCGACGGCCACGGTGGCCGACCTGCGCGACCTCGAATACAAGGTACGCAAGGCGATGAACATACGCGGTGCGCGTTATATCCATGTATTTGTGCCTTGCCCGCTGGGCTGGGGCTCGGCGTCGCACGACACGATCAGATTGGCGAGGTTGGCCAAGGAGTCCGGCATGTTCCCCGTGTTCGAAGCAGAACATGGCGAAGTGACCAGCGTGCTCAAGATACGCAGCAAGGTAGCCATAGAGGAATATTTGAAGCCGCAGAAACGCTTTGCGCACTTATTCGGCAAACATGCGCATCCCGAGACCGTGGCACGTTTGCAAGCGATCGCAGATCGCAACATCCGGAAATATGGCCTCCTTGAAACAAGAGAAAATTGATATGTCTAACAAACCCTTCGCCATCACCCTCAAGCCCGGCTCCTCACTCACGAATCTCACCGGCACTTGGCGCACGGCCAAACCGGTCTATCTCGATAGATTGCCTCCTTGCAACAACGCTTGCCCGGCAGGCGAGAACATCCAGGGATGGTTGTTCCATGCCGAGTCCGGCGATTATGAGCAAGCTTGGCGCGTGCTGGTCCAGGACAATCCACTGCCCGCCGTGATGGGGCGCGTGTGTTATCACCCCTGCGAAGGTTCGTGCAATCGCGGCCAGCTCGACAGCCCTGTGGGCATCAATTCAGTAGAACGCTTTCTCGGCGACGAGGCGATCAAATTGGGCTGGAAGTTCGATGCACCCGCCACCACTTCCGGCAAGAAAGTCTTGGTGGTCGGTGCGGGACCCTCAGGCTTGTCTGCCGCCTACCATCTGGCGCGCATGGGACATCAGGTCGAGATACAGGAAGCTGGGTCGCTTGCGGGCGGCATGATGCGCTTCGGCATCCCCAAATATCGGCTGCCGCGCGAAGTGCTGGAGGCCGAGGTACAGCGCATCCTTGATCTTGGCGTCACGCTCACACTCAACAGTAAAGTGGAGAACATTGAGCGGAGCATGAAAGACGGTGATTTCGATGCAGCCTTTCTCGCCGTTGGTGCGCATATCGGCAAACGAACCTTCATTCCCGCTGGAGATGCCACCAAGATTGTAGACGCGGTGTCGGTGTTGCGCTCGATGGAAGGTGAAGACAAACCGATGTTGGGTCGTCGAGTCGTTGTATATGGCGGCGGGAATACCGCTATCGATGTGGCACGCACCGCCAAGCGGCTCGGCGCGACCGAGGCAATCATCGTCTATCGTCGCACCCGAGACAAGATGCCAGCGCACGACTTTGAGGTTGAAGAAGCTTTGCAGGAAGGCGTGATGGTCAAGTGGCTGTCCACCATCAAGCAAGCGGGTGAGGGCAACATCACTATCGAAAAGATGGCGCTTGATGAGAGTGGCTATCCACAGCCCACAGGTGAGTTCGAAACCCTGGAAGCCGATTCAGTTGTATTGGCGCTGGGTCAAGATGTAGACCTTTCCTTGTTGGAAGGCGTGTCAGGGCTAGAGATCAAAGATGGCACGGTGCAAGTCACGCCCAACATGATGACCGGACATCCGGGCATCTTCGCGGGCGGCGACATGGTGCCGTCGCAGCGCACCGTCACCGTGGCGGTCGGTCATGGCAAAAAGGCGGCTCACAACATCGATGCCTGGTTGCGCGGAACGAACTACGAGCCAGCACCCAAACACGAGTTGGCCGAATTCTCCAAGCTCAATACCTGGTACTACTCCGATGCGGATAAGACGGTGCGGCCTATGCTGGACATCATCCGCCGCCAATCGACATTCGATGAGGTGCAAGGGGGACTAGATGAGAGCAACGCCTTATTCGAAGCGCGACGCTGTCTGTCCTGCGGCAACTGCTTCGAGTGCGACAACTGCTATGGTGTGTGTCCCGACAATGCCGTCATCAAGTTGGGGCCGGGCAAGCGCTTCGAATTCAAATACGACTACTGCAAAGGTTGCGGCATCTGCGTGGCAGAGTGTCCCTGCGGTGCGATTAAGATGGAGTCTGAAGAAAACTGATGGGTCTTATCTCGCAACCCTTGCTGGTCACCGCACTGATGCTGGTGATATCCAATCTGTTCATGACTTTACCTGGTACGGGCACCTAAAGAATCTGTCTACATCACCTTGGTATGTCGCCGCGCTGATCAGCTGGGGCATCGCGCTTTTCGAGTATCTGTTACAAGTGCCCGCCAACCGCATCGGCTACACCACGATGAGTCTCGGGCAACTGAAGATATTGCAAGAAGTCATCACACTGTTAGTATTCGTGCCGTTCGCGGTGATCTATATGCAGCAACCGCTGAAGTGGGATTATCTGTACGCCGCGCTGTGTATGATGGGCGCGGTTTATTTTATTTTTAGAACTTAGGGAATTAATATTCGCCTTATAAATTTGGGGTATCCGTAATTCGCGGTTGATTTATGATTTTCGAATGGATGCGATTGTTTTCATAAATCGTAATTCTCGGTTGATGTTGTATTTGCGTTGTAGTATTATAAATTCGTAATACGAGGTTGACTGGTTTCGACTAGAGTGATGCGCATCAGGATGTGCAACCAATCATCAGATTTGATCTCCAATCCAATTAAAGGGATGTGGCTATGAAACCATCAGAATTGCTAGAAGCGAACAGAATATCCATTCGTGAAATTGTGTCTGCGCATCGTGGTCTTAATCCTCGTGTGTTTGGCTCGGTCGTCCACGGCAACGACACCGAAGACAGTGATCTCGATCTGTTAGTAGATCCAACACCTGATACTAGCTTGCTGGACATCGCTAAAATTCAGAACCGTCTCCAAAAATTACTCGGTATTTCTGTCGATGTGCTAACACCCAAGGCCCTCCCAGTTAAATTTCGTAATAGTGTACTTGCTGAAGCGGAGCCAGTATGAAAAAGAGGATTTGCGTTTCTTGGATTTTCTCGGTCATATTCTCCAAGCAACTAATCGTATCAATACCTATACCGAAGATATAGATGAGGTGGTATTTCTGCAAAGTGAAATTGTGCAAGATGCCGTGATTCGTAACATCGAAATCATTGGTGAAGCTGCACGAAACATTGAGAGGTATCACCCAGCGTTTGCTGAACAGTATCCAGACATTCCTTGGGCGGACGTTTATTTGATGCGGAATCGTGTTTCGCATGGATATTTTGCAGTTGACCTTGAAGTGATATGGAAAGCGGTTGAACGCGATATTCCAGAATTGGAACAGCAAGTACGAACGGCACTTCATCAGGAGCAAACAAACATCCTAACCAAAGCAAGTACACAAGCTCAGAACGAATATCCAAACGATATTCGCAAACAAAATGCGGCCAGGGACGAAATAGCTGTTTCAATGGGGCTTACAAAGGAAGAGATTTTCGAGCTAACTAGCGCAAAATCTCTTAATTCAGGCATCGGTGAATAGGTACGATTCGCAATTGAGTGTCATCACCGGATGATGTCCACAAATCTTTTGAACTTGACCTCCTATGAGGTTATAGCGCTGGAAGAAAATCAGCACGACTACCACATCAATGCTGAAGTCAAAGTTCCCCCGCTGATCTGCCCGTTATGCAAGTCTGACAAGATTGTAGGGTTCGGACGCAGAGAACAATTAGTCAAAGATTTACCCATGCACGGCAAACGTGTAGGGATTTATGTCGCCACCCGCCGAATGCAATGTCGGAGCTGCAATAAGACATTTAGCGAAGTGTTGCCCGATGTTGACGAACGCCGTTCAATGACCAGCCGTTTGTTGGACTGGATCGGCAAGCAAGCGGTCAAGCGTACCTTCTCCAGCATCGCGGATGAGGTCGGTGTGACTGAGGGCACGGTAAGAGCGGTATTCAGTGATTACATCAACCAGCTCCAGCAAACCATTCGTTTTGAAACGCCTCGCTGGATGGGGATAGATGAGATCCACCTTATTAAGCCGCGCGGCGTGATAACTAACATCAAGAACAACACCGTTGTCGAATTGCTCCATAACCGCAACAAAGACACAGTAGTGCGTTATCTGCATCACCTAGAAGGTAAAGAGCAGATTCAATACGTCGCTATGGATATGTGGGTTCCGTACCGGGATGCTGTTCGGGCCGTCATTCCCCAGGCACAAATCGTTATCGACAAGTTCCATGTGCTCAAGATGGCGAACGAGGCTCTGGAGAAGGTCAGGAAGGGCTTGCGTGAGTCGCTGACACTCAAGGAACGCCGAGGGTTGATGCATGACCGTTTTGTGCTGTTAAAGCGCGCACACGACCTTGGTGACAAGGAACGATTGCTGCTTTCAGGCTGGACGAAGAATTACGACGTTATCGGCATTGCCTATCGGCTTAAAGAGGCGTTCTTTGGTATTTACGATGCCGAATCATCCGACGAAGCGGCGGCCAAGTACATCGAGTGGAAGCGTGGCGTTACGCCAGAGGTTGCAACGGCGTTCTCTGATTTAATTCGGGCATGGGAGAACTGGGAGCCGTATATCTTGGCCTACTTCGATCATCCGATCACCAATGCCTATACTGAGAGTTTGAACAACCTGATCCGGGTAATGAACCGGCTCGGTCGGGGATATAGCTTTGAGGCATTGCGCGCAAAGATCCTGTTTTCTGAAGGTGCGCACAAGCACAAAAACAGCAGGCCAAAGTTTGAGCGAAGAGAAAAGGAACGGTTGATTTTCTTGCCGGAAGTTCCGGTTGATTTACCACCACTGACGGATGAATTTGAGCCGCCAGCATCCAAAGCGTCTAACTCTTCATCAACACCATCTACAAAACAAAAGAAGAATTATGGATCTGATATATCAACACTCATCAGTATGATTGAAAATGGTGAGCTTTAACCCAAATCAATCACGAATTACGGATACCCTAAATTTGCAGCATAGATTATGAACAAACCTAAACACATCCACATCCTCGGCATCTGCGGCACCTTTATGGGCGGCATCGCGGCCATTGCCAAGCAATCGGGTTACCGCGTTACGGGCTGCGATGCTAACGTCTATCCACCGATGAGCACGCAGCTGGAAGCGCAGGGCATAGAACTCATCGAAGGTTTCGGCGTGGAGCAACTCGCGCTGAATCCTGACGTGTACGTCATCGGCAATGTGGTGACGCGCGGCAATGCGCTGATGGAAGAGATACTGAATCGCAACCTGCCGTATGCCTCTGGCCCACAATGGCTGTCCGATACTTTGCTGCGTGATAAGTGGGTGTTAGGCGTGGCGGGTACTCACGGCAAGACCACCACCACGTCTATGCTCGCTTGGATATTGGAATACGCGGGGCTGACGCCCGGCTTCTTGATCGGTGGCGTACCCGAGAACTTCGGCATCTCGGCGCGTATCACCGAATCGCCATTTTTCGTCATCGAGGCGGATGAATACGACACGGCCTTCTTCGACAAACGTTCCAAGTTCGTGCATTACCATCCGCGCACCGCCATCCTCAATAATCTGGAATTCGATCACGCCGATATCTTCGCCGACCTGAACGCTATCGAGACGCAGTTCCATCATCTGGTACGCACCGTGCCGGGCAATGGGCTGGTGGTGTGCAATGGACGCGAGGAATCGCTACAGCGCGTGCTCAAGCGCGGTTGCTGGACGCCTGTGGAACAGTTCGGTAACGATGCTGGATGGAACATCGATAGTGCGAATCTGGTCACCCTCAATGGTATCGCTCAAGGTACGCTGCACTGGGACTTGATGGGTGAACACAACCGCATGAACGCGCTGGCTGCCTTGTCCGCCGCGCGCCATGTCGGCGTGCCTATCGCTCAAGGTCTAGCGGCTCTTGCTGAATTCAAGAACGTTAAACGCCGTATGGAAGTGAAGGGTACAGTTAGTGGCATCACGGTGTATGACGACTTCGCTCATCATCCGACCGCCATCGATACCACCGTCGCGGGCCTGCGTAAGAAGGTTGGCAAGGCGCGCATCCTAGCGGTGCTAGAGCCTCGCTCAAACACCATGAAGCTGGGTGTGATGAAGGATGCGCTACCCGGCAGTCTGAAAGATGCCGATCTGGTGTTCTGCTACGCCGGCAATCTGGGCTGGGATGCACGCGGCGCACTCGCGCCCTTAGGCGAAAAAGCTGTAGTCAAAGACGATCTCAACGAGTTGATCGCCGCCATCACCGCTGCTGCTCAGGCGGGAGACCAGATACTTGTGATGAGCAACGGCGGCTTCGGCGGCATACACGACAAGTTGCTAAAACAACTGGCGCGTTAGTCTTTACTCCTGATCGTCCAAGCCCAATTCCTGTATCTTGCGGGTCAGGGTGTTGCGCCCCAGACCCAATAACGTCGCTGCTTCTATTCGTCTGCCGTGGGTATGTTGCAAAGCTTGCAGAATCAGCGTGCTTTCAAACTGCTGTGTCAGCTTATCCATGATGCGCTCGTCACCGCGTTGCAAGGCCATCGCCGCATGCTGCGCCAAAGCTGTACTCCAATCGCCGCTTACCACACTCGCCGACTCTGATTCTTCGCGCCATTCGGGCGGCAGGTCCACAATCTCAACCACCTTGGAAGGTGTCATCACCGTCAGCCAATGACACAGGTTCTCCAGTTGCCGCACGTTGCCGGGGAAATTCTGCGCGGTGAGATGCTGCACCGTTTCAGGACTCAACTGTTTCTGTTCCACCGCCAGTTCGCGCGCACTCTTCTGCAAGAAATAGGTAGCCAGCAAGGGGATGTCCTCGCGGCGTTCGCGCAACGGTGGCAGGCGCAGACGGATGACGTTCAGGCGGTGGAACAGATCCTCGCGGAACAGTCCTTGTTTGACGCGCTCTTCGAGGTCTTGGTGGGTCGCGGTGATGATACGCACATTGGCCTTGATAGGCTGATGGCCGCCGACACGATAGAAGTTGCCATCGGACAGAACACGCAGCAAACGGGTCTGTAGTTCGGACGGCATGTCACCTATCTCGTCGAGGAACAGTGTGCCGCCCTCGGCTTGCTCGAAGCGACCGCGCCGCGTAGTCGCCGCCCCCGTGAACGCACCGCGCTCATGACCGAACAACTCCGATTCCAGCAGGTCTTTGGGGATGGCGGCAGTGTTGATGGCGACAAAGGTCTTGTCGGCACGCAGGCTGTGACGATGCAGCGCCCGCGCCACCAACTCCTTACCGGTACCCGATTCGCCGTTAATCAACACCGTGGCATGCGACTGCGACAAGCGACCGATGGCGCGGAACACCTCCTGCATCGCCGGTGCATGACCGAGGATGTCGACGGCGACCTGCTCGGGCTCATCCTCACTGGATTTACGCCTGCTCTGTTCCAAAGCACGGCCTATCAGTTCCACCGCATGGTTGATGTCGAAGGGCTTGGGCAGATACTCGAAGGCGCCGCCCTGAAAGGCCGAGACCGCACTCTCCAGGTCGGAGTAGGCAGTCATGATGATGACCGGTATTTGCGGGTAGCGTTGATGCAAGGTCTGCAGGAAATCCAAGCCCGAACTACCCGGCATCCTGATGTCACTAACCACAACTTGCGGCAACTCTGTTACCAGCGCACGCAGCGCATCATCCGCCGTGGCGAAACTCTTGTATGCGATATCGGCGCGGGCGAGTGATTTCTCCAACACCCAGCGTATCGACTTATCGTCATCGATTATCCAAACTGATTTCATAGTCATCATCAAATTCATAAAGAGGGGAGGGGGAGCATCACACTGAAGCAGGTACGTCCAGGTTCACTGTCAAACTCTATCGAGCCGTTATGCTGGCTGACGAAATCCTGTGCCAGCGTCAGCCCCAGTCCGTGACCATCGGCGCTGCCTGAAACCAGTGGATAGAAAATCTTGTCGCGTAATTCATGCGGTATACCTGGGCCGTCATCAATGATCTGCACGATGATGGCCAGGCGATGACGACGTCGCGTGATGGTGATCTGGCGCGCGATGCGCGTGCGCAGGGTGATGCGCCCCTTCCCCTGCATCGCCTGACTCGCGTTACGTACAATATTGAGCATGACCTGTATCAACTGCTCTTTATCACCGACCAAAGACGGCAGACTGGTATCGTAATCCCGCTTTATGGTCAGACCTGCCGGTATCTCGGCCAGTACCAGACTGCGCACACGCTCTAATACCTCGTGGATATTGAGCAAATTGTGATTGGTGACGGTCTGTGGCGTGAGCAATTTCTCCATCAGGCCACGCAAGCGATCTGCCTCCTGGATGATGACTTGGGTGTATTCACGCAGTCCCGGTTTTTCCAACTCCTGTTCCAGCAACTGTGCCGCTCCGCGTATCCCACCCAATGGATTTTTGATCTCATGTGCCAGATTGCGCAGCAGCAAACGGTTGGCCTGAGTCTGATCCAGCATCTGCTCTTCACGCGCCAATTTTAGTGTGCGATCGATGAGATGGAACTCCAGCATCAAGCCTGGCTCGTTCAATTGCAACGGGGTAGCTGCACAACGCAGGTGCAACTTTCCATGCGCATGAGTACCTAGAATCATGTCGTGCTCAATGTAGCTGGCGTGGGTAGACACCGCTTGCTGCATCGCGTTGGCGAGTTGCTCGGTATGGGTGAAGACCTGCTGCACCGTCAATCCCTGCAGGTTCTTGCTGCCGATTTCGAACATGTCCTCAGCGGCCGAATTGAGGTAGACGATGCGCAACTCCCCATCCAGCAGCATCACTGCCGTGGCTAGGTGCTCAAGGGTAAGGATGGGGAAGTTCGGCATTAGGTTCATGTGTTAGGTTGAGCATGAACCATGCCAAAGAAGAGGATGGTGCTACTTATTTGAGTTTTGCCAGCTCAGCATTCAACGCATCGATATTCTTTTGATGCATATTCACTTCATCTGTCTGCTTGCTCACTGCTGCGTTGTACTCCTGAGCGCGCGTTTCGTTCAGATGCGTGGCGCCATTGCTGGTGAAGTACCCCCGATTCTGATCCTGTGCATTCTGCAGTTTCTGCTTGGACTCTTCTAACAGCTTCTGCTCGGTCTGTAGTTCGTCTTGCAATATCTTGCGTCGCGTCTCATCACGCCCCTTCTGCGTCTCCTCGTCTACCTTGGGAAAGTTTGCATGCACGGGAACCTTGGCCAACGGTACCATGGTCGGCAGTGGTTCGAGATTGAGCTTCTTGCCCCCCTTTATGGGCGAACTCGAATACGTCACATGACCATCGGCATCGACTGATTTGTACAGATCAGCATGAGCGACCAATGGGGCAACACACAGTAGCGCAAGTAGATAATTCAATTTCATAACGGTTCCTAATAAATTGAACGACGGTTGAGTATAGGCGAAGCCTCTGACTGCGACAATTGCTTTGCAGTTCCATAGTTAGCATCGCACAAATGAAAAACGGGGCATAAGCCCCGTTCTCTTTGTCACGCCAGACCCGCTTACAGGCTGTAGTACATGTCGAACTCGACTGGGTGAGTCGTCATACGCATACGTGTCACTTCTTCCATCTTCAATGTGATGTAGGCATCGATGAAGTCGTTAGAGAATACACCGCCACGCGTCAGGAACTCGCGGTCTTTGTCCAAAGCATTCAATGCTTCATCCAAAGAAGTGCAGACTGTTGGAATCTTTGCATCTTCTTCCGGTGGCAGGTCGTACAAGTTCTTGTCTGCTGGATCGCCAGGGTGGATCTTGTTCTGGATACCATCCAAGCCCGCCATCATCAGTGCGGAGAAGCACAGGTATGGGTTAGCCGAAGGATCGGGGAAACGTGTCTCGATACGGCGTGCCTTGTCACTTGCGACGTGAGGAATACGGATAGAGGCAGAACGATTCTTCGCAGAGTAAGCCAGTTTGGTAGGTGCTTCGTAATGAGGCACCAGACGCTTGTAAGAGTTGGTTCCCGGATTAGTGATCGCATTCAGTGCCTTGGCGTGCTTGATGATACCGCCGATGTAATACAGCGCTGTCTCGGACAAGCCAGCATAGCCATTGCCTGCAAACAGGTTCTTGCCATCTCTCCAGATGGACTGATGAACGTGCATACCGGAACCGTTGTCACCAACGATAGGCTTGGGCATGAAGGTCGCCGTCTTGCCGTACTGGTGTGCGACGTTAAATACCACATACTTCAGCGCCTGAGTCTGGTCGGCGCGACGCACCAAGGTGTTGAACTTGGTACCGATTTCACATTGACCTGCATTCGCCACTTCGTGGTGATGCACTTCGACTTCGATGCCGATGTCTTCCAGTGCCAAACACATAGCGGCACGAATGTCGTTCAGGCTATCGACTGGAGGAACCGGAAAGTAACCTCCCTTTACAGTCGGACGATGACCGGTATTTCCGCCTTCGATCTTGTCACCTGTAGACCAAGCTGCTTCTTCTGAATCGATCTTGCTGAAACAACCGGACATGTCCACGCCCCAACGCACCGAATCAAAAATGAAGAATTCCGGTTCTGGACCGAAGAATGCCGTGTCACCGATACCGGTCGATTTCAGATAAGCTTCGGCACGTTTCGCGATAGAGCGCGGGTCACGGTCGTAGCCCTTGCCGTCGGTAGGATCTACCACATCGCATGTGATCACCAGTGTCACTTCGTCCATGAATGGATCGATAAAAGCGGTATCGGCCTGAGGCATCAGCAACATGTCGGAGGCTTGGATGCCTTTCCAGCCAGCGATGGAGGAGCCGTCGAACGCATGACCGTCTTCAAACTTGTCCATGCCTACGTATTTGGCAGGAACGCCTACATGGTGCTCTTTACCGCGCGTATCGGTAAAACGGAAATCCACGAACTTAACGTCGCGATCCTTGATCATTTGCAATACATCACTAGCTGACATCGCCATCACACTCTCCCAATAAAAAACCGTCAATAAAAATCATTAGCTATTACCCTGCCGCTACTATGCAGTAACCATGCCAGCACCACGCCATCTAGCAATCGCGCATTCTGCCATAAGCTTGTCAGGCGGCGAAGCAAAAAATTCGCACCGTATCTGGGCAAGCAATGGTCTTTATGCACCATTACCGTGCGCCACGCCCAAGTACAAGTATGGAACGGAATATTTTGTCTGTACGGACCAACTCGTCGCACCGTCTCTGCAGCTCGTTTGCCCGCTGCTCGTCGCCTTGCAGGTATATCTCCGCATCCACCTTACCATCCAGATAATGGAACACGAAACGATGTTGCAACAGATTGGCATCATCCAATTCCGTAGCCAAATGTTGTAACAATCCTACGCGATTAGGCAAATGTGCATTGGGCTTGGCTTGCATGTCGTCTTCCGGATCAATATGTACCATGACGTCGAGAACGTGATGGGCTTGCAAGACGGCGTAACGCGCTGCTTCCGCGATGTAATGGCCTTCCGATACACTTACCTTGGGATCGACGATGATATGGGCATCGACCAAAGCGTTATCCGCCATTTTGCGGGTGCGCAGATCATGCAGGCTCAAGACGCCGGGGGTCGTGAGCAAAGTCTGTCGTATGGCTTCGACTTCTTCAGCATCCAATCCGGTGTCGATCAACTCGGCCAAAGCCTCAAACGCCAACTTGCCGCCCATATGCCCGATCATCACACCCACTACGGCTGCCGCGACCAGATCTAGAAAGGTGTAACCCATCAAGTTACCGATGATGCCAACGACGACCACCAATGACGAGGCCGCGTCGGAACGGGCGTGCCAGGCATTGGCGACAAGCATCTGCGAGCGCACCTTTTTTGCCACGGCTAACATGTAACGGAACATACCCTCTTTGGCTATCAGCGCGGTAATCGCGATTCCCAATCCTATGGGATTCACAGCTAGCAGCGCATGGGGTTGCTGCAAACGTATCGCGGCGGCCACCAACAGCCCTGCACCCAAGGCAGCCAGGAATACTCCCAACACCAAGGTCGCCGCGGTCTCTACCCGCGCGTGTCCATAGGGGTGATTGGCATCAGCATGACGATTGCCGTGACGATTAGCGAACAACACCAATACGTCGGACAAAAGATCGGACAGCGAATGCAGGCCATCAGCCATCAAAGCTTGTGAATGTGCAAAGAAGCCACCCGCCACTTGCAAGAAGGTTAGCAGCAAATTAATCGCTATGCTGACCCAGGTGCTTTTTTGGGCGGCCGCAAAACGTTCCGGATGCGCTGGCTCGAACGGTTCTTTGTGCGAATGGCCATGATGTGCGTGACTGTGATTTTTCATCTTGATTACGCTAGTATACAAATCGGCCGCGCAGCATATCACTTGCGCGTTGACGATTGAAGCAAGCTTAAGCGAGGTCATCATGGGAAAAATCACCACAATTCTAGAATCTGCACAGCAACGTGCCAAAGAGCAGGGTCTGCCCTATCAGGGTTCGTTGTTACCTAAGGAAGCCCACGAGATCCTGAGTTCCGCACCTGGCGCCAAACTGGTCGACGTGCGGACCCATGCGGAGTTGGACTGGGTAGGTCGAATCGCGGATGCGGTCGAGATCGAGTGGATGTCCTACCCTGGCATGAAGCCTAACCCGCATTTTTTGGCACATCTGGATCAGCAAGTCGAGAAGGAGGCACTTGTTCTGTTTATCTGTCGCAGCGGTGCTCGTTCGAATGCTGCTGCGGCGGCGGCCACGCAAGCGGGCTACAACAGCTGCTATAACGTTCTGGAAGGTTTCGAGGGTGATCCTGACGCCGCCAAACATCGCAACACCTTGAATGGCTGGCGTGCTGCCGGCCTGCCTTGGCAGCAGGGCTGAATCAATCCCGATAATCTGTGATCAACGGAGCGTGGTCTGAAAAACGCTGGTCTTTGTAGATATTCGCCGCGTGGGCGCGCGCTGCGATGGCGGGTGTCGCGATCTGGTAATCGATGCGCCATCCCACGTCCTTTGCCCAGGCTTGTCCCCGATTTGACCACCAGGTGTAGGCCTCCAGAGTCAGGGTGAATCTGTCTGAAAGTATCGACCCAACCGCTATCATCGAATAATTGTGTCAACCAGGCACGTTCTTCAGGCAAGAATCCTGAGTTCTTTTTGTTGCCCCGCCAATTCTTGAGATCGATCTCGCGATGTGCGATATTCCAATCCCCACATATAACCACCTCTCTACCGGCGTTCGAGCAATTCCTGCATATGCGGCATGAAGGCCTCCATGAACTTGAATTTCACCGCTTGGCGCTCATCCCCACTAGACCCCGACGGTAGATATAAAGACACCACGCTGTAGCCTGTAAAATCCGCTTGTATATAGCGACCTTCGGCATCGAACTCATCGATACCTATACCTATCACAACTTGCTCGGGCTTGACGCGGCTATAAATACCAACACCGCTATAACCCTTCTTCTCTGCGTAATGAAAATATCCGTGATAGCCGTGAGGGGCCAGCATCGTTGCCGTCATATCTTGCGCCTGTGCTTTTAGTTCCTGCAGGCAGATCACATCGGCATCCTGCAATGCCAGCCATTCGAAGAAACCCTTGGTGCTTGCGGAGCGGATACCGTTCAAATTGATAGAAATTATGCGCATGTATAGTTATGGCGAAATCGGGTGTGCCATTATAATGGCGCAGATTAACGTCTTCTATTCTATAGCCCATGTTTAATTTCCGACTTGATTTCATACGGTTCGCCGTGCAGCAGAAGGTCTTGTGTTTCGGTGAGTTCCAAACCAAAGCAGGACGCTTGTCGCCCTATTTCTTCAACGCTGGCTTATTCAACGACGGAGCTTCCCTGCACAAGCTCACGCAGTTCTATGCTCAAGCCATCCTTGCTTCTGAGTTGCCTTTCGATATGTTGTTCGGCCCGGCCTACAAGGGCATCCCCTTGGCTGCGGGTACTGCCATCGCGCTGTCCGAGCAGGGTCGCAATCTACCCTATTCCTACAATCGCAAGGAAGCCAAGGACCACGGTGAGGGCGGCACCATCGTGGGTGCAAAATTGCAGGGCCGTGTATTGATAATCGATGATGTGATTTCCGCCGGCACCTCGGTGCGTGAATCGATTGAACTGATACACGCTGCAGGTGCCTCACCGTGCGGGGTGGTGATCGCCCTCGATAGAATGGAACGTGGCCTTGGGGATATGTCAGCCGTGCAAGAGGTGCAACGTAGCTACGGCATACCTGTCATTGCCATCGCAACGCTAGATGACCTGCTTGGTTATTTGCAAGGCGAGGCGGAGATGGTGCAGAATCTGCGCGCTACGGCTGCTTATCGGGATAAATACGGAGTAAATAATGTGTAATTCAAAATTGATTTTCGCTGTGATAATAGGCAGTAGCCTGTTGAGCTTTTCCGCACAAGCAAAACTCTTCAAATGGGTAGATGACAGGGGGGTCACCCATTACGGGGAAACCATTCCACCCGAATATGCAAACAAGGATCGCTCGGAACTCGGCAAGTCTGGTCGCATCATCAGCACGACCAATGTCCTCACACCGGAAGAACATCGGGCCAAAGAAGTTGCGGATATACATCACCAAGCCGACCTGGACGCTGAACGTAACAAAAAATTACGCGATAGCTCTTTGCTCAATACCTACAGCAACGTAAAAGAAATCGATCTGGCGCGCGCAAGAAACCTTCAGCAGGTCGACGCTCGTGCGCAAGTGGCTGCCAGGCAGCTCAACGAAGCTAACACTGCTTTGGCCGCCGTGCAGGTTCGCGTTGAAACTCACAATAAATCTGGCAAACCTATCCCTGCTTACTTGAAAGATGATTTGGAAGCCGCCCAATTCAATGTGGATAAATTAGCCAAGGAGCTTGCCAACACCAATGCCGAAAAGGCATCGTTAGAAGCGCGTTACGACATTGACAAGGCGCGTTACAAGGAGCTGACGGGTAAATAGCTAAGCTGGGCGAACTGCTGGGCGGATTCATCGTAACCCAGTAATTGTCCTTGCTCGATATCGAAATACCAGCCATGTAAATTCAATGTCCCTGCTGCGATACGCTGTGTGATCCAGGGGAAGGTCCTGAGATTCTGCAATGAAACCAGGATGGCTCTTTTCTCACACTCCCGCTGTTGCTCCGCATCACTTGCTACCGACAATTCTCTGCTGACACTCACTCGTGCGACTTCCACAAGCTTCATCCAATCGTCGATGAATGATTCTGGGTCGGATGCGCCACCGGTCTTCATCAAAGTGCCTATCCCGCCGCAATGCGCATGTCCCAGCACCACGATGTGTTCGACACACAGATTCCTCACCCCATATTCAAGTGCTGCTGTTGTGCCATGATGGCCGGCCCGCCCTTCTGCAGGCGGCACGAGATTGGCCACGTTACGTATCACGAACAGATCTCCCGGTGCGCAATCAAAGATCAGGGCCGGATCGACGCGTGAGTCACAACAGCCCACGATCAAGACTTTGGGTGTCTGGCCCTGCTCGACCAGATTGCGATACATCACATCCTCGGCTGAGAAGTGATTACTGCGGAACCGCGCGAAACCTTCTATCAGTAGCTTGGGTGTACTCATGCGCCCAACAAACGGAGTTGCGCTTCACGATACTTTGATGCAGTCTTTTCCAGCACATCGACAGGGATGCGGGGTGCCGGGGCCTGCTTGTTCCAACCCGAGGCCTCCAACCAGTCTCGCACGAACTGCTTGTCGAAACTGGGCGGATTGCTGCCGACCTGGTATTGGTCTGCCGGCCAGAAGCGCGATGAATCGGGTGTCAGTGCCTCGTCAATCAGATACAAGGTGCCTGCCTCGTCCACGCCGAACTCAAACTTGGTGTCCGCGATAATAATGCCCTTGGTCGCTGCATAGTTCGCCGCCTCGCTGTACAGCGCCAGTGTGGCATCGCGCACCTGTGCCGCCCTCTTCTCACCCAATAATTCCACAGCCTGCGCATACGAGATGTTCTCGTCGTGCTCGCCTACCGCAGCCTTGGTGGAGGGCGTGAAGAGTGGTTGGGGCAATTTCTCCGCCTCGCGCAAACCCGCAGGCAATGCCAGTCCACAGATAGTGCCGGTCTTCTGATAGTCCTTCCAACCCGAACCGACCAGATAGCCGCGCACGATAGCCTCGATAGGCAAAGGTTTAAGCTTCTTGGTAACGAATGCGCGACCGCGCACTTGCGCTATCTCTTCCACACCCTTAACCACGCTCTCTGGTGCGATTCCGGAAAGATGATTGGGAATAACATGACCCAGCTTTGCAAACCAGAAGTTCGACACTGCAGTCAACACTTCACCCTTACCCGGAATGGGATCATCCAGTATCACGTCGAACGCCGAAAGACGGTCGGTCTGCACGATCAACAGATGCTGCGCATCCACTTCGTACAGGTCACGTACCTTGCCCCTGTGCAACAAAGGCAGGCTGGTCAGATTGGATTGATGTAATGCACTCATGTCTTTCCTTTTCTAGATAGTCAAAAGCGAGGTGTGACCTCGCTTTTGCATTGCCACAGTCGCTGCTGGAACTGCTTACTTCAAATCAGGCAAGGTCGTTGCCGCAATCTGCTCTGCTTGTTTCTGGCGATAGCCCGTCAACTTGCCGGCTAACACTTTGTCATTCAATGCCAGCATCGATACTGCGAACAGTCCTGCATTCGCCGCACCCGCTTCACCGATGGCGAACGTCGCTACCGGTATGCCCTTGGGCATCTGCACGATGGACAACAAGGAATCCATCCCCTTCAGATACTTGGAAGGAATAGGCACGCCAAGCACGGGCAGCGTGGTCTTACCGGCGATCACACCGGCAAGATGTGCCGCTCCACCCGCACCTGCAATGAAGCATTGCACACCTTGCGCGCTGACTTCCTTGATGTAGTCAAACAGCAGATCGGGCGAACGATGTGCGGAGATGACCCGCGCATCATAGGCCACACCAAAATCCTGCAAGGCACGTGCCGACTGTTGCATGACTTCCCAGTCGTTGGCACTACCCATGATGATGGATACCCGCGGCTTGTTACCCATGTTTACTGACCCTTGTGGTAACCGATGACGCGGTCGACCTCATTCTTGGAACCCAAGATCACTGGCACACGCTGATGCAGACCCTGTGGCTTCAACTCCATGATGCGCTCACGACCAGTAGAGCTCACTCCACCCGCTTGCTCAACGATGAAAGACATAGGATTAGCTTCGTACAACAGACGCAGCTTACCTGCTTTGCCCACTTCTTTGGTATCGAACGGATACATAAAGATACCGCCGCGGGTCAGGATGCGGTGTACTTCGGCAACCATGGATGCGACCCAACGCATGTTGAAGTTCTTCTCACGACCGCCGTCCTTACCCTTCATACATTCGTCGATATACTTTTGTACAGGTTTTTCCCAGTAACGCTGATTGGACATATTGATGGCGAACTCTTGAGTGTCCGCAGGGATTTGCATGTTAGGGTGGGTCAGGAAGAAGTCACCTACGTCACGATCCAAAGTGAAACCGTTCACACCGTGGCCCGTTGTCAGCACCATCATGGTGTTGGGACCATACAGCGCATAACCGGCACACACTTGTTTGGTACCTGGTTGCAGGAAGTCAGCAGCCTTTGGATCTGTCACGCCTTCTGGGCAACGCAGGATAGAGAAGATGGTACCAACGGAGATGTTCACGTCGATATTGGAAGAGCCATCCAATGGATCGAAAGTGATCAGGTATTTGCCGCGTGGGTATTGCTTGGGAATCTCATAGACATCGTCCATCTCTTCAGAAGCCATACCGGCCAAGTGACCACTCCACTCGTTGGCTTTGATGAACACTTCGTTGGTGATGATGTCGAGTTTTTTTTGTGTCTCGCCTTGCACGTTCTCGCTACCCGCGCTGCCCAGCACGCCTATCAGAGCGCCTTTGTTCACATCGTGAGCGATTTGCTTACAGGCGGATACGACATCGCTCAGCAGGCCGGTAAAGTCGCCGCTAGCGTTAGGGATTTGACGTTGTTCTTCGATGATGAATTGGATAAGACTCTTGCTCATGCTTTTTTCTCCTCGTTTTAAAATGCATTTTTAAAAAAATTAACGGGCAATTCTACCGCTTTTCAGCTATCACTTGCTCGCCTATCGCTGTTTTTGCTTATTTTGTAAGCGAAATGAACAACTGGGGCAGCTTCTCTGGCAACTGTGTGACCTTGTCTATGATGGTGTACTGCTTGCCAAAAATGTCACGCACATATTCGTCTGCCTTGGGGTCCAGGTTAATGCAATACGCGTAGATACCTTTGCTATCCAACTCTTGAACCGCTTGGCGCGCATCCTCAATCAGAATACGGCCATCCTTGCTGTCGATATCCGCGGGTTCACCATCGGTCAGGATCAACATCAGCTTCTTGTCCGCCTGCTGCTTCTCCAGATAATGCGCGGCGTGGCGCATCGCCGCACCCATGCGGGTCGAGTAACTTGCTTCCATCGCTGCCAGACGGCCTTTAACCTCATCGCCCCATTGTTCGCTGAAGCCCTTGATATGCATGAAGCGCACGTCGTGACGGGTATTGGAGTGGAAGCCCGAGATGGCGAAGGGATCGCCCAGTTGCTGCACGGCCCAACCGAGCAGAGACACCGCTTCCTGGCTTAGTTCCAATATGGTCTGTTCGCTGCCAGCGGCCTTCTCATTGAGCGACTCGGATAAATCCAGTAGCACCGTGACCGCGATATTGCGTCCATCGTTGCGGTGACTCATATTGATGCGCGGATCAGGCGACGACCCGCCCTTGAAGTCGATCAGTGAACGCAAGGCCACATCCAAGTCCAACTCGCTACCTTCCTCCTGATAGCGTATACGGACCTTATCTTGTGGCTTAAGCATATCCAGCATCTTCTTCAGTTGCTTGGCCAGTGCCGCATGTTTTGCCAACAACCTATCGATGTCCGCCGGATTGCCCTGTGGATGTAAGCTTTCGTACAAACTCACCCAATCCGGGCGATAGCTCTGGCTGTTGTAATCCCACTCCGGATAATGACGCGGTGGCAAGCCTTTGATCTCTTCGTCTTGCAGCTTACGACGATGCTCCTCGAACATTTCCTCGTCATCGCTCTGCTCATAGAAGCGCCACAGATGGCGGTTATCGTCGCGATAGCTGATCTCTGTATCTTTGAAATGCGTCTTGGGCAATTGGTCGCTCTGACGGCGCGTTCTGGCGACAAAAGATACCGCAAGGTCGGCCATCTCCTGCGTACCCGCCCCGCCTTGTTGCATCAACTCATGGAAGCGTTGTACATACTCGATGATGTTCGCGTTCTTGTAGGGATGTTGTGGATCCAGAATCGCGCGCGACAGCATGGTCAGACGATGGCGCACACCGGACTCTTTTTCAGAATCGCACGCATCTTCTGCCGGTATCGGATGCAGCGCCAGAAACAAGCGACGCAGACCCGGATATTCAAACATCACCAGATATTCGACTCGGCTGTCTTCGAGGAACTCCGCCGCCATACGCTGAAACGGACTTAAGTTATCGGCAAATATCGCCGTGCTCCAGCGCTTATGCCCGACCATGTGCGCCAGCACCGCACGGTATCTGTCTATCCCGGTAATTCCTTGCATATCGTTGTAGACATCGGGCAGGCGCATACCCAGATTGTCGAAGTAGGGCACAGGCTGACGCAACTCGTCGAACATATTGGAGTAAGGGATGAGCTGATCCTCTTCCTGCCAAAGACTGCGCAGATACATATCCAGTTTGCGGTCGTTATCCATCAACAACGTTCCCTGACGTTCACGCTGCAACACCGCACGACTATCGGCCGATTGCAGGCTGAAGTAATCCGTCTGGCGCTCAGGGTGATCGTTGTAGAAACGCACCCCGTAGTCCACCCACTTCTTCAGTCCAACCAGTGACAACTGATTGACCAACACCGGCACCTGCTTGAAGAACGCGGGCAGGCCCGGGCTGGGAAACGTCTGGTGAATACCGTGTATAGAACCGGTGGTGCGCTCCATGAAATCCAGCACCATATCCAGATAGTCCGTCATCAGCTGTTTGGAGTGCAATCGGCGTGCCGCGCTCGGCAATGACTGCAAGAATGGCGTGATGGCCTTGCCGTTCGGTGACTTGTACATCCTGCGTACGCACTCGGATATCTCCGGTAAAGCATCCTCACCCAGCGTCTTGGCGAGACTGGGCCACTCTTCCAGGAAAATCAGTATCGGCTCTGCACCACGCCCCATTCTGCCTAGGAATCCTGCGTACTCGATATACGCAGCCACGCCTGCATTTGTCAGCGTCTTAAGGGCTTCGTTCATGCAGTCCGGGAACACTTCAGCGACGCGCGGGAAACCGCATGCGAGTTGCTGCCAATAGACCTCAAGTTCTTCTGGTATGGTTTTCATCGCTACCTTATTCGCAAGTTCTGCGGCGATACTGCTGCCGCTCCTCCCGCGTTAGCGGGAACCCGGATGGTTACACATCCCCGTTCTAGCTCTTCGTCCCAACGATTGCATGCCATCGTGATCCTTAAAGCCAGGAGAGACAACTTATGCAAACACCGCATCGATGGCATGATCCAATGTGTCGCGTATGTCTCTATCATCGGTGATAGGACGCACCAACGCCATGCGACATGCCGCCTTAGGCTCAACGCCGCCTTTGATCAACGTAGCCGCGTAGACCAGCAGTCGTGTCGAGATACCTTCATCCAATCCGTGTCCTTTGAGGTTACGTGCAGTTGTACCTATCTTTACTAACTTCGCTGCGATGTCTTTTGACATGCCAGTCTCTTTAGCCAAGATGTCGGTCTCGACTGATGCGGTTGGATAATCAAAATCGAATGCGGTGAAACGCTGCTTAGTCGATTGCTTCAGATCCTTCATCAGACTCTGGTAGCCCGGGTTATAGGAGATCACCAACTGGAAATCCGGATGCGCCTTGATCAACTCACCTTTCTTGTCCAAAGGTAAGGTACGACGGTGGTCGGTCAGCGGGTGAATCACTACGGTGGTGTCTTGACGAGCTTCTACGATTTCATCTAAGTAGCAAATCGCGCCGATACGCGCAGCGGTGGTCAAAGGACCATCCAACCAACGTGTGCCGTTTGCATCTAACAAATATCGACCCACCAGATCGCTGGCGGTCATATCTTCGTTACATGCGACGGTGATCAAAGGCTTGTTTAACTTCCATGCCATGTATTCAACGAAGCGTGACTTACCGCAACCGGTCGGCCCCTTCACCATCACTGGCAAGCGCGCCGCATAGGCTGCTTCATAGAGCGTTACTTCATCGCCTTGCGCTTGGTAGAACGGCTCATTTTCAACTTTGTATTGGTCTTTATCTATCATGCTAATCCCCAATCATTAACCACGTATCCGCGTGGCTTATACGGTTTTGTACTTTGGAAAAAAACGCCCCCAGCTAGTGGGGGCGCGTTTTCATACACACAAGCTATAAGACAACTTCAGCTTACTTGTGTACGCCCAACTTTTCACGCCAACCTGGGAAGATCTTGTCCGCATCTTTAGGGAAGGACTCGAATGCGCGAGCGAATTCTTTGTGCTCTTTCGCAAATTCGATAGGATCAGCACCAGACTTCCAGCACTCGTACGACTGACGCAGAGAGATCGCGCCTGCAGCTGGAGAATCGATGTGACCGTAAGAGCCGCCACCAGATGTGTTGATCACGTTACCGTGACCCAAGTTCTCGAAGAAGCCTGGCAGACGCAACGCATTCATACCACCAGAGATGATAGGAGTGGTTGGCTTCATGCCATGCCATTCTTGATGGTAGTAAGGACCAGTCGCAGAATCACGCTCGATCATGTAAGCAATCGCGCGATCATCTGCGCCGCCTTCCATCTTACCGAAGCCCATAGTACCTACGTGGATACCAGAAGCACCTTGCAGACGAGACATCTTAGCCAACACGAACGCTGTGTAACCGCGAACTGCTGAAGGCGAAGTGATCATGCCGTGACCAGCACGGTGGTAATGCAAGTACTGTTGTGGGTATTGACGACGAGCTGTCGTGATCATGCCTGGACCGCCAACAAAACCGTCAACCAAGAACGCCAACTTGTTTGCATCAGGGCCGAAAGTTTCCAGTGCGAAATCAGCACGAGCCAACATTTCGTAGTGGTCATCTGCAGTGATGTTCATGGAGAACAACTTAGCATCGCCAGTTTCATCCATAGCGCGCTTCATTGAGTCATAGACCAAAGGCAATACCTTCTTCAAAGGACAGAAAGTTTGGTTACCTTGTGGCTCATCATTCTTGATGAAATCACCGCCCAACCAGAACTGGTAAGCAGCTTTAGCGAATGGCTCAGGACGCAGACCCAACTTAGGCTTGATGATGGTACCGGAGATGTAACCGCCGTTAACGCGTGAGCGGCCCAAGATATCCCACATATCTGTGATGTCTTTTGAAGGGCCATCGAACAGGCGCAGCATGGACCATGGCACGTAGAAGTCTTGCATCTGCAATTGCTTCACGTCGCCCATACCCTGGTTGTTACCTACCGCCAGTGTCAGGAAGGAAACGATCATCGCACGACCGTCAGTCACGTTGCGATCAAACAATTCATTAGGGTAAGCCACCTTCATGATGCCCTTGGCTTCATCGATAAAGTACACCAGCGCGTCTACGCCTTTGGTGAAATCGTCGGTCGTTGAAACTTCAACGTTAGTACCTGTAGAAGATTCAGCTGCGATATGCGCTGCAACTTCCAGATAGCCGTAACCGGCCATAGGCTGCATGTGGTAGGCAACCAGAATGTGCTTGTCACCCTTGATCAGATCTGCTTCTTTCAAGCTCAGATCTGCATAACGATTCGATTGATCCATTACGTGTTCTCCCTAAAATTAATGTTCGATTTTCTTTTCACTTCAACAGCGACTTGCTACGGAGGAAACTATAAGGGGCTCACCATATAAGCGATAGTCAATTATTTTTATATAACCCATAAGTAATGCTTATAGTTGTCTATAATCCCTACCTAGACCTTGCAAAGATAGACCGACGAATATGTTGCACTTCACACTACGACAACTACAAGTATTCGAGAAGGTGGCCAGCCACTTGAACTACTCTCGGGCAGCCGAAGAGCTCTACCTATCCCAACCTGCGGTGTCTATGCAAATCAAACAATTGGAGGGCCATATCGGCTTGCCCTTGTTCGAACAGATGGGTAAGAAGGTGTTTCTGACCGAAGCGGGTCGCGAGCTGTTCCACTACGCGCGCAATATCGCGCAGCAGATCACTGAGATGGAGTCGGTGTTCAATGAGATGAAAGGGGCAGGGCAGGGAAAGTTCACGCTTTCGGTGGTCAACACCGCGAACTATTTTACCCCGCAACTATTGGCGACCTTCTGCCAACGCCATCCCCACATCAACGTCATCCTGCAGGTCGCCAACCGCGATGCCGTGCTCAAACAACTGGCCGACAACAGCACCGACCTTGCCATCATGGGGCAGCCACCCGACGGTTTGGATATCGATGCGGAACGCTTTATGGACAACCCCTTGGTCGTGATCGCCGCGCCCGCGCATCCCTTGGCCAAACTGCAGAAGGTGAAATTCACGGATCTGGCTGAACAACCTTTTCTGTCCCGCGAGCAAGGCTCAGGCACGCGTATCGCCATGGAACGTGTATTTGCGCAACATCATATCCAGCCACATATCAGCATGGAGATGGAGACCAACGAGGCGATCAAGCAAGCCGTTCGTGCCGGCATGGGCTTGGGCATCTTATCTTTGCACTCTATCGAGTTGGAGTTGGAGACCAGGCGCCTGGTGGTACTGAACGTTGAACACTTTCCCTTGTTGCGTCATTGGTTCGTGGCGCATCGCAGCAATAAACGCCTCACCAGTGCGGCCCAGGCATTCAAGGAGTTTCTTCTCAGCGGAAGTTAGTCTCACGCCTACATCCGTTTAGAAATTGCACTTCTTACCCAAATAAAAAACCCTCGCGGAACTGCGAGGGTCTTAATGTTTTTGCGAACTGTTACAACATCACCAAGTTTTGAGTCCGCTGGCTGAGTTCCATTGACGCAATCCGGTCGAATCTATCGTGATGGTGCCATCACCAACCTGCGTACTACCGTTCACGGGTGTCGCGGTGATCTGGAAGGCCTGCGCAGTACAGGCCGCGGGGGGGCAGGTGAACGTATATTTCTGGTCAGTGGACAGTCCATTGGTCTTGCCCAAGCCGCCCGCCGCCTGCCCAGTGTAGGCAGTGGCGATGATGTTGGCAGCCACGCTGTAGCTGTTGGCGTTCAGATATATCTTCTCCTGTAAGGCTGCCATTTGCATCATCTCAGTCTGCGCTGCCTCTCGGCTGGCACGCACCACATAGTTGCGATAACTGGGTAAGGCCACCATAGACAAGATACCTATGATGGCGACCACGATGAGCAATTCCACCAGAGTAAAGCCGCGATTCTTATTCATATATGTTCCCTTTAATACACCTTGAGAGTGCTAGCGCACCCCCAAGGCAAGAGTTAACTACTGTTTGATCAGCTCATGCCACGAGATGCGTTTTGACACAGGTATCGGTGGCTGATTGGGGCACGCCGGCTGACCTATTTGTCCGCATTGCGGATTACAAGCTGCACCGGTGCAAGGCGGTGTATTACAAGCCGCACCGACGCAAGTGGTACAGCTAGCCCCGGTACAAGGGTTTGTTATGCTGGCCGCGCCACCAACAAAGCCAGGCGGCAGCGCCGTGATCGTGGTCGTCGAGGTCGTCGTCGTACTGCCAGAACCTGTTCCCGGTGATGACGTTACAAAACTTGCAGTGCGCGGGTCATCGGTCGTCGTGCTGTATCTTGGACACAAGGGCAGCGTGGTTGCCGTATCCAGCGGTGGCGTGATGGTAAAACCCTTAGGCAACCAACCCGGTGGAGTAGTCCACGCAGCGGCGGGCGTCGTCCAAGTGCTGGGGGGTGCGGTGGCGATCCATGCAGGACTACTATTGCTACCGTTTGGGCCACATCGTGCTGGTGTCCCATCTGCTTTTGTTCCCATCACTCCGCTTCCCACTAGATCAGGCTTGTTGCCTGATTCCTGCGCTGGCCACCAAGGATCACGATCATTATTAGCGACTTTCCAGGTGCTGGTGGTATCCCCATAACAAGTCCCATAGGGATGATGCCAATAGATAATGTATTCAGCTATGACATCGGTCGTTATTTTCGAATCGATCACACGGAAACCCAAGTCAGGCCGTCCAGGAACGTTCAGTTGCACATCTGCATCTGGCGTAGTGTCTTTCACCACCTGCACGGTGAGCACACCGTCATTACGTTCGCCCAAAACACCTGTGTATTGTCTACCCTGCCCAGTTCCATTGGCTGGCTCTGTTCCGTTGGAATTGCTGGCATCCGGACATTGCGGGGCAGTAGGCATCACACCGGTCTGCACCACGCCATCCTTCCACCAATCCAACAACTGGAAAGCGGTATTCGGCATAGAGAACTCGAAGCCACCAACTCCGCCGACTGCATCCGGCTGACGGCTGCCAGTTGTCACGGAAGTCGTGGAACAGGTCGGCGTCGTCGTGAACAGCGGCGTTCCGTTCAGCAAACCGCCGCAACCGATAGATCCCGTCGTAGTGACGGTATTTACCGTGACCTTGTTAAAGAGCGGCGTCGGTGCTGTGGCATTGGCCTGCGTGTAGGTGACCACAGTGCTGGTCGTTCCGGTATAGGTTGGCAAGCTGGACATCTTAAGCGCACCGACCCCGGTTGCGCCCGGCGTCCACAATGTGGCGTAAGTGGCGTTATAGCCGCCCACCATAGGGTTATAGTTCAATCCCGTCACCGAATCAGGGGTCTTATACGGACCGGTCAGATAATCCTTGGTGTTCCAGATGTTCTTACCCAACGTCAAGAATACCGCGCGGTTCCATGACTGATTCATCATCAACACTTTGTAGGGTGTGGTCGCCGTCATCGCTTTCCCTGTAGCCGGATTAATAGCGATTCTCAACGCCTTGTCTGTTTCGTTCGGATTTAGGAAGTTCAAACCGTTGGTGTCATATATCTTGTCGTATTCATGGGCATGTGTGTTCGGAATACTTCCGCTTCCCCATATCCCTTTGGTATACATATCCACGTCAAAGTGACCGCCACCGATACCCGTTTGACTGGTGTTCGTTGTAGTGGTCGTGTTGGCCAACAGCACGTCCCAGCTTTGGTTATAGAACATCGCGCTGAAATTACCCACCGCGCCCAGGATAGGTTGGGACTGCACCCCATAACTGGTGCGGAAACCGACTGGGACACCGAAGCTGGTCATGATGGGATCACCTATCACACCAGGTGGTGGGATCGTATCGCCCGCCGCATATCGAATACGGTCTGCGTCGTTCAACACGCCATCCGCGTTCATATCGAAAATGGGCTTGATCGCACTCCCCCCACTCAGGTAATCCAGTTCCATCAACCAGTTTTCGCCGTTTCCCGAAAAGGCGGTTCCACCCGGAGGGGTGTAGTTGTACGGTACGGTCGGATTGGTCGCGTTGAAGAAGAAGCGCCCATACTGATCGAAGGCACTATCGCCTGTCACTCGTTCGCCTGCTATCGGTAGTGCCGCCTTCCAACCGTTGTCACCACCCGGATTCCAGTTAGGTGTCACCGTCGCGCTCGCTGGCAAGGTGCCGACCACACGCACGTCCACCGGAGTCGCACCCACTGCCGAAACATACTGACGCAGCGTGATGGTCTGGGTCACCAAGGTGGTATTGCTAGCCGGTGCCCCATCCCATATGCCATAGACGTAATTAATCGATTTATCGGTCAGGTCGCCGGTGATCAAAGTCTTGCCGGTACCAAAATTGACCATGTAGCCACCATAAGGGTGTGCGGACACGCCCGGCATCATGGTGATAGGCTGTCCGGCCGCATATAACTTTTTGACCGTCATGGTCACCAGATCGAAACGCCACATATTTCCGTCGATATCACCCGCATAGGCGACATCGACCATTCCGTCACCGTTGGTATCCACGGCGGCTGGTGTTGACAGTCCATCTGGGCTGGCCAGGGTGCCCGCTCCGGTATCGATTTCGGCGATCTTGCTGCCTGTGGTGACATCGATCACCAGTAAAGTCGCATGTCCGTTTCCGGTGTTGTTGTAGCCGTTACCTACTATCACCGCATTTTGCCCGCTCTGGATCTTGGCCAAAGTCGGATTGCTATAGGTGTCACCCAGATTGGCGTAAGTTATCGAAGGTGTGCGTATACCGCCATAGGCTATACCGGCCGGTGTGATCTCCCAAAGCGCCTTGGCTGCCACTGACACGTCCGAGGTGGCCGTCAATGACGTCACATCCAGCGCATAGATGCCCTTGCCACCCGAACCCAGCACGCCGACCAAGATGTTTCTTGGAGTAGTCGCTGTGCCAACATTGATCATATTGACATTGCCATCTACATAATTCTCATGATTGTAAGGGGAGGACCACAGCGTTTTCAGCTTGGGTACCAACATGGACGGGATGTAGGCCCAACGTTCTTTACCGCCACCCGTCTGGGTCGCGTCGATCGCGTGCAGCATACCGTCGTTGCTACCATAGAATACGGTAGGGCTTATTCCATCGGTGTAGTAGAAGGGGCGGGAATGTATGACATCACCCAACACAGATAAACGCGTACGTAACGGGCCTGCGGGCGCTTCCTGGCTACGATCACCCCGGATGAAGTTCACATGAGTCGCATCGATCAGATTAGTCGGGTCGACTGCCAGCGTAAACGCTTGCGGCTTACCGGTCAGATCCAAGGTGGCGATGTTGCGGCTGCCGCTGATGAAACCTTGCAGGTCGACTTGGGATTGTGCGCCTGTCTTGAGTGTGGCGCCGGTGCCTGAAGTCCAACAGGGTACGGTCGTATTCACCACCCCCGTTGCACTGATAGGGTAGCAAGACAAATTGCCCGACCATCCTCCCTTCTCGTACTCACCCCGGAAGATGCTCTCCACCCCGGTCTTTAGATTGTAGCTCGTCATCTCGGGTTGTCCGACATAACCGACCACGGGCGGATTGGGCGGTACGAAGGCAGTCGCCGCATGTGCCAGACCCACAAACAACAGCGCGGGGAGTGCGATCAACCCCGTAAAAGGCAGTGATTTTGCTGGTGTAGAATTTTTACGCATGACGAACTCCTTGCTAGTTAGCAACGTGGAACTTGATAAACTGTTTGCACATAACGGACTGCCCCGCGCGCATTGGTACCCCGCGCAGTCACTCTGAATACATTCACGATATTGATATTGTTATTCACGCAGGGTGCGCCAACTACCACGCTGCCACCGGGTGGCACCTTGTTCGGGCCTATCATCTCAATCAGGTAGCCATTACCCAAGACGTTGACCGAGTTGGCCTGCCACTGTGCGGAGGTCATGTTCAGCGGATCACCATTGACTATGCCCACACGATTTGCCAAATCGTTCAAGGGGTGTAATTGCGGTGTCGCCGCCGACCAGGTGGTAAACCCTGGGTTATTTATGTACAAAGTCTTACCCGGCGTCACATCGGGTGTAGCCAACCAGCTTTCCGCCACGATGATCTGATTCTCGGCATTGTTCTTGGCGATGTTCTCGAACTGCAGATTTCCCGCCAGTTTGAACTGGGTGTTGGCCGTCGTGACTGCCATCACCCCCAATATCATCAACACGACGAGAATGATCATAGCCATGACCAGAGTCGCACCTTTTTGTCTGTTTGCATTAATCATTTTCATGGTGATTTAATTACGCAACTGTATGGTTGTGGTGAACAGTTGGCGACGGAAACTCGCCGTGGCCGCATTCGCTACGATGTTCTGATCGCCCATCGCATAGACGGAGTTATTCACGTATCCGTCGCCTTTATCGGCACCGGTATTTCGTGACAACAGCCAGATATGCACGGCATTTACATTACCCCAGTTATTGGGCAGCACGGCAGCACCCGTCGCATCCAGCGGATTGGTCATTGCATCCGTCGCCGGGGCCACGCCCGGATTGACATTCTGTGCATCCAGATTTTGCGTATTGCCTAAGGCATCGACGACGCCGTACTGGACTTGCAGGTTCTCTATCCCGCTCGCCACCAACTCATCGACCATCGTGCCGGTGCTATCCAACACCATACGGTGCAATGAAGGTATGCCATCTGCCGGTGCGGTCACCGTATTCGGGCTGATGTAGTACACATGCACCTGGACGATATGGTCTTGTTGGGGTGCGTTGATGAAGGTGGGCCAGTTGTTTGCCTGAAAGAGACGGCTGGCTTCGAAGGCCGACCTGAAATACAAGGTATTTGCCCCAATGTTGGCGAAGCCCGTCACTCCGGCGGGATCAACGGCGGGTGCCACACCGGGTGCCGAGGGGAATGCCTGCGGGCTGGCGTAACGCAAGACTAGGATGTCACTGCCGGCATAGTTCGCGTTTGGGATGCAGTTAGCCGCGAATGGGTTTACCCCATCGTTAGTTCCCCACACACGCTGGTTGATATTATTGGCAAATCCTGCAAAACAATCACCCGGCAGATTCAAGCCGGTGGGCTGATTCACGCCACGCCCACTCAGACCGTAATACCCCGCACTTTGTATATCGCGCTTCAGAATATCCATTGCGTATCGTCCATTGCTTTGCAACTCAGACGTTCTGTCATTGGCTCGAGAAGCCGCGCTGCTGCTCACGATCACCGAAGTCAGTGCAGCAATGATCATCAATCCCACCGTCACTGCCACCATCATTTCGATCAGGCTGAAACCGGCGTTACGATTATGCTGGGTTTTGTTAGTCTCACGAGACATGGATATTCTCTCTTTAATGGTTGATGCTCAATTGCGTATCACTCTGGTTGAGGTGATGGAAAAGTTCTCGCCACCGGCAGGTGCTGCCGCCGCACCTGGTGCAACCGCTGTGGCCTGATTGGTTGCCCTATCGACCCAATTGATAACGATGGTATAGGTGGCGATGTTGCCTGCCACAGCGACATTGATCACCCCTGTGCCTGCGGGCAATATTGCCGCTATAGCGGCCTGCCAATTCGCCAGATCGTAGGCCGCCAGTGCTGCGGCGTTACATACGCCCACATTACATGCGGTGGACACCCCTGGATTCGCCGCTCCTGCTGCAAGCGCATAGTTACCCGCGACTGCGCCTACCCTATTTGCCTCCATGCGCTCCGTAATATCCGCACTCAGGAACACAGCTTGATTGCGAAATTGACCGCCCATATTCGTCTTCATCGCATATGCTTGCAGCCCTGCCGTACCAAGTAAGGCCGTTGCCACAACCACAAGCGTGATCAATATCTCCAGCATGGAGAAACCTTGCTGACGGATTAAATATTTTTTCGAGTGTTTCATATACGTCCTAATTACTCGTAATTGTTCCAGTCGGTGAGACCGTCAAATTCTTCAATTTTGTTCCCGGCCAATTGCCTGATATGTTCAAAACCAAGGGTGCTGCGCCTATCACTCCCTGAGTTCCTATCGGGTTGTAGACTATGGGTGCAAGCGGCGCTACAAACACTATGCCCTGCGTGCTTAGCGCTGAGCGCACCAGGAATGGATTGGGATCACTTCCATCTGCCGGAGCCGCATCGCACACTCCATCCCGATTGTCGTCGTAACAAACCACCCACCCTGACGCCGCCCAATTCGCATTTGCCACGCAACCGGCTATCGTCCCACTACATATCAGTACGCGTTTGTTGCGTTTGATTGCTTCGGCACGTGCCATGTTCAAATCGCCGATGATCTGCATCGTCGCCGAGTTCAATCTGCTGTTCCTCACAAAATCTGTCATGGAAGGCACGCCTATCGTCAAAAGGATTCCGGCTATAGCCATCACTATCAACAATTCGAACAAACTGAAACCCTGTATTTCGTTGCGACGTTTCATTAAACTTGCCCCTCCTTTATCCACGCTTGCATACTAGCCAATGGAATCCGCAATGTAATCAGGTTGCCGATAGCAGGTTATTTTCCAATTATTAACGGTATTCGATATGCATCAACGGTAGTAGATAGCTCCTATTCGTGTTGTGCTTGCAACAATGCAAAAGGCGACCATAAGGTCGCCTTTTGCATTTGCTGTCGCTAAGGATTACTTAACGATTGCTTTCAGTTCACCCTTGGCATAACGCGCTGCCATGGCATCCAGCGAGATCGGTTTGATCTTGGCTGCCTGGCCGGCACTGCCGAACGCTTCGTAACGCGCTTTGCAGATCGCTTTCATGGCTACAGTGGTTGCCGCCAGGAACTTGCGTGGGTCGAAGTCCTTTGGATTCTGTGCCAGATAGCGACGGGTCGCACCGGTAGACGCCATACGCAGATCGGTATCGATGTTCACTTTACGTACGCCGTGTTTGATACCTTCTACGATTTCAGAAACTGGAACGCCGTAGGTCTGAGGCATCGCACCACCGAACTGGTTGATGATCTCCAGCCATTCTTGAGGAACGGAAGAAGAACCGTGCATCACCAGAGTGAGTGTTAGGGATACGCGCGTGGATCTCTTTGATGCGGCTGATCGCCAGGGTGTCACCGGTAGGTGGCTTGGTGAACTTGTATGCGCCGTGGGAGGTGCCGATAGCGATCGCCAACGCGTCGACTTGTGTCAGCTTGACGAATTCAGCGGCTTCATCCGGATCGGTCAGCAGTTGGTCGTGGCTCAGAACGCCTTCAGCGCCGTGGCCGTCTTCCTTTTCACCGTGGCCTGATTCCAAAGAACCCAAGCAACCCAATTCGCCTTCAACAGACACACCAACTGCGTGTGACATCTCAGCCACGCGGCGAGAGATGTCAACGTTGTATTCGAATGAAGACGGAGTCTTACCGTCGGTCATCAATGAACCGTCCATCATCACGCTGGAGAAACCAGAACGGATAGCGTTGATACATACGGCTTCTGAAGCACCGTGATCCTGATGCATCACGACCGGGATATGCGGGTACATCTCAACTGCTGCTTCGATCAGGTGACGCAGGAAAGGCTCGCCTGCGTACTTACGCGCGCCAGCTGAACCTTGCATGATAACTGGGCTGTTGCATTCATCAGCCGCTTCCATGATCGCTTTGACCTGTTCCAGATTGTTCACATTGAACGCCGGCAAGCCATAGCTATGTTCTGCTGCATGATCGAGCAGTTGACGCAAAGATACTAAAGCCATTTTCTTCTCCTCATTGATATTAAAGTTTGATGTTGCGGAAATATTCCCAATTAATGTTTGTGGTGATCGCCGACTTTTACAATCTTCATCGTGTTGGTATGGCCGGCTTGACCGACCGCTTCACCGACCGTCATCACGATCAGATCACCTGCCTGTATCTTCCCGGTGCGAACCAATTCAGCTTCGGCAGCCAGCAAGGTTTGCGAATGATCGGACGATGGGTCATTGAATGCGACCGGATGTACGCCACCGAACAACGTGACTTTCGTCAATGTCGCTGCCACCGGTGTCATGGCAAAGATAGGCACACCCACGTTGGTACGAGACATCCACAACGCTGTAGAACCCGACTGAGTCAATGCAACGATTGCTTTGACCTTCAGGTGGGTCGCCGCATACAACGCAGACATCGCAATGGCCTGATCGACACGGCTGAATTTCTCATGCTGCAAACGACGATCCGTCACATGCGTGTCGAACTCGCGCTCGGCACTCAGACAGATACGCGCCATCGCCTCGATAGTTTCGATAGGGTAATCACCCACCGCCGTCTCGGCAGATAACATCACACCGTCCGTACCATCCAACACTGCATTCGCCACGTCCGAAACTTCGGCACGGGTAGGGATAGGATTGGTGATCATCGATTCCATCATCTGCGTCGCCGTGATGACCAGACGATTCTTGGCGCGTGCCATCTTGATCATGCGCTTTTGTAGACCTGGTACGGCAGCATCGCCGACTTCGACCGACAAGTCACCGCGTGCAACCATGATGGCATCGGAGGCATCAATGATGTCACCCAAAACCGGAATGGCTTCGGCACGTTCGATCTTTGCCATCAGCAGACTCTTACCGCCTGCCGCATGCATCAGTTCACGCGCCAAACGCATGTCATCGCCAGTACGCGGGAAGGAAACCGCCAAGTAGTCGGCCTGAATCAGCGCGGCTGTCTTGATGTCTTCTTTGTCCTTGTCCGTCAATGCCGGTGCGGTCAGACCGCCACCCTTGCGATTGATACCTTTATTGTTCGAAAGTACACCACCGCGTACGACTACGCAGTGCACTTCTGTGCCTTTTATGCCGGTGACGTGGAACTCCAACATGCCGTCATTTAGCAACAACACGGTGCCGACATCCACATCGTTAGGCAGTTCTTTGTAATCCAGTCCCACACGCTCTTGATTACCCAAACCATCAAGAGACGCATCGAGGATGAACGCATCACCCTTGTTCAGGATGATCTTGTCATTCTCGAATTTACGCACGCGTATCTTTGGACCTTGCAGGTCAGCCAGGATACCCACGGTGCGACCGACGGCTGCAGCTGCAGCGCGCACGGTCTCGGCACGTTTCATATGATCTTGCGCCGAGCCATGGGAGAAATTCATACGTACCAGATCGACTCCGGCACGTATCATATCTTCCAATACTTTCTGACTACTTGAAGCAGGGCCTAAGGTTGCTACTATTTTGGTTCTACGCAGCATGTGATTCCTATCTGATTATTTACTGGCGCGTTGCTCAAGGATTTCCACAGCCGGCAATGTCTTGCCTTCGAGGAATTCAAGGAACGCACCGCCTGCGGTAGAGATATAAGACACCTTGTCATAGATGTCATACTTCTGTATCGCTGCTATGGTGTCGCCGCCACCCGCGAGGGTGAAGGCTTTGGTGTTGGCGATGGCCATGGCGATAGCCTTGGTACCCTCGCCGAATTGGTCGTATTCGAACACGCCGACCGGACCGTTCCAAACCACGGTGCCTGCATTCATGATGATGTCCACGATGACCTTTGCGGACTCAGGACCGATATCAAAGATCATTTCGTCATCAGCAACGTCCTTGGCATCTTTCAGGATTGCCGGGGTGTTCTCATTACCTGGCAGGAATGGTGCGACAGTACCAACCACAACGTCAGTCGCGATAGGGATGATCGCACCGCGCGCTGTCATCTTGGCGATCAAGGCTTGCGCGGTTGGAACCAGATCGGTCTCGCACAAGGACTTGCCGACTGGATGGCCGGTCGCTTTCAGGAAGGTGTTGGCGATACCGCCGCCTACGACCAGCTGTTCGCACTTCTCGGACAATGACTCCAGCACGGTCAGCTTGGTCGACACCTTGGAACCACCCACGATAGCCACCATAGGACGGGCAGGGCTCAACAGTGCTTTGGTCAATGCTTCCAGCTCTGCAGTCAACAGCACACCGGCCGCAGCAACCGGCGCGAATTTCGCCACGCCATGTGTGGATGCCTCAGCACGGTGAGCCGTACCGAATGCGTCCATGACGAAGATGTCGCACAGCGCGGCGTATTTCTTGGCCAACTCATCAGTACTCTTTTTCTCGCCCTTGTTGAAGCGACAGTTCTCCAGCAGCACCAGTTCGCCATCAGCAACTTGGAAGCCGCCATCGATCCAATCCTTGATCAGACGTACAGGCTTGCCCAGTTTATTAGCTACGGTATCGGCCACTGGCTTCAAAGAGTTCTCTTCGGAGTACACGCCTTCTTCGGGGCGACCCAGATGGGAGGTCACCATGACTTTGGCGCCAGCCTTCAACGCGAAATTGATGGTCGCCATGGATGCCGTGATGCGCGCATCGGAAGTCACTTTGCCGTCTTTGACGGGCACGTTCAAATCGGAACGGATCAGGACACGTTTGCCCTTGAGATCCAGATCGGTCATTTTGATTACAGACATTTTCTTCCCCTAAACTTTATAAAGATAAACAGAAAGTGGATAGTGGCTGATCGTTGCAGGAAAACATCCTACATCTGACCTCCGACTATCCACCTCTGCCTTCTATTTATTACTTGGCGATGTGACGAACCATGCGCATCAAGTTGCAAGTGTAGCCGTACTCGTTGTCGTACCAGGCAACCACTTTCACGAAGGTTGGGTCCAGCGCGATACCCGCTTCAGCATCGAACACGGAAGGGCAGGTGTAACCACGGAAGTCTGTAGAAACAACTTTCTCAGTGGTGAAACCCAGCACGCCTTTCAATGGGCCGCTCTCGGAAGCAGATTTCATGGCTGCAACAATTTCAGCATAAGTCGCCGGGTTGTTCAGTTCGCAGGTCAGATCGACCACGGAAACGTCAGAAGTAGGTACGCGGAAAGCCATGCCTGTCAGCTTCTTGTTCAAAGCCGGGATGACCACGCCTACAGCCTTGGCTGCGCCGGTAGAGGAAGGGATGATGTTTTCCAGAATACCGCGGCCACCGCGCCAATCTTTGTTGGAAGGACCGTCAACTGTCTTCTGTGTCGCAGTCGCTGCGTGCACAGTCGTCATCAGACCACGCTTGATACCGAAGGTATCGTTCAATACTTTAGCGACAGGAGCCAAGGCATTGGTTGTACAAGACGCTGCAGAAACGATAGCCTCGCCCTTGTAGGTGTCATGGTTCACGCCGTAAACGAACATCGGTGTGTCGTCCTTGCTTGGAGCGGACTGGATGACTTTCTTGGCGCCGGCATTGATGTGCGCCTGGCAAGTGTCTTTAGTCAGGAAGAAGCCGGTACACTCGATCACGATGTCCACGCCTACTTCATTCCACTTCAGGTTTGCTGGATCACGCTCAGCTGTCAGACGGATGGTCTTGCCGTTCACCACCAGGTTGCTACCGCTTACTGCCACATCGCCATTGAAACGGCCGTGCACTGAGTCGTATTTCAACATGTAAGCCAGATAGTCCGGCTCCAACAAGTCGTTAATCGCGACCACTTCGATTTCAGGAAAATCTTTCGTTGCTGCACGGAATACCATGCGACCGATACGACCAAAGCCGTTAATACCAACGCGAATTGCCATTTTTTTTCTCCCAGTTTTTAAGTTATAAAATCAACGGCTGTCTACCCCTGTGAATTGCGGTGCGTTCGCACCGCAATTCACAGGATCAAGCAGCCAAAACCTTCTTCACAGCAGCGACTACGTGCTCTGTGGTGAAACCAAAATGCTTGAACAACTCTGGTGCCGGAGCGGATTCGCCGAAGCAATCCATACCCACGACCGCACCATCCAGGCCAACGTATTTGTACCAACCGCCGGTCACACCCGCTTCAACAGATACGCGCTTCATACCCTTGGGCAACACACTATCTTTGTACGCTTGATCTTGATTGTCGAACACATTGGTCGATGGCATAGACACGACACGTACGTTGATACCTTCTGCGGCCAGTGCTGCCTGCGCCTTGTTTGCAAGATCGACCTCCGAGCCGGTCGCGATGATCACTGCCTGTGGCTTGCCACCTGCTGCCTCAGACAAGATGTAAGCACCCTTGCGGATGTTGGCGATCTGAGCCTCGGTACGCTTTTGGAACTGCAGATTCTGACGACTGAAGATCAAGCTGGATGGGCCATCCTTACGCTCAACAGCTGCAACCCATGACACAGCCGATTCAACCGTGTCGCATGGACGCCAAACTTCCATGTTAGGGATGTAACGCAAAGTCGCGGTCTGTTCCACTGGTTGATGAGTAGGGCCATCTTCGCCCAGACCAATAGAGTCATGGGTGAACACGTAGATCACACGTTGCTTCATCAGTGCCGACATACGGATCGCATTGCGTGCATATTCGGAGAACATCAGGAAAGTGCCGCCAAACGGCAACAGACCACCATGCAGCGCCATACCGTTCATGATGTGCGACATACCGAACTCACGCACACCGTAACTGATGTAATTGCCGGGCTTCTTGCCGCTCACGTGCTTTGCGCCTGTCCAGTTGGTCAGGTTAGAGCCCGTCAAGTCAGCGGAACCGCCCAAAAACTCGGGCAGGGCGGGAGCCAAGGCATTAATTGCGTTTTGTGAAGCCTTGCGCGTGGCTATTGTTTCAGCCTTCTCATTGATCTGAGCAATCATCTTGGCAGCGTGTTCTGCCCAGTTGGCAGGCAAATCACCCTTGTTACGGCGTTCGAATTCCGCAGCTTCTTTCGGATATGCGGCTTTGTATTCTGCAAACTTGTTGTTCCACAGCTTTTCTAGTCCTGCACCCTTGGTGCGGGCATCCCAAGCTTCGTAAACATGCTTAGGGATTTCGAACGGTGGATATTTCCAGCCGATGTGTTCGCGAGTGGCTGCCACTTCCGCATCGCCCAGTGCCGCGCCGTGCACGTCATGCGTACCTTCCTTGTTGGGGGAGCCGGCACCGATGACCGTCTTGCAACAGATCAGCGTTGGCTTGTCTGTGACTGCCTTGGCAGCCTTGATTGCATCATCGATCGCTTTGCTGTCATGACCCTGCACATTAGCAATCACATGCCATCCGTAAGCTTCGAAACGCTTAGGCGTATCGTCTGTGTACCAACCATCGATATGACCATCGATAGAGATATTGTTGTCATCCCAGAAGGCCGTCAGCTTGCCAAGACCCCAGGTTCCGGCCAAAGCACACGCTTCGTGCGAGATGCCTTCCATCATGCAACCGTCACCCATAAACACATAGGTGTTGTGATCAATAATCTCATGTCCCGGTTTGTTGAATTCCGCGGCCAACAACTTTTCCGCCATCGCCATACCTACAGCGTTGGTAATACCTTGACCCAATGGGCCGCCAGTCGTTTCCACACCTGCGGTGTAACCATACTCAGGATGACCGGGAGTCTTGGAATGCATTTGACGGAAGCGCTTCAACTCTTCGATAGGCAGGTCGTAACCAGAGAGATGCAACAGCGCATAAACCAGCATAGAGCCGTGACCATTCGACATCATGAAACGGTCACGATTGGGCCATTTAGGATTTGCGGGGTTATGACGCAGATGATGATTCCACAATACATCGGCGATCTCAGCCATGCCCATGGGCGCACCGGGGTGTCCAGAGTTGGCTTTTTGTACGGCATCCACCGCCAGCATACGGATAGCGCCAGTGATGTCATTGAATTTTGGTGGGGTTACATTGCGTGCGGCTGACATACTTACTTCCTCCTAAACATCCCTCGGGGACGGGTTACATTTCAAAGCTTATAAAGCGGGTGATTATGCCGCAGGCCAATGTTTAGGGCAACTAGGCCGTAGATATTGGCCTGCAAGGCTACTCCTAATGCTGGTCAGTGTTGCTTCTCTTGGTCAACTTGATACCGAGTTGCTTCAATTTGCGATATAAATGCGTACGTTCCACGCCTATCTTCTCTGCTATTCGCGTGATGTTCTCGTCTTCTTTTTGCAAATGATATTGAAAATATATCGAATCGAAGAAGTCACGCGCTTGGCGTAGAGGCATATCGAGCGGCAATGCATATTGCTTCTCAACTCCGGCAATCTCAACAGTCAGATTGTTCTGCGGTTCGACCGGCATCTCTTGTGTTAACGCGACTTCAGTGCTGATCGCGCGCGCCACAGTAGCAAGCAATTTTTGCAGGCTGATAGGTTTTTCCATAAAATCGACCGCGCCGATCCGGGTCGCTTCCACAGCCGTTTCTATCGTCCCATGACCCGACATCATCACAACAGGCATGGTCAACAGATCCTGTTCCGCCCACTCCTTAAGCAGATCAATACCATCTGTATCAGGCATCCAGATATCCAGCAGGACCAGATCGGGCTCATGCGCGTTCCGGTACTCTCTGGCCTGCTCTGCACTCTCCGCCAGATGTACTTGATAGCCTTCGTCGAACAATATCTCTGCCAATAATTCACGAATCCCTATTTCGTCATCCACGACGAGAATTTGCTGAATAGTCATTACGCCCCCGCTACGATGGGCAAGCGGATGGTGACGACAGCACCGCCATCTTGCTCATTTTCAATATTTATATGTCCGCTATGTTCCTCGACTATCTTCTTGACGATAGCCAAACCCAGACCGGTCCCTTTAATCTTGGTCGTCATATACGGCTCGAATGCTTTTGCCAGCACCTGGCTCGCAAAGCCCGTTCCATTGTCCCTCACTTGCAACACGATCTGGTCACTCTCATTTTCTGAACTGATACAGATAGCGGGCAGGGGGTTGTCGGTCAAGGCATCTTGCGCGTTCTGCAACAAATTATGCAGCACCTGCCTTAATCGGGTTGCGTCTCCATTAACGATGGCTTTATGAGCGTTGAGATTAAGACGAATATTGACCGCATGCGCTTCATACAAAGCCAACACCTCCTCGATCAAGACATGCAGATCTAGCGGCGCTAACTTCAGTGCGGGTCCACGTGCATAGTTGGCAAAATCGCTCACCATATTTTTCATCGCGCCCACTTGCTTGACGATGGTTTGCGTGGCACGTTGCAACAACTCGGCATCAGCCCCCTCAAGTTTATTGCTCAGTTTATGCTGCAACCGTTCTGCTGAAAGTTGTATAGGTGTCAGTGGATTTTTGATTTCGTGTGCCAACCTGCGGGCCACTTCTCCCCATGCAGCCTGACGCTCTGCTTGCAACAAATGGCTGATATCGTCAAACACCACGACATAACCTCCGCCCGAGGCCTTAGGCAATTGCGTACCGCGCATCAACAATATCTGATCGCCTTGTCTACTCAAGCGCTGGATCTGTCTCTGCCACTCTCCATTCGTCGCCTCTAAGAAGCCATCCTTGATCGCCGTACAGAATGAATTGAGCAAACTAAATCTCTCAGCCAGATGGATCAAAGAGCTGCGCTGGATCTCTTGCTGCGGAACCGCCAAGATCTGTGCGGCACTGGTATTCACGGAACGAACCCGGAACTCATCGTCCAAACCGATTACACCTGAAGACAGATGTGTTAGGACACTTTCCAGATAGCCCTTAGCACTCTCCACTTGATGCTGCTGTAATTCACTCGCCTCTTTTGCATCCGATAATTGCCTAATCATTTGATTGAACAATCCCGTCAACGCGCCCAATTCATCCTTGCTGCGTATCGGGTACTGCCCGGTAAAATCTCCTTGCGCCACCGCTCGGGTGCCTTCGGCCAATGACTCCAATGATGAACCTAGTTTCTCGCTGATGAAAAAGGCCGCCGATATCGCTGTCAATAACACCACCAGTAATGACAGCGTCAAGGTGATGGCATAAAGGCGCTTCAATCCTAAACGGGATAGCACCAAGGCCTGATAGTCACGATATACCGCCTGCACCGTTTCGGCATCGGTTTCGATTTGTTTCTCTACCGGCTGGGTGAATTGCAGGATAAAGCGGGGTGATGCCGGTGAGTTTAAAGTCACCAAAGCTAAAGAGCGCAACGTCAGGCCTTTGCTAATCGTATTATCGATTACCGAATATGATCCCTTGGTGATCGTTTCACCCAGCATGTAATTATCCGGCACGGCGGGCAGCAAGGCCCTTCCATTCGTGGCAAATGCCAACGGCTTTCCTGTCAGTGAAAAAACTGCTGCTTCCTGCGTAGTTCCTTCCTCGATCAGACGCGATAGATCATCTTGATATCTACTTGGTGTTTTTTCTGACAACAGGAGCGCAATGAACTGGGTCTTCTTGGAGAGTTCTTTAAGGCTGTTATCCAGACCATTCTTGCCTAGATTCAACCCGCCTTCCAAGGCCTTTTCGACGCGCACATCAAACCATGATTCTATGCTTTTCCCCAGAAAATCCACTGATACTGCATACACCAATGTCCCGGGTACGACTGCAATTCCGATGAAAAATAAAGTCAACCTCAAAGTCAACCGGGCACCGAAGACTTTGCGTTTAATCTTTTCACGCAAACGCCAAAATTGATAGCCAACCAGAAGCGCCAGGCCTATTGCCAATGACCCCGTCAACAGCAAGGCGCCGTAATATTTTGCCGAGAACAATTCGCTATTCGCGCTGTTACTCGAGAGCAGATACAGAAGCGTACTGCCTGCAAGAACGCTGATGAAAATGATATATTTCAACGCCGATCCTCGGACGTATTTTGCTGGCCATTGGCTATCTCGGCAGGACGAATTTCCCAGCGATACCACTTGGAATCAAGATCCCAATCTTTTCCTGTCCATGCATTTACCTGCAGTAATTTTGGCAACTGATCTACGTCTAAACGCAACCTTGTTCCCGCCAGATACTTGCCGTTCTTTTCCAGCAGTTCCCGTGTTATCGGCGTGGCGCTTTGTCGTTGCAAAACACCCAAAGCTTCTTCTAGGGTTGGAAAGCTTTGAAATAATGGACCACGTGAGATTCGGTACTGGCGCGTCAGCACGTTGTAGTACAACTTCGTCACTTGCTCGCTCACCGCTATCTGTTCATCGAACCAATACCAACGTGAGCGTGTTAAAGAAAACTCGCCAATGAAGTATATCGTTACACCATGTGATAGCGCCTGCTGGACTGCATAGTTCAAGTTGATATTAAAATCCGCCTTGAGTTGATAGCCATCATCAACCAACCTGGCTTCTGCCCTGTTTACCGAGATACCCTCCGCATAGGCGCTCAGCGACACCCAGCCACACAACCAGAATATCAGGCAAAATAACTTAAGCGGATTTTTGTAGCAGTGCATAAAAGAATCCATCATGCTGCTCGTTAGGTAACAGCTGCCCTTTGTCATGGACGAGTAAATTTATTGGCCGTCTGCTGGCATTTTTTTGCGTCGCCAAAAATGCATCGATTACCTGTTCGTTTTCTTGCTTGAATACTGAACAGGTAGCATACAAGAATTTCCCTTCGTCTTTTAGCAGCGGCCACAATGCCTGAAGTATTTCCAACTGTTGGGTTGCAAATCCATCTATATCCTCTCGTCGCCGCAACCATTTGATGTCCGGATGACGACGCACCACACCAGAGGCAGAACAGGGTACATCGGCCAGGATGCGATCGAATTTCTTACCATTCCACCAGGTCTTAGGCTCAGCTGCATCTCCCGCCAATAGCCGAGCATTTAATTCCAGACGGTCCAGATTCTCTGCAACGCGTTGCAAGCGCTTTGCGTCCTTATCCACCGCAACCATATCTACTTCTGCCGCCTCCAGAATATGCGCCGTCTTACCACCCGGCGCCGCACAAGCATCCAGCACACGCATTCCATTGCGCACATCCAACAATGTAGCTGCATATTGTGCACCGGCATCTTGAACGGACACCCAACCGGAAAAAAATCCAGGTAATTTATCTACATTGACAGGCTTGTCTAAAAGTAGTGCATCGGGGGCGATTATCGTTGCGCGCATGCCCTGCTCGGCCAACAATGACTGATATTCGACGGTAGTTCCACACTGCTGGTTGACACGCAAGGTCATAGGGGGATGTTGATTGCCAGCCTCCAGTATCTTGGTGCCTTGCTCGACGCCATACTGTGCATTCAACTCCGTTATCCACCACAAAGGGTAACTGAATTTAGCTTCGCGACTACCCGCTGCCCTCTCCAGCAGGTCGGCTTGTTGTCTTATGAAGTTGCGCAAGATCGCGTTCACTAGGCCGCCCACTTGGGGCTGTATGCTTTGTGCAGCGCGTACTGCCTGATCTACCACGGTATGCTGCGTCGCCTTGCTATATTGCAGCTGATATAGCGCGACCAATAGCAAGTAAGCGATGCTCTGGTCTTCCAGTGGCTTATGCAACAACAGCTCCAATATTTTTTTCAATTGCCCATAAAATCGTATCGTGCCATAGCTCAAATCTTGTATCGCACCACGTTCTGCGGCTTGCCACGCTGGTTTTGTATTAAGCGTGTTTTCTAACACTTGATTCAGATTGCGGCCATTCATCAACACCTGACTGACGACCTTGCTAGCGGCGAGTTGTACTTTTTGCATATTTCCTTACCTACAACACATCGCCGACTTTGATCGGTATGGCTTGTAAAAATTGTGTCGCGGATTGCGCTTTGCCACCTGGCCTTTGCAATATTTCTAGTTGTACGGCGTCTTTACCACAGGCCACCGTGATGCCCTGCTTATCTGCATGCAGAACCTCCCCTGGTCGCCCCTGTTCATTTTTCAAACTGGCCTGCCACACCTTAATTACTGATTCACGATATTTGAAATTGCATAATGGAAAAGGGTTAAACGCTCGTATCGTGCGCTCTATAAGCGCCGCATCCAGATGCCAATCTACCGAGGCTTCGCTTTTGAGTAATTTGGCGGCGTAGCACGCCTTATCACTCTCTTGCGGCACTGGGGTTAGCCCGTTCGGCAGATTTTCTAAGGCCGCTAGAATGCTACGGGCGCCTAAATGTGCCAACTTGTCGTGCAATGTGTGCGCACTATCATGGGCCGCGATAGAACAAGATTCTCGTAGCAACATCGCCCCAGTATCCAAACCCTCATCCATTTGCATGATGGTGATACCGGTCTCCGCATCCCCAGCCTGTATGGCACGCTGTATAGGCGCGGCTCCCCGCCAGCGCGGTAATAAGGAGGCATGTATGTTCAAACAACCATGTTTTGGCGTATCCAATACCGCTTTTGGTAGTATCAATCCATAAGCCGCCACGACCATCACATCGGCGTTCAATCCTGCTATTAATGCCTGGATTTCTTTGTCCTTCAAAGTCGCGGGCTGTAATACCGGTATGCCTTGTTTGATAGCTGATTGCTTTACTGGGCTGGAGGTCAATTGCATACCGCGACCCGCTGGCCTGTCAGGTTGGGTCAACACTGCCACTACAGTGTATTTGGAAATTAGCGCATCAAGTGCTGCCGCAGCGAATTGCGGGGTTCCTGCGAATATTATTCTCACACGCACTTTCCCGTCATAGTATTTCTCGTTGGCGTTTTTTTAGTTTTGCTCGGATTCTGGATTGCTTGAGTTGGGATAGATATTCTACAAACACTTTACCGCGCAGATGATCCATTTCATGTTGTATACATACGGCAAGGAAACCATCAGCTTCCAACGTATATACATCACCCTGTTCATTCAACGCTTGTACGGTAATGGTCGCACATCGTTGCACCGTTTCATATATACCGGGCACCGACAGGCAACCTTCTTCACACTCTTCTTCACCACTACTGGCAATAATTTTAGGGTTGATGAACACCATCAATTGGTTATGCTCTTCGGTAATATCGGCCACGAAAATCTGCTCGTGTACATCTACTTGTGTAGCGGCTAATCCGACTCCCGGAGCGGCATACATAGTTTCAGCCATATCCTTAATCAACTTACGCGTGATATTCGTGACTTGTGTGACTGGCTTAGCTATTTTGTGCAAACGTTCATCTGGGTAGTGCAGTATTTTTAAAATGGCCATACGAATTCCATAAATGCTTGCTAATTTAGATAACTAGATGCAGAATTTAATGCAACGCAAGAAGTTTGTGTTCCTTTTTTAGACTCTGTTGGAGTTTCCTATGCGCAAGATTATATCGCTGATTTGTTTTTTACTCCCTGTGATGGCTAATGCTGATGTCGTTCAGATACGCCCTGATGCGCCGGATCAGCATGTGGTTGTTAAAGGCGACACCTTATGGGGCATCTCAACGATGTTCTTTAATGACCCTTGGAAGTGGCCATCCATTTGGAATATCAACAAGGACTCAATTAAAGATCCTCATTGGATTTATCCTGGTGACGTCATTTTTCTTGATAGGAATACGGGTTCCCTCTCTTTCAACACTCCCTCCTCCGCTTCATCTCCGAACGATGGGACCGATAAATATTCTCCTCGGGTTCGATACGGCCTAAGCCAGCATGATGCGATTGCCAGCATCCCCTACAAAGATTTGAAGGCATTCTTGTCTCAACCACTCGTTGTTGAGGAAGATGCTTTATCTACGGCCCCCAAATTGGTTGCCTTACAAGAAGGGCGCGTCATTCTTGGTGACAATCAACAGGGTTATGTGAGCGGGCTTCCCTCTGACCAAGGTAGCAAATGGCAAGCGTATCGTCCTGGCAAGATATTCGTCGACCCTGAGACTGGCGAGAATCTTGGTCGCGAAGCCATATACCTTGGCGATGTGGAAGCGACTCAATTTGGCGATGTCAGTATCGTTTTGGCCACCAAAACCAAACTGGAGATCAATAAGGGTGACCGCTTGGCCAAATCAAACCCAGAAGCGGCTGACAACTTTCTCCCTAGACCACCGAGCAAGCCAATTGATGCCCGTATCATTTCGATCTATGGTGGTGTTACCCAGGCCGGTCAAAATACAGTCGTAACCTTGAACAAAGGGGAGCGTGACGGATTGGAGAGCGGCAATGTGCTTGCTCTTTTCAGCAAGGGAATTACTGTCAAGCAAGATGGTGATAGCTATAAGCTACCCGATGAACGCTATGGCTTGATTTTCGTCTTCCGTGTTTTCAACAAAGTATCTTATGGTTTGGTTATGCAAACTAAACTCCCGGCACAACTCCTGGATATTGCTAAAAATCCTTAACAATGTATGTTGATGACTCGCTAAAAGCTTGGCTGTCGCTAAGCTTGATTCGGGGTTTGGGTGGTGAAAGTGCTCGCCGCCTGCTTAAGGAGTTTGGCTCGCCTGAGGCTATCTTTGCCGCATCTCATCAGACTTTATCGTCGCATGCAAAGCCTGATATTGTTTCCGTGTTAAGTAAGGGTGTACAAGATAGCGATCTTCAATCCACTATCGAATGGCTCAATGATGACAATAATCATGTTGTCACGCTTGGGGATTCACAATATCCAAGCGCCCTGCTCAATATTTCCGACCCCCCGATACTTCTTTATACCAAAGGGCGTCTTGATTTATTAAATCATTCTGCGATATCAGTTGTTGGTAGTCGTCATGCAACACCGCAAGGCATTCATAACTCAGAAGCATTTTCAGAATCTCTCAGCAATGCGGGATTGAGTGTCATAAGTGGCATGGCTCATGGCATTGATGCAGCAGCTCATCGTGGGGGATTGCGACAACAAGCAAGCAGCATTGCGGTCGTTGGCACCGGACTGGATAGGATATACCCCGCTGCGAATCGGGATCTTGCCCATGAACTGGCGTGTACGGGGGTGCTCGTATCTGAATTCCCTTTGGGCACACCCCCTATCGCTGCTAATTTCCCCCGAAGAAACAGGATCATCAGTGGCATGGGTCTTGGTTGTTTAGTCATTGAGGCGTCTTTGCAAAGCGGCTCTTTGATTACCGCACGTTTAGCAATGGAACAGGGCCGGGACGTATTTGCTATCCCCGGATCAATACACTCGCCTCAAAGCAAAGGCTGCCACGCCCTGATTAAGCAAGGAGCTAAACTGGTTGACGATACTCGGGATATCCTGGAAGAGCTTGGTCATCCGTGGCAACAGACTAGTGCTGCTCGCACTGAATCCGCTTCGAGTTCTTTGCTTTTGGATCAACTTGGCTATGATCCTATCGATATTGATACCTTAAGTAATCGGTGCGGCTTGACGGTCGGCGAGCTATCCGCCATGCTAATGACGCTCGAGTTAAGCGGCCTTGTTGGCATCTTGCCCGGTGGCTTGTATCAACGACTTCACTAGCTTTACAACTAAACATGTTTGAAATTCTGATGTATTTATTCGAAAGTTACTTCGATGCTGGCAGCTACCCTGAGCCTGCCAAACTGACTCGTAAGCTTTCTGCCGCCGGGTTTGAGGGGGATGAGATCAGCGAAGCTCTGACGTGGCTTTCTGCGTTACAACAGCAAGACCCAAGTAACTATCCCGCCAGTCTGGATCATGTTGGCATTCGACATTTTGCTAACATCGAACTCGACTCAATCAGTTTCGATGCGCGCCAGTTTTTGGTATTTACACATCAGCAACTCATGATATCTACTGTAGAACGCGAAATGATTATTGATCGCGCCGTTGCATTGCAACAACAGAACCTCGGGTTGGACAAGCTCAAACTCATAATGCTTATGGTTCTCTGGAATCGCCATAAGGATCTCGACGCGCTACTTATCGAGGAATTACTCACTCCGCTTCATTCCAAGCAATTACATTAATCGGCTCGCATGGCAACCAACCTTCTTATTGTTGAATCACCGGCTAAAGCCAAAACCCTGAAGAAATATTTGGGTAAGGATTACGAAGTTCTTGCTTCCTACGGACATGTGCGCGACCTGGTTCCAAAATCCGGGGCCGTTGATACCGAGAATGGTTACACGATGCAATATGAGACGATTGCTCGTAACAGCAAACATGTCGACGCAATTGCAAAAGCCGCCGCGCTGGCAGATAACATCTTACTGGCACCCGATCCGGACCGTGAAGGGGAAGCTATTGCCTGGCATATTTCCGAATTACTCAAGTCCAAGCGCGCGCTAAAAAATAAGAATATGCAGCGTGTTGTTTTCTATGAGATTACTCAATCAGCCGTTTTGGAGGCGGTAGCCCATCCTCGTGAAATTGCCATGCCTTTGGTCAATGCACAGCAAGCCAGACGCGCTCTTGATTATCTGGTGGGTTTTAATCTTTCACCATTGTTGTGGCGCAAGATACGTCCAGGTTTATCTGCCGGTCGGGTGCAAAGCCCAGCTTTGCGCATGATAGTCGAACGCGAACTTGAGATCGAATCATTCAAAAGTCAAGAATACTGGAGCGTTCATTTAGACAGCCAGAAGAACCACATTCCATTCTCAGCTAGGCTTTTCCAGTATCAAGGTAAAAAACTTGAGCAACTAAGTATTGCGAGTCAGCAGGAATATGATGCCATCCACGCCAAACTTAATGATGCAAAATTACCGCCCAAAGTAGTTCGTATTGAGAAAAAGGCTAAACAACGCTACGCCGCTGCTCCCTTCACAACCTCGACCATGCAACAGGAGTCTGTCCGTAAACTCGGCATGACTTCTGATCGCACCATGCGTACGGCACAGTCTTTATATGAAGGGGTTGATATAGGCGGAGAGACCATAGGTTTAATCTCCTATATGCGTACTGACTCTGTGTCTCTCGCCAAAGAAGCTGTTGAGGAAATCCGCAGCTATATAGTCGACAACTTTTCCAGTGAATACCTGCCTAGTAAACAGCCCGTCTACAAGAGCAAAACTAAAAATGCTCAGGAATCACATGAGGCGATAAGACCTACATCCATACTACGTACACCCGATAGTATCCGCTCACACCTGACCTCAGATCAGGCTCGTCTTTATGAAATGATTTGGAAGCGCACCTTGGCAAGCCAAATATCTCCAGCACGTTATGACACTGTCAGTGCTGACATACGCCTCGGCGGTGACGATACGCTGTTTCGTGCAACCGGCCAGACTTTGGTTTTCCCCGGGTTTATTGGTGTCTACATGGAAGATGTTGATGATGCCGAAGAGGAGGAGGGTGAAAAGCTCCCGCCTTTGGTTGAAGGAGATGTTCTGCACTTGGACAAACTTTATGGTGAACAGCATTTCACACAACCACCCCCTCGCTTTTCTGAAGCCAGTTTAGTTAAGTCTTTAGAGGAATATGGCATTGGGCGTCCTTCTACTTACGCGACCATCATTTCGACGCTACAGGCTCGTGAATACGCGATACTCGATAAAAAGCGATTTGTTCCTACCGACGTAGGCCGGGTAGTTACCAAGTTCCTCACTGAACATTTTACGCGATATGTGGACTATAGTTTTACTGCCAATCTTGAGGACGAATTGGATGCGGTATCTGAAGGTAAGCTTGATTGGATACCGGTCCTTGACTCCTTCTGGAAAGGGTTTTCAACACTGATCAAAGACAAGACCAATATTGATCGTCCTGTTGAGCTGCTTGATGAGGCCTGCCCTGAATGCGGCAAACCACTTGCCAAAAAACTCAGTCGTTACGGCAGCTTCATCAGTTGCACTGATTATCCGACTTGCAAATACAAACGCAGCCTTTCTGGCGAAACGGCTGATGATGCTAATTCCAGAATCGAATTAGGTAATCATCCTGACACGCTTCAAATTGTCTTACTTCTACGCGGTCCTTATGGGCATTACGTGCAGTTAGGTGAGGTGATCGAGGGTGAAAAGACCAAACCAAAACGTGTTTCATGGCCCAAGGAATTGCCAATTGAACAGGCCGATCTTGCCAGCGCACTGAAGTTGCTGTCACTGCCTAAGGATTTGGGTTTGCATCCAGAAACAAACAAGAAGGTCATTGTTAATATTGGGCGTTTTGGCCCGTATATCGGGCACGATGGCAAATTCAAATCTATTCCACGCACGGATAGTATTTTTGACGTCAGCCTAATTCGCGCTGTTGAGCTCCTATCTCAATCTAAAGACAACAACACCGTTTTACGTGTTTTGGGAGATCATCCCGAGGATAAAGCCAGCGTGGAAATCTGTAGCGGTCGTTACGGCCCTTATGCACGCCACGGGAAAGTGAATGCTACCCTGCCCAAGCATCTTTCCCCTGAGGAAGTCACACTCGCTGAAGCCTTAGAACTGATAGCAGCCAAAGCAGCCAAAGGTCCAACTAACAAATCCACCACTAAAAAATCGTCAGCTATAGTTAAACCCAAGGCTATCTTAAAACCAAAAAAACCCACGGAACGCAAGGTCACAGCTAAAACAAAAACTGTAAGTACAGGCGCTATACCAACTTCTGTCAAAACCACTACTGCCAAGTCTGCTGCTGCAAAAAGTAAGAACCCTTCAACTAAGCGAACCTCGAAGTAGGTTGATTAACCTGCAAACTTCTATCCAAGATGGGTCAGACGATGAGCGATGCCGATCTGGAGCACTTTGAATACTTCAATCAGACTGATGGAGTGGTGGCCTTACATATAGGCTATAAACTCTAGCATAGCCTTAACTTATTGTATTTAATCGAATATATGACATATCATTGTTTCGTCACTCATTTACTGGGGCACTTCCAACTTTACCCCTACCGCTCGTCCTTTTTTTGATACCGATCGTCGGCCCTCAACCACCTTCCGTTCCGTTTTGGCAGTAACCGACCAGCAACCTTTGCGATTTGCGCTGACTTCTGTATCTTGCGTTTCACAGACATGGGGCAAAACCTGAGAGATCAGGTCACGCAAAGCAACCGATCTTCACCATACGGAAAGATAGCGGGGCTGCCATGAAAACCTCAAAGGAGGCAGTCATGAATGTACTTATCCGCGGTATCATTTCTATCCTGTTGGCATTAATGAGTTCGCGCGCTTTCGCTGCAGTCCTCGGTGATGCTTCCGAGTCCCAGGGCCCTTCTGGCGTGACAGACCGTATCGCATCAGTCGTTTACCGCTTCGTCGAAGTCAACTACACACCTGTAGACAGCAAGCCTGCTCCTGAGCCAGCCGTTAACGCTCTAGCCCAAGGACATAAGGATTTCCGTGCAAAGATTTTCCGTGTGGATAATCGCGTCGCTAATGCCGAGTCTACGAATGACTTTCTGAGCAACGACCATAGCAACTTCAACATGACGGCTCCTACCCGTACCGTCAGCAACGCTTTGTCGTTCATCGGTACCGTATCTCAGCCTTTAAGCATCACTACCACCAAGCTGATTCAGGTCTTATCGATGTTGAACAATCGCAAAGTCAATTTTCAGTTCAACTATCTGGCTCCATTGAGCAAGAACAGCCGCTTGGAATCTATTATTGACTGCCGTTTGAACGCTTCTAATGGTAGCAATGTCGCTGTCGTGGCTCGTTTGCAGTATGCGATGGACTTCTAAGCTATCCCGTCTCTCCCCTTAATCTTTCTGTGTATGCACTCTGGCGAGCAGGTAAAATCCACCTGTTCACCTTGCCTGTCGATGGACTGGTAATGGGTGCAAACCACGCAGAAAGATTTTTTTCATGAGTACCTTGCCTCCCTGCCCGCAATGCAGTTCCGAATTCACCTATGTGGACGGCAGCCATCTCGTTTGCCCAGAATGTGCACACGAATGGTCCAAAGCAGCACCTGCCACCAACGCTGATCAAGCTCGTGTCTACAAGGATGCTTTCGGTAACGTCTTAGTTGATGGCGACACGATCACCGTCATCAAAGACCTGAAGATCAAGGGCTCCTCATCGGTCGTCAAAGTCGGCACTAAAGTGAAGAACATCCGTCTGGTAGATGGCGACCATGACATCGATTGCAAGATAGACGGCATAGGAGCAATGCAACTCAAGACCGAGTTCGTAAAAAAGGCGTAAGTACGCCATTTTCTTGCGAAATGCATAGACCCATTTCGCAGGGTGGCAATACAAGAGATTGTTTATAATCAGCGCCTCTCCAGGAACCACCTAACATGAGTCCATTGAACATCGTCATCCTCGCTGCCGGCAAAGGCACACGCATGTATTCCAACAAGCCCAAGGTGCTGCATGCGCTAGCGGGCAAACCCATGGTGCAACACGTACTGGATCGCGCCAAGGAAATGTCTGCAGAACAGATCTGCGTGATATATGGACATGGTGGCGATGTCGTTCCGCAGGCGATGGCTCAGTATCAAGCGCAATTCGTCATCCAGGAGCCGCAGCTCGGCACTGGTCACGCCGTTCAACAAGCTATGCCACATCTGGACGACGACTCGCTGACCATGGTGCTATACGGTGATGTACCGCTGATACAACTGGAATCATTGCAACGCATGCGCAGGGCAGGTGACGGGCTGGTGTTGCTGACGGTGAATCTGGCCAACCCGACCGGCTATGGTCGCATCGTGCGCGATGCGCAGGGATATGTGACCTGCATAGTCGAAGAGAAGGACGCCACGCCCGAATTGCGCCAGATACTGGAAGTGAACACCGGCATCCTGTTGGCGCCGACCAAGCTGCTGCGTAGCTGGCTGGCGAACCTGAAGAACAACAACTCACAAGGTGAGTACTACCTTACCGACATTGTAGCGATGGCCGTGGCTCATGGCGTTGCGGTACATACTGTACAGCCCGACCATACCTGGGAAGTGGACGGCATCAATAGCAAATCACAGTTGGCAGTATTGGAACGCACCTGGCAAGGTGTCGAAGCGCTGCGTCTGCTGGCACACGGAGTGACACTGGCCGATCCGGCGCGCATAGATGTTCGCGGCACATTGAGCTGCGGACGTGATGTGGAGATTGATGTCGGTTGCATCTTCGAAGGCAAGGTCGAACTTGCAGACAACGTGCGTGTCGGTGCTTACACCATCATCCGCAACGCCAGCATCGCCCAAGGTACGCAGATCGCCGCATACAGCCATATCGACTCCAGTACGGTAGGTGCCAACTGCCATATCGGCCCCTACGCACGCCTGCGTCCCGGCAGCCAACTACATGACGATGCCCATGTGGGCAACTTTGTCGAGATTAAGAACAGCGAAATCGGCAAAGGCAGCAAGGCCAATCATCTCAGCTACATCGGCGACAGTACCGTGGGCAGCCGTGTCAATATTGGCGCGGGTACCATCACTTGTAATTACGATGGTGCAAACAAGTTCCGCACCATCATAGAAGACGACGCCTTCATCGGCTCCGACACACAGTTGGTCGCACCGGTTCGGGTGGGCAAGGGCGCAACTATAGGCGCGGGCTCGACCATCACCAAGGATGCGCCCGAAGGCGAGTTGACCCTGTCGCGCAGCAAACAGATCACCATCAACGGCTGGAAACGTCCGGTCAAAACAAAACAAGTGAACGGTGAAAAGTGAAACGTAGTTGCTACCTAGCTGCACGTTTCTCATTTCACGTTTCACATTTCACAGGAGTTCAATAAGTTATGTGCGGAATCGTCGGTGGTGTAACTCAACGTAACATTGTGCCTATCCTGCTGGAAGGCCTGCAGCGTCTGGAGTATCGCGGTTATGACTCAGCCGGGTTGGCGGTCATACATGAAGGCAAGATCGAACGCCAGCGCAGTACCGGCCGTGTGGTTGAGCTGACCGCCAAGAGCGCGGACACCAATGGCCAGATTGGTATCGCGCACACGCGCTGGGCGACCCACGGCGTGCCTTCCGAGCGCAACGCGCATCCGCATCTGAGCAAAGATCTTATCGCCGTCGTGCATAACGGCATCATTGAAAACTACGAAGCGCTGCGCACCCGTCTCACTGCCGCTGGCTACGTATTCACCTCGGACACCGATACCGAAGTTATCGCACATCTGATCCATACCCACTATAAGCAGGGCAAGACTCTGCTCGCCGCCACTCAAGAATCGCTGCGTGAACTAGTTGGTGCTTACGCCATCGGTGTGATCGCCGCCGACAATCCAGATCAACTCATCTGCGCACGCCGTGGCAGTCCGTTGTTGCTGGGCGTGGGCATAGAAGAACACTTCATCGCCTCCGACGTATCGGCCCTGCTGCCGGTGACACGCCGCGTGGTCTTTCTCGAAGAGGGTGATGTGGTGCAACTGGAACGCAAGCAATACTATATCTTCGATGCGCAGGGCAAGCCGGTGACACGTGCAGTAGTCCAGAGCGAGATGAGTAACGAGAGCGTACAACTCGGCCAATATCGCCACTACATGCAGAAAGAGATACACGAGCAGCCCCAAGCCTTGGCCGACACGCTGGAATCGGTGTGCAACAGCCAGTCCCTAGTACCCGGCATCTTCGGTGCAGAAGCTGCGGAAGTTTTTGCGGACATCAACCACGTGTTGATCCTGGCGTGCGGCACCAGTTACCACTCCGGTTTGGTGGCGCGCTACTGGCTGGAAGAGGTCGCAGGCATCGCCTGTACCGTTGAGGTGGCGAGCGAATATCGTTATCGCACTAGTGTACCTAATCCCAAGGCCTTGGTAGTGGTGATCTCGCAATCCGGCGAGACCGCCGACACTCAGGCCGCGCTCAACCATGCTAAATCATTGGGCCACACGCACACGCTGGCTATCTGCAACGTTGCCGAGAGCGCGTTGGTACGCCTGTGCAAGCTGCGCTTGCTGACCCGTGCCGGCCCCGAGATCGGCGTGGCATCGACCAAGGCTTTCACCACCCAGCTGGCTGCCTTGTTCCTGCTGACACTGGTGCTTGCGAAACAGCGCGGTCGCTTGAGCGCCGCTCAGGAGAGCGCACACCTCAAAGACCTGCGCCACTTGCCGACTGCCGTACAAAAGGTTTTGGATCTGGAGCCCATAATCGCCAAGCTGGCCGAGCAGTTCGCCAACAAACACAACGCGTTGTTCCTCGGTCGTGGCATGCACTACCCCATTGCCATGGAAGGCTCGCTCAAGCTCAAGGAGATTTCCTACATCCATGCCGAAGCCTATCCGGCTGGTGAGCTCAAACACGGTCCGCTGGCGCTGGTGGATAAAGATATGCCGGTGATCTCGGTCGCGCCTAACGACGCGCTGCTGGAAAAGCTGAAGTCCAATCTGCAGGAAGTCCGCGCACGTGGCGGTGAACTATTCGTGTTCGCCGATGCCGACAGCCATATCACCGAAGCGGAAGGCATACACATCATCCATATGCCCGAACACGCCGGCTTGCTCAGCCCGATATTGCATACCATCCCGCTGCAACTGCTGTCTTACTATGTAGCATTGCAGAAGGGCACAGACGTAGACAAGCCGAGAAATCTTGCGAAATCTGTGACCGTTGAATAGGGGGCTTGGCCTAGGGACACTGTCATTAAATGTTAACGTGTCCGACATAAACTGGAACGATTACCGAGCAAGTTAAGTGTAAGCTAGCGCGAGTAGTACTCCGCTACCGACGACAATGCCTATCAATGTCGCAGCTTTATTATTAAGGAGAACGTAATGACAGTAACCCTGCAATCCGAAAAGAACTGGAATTGGATAGGCCGCTATATCGCCGTGATCGTTGTGTCTCTCATCTTGGGTGCAGCACTTGGTAGCATGTCCCTATTCGAGAAGACTTTTCTGATCAGTAGTAAGTTGAGCGCCGCCCAGATGATACGTTTTCTGGGCTATGGCACTTCACTAGTGGCGTTCTGGATGCTCGGGCAGCAACTGACTGCTGTGTTGCGCAAACATGCCGGTCGCTGGTCTGTGCTGCAAAATCTGGTATTGCCGCTGGTCACGCTCATTGTCGTGTCTGCGATGTATTCCGTTCTGCTACTGGTGCTCGCACCATTGCTGGATGCGTCGTTGAATAAGATATACAACTGGACGTTCATCCTCGCTATCGTCTCCTGTGCCATCTGGCTCATCATGGCCGTCCTCGGACAATCTGATGCTTTGACTGAGGCTTTTATCGGCAAAGTTGAAACGGGTTTGGTTTGCACGTCTTGTGGCTCAGACAACCAAGCGGACGCCGCGCATTGCATACGTTGCGGCGCAAGTCTGTCCAAGGAATAGTGTAGCCACTCCTACACAAGGCCTACAGCATCACCCACACCATCTGCGCCGCCAGCATCGCCACAATAATCAGCAGCAGGGTGTTGCGGCGTTTCTGCTGCACCAGCAATTGCTGCATGGTGTATTCCAAATCACTGCGTGAGGTATCCATCAGACGCTGATGCAGCAGTCTGGGCAGTTGTGGAAGCAGGGTAGCGTAGTGGGGCGCTTCCTGCTTCAGCACCTTGATCAGACCACGCCAGCCGACTTGCTCACTCATCCAGCGTTCCAACCAAGGTTTGGCGGTCTTCCACAGGTCCAGCTCGGGATCGAGTTGTAGCCCCAATCCTTCGATGTTCAGCAGTGTCTTTTGCAGCAACACCAGTTGCGGTTGTATCTCGATACCGAAGCGGCGCGAGGTCTGGAACAGACGCAGCAGCACCTTGCCGAACGACACCTCGCGCAGGGGCTTGTCAAAGATAGGTTCGCACACTGCGCGAATGGCGGCTTCCAATTCGTCCACACGCGTATCGGCGGGCGCCCAGCCGGACTCGATATGCACTTCGGCGACGCGCTTGTAGTCGCGGCGGAAGAAGGCGATGAAGTTCTGAGCCAGATAGTGTTTGTCGCTATCAGTTAGCGTGCCCATGATGCCGAAGTCCAGCGCGATATAGCTACCATTGGCCGCCACCTGCACATTGCCAGGATGCATGTCGGCGTGGAAGAATCCGTCGCGGAACACTTGTGTGTAGAAGATCTCCACCCCGTCCGAGGCCAGCTTGGGGATGTTCACACCCGCGCTGCGCAGGCTCTCCACCTGATTGATGGGCGTACCGTACATGCGCTCCATCACCATCACACCACTGCTACAGAAATCCCAATACATCTCCGGCACCAGCAACAATTTCGAGGTGGCAAAGTTGCGTTTCAGCTGGCTGGCATTAGCGGCTTCGCGGCTCAGATCCAGCTCGTCGCCCAGATATTTCTCGAACTCGTTCACCACCAGTTTCGGCTTGAGGCGGCGGCCATCCGCCCACAATGATTCCATCAAATCGGCCGCCACCTTGAGCAAGGAGATGTCGTGCTCGATGATGCTCGTGATGCCGGGACGCAAGATCTTCACCGCCGCTTGGCGACCATCCGGTAATACCGCGAAGTGCACTTGCGCCACCGAGGCACTGGCGACCGGCAACTCTTCAAAGCTCTGGAACACCTCGCTCAATGGCTTGCCATAGTTGGCCTCAAGAATAGCGATAGCCTGCGACGAAAGGAAGGCTGGCACCTGGTCCTGTAGCTTGGCCAACTCGTCGGCGATGTCAGTCGGCATCAAGTCGCGGCGCGTGGACAGCATCTGTCCGAACTTGACGAAGATAGGACCAAGGTTCTCCAACGCCAAACGCAGACGCACGGCGCGCGGACGCTTGGTGCTGCGGAAGAACAGCAGGATGTTGAGCGGCACGCGCAGCCAGCGCACCCGCTCGTGCGCCAACAGGAATTCGTCCAGACCGAAGCGCAGGACGACGAAGATAATCTTGATGAGACGGAAGATGCGCATGCTTTTCTATTTCGCTTTCTTATCAATGAGCCGTTGTACGCGCAGCGACAGACGCGCGATGTCATCACGCAGCGTATCCACGGATGCGGCGAAGTTGGCAAGATGAGCCGGTTTGGCGAGTAGTGGGCTTTCTTCCGTCCAGTACTCTGCGGCAGCCTGACTAAGGTTCACGGCCGCACCACCCAACTGTGCATGAACATCCTGCACGGCAGACACGATGCGCTCGGCCGCGATGTCGCCGGTGACCCGGCTCAGGTCTTCCGCCGCATCCCAACGCAGGTTGCGTGACAGATAGAACAATTCCGCCAACAATGCCGCATCGCCAGAGCTGGTGATATCGTTCAATGCCGCTCCGTCCTCAGCCATCAGACGCGGCAGCAAGGTAGGGGCGAGGTGCAGTACCGCATCTGCGGATGCCTTGTTGTCGGTGGCTTGCAGCGACCCGTCGCTCAGGATCAAATAGGCAAAAGAAAACGGTGCGATATGGAATCGCACCGTCTTTCCGGCGTAACGCAGCAGCCGAGGCTGCGCCCAACTGTTCTGCGCGAGCAAATGATTCACAGCAGCGGCAGAAGGCTGGGCGAACATGGCGTTTAGTGCAGCACGGTCTGTTGAATACCGGCCAGCAACCAGACCGCCTTGTCATCGCGTAGATTCTTCTGCACATGCCATATCTCATCCACCGTCTCGGGTGTGCCGTTGTTCTCAGTCAACGCGCCGGTGAAGCGTACGCTGGCGATGGCCAGATCACCTTCATAAGCGACTTCCAACAACTCACCGTTGATCATAACGACGTCGGTCTTTTGCGGTGAGTTGTCGCGCTCCTGCATCTGCATGGATATCTCGGCGAACATCTCGGGCGTGGTGTATTCACGGATGTCGTTCAAGTCCTTGCGGTCATTGGCCGCCTGCAAACGGATGAAAGAAGTCTTGGCGCTGCGCAAGAAGTTCTCCACGGGAAAATCTGCCGGGATGTTCTTGGCTGGTGCAGGCGCATCGATTGCTCCTCCCGCTGTTTGAGCAGCTTGTGTCGGGGTGGGAGCACTGTATGGTGCACCGGCTCCCGCATACTGCATCGCAGGAGTTTGTTTTTTGCGTAACATCGAGAACAACAGGAACACTGCACCGATGACCATCACTATCATCAAGATGTTGCCCATCCCTTCGCCCATACCAAAGTGTGCAAACATCGCGCCAAGACCGGCGCCAATAGCTAGGCCCGCAAGAGGACCCAACCATTTATTACCACCTGCTGGTGCTGCGGCAGGTGCGCCAGCCGGTGCAGGTGCGGGTGCAGCGCTTGGAGCTTTAGGTGCGGCTTGCGGCGTCATGCTGCGTTGCTTACCGAAGCTACCACCGCCGCCGAAGCGCTTTGCCTCGGCCGTCGCGCTGAACAAACTGATTGCAGTCAAAGCTATCGTCAAAATCATCAAAAATCGTTTCATGTATTCCTCATAGCGGGTAGTGGAGCATCATCCGGCAAGCGCCGGCGCTGTTAATGGACAATCAGATTGTCGTAAGTTCCCTGAGCTGGCATGGACTTGATCGAAGTGATGAAGTACTCGGTCTCTGCCAGACAATTTCCGGGCAAACCTTTGTGTTGCTCATAGTTCATGGTGACGCGTGTCCCCACCACCTTGTTGATGTCGGCCGCTACCTGATCATCACGCACGGTGAATTCGAACTTCTCTGGTACGGCACCGGGCAAAGTGATTAGTGCCAACTCTCCTTCCCAAGTCTTGCATACCCAACCTTTCTTGGAGAACTTTTGCACATAGCCTGCTCGTTCACCTTCGGAATAGTTCCAGTGCAGCGCCAGCCATATATAAAGCGCGAAGATTGCGAGCAGAACCAGGATGAATGCGACACCGAACAGGGCGGCACGTTTTGCTGTGGGCATAAAACATTCCTATCAGAAGAACTAGACTCAAGCGCCAAAGAGGCGACGGATTATAGCGGATGCACACGCTGCGGATGATACAGATTAGGCTAGAAGTCGGGTGCGCTTAAACAGCGCAGCGGTTCGCCGCTGACCGGATGGAGCAAGTTTAATTCGCACGCATGCAGCAACAGTCGAGGGGCACTGCCAGCATCACCATACAAGGCATCGCCCAAGATAGGATGACCCAGCGCCGCCAGATGCACACGCAACTGATGAGTACGTCCGGTGACTGGCTCAAGCGCTACACGACTGGCGTCATACTCCGCATCAAATTTCAGCAAGCTATAACGCGTCAGCGCGTGCTTACCTTCCAGTATATCGACGCGTTGCTTAGGTCGGTTAGGCCAGTCGCTGCCCACTGGCAAATTGATTTCACCCACCTCGTGGGTTAACCTGCCAGCCACGTAGGCCTCATAACATTTGTAAATTTCTCGCTCACGGAACATCTGCGACAAGCGACTTTGCATCTCCAACCCACGTGCGAATAGCATCAGACCCGAGGTCGCCATGTCTAACCTGTGCACGATTAGCGCATCTGGATACTGTGCTTGCACGCGACTGCTGAGACTGTCTTGCTTGTCCGCACCGCGCCCCGGCACAGCCAGCAATCCGGCTGGCTTGTTCACTATAATCAGGCTGTCGTCCAGCCACAGCGGCACAATTATTTGAGGGGGTGGGGGGATATAAGTGTGATGATCTTGCTGGCTCAAAGCGGTCTCTCTAAGTGGTACAGTTCTCAGTTTGAAGCATAGTCCATTGCACACCAAGCGGTCTTGTAGTGGCTATGCCTTACCCGGCCTATTCCGGCCTAGAAAGGCAGGGTAGGCGCACCGTGCCACATGCTCAAACCCCGTTCTTGCTAAAGCGGATATTCTCTGCAAGTTGCTTGGTGTTATGAAATGACTGATAATTTGTCTGTTTTCGTCTGACCCTCTGTGCTACAAGGTTAGACCGCACGACACGCCAACGACTTGGCGACATCAAATTCAGTCCCGATCAATCACGAGCGACCCACACATGGACATCAAGCAACAGCGTGCAATCGATCGATACGTAGGCGTGCCCATCTGCAAGCTGTTGTCGGGCGTGAACCGCATCATCAGCAACGATCCTGACGGCATCCCGCCCAAACACATCCTTGTCATCCTACTCTCCGAGATGGGCAGTCTGGTGCTGGCACACCCCATGTTCATGCGCCTGAAAGAACAATATCCCGACGCCGCCCTCCATGTGTTGATGTTTGCCAAAAACCGCGAAGTGCTGGACTTGCTGGAGGTGGTGCCGCGCGAGAACGTTATCACGCTGGACGACACTTCATTTAAGACGCTGGTCAAAGACAGCCTCAAGGCAATCATGACCATGCGCAAGTTGAAGATAGACGTGGCCATAGATTGCGAGCTATTCGCGCGCATCAGCAGCATCTTCTCTTATCTGTCCGGTGCGACCTATCGTGTCGGCTTCCATCGCCATACTCAGGAAGGTCTGTATCGCGGCAACTTCATCAATCGCGCGGTGAGCTACAACCCTTATCGCCATCTCACCCAGCAGTTCCTCAGTCTAGCGGCGGCAATCGAATCCGATACCACACCAGCCAACAAGATGCTGCCCGAACCTTATAACGGTGCCTTGCCGGTGGTGGCTTTCCCCGATGTGGAACTGTTGCAGCTCACCAAGGAACTGCACAACTTCTTCCCCACCATCAAAGAAAAGAAGCTGGTTCTGATCTACCCCAGCGGCGGCATCCTGCCGATACGCGCTTGGCCCTTAAAGCATTATTATCAACTGGCGAAATCGTTGCTGGACGAAGGCTATGCGGTCGGTGTCATCGGCCTCAAGGGCGACCGTGCCATCGCGCAGCAGGTGGTGGATTTTTGCAAGGACGGCGCGTGCGTCAATCTGGCCGGCTATACCCGTTCGGTGCGCCACTTGCTGGCTGTGTTCCACCGCTCCTCATTGCTGGTGACCAATGACGGCGGCCCGGGACAATTCGCCGCGCTCACACCCAAATTGCCCACCATTATCTTCTTCGGCCCTGAGACGCCCGTGCTGTATAGATCCTTGGGCGATAATTCCTATTGCTTCTATAGCAACCTACCGTGTTCACCTTGCCTCACCGCCTACAACCACCGCTCCTCTCCGTGTGGAGGTGACAACCAGTGTTTGAAGCAAATTTTACCCGAACACGTGTTGGCTAAAGCGCATGAGATGCTGGCTGGTAAGCACTTGGGTGGTACGACTGCATGAGTCTGTTAGCACGCTGGTCGCAACACCCTTTGTTGGCTTGGATATTCAAACGTCGCTTCATGAAGTTCGGCATGGTCGGCGCGTCCGGCGTGGTGGTGAATCTGGTGGTGCTGTATCTATGCCAAGAGTTTTTGTTCAGCGCCATCGCCTCCAGCGGCATGCGCCTGAACGCATCGCTAGCCGTGGCTATCTTCTTCGCCACCGCCAACAACTTCTACTGGAATCGTGCTTGGACTTGGAGCGACCGCCAACACCATCCCGACAAACATCTGTTGCTGCATTTCGGTCAGTATGCGCTAGCCGTGTGGGTAGGCATCGCGCTGCAGTTCATCCTTACCAAGCTGTTCGTACTGCACATGCACTACCTATTGGCCAACGCAGCCGCCATCGTGCTTGCCAGTGTTTTCAATTTTTTGGTCAACAACTTCTGGACCTTCCGCCACCACAAACCCGTTGATGAGTTGGCCTTGCCGCTGGTACCAGAAAATGACGACGAGGTTGGCAAGCGCTAATCATGCTCAACCTATCGCGTCACACACTCTGGTACCTCGCGGCTGTCTTGCTTGCAGTGTTCACCTATCTCTATGGCCTTGATAGCCAATACATCCCCAAGAACGGCGACGAATATCCCTACGAACACATCACACGTTTGACCGCTGACAGTGGCCACCTATTGCCGCTGCAGTCGCAGATGGAGAACATGCGCAACACTAAGCCGCCGCTGTTGTTTTGGCAGGGTATCGCTTCCACCGATGGCGGCAAGCACTGGACCTTGTGGGACTTGCGCTACCCCAGCATCATTTACACCCTGCTCACCGCCGCGCTGCTGTTTCTGCTGGGGCGCAAACTAGGCGGGACTAGCGAGACCGGCTTCACCGCCGCGCTGACCTTCCTCGCCTTTTTCACCACCTACCGTTTTGGTCGTCCCTTCCTGACTAATCCACCTGAGGTGTTCTGGGTATTCCTGCCATTTTTCATATTGTTGTATTGGCCCAAGACCTTTCAATCACGCTTGCTTGTGCCGCTGCTACTTGGCCTTTGCATAGGCTTGGCCTTTCTGTATAAATCCTTCGCGCTGGGACTACCCGCCACGCTTGGACTATCCGCCTGGTATCTGCATCATCGTCAATATCGCGTACTGGAATTCATCAAGTACGACGCGCTGAAGGTGACCATCGCCATAACCGTCGCAGTGACCATGTTCGGTCTGTGGTTTGCGTTCGATCCTGACCCAATGGCGGTGTGGAAGGAATTCATTATTGGCGAGAACGTAAGGAAATTCGACCCGCACGGCCCCAGCTATCTCGCCAAGCTGTTGTGGAGCAGTTCCAGCTTATGGAGTTATACCGCCGCCTTTTTGACCAATGCCGGCCTGCTCACTCTGATCGTCATCGCCTTGTTGGTCGTGGCCTGGCAGCAGCGCCGCGAGATGAGTAATGAACAGCGCTTGTTGTGGCTGTGGGTAGCCGCAATGTTTTTCAGCTTCCTGCTGCCCAGCCAACGTTCCGGTCGCTATCTGCTTGGTGCCATGCCTGCTGTCGCACTGTTGTGCGCGCTATACTGGCAGCACATCAGTCGCAAGGTTTTCATCGCCACGCTGCTGCTATGCGCTGTGGTTTTGCTGGGGCTGGCCATGCTAGCGCTTCGCTTGCAGAACGCCATGACCGACGAGTTGCTGTATGGCTTTGGCTTCTGGCTGTTGATCACTGCCACGTCTTGCCTGCTATTGGCCTCTCTGATTGTGCCAGAGCTGACCCGCCCGGCTCTGAATGTGGTCGCCCTGCTGGTGCTGCTGACCTTCGCTGCCGTGCTGCGTCCGCTTGACCACCGCTACGCCCTATACAACGAAGATACCCAGTATGCTGTGCGGGGCAAGACTGTGGCCGTGCCGTGTAACTTCCGTGCTCACGACGAAGGCCATCGCTTCCTGTTGCCGGGTGCCAACATCGTCGGCTATCACGAGAACCAGAATCTCAAGATAGAACAACTGGCACAGCGCTATGACGTGTTCGCTGTGCAACTTCCGCTGCAAGCGATTGTCTCCGACAGCGCTTGCGCGCAATGCACCATCATCGGCGAACGACTCGACATACGCGGACGGCAGAGCCTTGATGAGTTACGCGACATGTTCCTGCGCGGACATGTGTTCGAGCATCTGTTCATACGTGAAGTGCTGATGAGTTCATCAGTCACCCCCAAGATCCCGCCCTCAACCATACCGTCCGAGGTGTGCCGCTGATGTCTAGACATCTGCTCAGACCACAACGCCTGCTTCTCGCTCTGGTCGTGATCACCTGCGCTACCTCGGTGTTTAAGTTAGCGCATCTGCCTGCCGCCAGCCCTTTGCGCGCCGCGCCCGTGACAACTCGGGGCGGCGCAGCCTATCTGCACAGCGATTTCGTCTCTCACCAGCAACAGATCGCCACCCATGCCGCCTCACTTATAGAGCTCAAGGATGGCAAGCTGCGCGCCTTCTGGTTCGCTGGGAGTCGCGAGGGCGCGGAGGATGTAGAGATACGCAGTTCAGTATTCGACGGCACAGTTTGGAGTGAAGAACAGCGCGTCACTGACCGCACGCTTACTCAACAAGGGCTATGGCGCTATGTAAAGAAGCTGGGCAACCCAGTCCCGGCCCGCGCAGCCAACGGTGAAATCTGGCTGACTTACGTCACCGTATCACTGGGGGGTTGGGCCGGCAGCTCACTCACCGTGATCCGCTCGCAAGATGAAGGACAGACATGGAGTGCCCCGCAACGCCTCGTCACCTCGCCCTTTATCAACATCAGCACACTCATCAAAGGCACGCCCTATACCTATAGCGACGGCACACTGGGGCTGCCGGTTTATCACGAGTTTCTGGGCAAATTCGCCGAGTTGCTGCACCTGTCTGCTGACGGCAAAGTGCTGGACAAGCAGCGCCTCAGCTCCGGCAAGAACAGCATACAACCAGTGATGCTGGTGGAAGATGAACACAAGGCGCTGGTATTGATGCGCTACACCGGTGCGCCGCCGATGCGCATGGTCGCCGCGCGTAGTCACGATGCCGGAAAGACTTGGGATGTTCCAATCAAGACCACACTGCCCAATCCCGATGCCGCCATCAGTGCTATCATGCTTAATGATGGTCGCATGTTGCTGGTTGCCAACGATGTAGAGCGGGGTAGGGATGCCTTATCGCTGTTGGTGTCCGAGGACCACGGCGCGTCCTGGCAGAACATTTACCGTCTGGAAGATCAGCTAGGAAATTCAAATAAGCTTGAGGACTATCTGCACACCAACGCCAATCTCGCGCTCGCCACTGATACGCATATCAACGATGTGGATGCCTATGTAAAATCGGTGCAGCGTAACAAGTGCGATGGCGCCCAATGCGGTTACGAGTTTTCCTATCCTTACCTGATCCAAACTTATAATGGCGACCTGCATCTGGTCTACACCTGGAACCGCAGTTTCATTAAACACGTCGCCTTCAGCCTTGCCTGGCTTGATGAGCGTATAAAAGCACATGATGCCAGCATTCACTGACCTGACCGGACTGCTTGGTAACGCCTTGTTGATAGGTGTTGCTGTGTTGCAATTGCCACGCATACAGAACTTACCCAAGCGATATCTGGCTCTGTTTACTACAACCGTGTTGTTGTTATGCCTGATACCTTTTACTGGTTTACCTTTGGCGGGTTATCTCCGCGGCATGGTGGGTGACCTAAGCATTACCACCATCGTCCTTTTGCTGCTTACTCTGTTGCGCCCGTACTGCGTGTTGGTCAATGACAAGCAACACAACCATCTACTCATCGTTGTGATTTTGGCCGCTATCTGCCTGTATCCACTAGCCCTAGGTATGGGGCTCTACGACCCCTACCGCTTGGGCTACAGCAATTTTCTGTTCATTGCCTCCGTTCTTCTCATCGCCATTGCGGCGATGCTGATACGCGACAACTTAGTGGCGTTGTGTCTAGCATTGGCCACTCTAGCGTGGTCGCAGGGATGGTATGAGTCAAGCAATCTATGGGATTACCTGATTGATCCACTAGTTGCCCTCTACGCACTCTCAGCGTTGATCTTGACAAGACTTAAACGCTACCGTCGAGCTTCTTAACCAAATTCTGTGTAGCCAATACTGCTGCGCGCGAGGTTCAACGCTTGAAAACAACGTTGTATAGTCCAGACGTAGCGTCGGGTACATTCTCTTTGAGAACCGTTAACAGTTTTGATTCTGCGGCATCCTGTGCGCCCGCTGATTCCGGTATTACCCCCGCATTAATCCAAAATAAAAGTGCAACTAACCACTGAATCGAAAAGCTCTGCTGCCAATTTTAGTACGCTATGGGACGAGTCAATTTTTTCTGGTTTCATCAAACAATATTGGCCACGAGTTCGTCGTGGCCAATTTCTAATTACTCACTATTTACTCAGTTTTTTTGAGGATTTGATATCAACTCTCTTCCAACTTGTTCACCAGTAACAGCCTCCAAGTTGGTGCCCTTTATTTGACTTGGTGAGAATTAATTCACCTTTTGTGAGAACCTACAAACCTAAACATCAAGATTTTTCACGCCCAATGCATTTTTTTCTATAAAAGCACGACGCGGCTCTACAACATCTCCCATCAAGGTGGTAAATATCTCATCGGCTGTTATAGCATCTTCAATTTGCACTCGCAACAATATCCGGTTGGTCACATCCATAGTTGTTTCCCATAGTTGCTCTGGATTCATTTCACCCAGCCCTTTATATCTCTGGATATTCACACCTTTTTTTGCCTCTTCAAGCAACCACTCTATAGCTTGCTTAAAGCTTGTAACTGTTCTTTTTTGCTCGCCCCGCACTATATATGCACCTGGTTTAATCAGGTCATTCAGAATGTCTGCAGCTTGGCGAATTTGTACATAATCACCCCCTTTTAGGAAGTCATCATCCATATAACTTATTGAGTAATTACCGTGATATAACTTTTCCAAACGCAGGCGATGTTCCCCTGCCTCATTTGTTTCTACCTCCACTTTTATATTGCCACCACATGCGGACTCCAGCAATTGCGCGCTTTTTTGAGCTTGCTCTATATTATCCAATGACAAAGCCGGTAGTATCAATAACGCGTGACTAGCTTCGGGCGCGGTAAAGCGCGTAAGTCTATCAATTACTGATTCAGCTAAAAAATATTGCTTGGCAATCTTCTCTAAGGCTTCTCCTTGTATTGCTTGTTGATTTTCCTCAGGGTACAACGCAGCATTATTCAATCCTGACTTCAGGATATAGATTTTCATTTCCTGATCATCTTTGAGATAACGCTCGTCTTTACCCTGTTTTATCTTATACAAAGGAGGTTGTGCTATGTAGATGTGCCCCCGTTCGACAAGCTCAGGCATTTGACGATAAAAGAAGGTTAGCAACAATGTACGTATATGCGATCCATCGACATCCGCATCGGTCATGATGATGATACGGTGATAACGCAACTTATCGGCGTTGTACTCGTCTTTCCCTATTCCTGTTCCAAGCACTGTTATCAGTGTAGCTATCTCTTGTGACGCAATTAATTTCTCAAACCTTGCCTTTTCCACATTAAGAATTTTTCCTTTAAGTGGTAAAATCGCTTGGAATTTTCTATCTCTACCTTGCTTAGCAGATCCCCCAGCAGAATCGCCCTCAACCAAATATAATTCCGACAGAGCTGGGTCTTTTTCTTGGCAATCTGCCAATTTTCCTGGCAATCCCATTCCATCCAGAACGCCCTTGCGCCTTGTTAAATCTCGCGCTTTTCTTGCTGCTTCGCGCGCACGTGCTGCATCTATTATTTTATTAACTATAATCTTTGCGTCGTTTGGATTTTCCAGCAAAAATGCACTCATCTGCTCAGCGACTAATTCTTCTATTACAGGCCTAACCTCTGATGAAACCAATTTATCTTTTGTTTGTGATGAGAATTTTGGATCTGGGAGTTTCACCGACAAAACAGCCGTCAGACCCTCACGCATATCATCACCAGAGGTTTCAACTTTAGCTTTTTTTGCTATCTGCTCAGCCTCAATGTACCCGTTCAAGGTTCTTGTCATTGCTGCACGGAGTGCGGTCAAGTGAGTACCACCATCGCGCTGGGGAATATTATTGGTAAAACATTGCACCGTTTCTTGGTATGAATCATTCCATTGCATTGCAATTTCTGCAGTAATCCCATCCTTTTCGCCAATTGCATAAAATACTTTGGGGTGGAGAGCAGATTTATTTCGGTTCATATACTCCACGAAACCTTTTATCCCTCCACTAAAAGCAAAGTTTTCTTCTTTTCCATTTCTGTGATCAATAAGAGCGATTTTTACTCCATTATTCAAGAATGATAATTCCCGCAATCTTTTTGCCAAAATATCAAAATGAAATTCAACCAATCCAAAGGTTTCCTTTGCAGCTAGGAAATGTACTGTTGTTCCTTTTTTACTAGAGGGACCAACCTCCTTTAGCGGTTCCACAGGATCTCCATGTCGGAACTCCATAAAATGTTCTTTTCCATCGCGATAAATAGTTAGCTTTAACCATTCAGATAATGCATTTACTACAGAAACACCAACACCATGCAGTCCGCCTGATACTTTATATGAATTACTATCAAACTTTCCACCCGCGTGTAAAATTGTCATTATTACTTCTGCTGCAGATCTATTTTCTTCCTTGTGAATATCTGTTGGAATTCCCCTACCATTATCACTTACGCTAATTGAATTATCTGCGTGAATTATTACAGTTATCTCATCACAATGACCCGCTAACGCTTCATCGACAGCATTATCTACTGCCTCAAAAACCATGTGATGTAAACCAGTACCATCATTTGTATCACCTATATACATTCCTGGACGCTTACGAACAGCTTCTAAGCCTTTAAGCACTCTTATACTGTTTGAATCGTAATCACTCATTTTCTTCTTTCTTTGTATTCTGTTTCACGTGGAACATTTTTTATGTTTCTAACACAGAATATTTTATATTCTCATTGGCATCACAACATAGCGGTATTCTGAATTATTGCTCGTTGTTATTAGAATTGAACTATTGGGATCACCAAAAGAAAATACTGCTGTTTCGCCTTGTATATTATTCAATCCATCCATTAGATAATTCACATTAAACCCAATATCAATAGCTTCCCCTTGATATTGGGTTTCAATTTCTTCTTGTGCTTCTTCTTGTTCACTATTACTACTTATTATTGTTAGTTTTTTTTCTGTTAAAACAAACCTTACCCCACGAAATTTTTCGTTTGATAATATTGCGGCACGTTGTAGGGCTTGCTGAACTTGAATTCGGTTCATTTCTAGGTGATTAATGTACTGTGGTATCACACGTTCGTAGTCTGGAAATTTGCCATCAATTACTTTTGAAATTAAAGTGATTCCAGAAAATTCAATTTTTACTTGTTGGCTTGAAAAGCCTATTTCTACCGTCTCTTCGTTATCAGTAAGTAATTTACATAATTCAGTGATTGCTTTACGCGGCAAAATTATTTCTTGTTTTTCATATACTCCTTCAATGCCTGTCACATTGAAAGCCAATCTATGTCCATCAGTTGCTACAGCCTTTAATTTGCTACCATCAATTATCAATAAAACTCCATTTAGGTAATAACGAACATCCTGTTGAGCCATTGCATATTGGACTGATAACAATAAGGATTTCAGCTTACCTTGAGATAGGATAATTTTCTTTGGATCTAATAACTGATTGGTTAATTTTGGAAAGTCTTCATAGGGTAATGTTTGTAAGTTAAATCTACTTTTATTAGATTTTATCTGTGCTTTATTATCTTTAACTTCAATTGATACCTCGCTCAGCTCCGGCAGTATTCGTAATATTTCCTGCAATTTTTTACCGCCTACCGTAATTGCTGAATTCGATTTATCGTCGTCATTAGTTTTAACTGTAGTTGTGATTTGAATTTCTAAATCTGTTGCAGTAAAGCGAATTGCATTCAACTCCTTCTCAATCAATACATTTGAAAGGATAGGTAAGGTTTGTTTACGTTCAACTATTCCTATTACAACCTGAAGCGGTTTCAAAATAGTTTGCTTATCTACTTTTTTAATAAACATAATATATATACCTAATAATACTAATAAGGGAGCGTGATTATTGTTACTAACTACTAATAGCTTATTAAAACAATAGGATAGACTTTAGATTAAGAATCATTATTACCATGTACTAAATGTTGGTGATTGTTAGTAAGTTTTAAAATTCAAATGAACTCATTAGTTATTAACAATTAATACACCACTTATTAATATAGTTAACCTTTTAGTGTTTGTAGAAGTACCTTGTAATCAGAATTTATAATTGTATCGCTTCGTTTCAATTCTTCCATCGTTTTGCATGCATGAATAACTGTTGAATGGTCTCTACCACCAAAAGATGCACCAATCTCCGGTAGACTCATTGATGTTAATTCCCTAGTCAAAGCCATTGCAATTTGTCTAGGTCTAGCAATATTCCGACTGCGTTTTTTTGACAGCAATTCAGATATTTTCAATCTGTAATACTCAGCGACTGTTTTTTGTATGTTCTCAATCGATATTTGTCTACTTTGCGCAACTAAAATATCTTTTAATGATTCCTTTGCAGTTTCAACACAAATTTCTCTCTTATGAAATTTAGCATACGCTTCGACGCGCTTTAGAGCCCCCTCAAGTTCTCGTACGTTGGAATTAACATGTTTAGCAATAAAAAAAGCTACCGTCTCATCTAAAAGGTAACCACCCAATAATGCCTTTTTAAGAAGTATCGCCACTCGCATTTCCAACTCCGGAGGCTCTATACATATAGTCAGTCCCCAACCAAAACGTGATACCAAACGGCTTTCCAGACCCAATATTTCCTTTGGAAATGTATCGCTGGTGAGAATTACTTGTTTATGCGAATCAATTAAATTATTGAAAGCATAAAAAAATTCCTCTTGAGTTTTATTTTTTCCTGCAAAAAATTGAATATCATCGATCAAGAGAATATCGAGTGAGTGGTAATACTGTTTAAATTCCTCGAATTTATTTGATTGATATGCTCTAACGACGTCAGCGACATAGCGCTCTGCGTGCATATAACATATTTTCGCATCTGGTTTATGTAGCTTTATTTGATTGCCTATTGCTTGCGCCAAGTGAGTTTTACCCAGACCAACACCCCCATAAATGAATAATGGATTGTAAGAAACGCCTGGTAGTTCAGATACCTGTGTTGCTGCTGCGAATGCAAGTTGGTTTGCCTTACCTATAACAAAATTATCAAAAGTAAGGTTAGGGTTTAATTTTCCGTATCCTCTGAAGGAGGTTTCGATTTTTGGCGTAATTATTTTTGCAGTAACTATTGGTTTAGATACTATTTCGGCTTGTGGAGCCTCTTCTTGATCTTGAATACGAAACTCGAAATTTGGCATGCTCGAGTAGACTAGGGCTGTCTGCCGGCTAATTTCAGAAAAGAAACGCTCTTGAACTACCTTCAACGTAAAGCTATTGGGCGCCATCAAAACCAGCGACCCATTTTCCTTAATTATTCTAAGTGGCTTTATCCAAGCATTGAACTGTTGCGGAGAAAGGTTTTTTTCAAAGGACAGTAAACAAGATTCCCAAAGTATTTTTTCCTGCATAATTTTGTAACAATTCCAACAACAAATATCAGAGTTCATTCTACCGCCCATGTCGCAACTTATCCACAAGCTTGCAAGTAAATTTAGCTTGACATAATTTAGCTAAGGTATTGTAATGCCGCGTTTTACGACTTACCGAGGATTTTATAAATGAAACGCACCTACCAACCTTCCGTAACCAAAAGAAAACGTACACACGGATTTCTGGTCCGCATGAAAACACGTGGAGGCCGCGCTGTAATTCGTGCTCGCCGCGCCAAAGGCCGTGCAAGACTCGCAGTTTAGTATTGGTCGAAGTTTTGGAGCTGGTCAACGTATACCTAGTACTGAGGGTTATACGAGTTGCTTAAAATCTAGCAGTATCTCCAATCAGTACTTCAAATTATTTTTTATTCCTAACCAAGAAAATCTATCTCGGTTAGGAATTATCGCTAGCAAAAAATGCATGCATAAGGCAATCGATAGGAATACTAATAAGAGAGCAATTAGAGAAGTATTTAGGAATCATGATATCAAATCTAAGAGACTGGATTTGGTCGTTCTTATTAGAAGTACCAGTACGGAATCAATGGCTAAGCAAAAAATTGAGTTAGCAAATTTATTTGATAGGCTAATTGCAAGATGCGCCTGATTCTAATCAAATTAATTCATGGCTATCAGTATATAATTAGTCCGCTCAGCCCACCTAGTTGTCGTTTTACACCTACCTGCTCACATTACGCCTGCGATGCATTAATTCGTTATGGCGTGTTTAAGGGGGTCTGGTTGAGTATTAAACGCCTTGTCCGATGTAATCCCTGGTGTTCAGGTGGTTACGATCCTGTACCATAACTATTAGCTAAATCACCTATGGATCTCCAAAGATTATTCCTGTTCATAATTTTTTCTTTTTCATTAGTTTTGGTTTGGGATGGTTGGCAACGCTACCAACACCCGCAAGATTTGGTGTTACAACAACCTGTTTATAATGTTGTTGCAGCGTCAGCAAGTCCTATTCAAAAGACTAACCCCATAATTACACAGAATATAGTTCCTGTAGCTGATGCTAAAATCATCACGGTTAAAACAGATACATTGCTGGCAGAGATCAGTACCGTTGGTGGCGATATACAAAAACTATCTTTCTTAAAGCATCCCGATGGTGTCGATAAAACAAAACCTTTTGTTTTATTTGAAAAGGGAGTTGGAACACATAATTACTCGGAGCAAAGTGGATTACTTGGCCCAGATTTGCCAAATCACAATACTGTTTATGCGGCCGAACAGGATGCATATGTATTGGCTGAAAATAGCGATAAATTAGACGTAAGGCTGACGGCTACTTCAGCTAACGGCGTAAAAGTCATAAAGACGATAACGTTCCATAAGGGAGGTTATCAGACAGATATTTCTTTTGATATTGAAAATCTATCAAACAAGCAGGTTACTACCTCTGCGTACTTCCAATTGGTTCGCGATCACGAAGCGCCAGCAGGCGCGACTAAATTTGTTCCCACTTATACAGGAGCAGCTGTCTTTACTGATAAGGACAAGTTACAGAAGGTAGATTTTTCATCAATAGATAAGAACAAGCTGGAGTACCCCAAGGAAGGCGATAATGGCTGGATTGGTATATTGCAACATTACTTCGTAGCGGCATGGATTCCTAAAGAGGGCGCCCAACGCGAATTTTTTACTCGCAAGTTAGACAACGGCCTGTATAGCATAGGCACCGTTGTGCCATTTCAACTTATAGAACCAAATAGCAAAGGTGCCGTATCTGTAACACTGTATGCGGGACCCGCACATTCAAAACTTGATAAGATTGCTCCAGGATTGGGTTTAAGCGTTGATTACGGATGGCTAACGGTACTAGCCAGACCAATGTTCTGGACTATGTCTCTATTGCACTCTTGGGTGCAGAATTGGGGTGTTGCTATCATTCTTCTGACAGTCCTGATCAAGTTGCTATTTTTCCCACTATCGGCTGCAAGCTATCGCTCAATGGCAAAGATGCGTGTGGTCGCACCCAAGTTGGAAAAGATCAAAAAACAGTATGGTGATGACAGGGAAAAGCTGAACCGTGCAATGATGGATTTGTATAAGACCGAAAAAATTAATCCACTGGGTGGATGTCTCCCCGTATTGATTCAAATTCCAGTATTTATCTCTCTTTATTGGTCTATCTTGGAAAGTGTAGAGATGCGTTATGCTCCATTCTTTGGTTGGATTGAAGATCTTTCAGTGGCAGATCCGTACTACGTTCTCCCGCTAATAATGGGTGCAAGCATGATATTGCAAAGCAAGCTCAACCCAACACCACCAGATCCTATGCAGGCAAAGCTGATGAAAATAATGCCGGTTGTATTTAGCGTTGTATTTTTCTTCTTCCCCGCAGGCTTAGTTTTGTATTCGGTGGTAAACAATGTTCTCTCTATCAGTCAGCAGTGGTACATCACACGCGGATTAGAGGCGCAAGGACTTGCCGCCAAAAATTGATACAGTAGCTGCTATTGCTACTGCGAAAGGTCGTGGTGGTATAGGAGTGGTTCGCCTTTCCGGCCCAAAGTCGGCAGAGATAGCGCGTGCGATCTTGGGAAAATCTCCTATAGATAGGCATGCCCATTACACCACCTTCGCAGATGAAGCAGGACTTCCTATAGATAAGGGTATCTTGCTATTTTTTAAAGCCCCTCACTCCTACACAGGAGAAGATGTACTGGAACTTCAGGGGCATGGTGGCACGGCAGTTCTTCAGTTAATTTTGCAACGCTGCATCACACTGGGTGCAAGGCTAGCCCAGCCCGGAGAATTCACGCGTAGAGCATATCTCAATAACAAACTCGATCTCGCACAAGCAGAAGGTGTTGCGGATTTGATAGATGCAACCACCTCTCAAGCGGCAAGGAGCGCGATTCGCTCACTCAATGGAGAATTCTCTGGCGTAGTCAATAAGTTGGTAGCAGAGCTCATCAATCTGCGTATGTTGGTTGAAGCGTTGCTGGATTTTCCCGAAGAAGAAGTGGATCAAGTAGATGTAAACCGCCGTAACAGTGAGTTATTTAGAATACAAACAACCCTAAGGCACACACTAGAGACTGCAAAACAAGGCAATCTGTTGCGCGAGGGGGCAAATGTTGCCTTGGTGGGGCAGCCGAATGTAGGCAAATCAAGTTTGCTAAACCGGCTGTCTGGAGAACAGGTGGCACTTGTAAGTGATGTTCCAGGGACAACTCGGGATGTCATCAGAAGCGAAATCCAGATTGATGGCGTTCCATTACATATCATGGATACGGCAGGTTTACGTCATTCTGAAGACTTTATAGAAAAGATGGGCATCGCCCTTACTCATCAAACATTACAACGTGCCGATGTTATATTGATTTTGCGCGACGCAAACCAGATCAGTAACGCAGGAGACAAAGAAATTCTTGCTCTTATGCCCCCTGGCATACCGCGCTTAACGGTATTCAATAAGATTGATCTAGCTACTTCAGTTCAGGGCAAATCAGAGGATTCGACCAGCGTTTTTGTGTCCGCGAAAACAGGAGTTGGGATGGATGAGTTGCGTAGTAAGCTTCTTGGGCTTGTTGGCTGGAGTAGCATGGAGAGTGGAATATTCATGGCCAGAGAGCGTCACTTGCTAGCGCTTAATGAAGCCGAAAATAAGCTGGAGCGGGCGGAATCGGTTAGTGCTTACCCAGAACTCTTTGCCGAAGAGTTGCGGCTTGCTCAAGCCGCATTGAACAGCATCACGGGAAATTTTTCTGCTGATGATTTGCTTGGTGAAATTTTTAGCAGATTCTGCATAGGAAAATAAAACTAAAGCTAAGGTTATTGTTTCACGTGAAACACCCTGTTTGGGAAAGTGGGGTGGCTGTTGTATGATGCGCATCCTTTTTGAGCTTTAATCTATGAATTTCCCAAGTATATTTGATGTGATAGTGGTGGGTGGCGGCCATGCCGGAACCGAAGCTGCGCTAGCCAGCGCGCGCGCGGGGTGCAAAACGCTGCTGCTCAGCCACAACATCGAAACGTTGGGCCAGATGTCTTGTAACCCCTCCATAGGTGGAATAGGCAAAGGGCATCTTGTAAAAGAGCTGGATGCGTTAGGTGGCGCAATGGCTGCGGCAACGGATGAAAGCGGCATACAATTTCGCATTCTTAACTCAAGCAAAGGCCCGGCTGTAAGGGCTACTCGTGCTCAGGCGGATCGCTTGCTCTACAAGCAAGCTATACGCAGCAGATTGGAAAACCAAAAAAACCTGTGGTTGTTTCAGCAGGCGGTTGATGATCTGTTGCTGGAACAAGATCGGGTTGTGGGGGTCGTTACTCAGCTGGGTTTGCGTTTCAATGCAAAAGCCGTGGTTCTCACAACGGGAACATTCCTATCTGGCCTGATACATGTCGGCCAAGCAAATTATTCTGCTGGCAGAGCGGGAGATCCCCCATCCATCAGTCTGGCTCATCGATTAAGAGAGCTAAATCTGCCTGCAGGCAGGTTAAAGACGGGAACCCCGCCGCGTATCGATGGAAGAACCATTAACTATTCAGTGATGAAGGAGCAGGCCGGTGATGATCCCGCGCCTGTGTTCTCTTTTATGGGGAATGCATCACAACACCCCAAGCAGTTGCCATGTTGGATAACGGAGACTAGCGTTAGGACACACGATATCATCCGCAGTGGATTGGATCGATCCCCATTGTTCACTGGAGCGATAGAGGGGGTAGGGCCGCGCTATTGTCCATCAATTGAAGATAAAATAACGCGTTTTGCTGATAAAGACTCGCATCAGATATTTCTTGAGCCCGAAGGTCTAACCACGCATGAAGTGTATCCAAATGGAATATCAACCAGTCTGCCATTTGATGTGCAATTGGATTTGGTTCGCTCTATAAAAGGCCTGGAAAATGCGCACATCCTGAGGCCAGGGTATGCCATTGAGTATGATTACTTCAATCCGATAGGATTGAAGAATTCTTTAGAAACCAAAGCGATACACGCCCTGTTCTTTGCTGGACAAATTAATGGTACGACCGGTTATGAGGAGGCGGCAGCCCAAGGCTTATTGGCGGGATTGAATGCCGCATTGCAGGTGAAGGAGCGGGAAACTTGGTGCCCGAGGCGCGACCAAGCATATCTTGGGGTTCTGGTGGATGATCTGATTACCAGTGGTGTAACTGAGCCATATCGTATGTTTACTAGTCGCGCAGAATACCGGTTGCAATTACGGGAGGATAATGCCGATCTGCGTTTGACAGAAATAGGAAGAAAGCTCGGAGTGGTTGATGATAGCCGTTGGCAGGCATTTGAGGTGAAAAGGGAAGCGATTGCTTTGGAGGAGCAGCGTCTTCGCCAAACATGGGTCAACCCGCAAATGTTGTCAGTCGCAGAGGCGGTGCGTGTCTTGGGTAAGCCGATAGAGCACGAATATTCCCTGTATGAATTGCTGCGCCGCCCAGACGTGAATTACGCCAGTTTGATGACCTTGCCTGGAGTTGGTGTAGTAGTTGACGATGCAAAGGTGTCGGAGCAGGTTGAGATTCAGTCTAAGTATCAAGGGTATATAGAGCGACAGAGAGATGAGATTGATAGGGCTCAACAATATGAAAGTTTGAGTCTGCCTGATGACATGAATTATAGAGATGTATCTGGGCTTTCAAATGAAGTGCAGCAAAAGCTGAATCAGTTCAAGCCGCAGACCGTCGCTCAGGCGGCTCGTATATCAGGTATAACCCCAGCAGCAATTTCGTTGTTGTTGGTACACTTAAAGCGTGGCTTTCGAGGTCCGGTTGCCGAGCGGAGCGAGGTATGAACCTGAAGGAGGAGCTACAAGCCGGCATAGAAAAGTTGGGTTTGGATGCGAATGACGCACAGCAAGCGCAGTTGTTGGAATATATCGCTTTGCTAAATAAATGGAACAAGGTGTATAACCTCACGGCTATTCGTGACCCACAAGAAATGGTAAGTCATCATTTGCTAGATAGCTTGGCAATCCTGCCTTACCTTTGGCCGGGAAGATGGTTGGATGTGGGTTGTGGGGCAGGGTTGCCAGGTCTGGTGTTGGCAGTAATGAGGCCGCAATGGCAATTCACACTGATAGATAGCAACAGCAAAAAAACTGGGTTTGTACAGCAGGCAGTCATAGATCTGGGTCTGAAGAATGTGAGTGTCTGCTGTGTTCGCATCGAAGATTTTAAATCCTCAGAATTATTTAATGGGATAACCTCGCGTGCATTTACCGAGTTGGGAGATTTCCTCAACTTGACCCGCCACCTGATGGCGGAAAAAGGACGCTGGGCGGCAATGAAGGGTGTGGCTGAGAAGGAACTGCAAAGTATCAAGGTTGGGTACCAAGTGGATAAAATCATTGCATTGAAAGTTCCTAAATTAGAAGCGGCGAGAAGCTTGGTTGTAGTGTCGGTAACGGAGCAATAAACCATGATTAGAATATTAGCGGTCACGAATCAAAAGGGCGGGGTTGGAAAAACAACTACAACTGTAAATTTGGCCGCAAGCCTAGCAGCTGCAGAGCAGCGTGTTCTGCTGATAGATTTGGACCCTCAGGGTAATGCAACGATGGGGAGCGGTATCGAAAAACGCGATCTGCAGAGTAGTGTTTATGATGTGCTGTTAGGTAATAAGACCATATCGGAGTCACGAAAAACGGCAGGCTCGGGCGGATACGATGTGCTGCCAGCGAATCGGGAGTTGGCTGGGGCCGAGATAGAGTTGGTCGATATGCCAAGACGCGAGATGCGTCTGCATGAAAGCTTGCAAGCAGTTTTGGGTGAATATGATTACGTGCTGATCGATTGCCCGCCCGCTTTGAATTTGCTGACATTGAATGGCTTGTGTGCGGCGAAGAGCGTGATGATACCTATGCAGTGTGAATACTACGCGCTAGAGGGGTTGAGCGACTTAGTCAATACAATACGAAAAGTGAGGGCTAACTTAAACCCGGTGTTAGAAATAGAAGGCCTGTTGCGTACTATGTTTGATCCGCGTAATGCATTGGCACAACAAGTATCGACACAGCTAGAGACGCATTTTGGCGATAAGGTGTATCGCACCGTAATTCCAAGGAATATCCGTTTGGCCGAGGCGCCAAGTTATGGTGTGCCTGCTTTGTTTCATGATAAGGCATCCAAAGGAACGCAAGCATACTTGGCATTGGCAGACGAAATGTTAAATTTGAAATCCAAAATAGAAGCGGTATAAAGGAAATAAAATGGCAAGACCCAATAAAGGCTTAGGACGAGGCTTAGATGCTTTGTTATCCGGAAGCAAAAGCGAGAAAGACGATGTACTGCGCGATCTAAGCGTCACTCTACTTAAACCGGGCAAATATCAACCGCGTTCATACATGGATCAGAATTCATTAAATGAGCTGGCCGCTTCGATCAAGTCCCAAGGAGTCATGCAGCCCATTTTAGTGCGTCAACTTGATGATGAAAGCTATGAAATCATTGCGGGTGAAAGGCGTTGGCGAGCAGCGCAGTTGGCAGGGTTGGCGCACGTCCCAGTGCTGGTGCGTAGTGTAAAAGATAATGTGGCCTTGGCGATGGCGCTGATAGAAAACATCCAACGAGAAAATCTGAATCCCTTGGAGGAGGCGGTTGGCATGCAGCGTCTAATTGACGAATTCGATATGACGCATCAGACCGCTGCGGACGCGGTAGGCAGATCACGAAGTGCGGCAAGCAATCTGTTGCGACTGCTTAAATTATCCCAACCAGTACAAGATATGCTGATGGAAAGTAAGCTGGACATGGGGCATGCACGAGCATTGCTGGCGTTGGATGGCGCAGAGCAGATTACAGCGGCAAATCGGATAGTGTTGGAGCAAATGTCTGTGCGTGAAGCCGAGAGCCTAGTGCAGGATTGGACTAAAGCTAAGATAGACAAAAAGACAGTGGCCGCAAACGGCAAGCAACCGAACCGTGATGTGTTGCGTCTGCAGGAGCAATTGGCCGATGTGATGGGAACGGTTGTAACAATAAAACAAGGGAGCAAAGGGGCCGGCAAATTGGTTATTGCATATTCCAGCAATGATCATTTGGAAGAGTTGATCGCTAGAATCAAATAAATCGTTGACTCGATAGGATGGGCTTGGGTAGAATGCGACGCGTTTAAAGAGGCAAAGTTGAATAAAGCAGTTCGTCAAATAATACTAGTTCAAGTGACGGTAACTGTCATAATTGCCCTGTTGATGTGGATAGTGCTGGGGAATCTGGCCGCCATATCGGCGCTAACGGGAGGTGCAATCGGTTTTGTCACAGCATTGGTCTATGCTAAAAAAATGGTTTCTCCAAATGATGGGGAGGCAAAAAAAATAGTAAGAGCGCATTACAGCGCCGAAGCATATAAACTGGTGTTCACGATTCTGTTGTTTTCCTTGGTATTCAAAGAATTTAAAGAAGTACAGGCGTTGCCGCTATTTGTCGGCTACGTGGGGACCCTAGTGGTTTATTGGGCAGCATTAATTTTTGTGTGAAGATTATGAGCGCTGAAGGTCAAACAACATCAGAGTATATCCAGCATCACCTAACCAATCTGCATGCGGGTGAGGGCTTTTGGACATTCCATGTGGATACCATGCTGGTATCTGCAGTATTGGGATTAATAGTATTTGGCACTATGTGGTTGGCGGCTCGCAAAGCGACTGCTGGCGTACCTAAGGGGATGCAAAACTTCGTTGAGATGCTCGTCGAGATGGTCGACACCCAAGTCAAAGATACCTTCCATGGCAAAAGTGCGCTGATCGCACCCTTGGCATTGACCATCTTTGTGTGGATCTTTGCGATGAATGCAATGGATGTCATTCCGGTCGACTTGCTGCCATTGATTGCGCGCTGGTTTGGTGTGGAGCACCTGAAAGTCGTGCCTTCAACGGATCTGAACGCAACATTCGCGATGTCTATAAGCGTGTTCTTCTTGATTTACTTCTATAGCTTCAAAATCAAGGGGTTCAAAGGGTTCAGCAAAGAGATTCTGTTCTCGCCATTTGGTAAGAACCCATTGTTGATCCCTGTCAACATCCTATTTCGTGTCGTTGAAGATATTGCCAAGCCGATCTCGCTGGCACTGCGTCTGTTCGGTAACATGTATGCCGGTGAGATGGTGTTTATCCTGATCGCGTTGCTGCCTTGGTATCTGCAGTGGATGCTGGGTGCGCCCTGGGCGATCTTCCACTTGTTGATTATCACGTTACAGGCGTTCGTGTTCATGATGTTGACCGTGGTGTATCTGAGCATGGCTCACGAGAGCCACTAAGAGTTTGTAAGTCGTTTTTGTATTGTTTTTTAACTTGTATTAACTAAACCTCCAAGGAGATAAAGATGGAATTAGCACTGTTGTTGGGTAATGTATCGATCGCTGTTGCGTTGTTGATTGGTTTTGGCGCTTTGGGTACTGCGATCGGTTTCGGTCTGTTGGGTGGTCGCTTCTTGGAAGGTGCAGCTCGTCAACCTGAAATGATCCCTACATTGCAAGTTAAGATGTTCATCGTTGCTGGTCTGTTGGATGCGGTAACCATGATCGGTGTTGGTATCGCTCTGTACATGTTGTTCGCTAATCCATTCATCGCAATCGTTAAGGGTTAATCAACCCCCTGTAATTGACCGAAAGGGATCACTGTGAATATCAACGCAACCTTACTGGGACAGGCAATAACATTTGCCATTCTCATTTGGTTCACCATGAAGTTCGTATGGCCGCCACTGTTGACGGCCATGGAAGAACGAGCCAAGACCATTGCTGATGGTCTGGCGGCTGGTGAACGTGCTAAGCACGACCTTGAGTTGGCTGCAAAGCGCTCAGCGGAAGTCATCCGTGAAGCGAAAGAGCGGGCTGCCGAAATCATCGGCAACGGCGAAAAGCGTGCTAGCGAAATTATCGAAGCGGCAAAGCTTCAAGCCAAAGCAGAAGGTGATCGTTTGGTTGCCGGTGCTCAAGCAGAAATCGAACAAGAAGTCTTCCGTGCTAAAGAACAATTGCGTAGTCAGGTTTCGTCTATCGCATTGGCTGGCGCAGGTAAGATTCTGGGTCGTGAGATTGATGCTAAAGCGCACAATGATCTGCTCGACAAACTCGTTGCGGAAATCTAATAGCCATGTCTGAAGCCAATACTATTGCTCGTCCTTACGCTCAAGCGGCGTTTGAGGTGGCACAAAAGCAAACCGACCTGAAAGGTTGGTCTGCGGTTCTACAAACATTGTCAGATCTTTTGGCCAATGCTGAAGTTAAGGCTGTCGTGTGCAGTCCGCGCGTCAAGCAGAGTGAGCTGGAAGCTTTGATGTTGGAATTGGCAGGTAAGCTGAATAAAGAACAAAGTAATTTTGTTCGTGTGTTGGCGCAGAGTGGTCGTTTGGAAGTTGTTGCAGAAATGGCAGCGATGTTTGAAGCGCTCCGTGCCGAAGCTGAAAAGTCCGCACAAGTTATTGTCAGTTCAGCCTTCGCCTTGAACGAAGAGCAACAGCAAAAAATCGCTGCTGCTCTGAAGGTTCGCCTAGGGTGCGACATTAAGCTCAGCTGTAACGTAGACAAGGCCTTGCTAGGTGGGATTGTGATTCGCATGGGCGATAAGGTGATAGATGGCTCTGCCAACACCCGTCTGGCCGAATTAGCATACGCACTAGCTTAATGATCGAATAATCGAAATAAGGAAAACTCAGATGAAGCTCAACCCTTCTGAAATTAGCAATTTGATTCGCAGTCGCATCGAAAATTTCGATGCTGCAACACAAGCCCGCACTGAAGGTACTGTCGTCAGCGTGACGGACGGTATAGTACGTGTGCACGGCTTGTCCGATGTGATGCAAGGTGAAATGTTGGAATTCCCGGGCAATACATTTGGTTTGGCATTGAACTTGGAGCGCGATTCAGTCGGCTCCGTGGTTCTGGGTGAGTACGAACATATCAAAGAAGGTGACACTGTAAAGTGTACCGGTCGTATCCTGGAAGTTCCGGTAGGTCCAGAGTTGTGTGGCCGTGTGGTCAACGCGCTGGGTCAACCCATCGACGGCAAAGGCCCGATCAATGCCAAGATGACTGACAAGATCGAAAAGGTTGCGCCAGGCGTTATCCAGCGTAAATCGGTTGATCAGCCAGTACAGACAGGTTTGAAGTCTATCGACTCGATGGTTCCTGTCGGTCGTGGCCAGCGTGAATTGATCATTGGTGACCGCCAGACAGGTAAGACTGCTGTAGCAATCGACGCGATCATCAACCAAAAAGGTCAAGGCATCACATGTATCTATGTTGCCATTGGCCAAAAAGCATCTACCGTAGCTAACGTGGTGCGCAAACTGGAAGAGCACGGCGCTTTGGGTTACACCATCGTTGTCGCCGCGACCGCTTCTGATTCTGCGGCTATGCAATTCTTGGCACCTTACGCTGGCTGTACGATGGGCGAATATTTCCGTGATCGTGGCGAAGATGCACTGATCGTTTACGATGATTTGACCAAACAAGCTTGGGCATATCGTCAGATATCCTTGTTGCTGCGTCGTCCGCCGGGTCGTGAAGCTTATCCTGGTGACGTGTTCTACCTGCACTCCCGTCTGTTGGAGCGTGCGGCACGTGTGAACGCTGACTACGTTGAAGCATTCACGAAGGGTGAAGTTAAGGGTAAGACAGGTTCATTGACAGCCTTGCCTATCATCGAGACTCAAGCTGGTGACGTTTCTGCATTCGTTCCTACCAACGTGATTTCGATCACCGACGGTCAGATATTTCTTGAAACCGACTTGTTCAACGCAGGCATCCGTCCAGCTATCAACGCTGGTATCTCGGTATCTCGTGTGGGTGGTGCGGCTCAGACCAAAGTCATCAAGAAGTTGGGTGGCGGTGTACGTCTAGCTCTTGCTCAGTATCGTGAATTGGCTGCGTTTGCGCAGTTCGCTTCCGATTTGGATGAGGCAACGCGCAAACAGTTGGAGCGCGGTCGTCTAGTGACAGAGCTGATGAAGCAGTTGCAATACTGCCCATTGTCTATCGCTGAAATGGCGGTGACATTGTTCTCGGTCAACAAAGGTTACTTTGATGATGTTCCGGTCGCTAAAGCATTAGCATTTGAATCAGCAGTTCATGCATTCCTGAAGTCGAACAATGCGAGCTTGATGGAAGCGATTGAGACAACTAAAGATCTGAACGCAGATAACGAAAAACTGTTGTCTGCAGCGATTGAGAAGTTCAAAACATCCGCTGTTTACTAAGTCGAGGTGACACATGGCTGGTAGTAAAGAGATACGCACGAAGATCAAGAGTGTAGAAAATACACGCAAGATCACGCGCGCCATGGAAATGGTCGCCGCAGCCAAGATGCGCAAAGCGCAGGAGCGTATGCGTGCAGCTCGACCTTATGCAGAGAGGATTCGTGCAGTTGCAGCACACCTGTCACGCGCCAACCCGGAATACAAGCATCCATTCTTGGTCAAGCGTGACAGCATCAAAAAGGTGGGTGTGATTGTTATCACTTCTGATAAAGGTCTGTGCGGTGGTTTGAATACCAACGTGCTGCGCCTCGCAATCAATCGCATGAAGGAGTGGGAAGCAGAAGGCAAAGCAGTCGCAGTCTGTGCAATCGGCAACAAGGGTTTCGGTTTCATGAACCGTGTCGGTGCTGAGGTTAAATCTCATCTGACAGGATTGGGCGATGTGCCCCATGTAGAAAATCTGATAGGTGCAGTCAAGGTGATGTTGGATGCATATGTTTCAGGTGAAATTGACGCCATACATATTAGCTACAATCACTTTGTCAATACCATGAAGCAAGAGCCATGCATGGAGCAACTGTTGCCTTTGACCAGCGAAAAACTGGGAGAAGCTCAGGGCAGCTGGGACTATATATACGAACCAGATGCCAAGCTGGTAATTGACGAACTGTTGTTGCGTTACACCGAATCGTTGGTTTACCAAGGTGTAGTTGAGAACATGGCTTCCGAGCAGAGTTCACGTATGGTGGCGATGAAGGCTGCTTCTGACAATGCTAAGGATGTCATTGCGGACCTAAAGTTGGTCTACAACAAAGCACGCCAAGCTGCGATTACCCGTGAGATTTCGGAAATCTGTAGCGGTGCGGCGGCAGTTGGCTAATTCGGCAACATACAGTTAATTACAGAATTAATTTAGACGGGGAAGCTCAAAATGAGTCAAGGAAAGATTGTTCAAAGTATTGGCGCGGTTGTCGACATCGAATTTCCACGCGATAAAATGCCTAAGGTTTACGATGCGCTGACACTTGCTGCCACTGGAAGTACAGTTGTGGAAGCGGGTCTGACATTCGAAGTGCAGCAGCAGCTGGGTGACGGCGTGGTACGTACCATCGCTATGGGATCCTCTGATGGTCTACAACGCGGCATGATAGTCAATAATACTAACAGCCCAATCACGGTTCCGGTCGGTGCTGGTACTCTGGGTCGTATCATGGATGTACTGGGTCGTCCAATCGATGACGCTGGCGAAATTAAATGCGAAGAGCGCCGTTCTATCCATCAGAAGGCGCCTAAGTTCGACGAACTGTCTCCTTCTGTAGACTTGCTCGAAACTGGTATCAAGGTTATCGATCTGGTTTGCCCATTCGCTAAGGGTGGTAAGGTTGGTCTGTTCGGTGGTGCTGGTGTGGGCAAGACCGTAAACATGATGGAGCTGATTAACAACATCGCTAAGCAGCACAGCGGTCTGTCAGTGTTCGCTGGTGTGGGTGAGCGTACTCGTGAAGGTAACGACTTCTACCACGAAATGAAGGATTCCAACGTTCTGGACAAAGTTGCGATGGTGTTCGGTCAGATGAACGAGCCGCCCGGTAACCGTCTACGCGTTGCGTTGTCTGGTTTGACCATGGCTGAGAAATTCCGTGATGAAGGTCGTGACATCCTGTTCTTCGTCGACAACATCTACCGTTACACATTGGCTGGTACTGAAGTATCCGCGCTGTTGGGTCGTATGCCTTCTGCTGTGGGTTACCAACCTACTCTGGCTGAAGAAATGGGCCGTTTGCAAGAGCGTATCACTTCAACCAAAGTTGGCTCTATCACTTCGGTTCAAGCTGTTTACGTACCTGCGGACGATTTGACCGACCCGGCTCCAGCGACAACCTTCTTGCACTTGGACTCTACCGTTGTTCTGTCCCGTGACATCGCATCTTTGGGTATCTACCCAGCGGTCGATCCTCTGGATTCTACTTCTCGTCAATTGGACCCATTGGTCGTTGGTGAAGAGCACTACTCAGTGGCACGTAAGGTTCAGATGACGCTACAGCGTTACAAAGAATTGCGCGACATTATCGCGATTCTGGGTATGGACGAATTGGCTCCAGAAGACAAATTGGCTGTTTCTCGCGCTCGTAAGATCCAGCGTTTCTTGTCCCAGCCTTTCCACGTTGCCGAAGTATTTACCGGTAGCCCTGGTAAATATGTGACACTGAAAGAAACTATCAAGGGTTTCAAAGGTATCGTCGACGGTGAATACGACCACTTGCCAGAGCAAGCGTTCTACATGGTAGGCGGCATCGAAGAAGCAGTTGAAAAAGCCAAGACACTGAACTAATAAGTAGAGGGATACCATGGCAATGACTGTTCATGTAGACATCGTAAGTGCGGAAGCATCGATATTCTCCGGCCTCGCGGAACTGGTCATTGTTCCAGGTGAGGCAGGTGAGCTCGGTATCTATCCACGCCACGCCGCGCTGTTGACCCGCATCAAACCCGGTTCAGTACGTCTTAAATTGCCTAATCAAGCTGCGGATGAGCTGATTTATGTTTCGGGTGGCATGCTGGAAGTGCAACCTGACGTAGTCACAATTCTGGCCGACACTGCAACTCGTGGTGCCGATCTGGATGAGGCTCGTGCATTGAAAGCAAAGCAGGATGCAGAAGAAGCGATGCGTAATCGCACTTCTGATATCGACTACGCTCAAGCCCAAGCCGAATTGGCTGAGGCGATCGCACAGTTGGCAGCAATCAAGCAATTGCGTAAGAACACCGGCCACTAAGCTGGTATCTGAGCACTAGAAAGGCAGCTTAGGCTGCCTTTTTTTGTTGGTACATTTTTACAGTCAAAAAAGTGGCTACCATTGTGGTAGCCACTTTTTAGCTATTCAACAAGACTTAATGCAGTTTACTTCTTCTTGTTTTCGATCATGTCATGCATGACAGGAGCGAGGATAATCTCCATCGCGTGACTCATCTTGCCGCCAGGAACCACCAATGTATTGGCACGAGACATGAATGAGTTAGGGATCATGCTGAGCATGTAAGGGAAATCAACACCCTTAGGATTGCGGAAACGAACCACTACAAAGCTTTCATCTGGAGTCGGGATATCGCGCGCGATGAAAGGGTTAGAGGTATCTACTGTTGCGACACGCTGGAAGTTGATATCGGTGTAAGTAAATTGAGGCGTGATGTATTTGATGTAGTCAGGCATGCGACGCATGATGGTGTCAACTGTCGCTTCTGCAGAATACCCACGCTCAGCCTTGTCGCGGTGGATCTTCTGGATCCACTCCAGGTTGACGACAGGAACTACACCGATACCCAGATCGACATATTTACTCGCATCAATGCCTTGAGATTCATCCTTGGCCAAACCGTGAAGACCTTCATAGAACAATAAGTCAGAACCAGATTCGATATCTTCCCAAGGTGTAAAAACGCCAGGGGTCAGGTTGGTCAAACCGAAATGCTTGTTATGTTCCACTGCTTCTGGTTCGCTGTGAACGTAGTAGCGACGTTTGCACATACCCATCTCACCATACTGCTTGAACATAGATTCGATCTTGTCAAAATGGTTAGCCTCTGGTCCAAAGTGACTGAATGTATTGTGGCCGGCCTTGGCAGCCTCTGCGGCAGCAGCGCGGAAAGCCATGCGATCCAGACTATGCAAACTATCACCTTCGATGACGGCAGCATTGATGCTTTCGCGGCGGAAGATATTTTCAAAAGCACGCTTGACGGTAGTAGTGCCTGCACCGGATGAACCTGTGACCGCGATCACGGGGTGTTTAGTTGACATAGTTACATTCTCCTCTGAAGTTTAAAAATTTTAATGTGTGATTCTAGCAGAAGGTTAACTTCTCTGTAATCAGTGTGAAACAGTTGGATCATCAACGCCCAAGAAACTGTTGATAGTCAGTGCAAACTGCTCGGAACAGGTACGCTTCGCGAAATGCGTGATGCGCAGGCGAAAGATGTTCCCGTTAGCAGTGGCAAAGCGAGAAATGCTGAAAAATGAATGGCGTGATCCTATTTGGAGTTCCCTTAGAAGGTAGATGAAGGTGGACGCATAGCGCGACTGACCCGCTATAATGGCCAACAAATATTTTAAGTGTAAAGATCATCCAGCCATGCAAGCCAATTACCACCCCGAATCCATAGAAAAACAAGCACAAAAAGATTGGGAAGAACAAGAAGTGTTCCGTGCCGATGAGCATAGCACCAAACCAAAATACTACTGCCTGTCCATGTTTCCTTACCCTTCAGGAAAATTGCACATGGGCCATGTGCGCAACTACACCATAGGTGATGTACTGAGCCGCTACCATCGCATGAAGGGTTTTAACGTCATGCAGCCGATGGGATGGGACGCGTTTGGTTTGCCCGCAGAGAATGCAGCTATGGCCAACAATGTGGCGCCAGCTGAATGGACCTATTCCAACATCGAATACATGAAGCAGCAACTGAAGCTGCTGGGTTTAGGCATAGATTGGTCACGAGAGATAAAGACCTGTACTCCAGAATACTATCGTTGGGAGCAATGGCTGTTCACACGACTGTTTAAGAAAGGCGTGATCTATAAAAAGACCGCCGTGGTGAATTGGGATCCGATTGACAACACCGTATTGGCAAACGAACAAGTCATTGATGGCAGAGGATGGCGCTCCGGTGCACTGGTAGAGAAGCGCGATATACCGATGTACTTCTTCCGCATCACACAATACGCAGACGAGTTGTTGAGTGGTTTGAATACTTTGGAGGGTTGGCCTGAGCAGGTCAAAACCATGCAGGCTAACTGGATAGGCAAGAGCTATGGTGTGCGCTTTGCATTCCCCTATGGTGAAAATGAAAAGCTCTGGGTATACACAACCCGTGCGGACACCATCATGGGGGTTACGTTCGTCGCAGTCGCCGCCGAACATCCACTTGCCAGCAAAGCAGCTGAAGCTAACGCGACGCTCACGGAATTCATAGAGGAATGTAAGCGTGGTGGCGTGGCGGAGGCGGACATCGCCACGATGGAAAAGAAAGGAATGCCTATCGATATCAGCGTTACCCATCCGCTAACAGGTGAACAAGTACCTGTATGGGTCGGCAATTATGTTCTGATGGGATATGGGGAAGGCGCAGTCATGGCAGTACCTGCTCACGATGAACGCGATTTTGGATTTGCAAAAAAATACCAACTACCCATCAAGCAATCTATCGCCAAGCAGGGTGAGGGCTTCAGTGATGCAGCCTGGCAGGAGTGGTATGGCAGTAAAGAAGGTTTATGCACTAATTCCGGTAAATACGATGGTCTCGCATACGATCAAGCCGTAGATGCAATTGCCGCAGATTTAAGCGCTAAGGAGTTGGGCGAAAAGAAAGTGCAGTTCCGATTACGCGATTGGGGCATATCACGTCAACGTTATTGGGGTTGTCCCATCCCCATCATCCATTGTCCAAGCTGTGGCGATGTGGCTGTGCCTGATGAGCAACTGCCGGTGATATTGCCAGAGAATGTGGTGCCGGATGGTGCAGGTTCACCTTGGCTAAGATGCCAGAGTTCTATGAATGCACCTGTCCGAAGTGTGGCGGAAAGGCTCGCCGCGAGACGGATACCATGGATACGTTCGTGGAGTCCTCCTGGTACTATGCACGTTATGCCAGCCCGCAATGCACGACAAGCATGGTGGATAAAGCCGCCGCGCAACGATGGTTGCCGGTGGATCAATACATAGGCGGTATAGAGCACGCCATCTTGCACCTGCTATACGCGCGTTTCTTCCATAAACTGATGCGCGACGAAGGCTTGGTACAAGGTGATGAACCGTTCAAGAATCTGCTGACGCAAGGCATGGTGATTGCACCTACTTTTTACCGCGAAGCCGCGAATGGTAAGAAGCTGTGGATCAATCCTGCCGATGTGGATGTGGTCACCGATGAAAGAAGTCGTCCGGTTGGGGCGACGTTGCGTGAAGATGGGCAACCGGTAGTGATAGGTGGCACCGAGAAGATGTCCAAGTCGAAGAACAATGGTGTGGATCCACAAGCTATCATCAATGAGTATGGCGCTGATACGGCGAGATTATTCATGATGTTCGCCGCGCCTCCCGAACAGTCTTTGGAATGGTCAGATGCAGGAGTGGAGGGCGGGTTTCGCTTTTTGAAACGAGTGTGGAAAGCCGTACATGACCATGTAGAGCAAGGCGAAATCACTGCATATCGCACAGGTGAATTGGATGCTAAAACGAAGGCGTTGCGTCTGCAGCTACATCTGACCATACAAAAGATCGATGATGACTACGGTAGACGCAAGACTTTCAATACTGCCATCGCAGCAGTTATGGAATTACTCAATGCGCTGGGCAAATTCGAAGCCAAAAGTGAAGAGCAGCGCAGCGTTGCGCAAGAGGTACTGGAAGCTGCAGTGCTGTTGCTATCTCCTATCACGCCTCATATAGCTGAAGCGCTCTGGGTGGAGTTGCGGCCAGCCAGCAAATTGATAGAGCAAGGTTTTCCCGAGGTAGATGCATCAGCTCTGGTGCAGGATGAGATCGAGTTGGTGATACAGGTGAACGGCAAGCTACGCGGCAGTATGCGCGTGGCCAAAGACACCGACAAGGCAACACTGGAACAATGGGCTTTGGGGCACGAAGCGGTGCAAAAACAATTGGCTGGAAATGCGGCCAAGAAGGTCATCGTAGTGCCAGGACGATTAATCAACGTGGTGATGTGAGCATGACGCGGCGCATAGTGATGATAGTGGCAGCGTGTTTACTGAGCGCATGTGGATTTCATTTACGCGGTCAGGCGAATTTGCCGTTCAACTCCATTTACCTGACCGCGCCCGATCTCAATTCACCTTTCGTGAACGAGTTACGCCGTAATCTGCAGGCCAACAAATTGACATTCGTTGATGACGCAGAAAAAGCGGAACTGATATTAAACATAATCAGTGAGATACCTGATAAACAGATATTGACCTTAGGTGGGAGTGGCCGCGTGAGTGAATACCAACTAAGGTTCCGGGTGTCACTGCGTGCTTATGACAATAGTCATCACGATTGGATACCGGCAGAAGAGCTGATGCAATATCGAAACTACACTTATGACGATACCAAAATATTGGCAAAAGAAGCCGAAGAGAATCTGTTATACCAAAGCATGCGTACCGACATGGCGCAACAGATTGTGCGTCGGCTGAGCCACGCCAAACCACAGTCGCAATAATGGCTACTATCAATAGTGAAGATTTACCACGTCATCTAACAGCTGGATTAAAGTCGCTGTACGTTGTGACTGGGGACGCATTATTGTTGGCCATAGAGGCTGCTGATAATATACGCGCGGCGGCCAGACTAGCGGGATACAGTGAACGGGATACCTTCATTGTCGAGCAATATTTCAAATGGGCTGAGTTGCGTAACAGCGCACAAAGTATGTCACTGTTCGCTGAGCGCAAGGTAGTGGATATCCGTATACCCTCGGGAAAACCCGGAGTGGAAGGTGCACAGGCACTGCAGGATTATGTATCGAATCCTAGTTCTGACATCCTCACACTGATCAGTCTGCCCAAACTGGATAAAACTACGCAGAACAGCAAATGGTACGGTGCCCTGCAACAGCAAGCGGTGGTGATACATGCCGACGACATCGCACGAAACAATCTCCCAAAATGGCTGGCGGGGCGCCTACAACGTCAAGGGCAGAGCGTGGATGCAACTACGCTGGAATTCCTGTCCGATCGATCGGAAGGAAATTTGCTCGCAGCGTTTCAGGAGGTGCAAAAGCTCGCCTTGTTGTATCCGGCCGGTTTGATAAGTTTTGAGCAAGTAAAAGATGCGGTGATGGATGTGGCACGTTACGATATAAGCAAGTTATCAGAAGCGATGCTGACCGGTAATGCGGCACGTTTTGTACGCATATTGGACGGACTACGGGCAGAAGGTACGGCTACGGTGTTGGTATTGTGGGCGATGAGCGAAGACATCAGAAAACTGGGTAAAGTGTTACAAGCCATGCAACACGGAAGCAATATCAGCATCGCGATGCGCGATGCGCGCATCTGGGGTGCGAATCTTGGTCTAATCGAGAGTGCGGCGCGCCGTATCAAGTTCGCTCATATAGAGAGGGCTATGCAACAGGCGGCAAGACTGGACAAGATCATAAAAGGTCTGTGCCCGGGTGACGTGTGGGATGAGTTGCTGCAACTGGGTTTGCGCTTCGTAAAAATATCATGAGTGAGCTGCTGCTGGTTATCACCAATATGCCGGACAAAATCTCGGCCGAAAAGCTGGCGCTTCAGGCGATAGAACAATGCGCGGCAGCATGTGTGAATATGTTGGCTCCTTGCACTTCAGTCTATCGCTGGCAGAACAAGATAGAGACAATATCCGAAATCCCCGTATTGTTTAAAACGACAGACACAGCCTACGCCAGACTTGAAACTTTAATCCTGTCCGCGCATCCATATGAACTCCCGGAAATCGTCTCGTTACGCGTAAGCGATGGTCTGCCGGAATATCTACTATGGGTTGACACAGAAACCCGCATCATCAAGGAATAGTCCATGCGTCTTGTATTTCTAGCTCTGTTCATATTGTTCAGCCCTGTCGCACATGGCAACAGTTTTCTGGATAGCCTGCCTAGTCTGGGTGCCGCAAAGAAGCCCATATTCTTGCCACCAGATCAGGTCTTCAAAATCGATGTGGTCGCGCAGGATGCACAGACACTTCAAGCCAACTTTAACATAATGCAGGGATATTACTTATATCGTGACAGGATAAGTTTTAAAACATCGGACGATGCGGTGAAATTGGGCGAGCCGACCTTCCCCAAAGGAGAGGTCAAAAATGATCCGAACTTTGGAGTAATAGAAGTGTTCCATCATTCGTTCCAAGCAGCGCTGCCTATGAGTGTAAGCAAGCCGTTAGGGAAGCTCGCGATAGTAGTGGAGTATCAGGGATGTAGCGAACAGGGTTTGTGCTATCCGCCTATCGAAAAGACATTCCAGGTGTCATTGCAGGACCGCAGTAAAACGGCGAGTGGCGTTGCAACTTCCAGCAAGATTGATCCAGAAATCATGGCTGCGGCCGTTCTCCCGGTTGCTGAGACAGAGGAGTCGACGATAGCGCAATTATTCAAAAACGGTAGTTTCTGGTTGATCGTATCGTTCTTCTTTGGCGCAGGATTGCTGTTAGCATTCACGCCGTGCGTGTTTCCTATGATACCCATCCTATCCGGCATCATCGTCGGGCGTGGTCATCACATCACCAAGATGCATGCCTTCATCCTTTCGCTGGCTTATGTGTTGGGGATGGCGATCACTTATGCATTGGCAGGCGTGGCGGCCGGTTTTTCCGGTGAACTGATCTCGAATGCCTTGCAGACCCCGTGGATGTTGGGCAGTTTTGCGGCAGTGTTCGTGCTGTTGTCGTTGTCAATGTTTGGCTTTTACGAGTTGCAATTACCAACCGCACTGCAAAGCAAGTTGGCTGATACCAGCAATCGGCTGCACGGCGGACATATTAGTGGTGTGTTCATCATGGGTGCGCTGTCTGCCATTATCATGGGGCCGTGCGTTGCTGCGCCACTGGCCGGTGCATTGCTCTATATCAGCAAGACACACGATGCCATTTTGGGCGGGGTAGCACTGTTCGTGCTAGCCTTAGGTATGGGTGCTCCGTTGTTGCTGATCGGCACGTCTGCTGGCGTGTTGCTGCCTAAAGCGGGCGCATGGATGGATGCAGTCAAGCGCTTCTTCGGTGTCATGTTGCTGGCTTTAGCGATCTGGATAATCCAGCCGTTGCTGCCCATGGGTGTGCAGATGTTTTTGTGGGCATTGCTGTTGATACTTACTGCAGCCTATATGCATGTGTTGGATGCGTTGCCGCAACGCGCTAATGGTTGGAACAAATTGCGCAAGGGTGTCGGCCTGTTGCTGTTGCTGGTGGGCATATCCTATTTGGCAGGGGCACTATCCGGTGCGCGCGACATACTACGTCCGTTAGCTACCTTTAATAAGAATAAAGATGAGTCGACCGTAGCTGCTCCTTTGCAATGGCAACGAATCAAAAATCTCGTCGAGCTAGAACAACGCATCGCAACAGCCCAGGGCAAGATTGTAGTGCTGGATTTCTATGCCGACTGGTGTGTGTCCTGCAAGGAGATGGAGCGCTATACCTTTGCTGATCCGGTAGTGCAAAAGATGTTAAAGCCAGCCATATTGCTACGGGCCGATGTGACCTCGAATACCGCTGAGGACAAAGCGATACTCAAACGATTTGATTTGTTTGGCCCACCTGCGACATTGTTCTTCAATGCTCAAGGCGAAGAGGAACAAGAAGCTCGTGTTGTCGGGTATCAGGACGCGACACAATTCGTAAAAAGTCTACGGAATGCCAAGCTCTAGCGTGCTTGGGCTATCTTCTGAAAAAATCTAGACAACTCACCCCAATTTACGGCAAACTGCGCGAATGAAAACCAGAAGTGCGACCCAGAATAGCCAGATCAATACCATATTGGTGTTGCATGGGCCTAATCTCAACCTGCTCGGAAGTCGCGAGCCAGGGGTGTATGGCCGCATCACTTTAGAAGAAATTAACACCAGCTTGATGGATTTAGCCGGAAAAAATAGTGCGGTTGCACAATGTTTCCAAAGCAACTCAGAGGCGGCGCTGCTGGAGCGCATACATCAGGCGCGCAATGACGGTACTCAGTTCATCGTCATTAATCCCGCAGCCTTTACCCACACCAGTGTCGCACTGCGTGATGCGCTGGCAGCGGTAGCTATTCCGTTTATTGAGGTGCACCTATCCAATGTGCATGCTCGCGAAGCATTTCGCAAAGAATCATATTTTTCAGATCTAGCGGTTGGCGTCATCTGCGGCCTGGGCCCATCAGGCTACGAATTCGCGGTGCAACACGCACTGAGTTATAAAAAACTATAAGGAGTAAATAATAATGGACTTGCGTAAACTGAAAACACTGATCGAACTGGTAGAAGGTTCCGGTATCGCCGAATTAGAGATCAGCGAGGGTGAAGAGCGCGTACGTATCACGCGTACCGTTGCAGTTGGTCAGCAGATGTATTCGCACGCACCGCAACAGATGATGAGTGCTCCTGCCCCAGTGGCTGCGGTCGCTGCGGCGCCAGCCGAAGCGGCGAAGCCAGCCGTTGCTGAGGGGCACATTGTAAAATCACCTATGGTGGGTACTTTCTACCGTTCTGCATCGCCTGGCTCCAAGCCATTTGTCGATGTCGGTCAGAGCGTCAACAGTGGCGATACCTTGTGTATCATTGAAGCGATGAAGCTACTCAATGAGATCGACTCTGACCAAGCAGGCGTCATCAAAGCCATCCTGGTAGAGAACGGTCAGCCGGTGGAATTTGGTCAACCGCTATTCGTCATTGGTTAATCCAACAATGCAACGGCGTACTTTCATTAAGCGCCCAAGCCCGGAGCCTACACAAATGTTTGAAAAAATTCTCATCGCCAATCGTGGCGAAATCGCATTACGCATACAGCGAGCATGCCGCGAGCTCGGTATCAAGACTGTGGTCGTGCATTCGGAAGCGGATGCCGATGCCAAGTACGTCAAACTGGCCGACGAGTCGGTCTGTATCGGACCGGCAGCCTCATCGCAAAGTTATCTGAGTATCCCGGCAATTATCAGCGCGGCAGAAGTGACCGATGCCCAAGCCATCCACCCGGGCTACGGTTTTCTTTCAGAAAATGCCGACTTCTCGGAGCGCGTGGAAAAATGCGGTTTCGTTTTCATCGGGCCGCGTGCCGAGACCATCCGCCTGATGGGCGATAAGGTCAGCGCGAAGATTGCCATGAAAAAAGCCGGTGTGCCGTGTGTGCCCGGTGTCGAGGGTGCTTTGCCGGACAATCCTGCCGAGATCATCAAGATCGCACGCAGCATCGGCTATCCGGTCATCATCAAGGCTTCCGGCGGCGGCGGCGGGCGCGGTATGCGCGTGGTGCATACCGAAGCGGCTTTGTTCAATGCGGTCACCATGACCAAGTCCGAAGCGCAAGCGGCCTTCAACAACCCTATGGTATACATGGAGAAGTTCCTGGAGAACCCACGCCATATTGAGATCCAGGTGCTGGCTGATCAACATGGCAATGCTGTCTATCTGGGTGAGCGTGATTGTTCCATGCAGCGTCGTCACCAGAAGGTATTGGAAGAAGCACCCGCACCATTGCTAGATGTGAAGATGCGTAACAAGGTCGGCGAACGCTGTGCCGAAGCCTGTCGCAAGATCGGCTATCGTGGTGCCGGTACGTTCGAGTTCTTGTATGAGAACGGCGAGTTCTTCTTCATCGAGATGAACACCCGTGTGCAGGTAGAACATCCGGTGACTGAAATGATCACCGGCATCGACATCGTGCAGCAGCAGATCCGTATCGCGGCGGGTGAGAAGCTACCGTTCCGCCAACGTGACATCCAGTTCAGGGGACATGCTATCGAGTGCCGCATCAATGCGGAGCATCCGTACAAGTTTACGCCATCGCCTGGTCGTATCACCACTTGGCATATGCCGGGCGGTCCCGGCATACGCGTGGATTCGCATGTGTATGCGAACTACTTCGTGCCGCCTCATTACGATTCGATGATAGGCAAGCTGATCGCCTACGGTGATACGCGTGAACAGGCCATGGCACGTATGCGCACCGCACTGTCCGAGATGGCTGTCGAAGGTATCGATACCAACATCGCGCTGCACCGCGAATTGCTGCAAGATGCCGCATTCATCCGTGGCGGAACCAGCATCCACTACCTAGAAGAACGCTTGGCCGAACGCAACAAGGTCAAATAATGGCTTGGTTGACTTTGATCGCCGACACCGATGCCGAACACGCTGAGGCATTGAGTGAGGCCCTGCTGGAACGCGGTGCCTTGTCTGTCGATTTGCTCGACGCGGATGCGGACACACCGGACGAGCAGGCTATCTTCGGCGAACCCGGTGAGCCGCCGCCTGGGGTGTGGCAACACAATCGTATCAGCGCCCTGTTCGATAACAATCAGGATGCGAGTGCAATCCTACTGGAATCGGCAATAGCGATAGGCCTGAAAAAAGTACCCGAACATCGAATCGAGACACTGGAAGATAACGATTGGGTGCGTCTCACCCAATCACAATTCGAACCTATACCCATCTCACCGCGACTTTGGATAGTGCCGACCTGGCACACGCCTTCCGACCCGTCTGCCATCAACATCGTACTGGACCCAGGTCTGGCTTTCGGCACGGGTAGCCACCCGACCACGCGATTGTGTTTGCGCTGGCTCGACAGCAATATGAGCAAGGGGGTGAGTGTGCTCGACTACGGCTGCGGTTCAGGCATATTGGCTATCGCTGCACTCAAGTTGGGTGCGGCCAACGCGGTCGGTGTTGATGTGGATAAGCAAGCCGTCATTGCCAGCCGTGACAATGCGCTTGCCAATCAAGTCAAGGACGCAGAATTTTGTCTTCCAGATGGTGCGCCCAAGGAACGTTATGACTTAGTGGTGGCGAACATCCTGACCAACCCGTTGCGTATTCTGGCACCGTTGCTTGCCGGTGCGACCAAGCCCGGAGGTCAAATCGTGTTGTCCGGCATATTGCAAGAACAGGCTGATGATGTTATGGCGATATACCAGGAATGGTTCGACCTCAATCCACCCATCTTCGAAGACGGCTGGGCTTGTCTGTCTGGACGTAAACGCTAGGCCTATAACGACATGGACGGAACCACACTCTGCCCGCATTGTGAGACCCGCTTCAAGGTTGGAATCACTCAGCTAGAAGCACACCAAGGCATGGTGCGTTGCGGTCAGTGCATGCAAGTCTTCGACGCACGACCCAATTTCATTCCTGACCATCCCAGTCCGCAACTCGAATTGGTGATGCCGGAAGTGGACGTACTCCCAATCAAGATAACGCCGGTGGATGCAGTCACTGATCCAGTCAAGGTTGAGGAGGCATCCGCAGCCATTGCCGAAGAACAAGTTCGAGAGCCTGATTCGACAAATGTTGCAGCAGGGCCGCTCGTTGTGGACGCAACCGAGTCACGCGACGACCTCTTGGACTTCCTGATGCCGACAGCTGCCTTGAGCGAAGAAAAAATGCATCGGCGTGTCGCACGCGACGATGACGATACCCTGGACGAGCATCACAACGAGGCTGAGGAGGAAGAAAACGTTGCGCCGCAAAAGCCGCGCACATGGTTATGGGTGGCTCTTACAGCGCCACTGTTACTGCTGCTGCTCGCTCAAGCGGCCTATTTTTTTCGTGCAGACATTGCGGCCCGTCAGCCGGGATTGAGGGGCGCATTGGCGCAGTACTGTGAACTGTTAGGCTGCAAGGTTGGTTTGCCTCGGAGCTACACGTTGATGAGCATAGAGTCCTCGACGTTGGAAGCCGATCCTAACAATAGTAGCCGCATCACTTTGAATGCCTTGTTGCGTAACCGGGCCGGTTATCCGCTGGCCTACCCTGATTTGGAACTCACCCTCAACGACAGGCAAGACAAGCCCGTCGCACGGCGCAGTTTCAAACCGGCCGATTACCTGCCCCCGCTAGAGAGTGAACAGGCCGGACTGCAGGCAAATCATGAACTCAGTATCAAGCTCTTCATGGATACGAAAGACCTGAATCCAAACGGCTACCGTCTGGTTTTGACCTATCCGGCAGCTCCTTGAGTTTGGGGTAAGTCGGTAGTTCTCCGAGAAGGCAGGTTTTCTGATGTGCGAATGAAAGTTTTACAAATGTCCGCACAAGATTAATTTGTTACGGCATAATCCAGCAGCCGTTAAAACCAATGGGAGAGTGTGGCAGCAATGCCCCGCCGAAGGCGTAACACCCGTAACCGCTCAGGCACAAGGACTGTTGGGACAGGCGAATCTGGAGAGCGCTGCGTGAGCAGCCACCGAAGGGGCACACGGTCTATCCGTAATCTCTCAGGTACCAAGGACAGATGGGGCGCAGCACGAATTCGTGCTGCGCCTTTTTTATTCTCTGGAAAAAACCATGACGACTCTAAAAGTGACGCCTCTCAATGCAGCACACCGTGCCATGGGCGCCAAGATGGTGGATTTCGGCGGCTGGGATATGCCGGTCAACTACGGTTCCCAGATCGACGAGCACCATCAGGTGCGCAACGACTCCGGCATGTTCGACGTGTGCCACATGCGTGTGGTCGATGCCAAGGGTGAAGGTGTGCGCGCCTTCTTGCGCTATCTGCTGGCGAACAATGCCGACAAGATCATTTTGCCCGGCAAAGCGCTCTATTCCGCCATGCTGCGTTCTAATGGCGGCGTCATAGACGACCTCATTATCTATTTCATGACCGAGCAATGGTTCCGCATCGTGGTCAATGCCGGCACCGCCGACAAAGACATCGCATGGATGAAGGAACAAGCCGCGATCCACGCACCCAAGCTCACTATCACCTCGCGTGACGATCTGGCGATGGTTGCTATCCAGGGACCGAATGCACGCGAGAAAGTCTGGCAGGTGTTGCCGAACACCAAAGCGGCGACTGAAGGATTACAGAATTTCCAAGCAGCGGATTGCGGCGAATATTTCATCGCACGTACCGGCTATACCGGTGAAGACGGCTTCGAGGTGATGCTGCCCAAGGAGAAAGTGGAAGCATTCTGGTACGACCTCAGCAGGGCGGGAGTGAAACCTATAGGCCTAGGGGCGCGTGACACGCTGCGTCTCGAAGCTGGCATGAACCTATACGGTCAGGACATGGACGAGACGGTCGGGCCGATGGAATCCGGTTTGGCCTGGACGGTCGATCTGAAGAGTGAGCGTGATTTCATCGGCAAGGCCGCTCTCCTAGCCAATCCGCCCAGCAGCAAACTGGTCGGATTGTTGTTGTTGGATAGGGGTGTGTTACGCGGTCATCAGAAGGTGCACACTGCACATGGCGAGGGCGAGATCACCAGCGGTTCCTTCTCACCCACATTGGAGAAGTCGATCGCCTTGGCGCGTGTGCCTAAGGAGGTGCAGATCGGTGACAGTGTGCAGGTCGCTATCCGCGATAAGATGTTGGCAGCAAAGGTAGTGAAGTATCCTTTCGCCCGCAACGGCAAGGGCTTGATCGATTAAATAGTCATTCATGCTGAGTGTCAACAGGACACTTGTCCTGCGACAAGCTTAGGGCGAACGACCAATAAACTATTAGGAGACAACATGAGCAATCCAAGCAATCTGAAATACACCGCCTCCCACGAGTGGGTAAAGACTGAAGCCGACGGCACCATCACGGTGGGCATCACCCAGCATGCGCAAGAGCTGCTGGGCGACATGGTGTTCGTCGAAGCGCCTACTGCCGGTCGTAGACTCAAAGCCAGGGAAGAATGCGCAGTCGTTGAATCAGTGAAAGCCGCTGCCGACGTATACGCACCGGTGTCCGGTGAAGTGACCGCCGCCAATAGCGACATGGATAGCTCGCCCGAGAACATCAACAGCGACCCGTACGGTGCGTGGATATTCAAGATGAAGCCGGACAACGCAGCCGATGTGGCAGCACTGATGGATGCTGCAGCATATCAAGCCGCAGTGGATAGCGAAGCACACTAATAACCAAGAGGGGTAAAGGGAACGCATCTTTGGCGTTCAAGGGGGAGGGGAAATCACAGCTGCGCAAAGCGCGCCTCCCTTTCCCCTTCCTTCACTCTTCTCCCCTGTCTCCAGAAAGCTTTCTCCATGATCGATCAATTCGTGAATCGCCATAACGGCCCGGACGCGCAAGAAGTACTAGCGATGTTGAAGAAGATAGACGCGCCTACGTTGGATGCGCTGATAGACCAGACCGTGCCGGCCGCCATCCGTTTGAAGCAACCGCTGAACCTCGCTGAGGGGATGTCGGAGTATGGCTATCTGCAACATCTGCGCGGACTCGCGGCGAAGAACAAATTGTTCAAGACCTATATCGGTCTGGGTTATAACGACACCATCGTGCCGCCCGTCATCCAGCGCAACATCCTGGAGAACCCGGGCTGGTACACGGCTTACACCCCGTATCAGGCGGAGATCGCACAGGGCCGTTTGGAAGCACTACTGAATTACCAGACCATGGTCTGCGACCTCACCGGCATGGAGATCGCCAATGCTTCGTTGCTGGATGAAGCCACCGCAGCCGCCGAAGCGATGACCATGTTGTATGGTTTACGCAGCCGTGAAGTGGCCGAGCAGGGCAAGAGCAGCTTCTTCGTTTCGCACGAATGCTATCCCCAGACCATAGAGCTGCTGAAGACACGTGCCAAGCCGCTGGGTATAGAGCTGGTGATAGGCGACTTCAAGACCGTCACTCTTAACGACAAGTTGTATGGCGCGCTGCTGCAATATCCCGCTGCTAATGGTGTGGTGCACGACTACGCCGAGTTTGTCGCACAGGCCAAAGCGCAAGGGATGAGTGTCGCGGTCGCGGCCGACATTCTCAGTCTGGTTCTATTGACCCCACCGGGTGAATGGGGTGCTGATGTGGTCTTGGGGTCGACGCAACGCTTCGGTGTGCCCATGGGCTACGGGGGCCCGCACGCGGCTTACTTTGCCTGTCGTGACGCCCATAAGCGCTCCATGCCAGGTCGCATCATAGGCGTGTCAGTTGATGCCGATGGCAACCCGGCGCTGCGTATGGCGCTGCAGACGCGCGAACAACATATCCGCCGCGAGAAGGCCACCTCGAACATCTGTACCGCACAGGCATTGCTCGCCATTATGGCCAGTATGTATGCGGTTTATCATGGCGCGCAGGGACTACGCGCCATCGCCACACAGGTACATCAATCCGCCGTGGCGTTGGCCGGTGAGCTGAAGAAGTTGGGCTACAACGTGGCCTACGAGAACTACTTTGACACGCTGAAACTGACACACACCGATAACGTATTGATACATGGTTTGGCTGAAGCCGCGCACATCAACTTCCGCTATAGCAGCGAAGGCTTGGGCATTACGCTGGATCAAACCACCGGTGTGGACGACCTCAACGCCATCCTCGCCGTGTTCGCGCAAGCTGCGGGTAAGGCAGCACCCACATTGAGCGCAGCACAAGTCAAGGCTCAGCAACCAGTCATCGCGGTGCGCAAATCCGGGATACTCAGTCATCCGGTATTCAATCGCTATCATTCCGAAACGCAGATGATGCGTTACATCAAGCGACTGGAGAACAAAGACCTGTCGCTAACCCACTCCATGATCTCGTTGGGTTCGTGCACCATGAAATTGAATGCCGCTGCCGAGTTGCTGCCGCTGACCTGGCCGGAGTTCGCCAACTTGCATCCCTTTGTACCGGTAGAGCAGGCCGAGGGCTATCAGGCGGTCATCGCTGGATTGGATGCGGCCTTGTCCGAGATCACCGGTTTTGCGCAGATGAGCTTCCAGCCCAATAGCGGCGCCTCCGGTGAGTATGCCGGTTTGTTGGTGATACAGGCTTACCACCGCTCGCGCGGCGAGGGTCAGCGCAACGTGGTGCTGATCCCCTCTTCTGCACACGGCACCAATCCGGCCAGTGCGGCAATGTGCGGCATGCATATCGTGGTGGTGAAATGCGATGTGCGAGGCAACATCGATGTGGATGACCTGCGCATCAAGGCTGAAGAACACAAGGCCGACCTGTCCTGTCTGATGGTGACTTACCCCAGTACACACGGCGTGTACGAGGAGAGCATCAAGGACATCACTGCCATCATCCATGACAACGGCGGTCAGGTTTATATGGACGGTGCCAATATGAATGCACAGGTCGGTCTCACCAGCCCGGGCAACATTGGTGCGGACGTGTGCCACCTCAATCTGCATAAGACCTTCGCCATACCGCACGGCGGAGGCGGACCGGGCGCCGGCCCTATCGGTGTGGCGGCACACCTCACCCCCTTCCTGCCTTCACATCCGCTAGTCAAGGTCGGCGGCACGCAGGGCATCCACGCGGTCTCCGCCGCACCCTACGGCAGCGCGCTGATCCTGCTCATCTCCTACGGATACATCAAGATGTTGGGTGGCAGCGGGCTGACCGAAGCGACCAAGATCGCTATTCTGAATGCCAACTACATCAAGGAAACGCTCAAAGACCATTACGCCACCCTGTATAGCGGCAGCAACGGTCGTTGCGCACACGAGATGATCCTTGATTGCCGTGAATGGAAGAAGGAAGGCGTCGAGGTCGCGGATATCGCCAAACGTCTGATGGACTTTGGCTTCCATGCGCCGACCACCTCCTTCCCGGTAGTGGATACACTGATGGTTGAGCCCACCGAGAGCGAATCCAAGGAGGAACTGGATCGTTTTTGCGACGCCATGATCGCCATCCGTGGCGAGATCGAAGCGGTCACCACAGGCAAGGTCGACAAGAAAGACAACATCCTTAAGCGTGCACCGCATACCGCCAAAGCCGTGGTCAGCAGCGATTGGAATCGCCCCTACACACGAGAGCAAGCCGCCTATCCTTTGCCGGCGGTGCGCGACAATAAGTTCTGGCCCAGTGTGGCCAGGGTGGATAATGTCTATGGCGACAAGAACCTAATTTGCTCCTGTCCGCCGATAGAGAGTTACCAGTAATCCTATGTACCTTCCTCCTGAGAAGAGGAAGGTACAGCTCCGCAACTTATCGTTCGTTAAAGTACAAGGAGGCCATCATGTCCAAAGACATCAGTAACAAGACCGCTGTTACCCTGGGCGGCGCGCCGCTCACCCTGTTCGGTATCTTCCCTATCGTCGGCCAGACTGCCCCCGCATTCAGCCTGGTGAACAAAGACCTGCAAGACGTTACGCTGCAAAGTTTCGCTGGCAAGCGCAAGGTACTCAACATCGTGCCCAGTCTGGACACCGCTGTATGCGCCACATCCACGCGCAAGTTCAACGAGGTTGCGAGCAAACTGAATAACACCGTGGTGCTGGTGATCTCCGCTGACCTGCCTTTCGCCATGAGCCGCTTCTGTGTAGCCGAGGGTTTGGACAACGTTGTCACCCTGTCGCTGATGCGCGGCCGCGACTTTATGCGCAACTACGGCGTGAAGATCGCCGACACCAAGCTCGCCGGTGTCACCGCCCGTGCCGTGCTGGTACTGGACGAACATGACCGTGTCATCCATGCCGAACTGGTCGATGACATCACCAACGAACCTAACTACGACGCGGCGTTGGCTGCATTGGTTTGAACGGACTGCGGGTTACTGGCCGAACGCTGCGTAGGGGTTTATAGTTGCGCTACACACCATCATGCCTGAAAGGGATCATTATGCTTAACTTCAAACAAATCTCCTTACTCCTGATTGCCGCCATCATGCTGAGTGCCTGCGCATCCAGCAAGTCAGGCGCGGCTTATTCACGTAGTCAAGCGCAGCAGGCCGAAGAGGTCAGAATGGCCACCGTCGAAAGCGTGCGCGACATCATAATAGAAGGAACTAAGACACCGATAGGTGCGGGTGCCGGCGCGATCATCGGCGGCGTGGCCGGGGGCAACAGCAGCAGTCGTAACGCCAGCGCGCTAGGCTCGGTGATCGGTAGTGTGGTGGGCGGTATGGCCGGTGCGGCCGCTGAAGAGGGTATCACCCGTCAAGCCGGTTACGAGATCACCGTCAAGTTCGACGACGGCAGGATGATCGCCGTCGCACAAGCTGCGGATGAAAAATTCCAGGTGGGTGAAAGAGTGCGGGTTCTGACTGGCGGTGGCGTGACACGTATCAGCCACTGAGCGGTTACTGCACAGCCACATGCAAACACCTAAACATGTGGCTGTAATTTGGGACTGGTCAAAGTATTGGCTTTGGCCTCAGACCTTCTTGATGAAGTGGCCGATGTCAGACTTTCAACTACACATCAAATCAGCTTGGGCTCTAGCCCGCAGGGGCAGCAAACCGCGGTCACCCTTTCTTTTGCTTCGCTAAAAGAAAGAATCTGGCGGTCGGGCCACCCCCGATAAGCTGAAAGGTTTCCGCAACATTTGGCAGAAAGCCGATCTCAGCGTACTTGGACGGTGCCGCGATCACCCTTGCGATCCCGAGCTGCGCGGCGTTTTGCATCTGCTTTGCGTTTTGCCTCTGCGTTACGCTTGGCTTCCGCTCCACTCATCACCCTGACATTGCTGTGTTTTCGTGCTGGCTCGACACTGACACCTTCCCGTGATGCATTACCCGGTTTGACTGATACGCTGCCGTTGTTGCGATCACGCGCAGCATGGCGTCTTTCCGCAGCCCTGCGCTTGGCCTCTTCGTTACGCTTGGCTTTGGCCGCCGCACCACCTAGTACGGTAGCATTGCCGTGCTTACGTCCAGGTACCACACCAACGCCATCCTGCTGAGCGTTGCCACGTTTGTGTTGAGCGCGTTCGTTGGATCTGGGGGCTGGCGTAACTTGTACAGTGCCATGATTATCAGCAGGGACGATTTTGACGTCTGATCTTTGATTTGCGCCAGGCGGATTAACCTCGACAGCAGCATATCCCGCGATACTGAAACTCAGACCAATGGACAGCGCAGAGACAGCAAAACAACTTTTAAAAGTTTGCATGTTCGTTCTCCTTATCAGTATTCGTTCAATGCAGCCCGTATGAAAAGGCATAGAAGCAGCCAGGTGATTTAAGCTGTTGATCTCGAGTGGAACGTACACTCGGAATGGAGTCATCGTAGCATGTTGAATAATGCCAGTAGGGTAGATTTGGATAGTTCACAGTCTCTGAAAGACTTGGCAGTATGTCCTGGGGTCAGACACGATTAATATTTAAGTAGAATGGTTATCCAGCGCTTGTCGGTGATAGCCCGATGATCAGCTACTTGCTTTTGCTTCGCCAAAAAGCAAAATAAAAGACTGAGATTCAGAATTTATAACCTCGATGGACGGCGACTACACCGCCAGTTAAATTGAAGTACTCGACACGTTCCAGACCGGCGTCGCTCATCATCTGCTTTAGTTCTTCCTGGCCGGGATGCATACGTATGGACTCGGCCAGATAGCGGTAACTGTCCGCATCGCCGGCGATCATCTGCCCCATCTTGGGAAGGAGTTTGAACGAATACAGGTCGTAGATTTTCTCCAGCGGTTTGGCCACCTTGGAGAATTCCAGCACGATGACGCGACCGCCAGGTTTGATTACGCGGTACATCTCGCGCAAGGCTGCGTCCTTGTGCGTGACGTTACGCAGACCGAAGGCGATGCTCACGCAATCAAAATAGTTGTCAGGGAAGGGCAGATGTTCAGCATCGCATTGCGCGGTCGGGGTGGCGATGCCCTCGTCCAGCAAACGATCACGACCTACGCGCAGCATGGCGTTGTTGATGTCAGTGAGCACTACCTGCCCGGTTTCGCCAACAGCTTTGAGAAATAAGCGCGACAGATCGGCAGAGCCGCCCGCCACGTCCAGCACCTTTTGACCGGTGCGCACTCCGCTGACACTGATCGCATAGCGCTTCCAGATGCGGTGCAGTCCGGCCGACATCAGGTCGTTCATCACATCGTATTTACTGGCGACCGAGGTGAATACGCCTGCGACCTTCTTGGCCTTCTCGGCCTCGTCTACGGTCTCAAAACCGAAATGGGTGGACTTACTCATGCTCTGTCTCCGAATCTAGTGGCCGCAGCTGTTGGGAGCTGCAGTGCTGGTTGGATAGTCGCCGGGCTCACGGCTCTCGTTCGCCACATGCATCTGCCGTATATATTCCTGCATCAGGGCAGTCTGATTTTTACCCAGATGTTGCAGATACTCCCAGGTATATAAACCGCTGTCGTGTCCGTCATCGAAACTGATCTTCATGGCGTAGCTGCCGACCGGTTCAATGTCGGTCACGAGCACATCTTTCTTGCCGACTTGCAGGACTTCCTGACCGGGACCGTGACCGCGCACTTCGGCAGAAGGTGAATGCACGCGCAGGAATTCGTAAGGGAAACGAAAGCGAGTGCCATCATCGAAGGCGATCTCCAGTTCGTGCGACTTCTGGTGCAGGATGATTTCGGTGGGTGTCATAGTGAGCGTATCTTTTTCAATAGAGCGGTGGTGGAGCGTTCATGCAGGAAAGGAATGCTGTGTACCTTTCCGCCACGACTGAGCACTTCCTTGCTGCCGACGATGTTCTCCGGTTTCCAGTCGCCGCCTTTGACCAGCACATTGGGCTGACAGGCGAGTACCAGATTGAGCGGCGTGTCCTCGTCGAACTTGATTACTAGGCTCACCGATTCGAGCGCGGCCAAAACAGCCATGCGATCCTGCTCGGCGTTGATAGGCCTGTCGTCGCCCTTGCCTTGACGCTTCACCGATGCGTCACTGTTCACGCCGACTATCAGCGCGGCACCTAAAGCTCTTGCTTGTGCGAGATAGGTGACATGGCCGCGATGCAATACGTCGAAACAGCCGTTGGTAAACACCAGTGGGCGCGGCAGCCTGGCCAATTGCTCAGCCAAGTTGCTGGCATCGCATAACTTGGCTTCAAAATCGGGCAATGGGTACATAGCGTACGTGGCTCATTCGCCCAGCAAGTGAAAATCAATGATGTCACACAAGCAATGCATGCTGACCAGATGAACCTCCTGAATGCGCGCGGTGCTCTTCTCGTCCACGCAGATCAAGACGTCATTCGGTTGCAGAGCATCAACCATCGCGCCGCCGTCACGACCGGTCAGCGCCACGACGCGCATGTTGCGATCATGAGCGGCGTGGATGGCGGCGACCACATTGGGCGAATTGCCGCTGGTGGAGATCGCCAGCAGGCTGTCACCGGGCAGGCCCAGTGCGCGTACCTGTTTGGAGAAAATCTGGTTGTATTCGTAATCGTTGGCGATAGAGGTCAGCACTGAACTGTCGGTGGTCAGCGCGATACAGGCCAAACCGGGACGTTCCTTCTCGAAGCGGTTGATAAGCTCGGCGGCGAAGTGTTGGGCATCGGCAGCCGATCCGCCGTTGCCGCAGACCAATATCTTGCCGTCAGTGGCGACGCAATCGAAGAACAGTTGTGCGCCTTCAGCGATAGGGATGGCCAGCTCATCCATGACACGCAGTTTCAATTCAGCGCTGTCTTTGAAGTGTTGGGTGATGCGTTTGTGGATGTCCATGATGGCTAGGGTTCAAAAATTCAGGGGTGGATATTAACCGAATCAAGCCTCGAAAGCATTCTTCAGCCATTGTGCATTCAAGCCGTCGGGGCCTTCCATCAATAACGCATCGAAGCGACAGGGCGGGAGACTGGGCAAGCTGGAGAGGTAATGTTGCGCGGTGCGGATGACGCGTTGCCGCTTGTGACTGTCTATGCTGGCTGCCGCCCCACCGAAAGCAGGGTTGCTGCGCATCCGAACTTCAATGAATACCAGTGTCACGCCGTCTTGCATAATCAGGTCGATCTCACCCACGCGGCAGCGATAGTTCTGGGCAAGCAGTCGCAGACCCTGTCGCTGCAGAAAACGTGCCGCCCATAATTCGGCCTGCACGCCCTTTGCGATCATGGACGGATCTTGGACTGCTCAGGAAACATCTGTATGGCTGGCGCCGCCACGGCCTCGGTAGAGATGGCGCGACCTTGACTAAACACCCCAGCCACTGCGGTACGTTGCAGGGTGTGGCCGTTCAGTTCGATCTGACCGACCACACCATTCAGAGGCAGATTCGCATTCAGGCTGTGGGCGAGCATCAGTTGTACTAGGCGATAAGAATCTATCCCCAGCGCGTAGAGACGTTCCTGTACTGCTGGGAGCGGCGTACCGGGATGAGGATAGGCGATCACGGCAGGATGGTCCGGTTGCAACAACCAGGGCATATCGACGAAACGAATGCCGTTCAGATCGTAATTGGTAAGCGTGTCCTCGTTGTTGGATAAGACTTGCGAGGTGGCGTAGATGGGCATACGGCCAGGCAGATAGGGGCGGATCATGCGCGCATCCTTGTTGCCGGTAGCAAGGAACACCATGGTATCGGGTATCGGCAGGAATTCAGATATGGCGGCATCCTTAGGATCTTTGGAGTCCTTGGGTATCTTGGCAAAAGCCGGATTGGGGATGGTGAAGCCATGCTGTAATTCGGTCGTGTCACCTTTGAATTCGATCTCTCGTGAGACGTGCAGACCGAGCTTGGACCACGCCTCCTCAAAAGCAAACTGCAGACGCTGCGATAGCCCTGAGCCGTTGGAAATGACCACGGCATCGTGAAATCCTTTCATCGCCGCGAGCATGGCGATGGTGCGTGCCTCGTCATCTGCAGGCAGGCCAAAATAGAACAAGTTATCGGCAGGATGTATGTCGACGGTATTCAGTGCCAGTGTGGGCACAGGGATGACCTGTTCTGCCGCAAGCGCGCCAACGCCGTCGCGGGTAAGCGGGCCCACCACGGCCAGTGCGCCCTGAGTGACAGCGCTGCGATAGGCATCAACCACGCTATGGTTCTCATCGAAATCGCTGTAAATTCGTACTGGCAGACCCTGCGGATTCAGACTGGCCGCAGCCATGAAACCGTCACTGACTGCTTGCGCGAGCTCATTGAAACGCGGGTCTTTTAGCGGCAACAGCAACGCGATATGCGCAACGGCATTCGGATCGACAGGAATGTTCTGCAGGTTGAGTGGCGGCAGGGGTTCCAAGGCTTGTGTGACAGCGGGTTCGGCGGGCAACAGCGGAACCTCCACGACAGCCGGTTTGGCCGGTGCGGGGAACGGTATGATGGTGCCATGCTGTGCGGAAGGCGTACTGCTACAAGCGTATAGTGCGAACAAAATTGTCAGTAAAAGGAGCACACGTTGCATAACGATCACCTGCAAAAAATGGAACCCGCATTATATGTAGTTGCCACCCCGATAGGAAATCTGCGCGATATCACCTTGCGTGCCATGGAAGTCTTGGCCAATGTCGATGTGGTCGCCGCCGAAGACACGCGTAACACCGCGCACCTGCTCAGCCACCATGCTATACGAGCCAAACAACTCATTGCCGTGCATCAGCACAACGAGCGCGGCGCGGCGGACAAGATCGTCGCACAAATACAGGCGGGGCAGAGTGTGGCCTTTGTCAGCGATGCGGGCACTCCTGCAGTGAGCGACCCGGGCGCGCTGCTGGTGCGAGCGGTACTGGCGGCAGGTTTGCGCGTCATCCCCATTCCGGGTGCTAGTGCAGTTGTGGCAGCACTCTCAGCAGCCGGCTTGAATGACGCCCACTTTCTTTTCTACGGCTTCCTGCCGAACAAGTCCGCGGCGCGACGCAGCACCCTGCAGACCTTGCAAGACCATTCCTACACCCTGGTGTTCTATGAGGCGCCACATCGTATCGTGGAGTGCGTCAATGATCTTTGCGCGGTGCTGGGCGGTGAGCGCCAGATCGTGCTGGCGCGCGAGATCACCAAGCTATTCGAGACCATACATTCCTGCCGCTTGAGTGAGGCTGAAGCTTGGTTACAATCTGACAGTAACCAGCAGCGCGGTGAGTTCGTGGTGCTGGTCTCGGCCGCGCCGCCGCAACAAGGTATATCCAACGAGACGCAGCGCACGCTGTCGGTTTTGTTGGCCGAACTGCCGTTGAAACAGGCGGTGCAACTGGCCGTACAGATCACGGGTGAGGGGCGCAAGGAACTCTATCAACTGGCCCTGCAACTGAAAGAACCCGAAGAGTAAGGAGTAGCGCACGCCATGCATAAGTTGCTGATGACCCTCTTGCTGCTGTATCCGATGAGCGTGCTGGCAGAGCCGGTGCCAGAACTGCCCCCAGCGCCGCCAGCGATCGAGGCGGGAGGCGATGAAGTACTGGGTATGTTTGACGAGTCACGTAATTATGTATCGCAGGAATTCGTGTCTATGGTCAACGGCATCGATAGATTCTTCGGCAGCGAACGCAACTTTCAAGAGAGCAACGACAGCGTCCTGCAACTGGACTTCACGCGTGTCACGGGCTATAGCGGCAACCGGCGGGTCGTACTGGCGGGTCGTGCCAACGTGCATCTGCCCAACACTGAGCGACGTCTGCATCTGCTCATCGAAAGTGATCCGGACAAGAATCTCACCACCGATGCGCGGCCCGGACAGGCGACGCTGACTCAGAACACGCAGGCGCCTAGTAGCTATGCCGCAGCGCTACGTTACGAGAAACCGCAGGATAATCGCTGGAAGTTCAGTACCGATGGTGGGCTGAAGTTTCAGGGCCTGAATACACACCTGTTCGTCAGATCCCGTGCCACCTACACCGTCCAACTGGATGACTGGCAGATGAAGCTCACCGAGAGCCCGTTCTGGTTCAATAACCTGGGTTTGGGTAGCAGTACCCAGCTAGACTTCGACCATGCATTGAGTGAACCCTTGCTGGTACGCGCCAGCAGCTACGCGACCTGGTTACATGACAAACAGAACTTCGATCTGCGCCAGGACCTGTCGCTGTTCCAGACCCTGAACGAGCGCAGCGCTCTGCTCTATCAGGCCAGCGCGATAGGCGCGAGCCAGCCGCAGTTCCACAGCAGCGACTATGTGTTGATGGTGCTGTGCCGCTATCGTCTGCACCAAAGGTGGATGTATTTCGAGGTCAGCCCGCAGATGCACTATCCGCAAAGCCGGGGTTATCAGCCCAGCCCCATGCTTAGTCTGCGCTTGGAAGTTCTGTTTGATAAAGCGCAATGAAAAGGCATTCTGCCAAACCCGCGTAGCGGCAATCTAATTGGTGACCCCTTGTGGGTCGCGAATTAGGTTGTAGCTCCCTCTCTCACCCCGGATGAACTACACTACACCCATCGCACTCTCCTGATGTTCCCGTGTTGTAGCTCCCTCTCTCACCCCGGATGAACTACACTCGCTCTCACGCAAACGCCCGCCCGGCTTAGGCTGGGCGGGCATTCTGTTTGAAAAATTGCAGATTAAAACAGCAGCATTTGATTGACCTTGAGAGCTTTTTCTTGAAAAAGCGGCAGGCCAACCAGCAGTTTCATACTCGCGTATTGCTTTTCGGTGACGGTGAGGCAGCGCACCGAACCTTCCGGTGGTAGGCTGTTCACTAATCGCTTCATGTGTTTTTCTAACGCGTCATTGCCATTGACGATGCGACCATAAATCGAGAACTGGATCATGTCATAGCCGTCGTTGATCAGGAAGCGACGGAACAAGGTGTAGGCGCGGCGGTCGGCCTTGCTGACCACGGGCAGATCGAAGAGAACAAGCAAGCGCATAAACCGTCGTGTCTCCTCGCTCATGGATTTATTTCGTCATTCCGGGTCTAGCCCGGAATCCAGCTGGTTGATTTAACTGGACACCGGCCTGCGCCGGTGTGACGAAATAGAGAGTGTTCGAGGTGCTTTATATTCAGCATTCGAGCCGGTGCTGCTCCAGTCCGATCAGCGTGGGTAACTCCAAAAGCGACTCGCTGCCGCCGTCATAGATACGAGCGAGACTTTCGATGCATTGTTCGATCGCGGCCAGCACGGACATTTTTCCACGCGGCATCACCACATCAACATTCAACAGCCCAACTAATGCGACCTTGTGTTCCGGTCGCAATTCGTTATCTAGTGCATAACTATATTTGGCGACAAACAAATCCACCACCGGACGAAATGGCTCGATCACGTCATCGGCCAAGTTGAAAGCGTTCTGCTCGCTGGCGTGAAAAATCCCCAGTGAAGGCAACAGGCCATGCGCCACCAAGCCGCGTGCGATCGTGCCGCGCAACACCGCATAGCCGTAATCCAGCGCGGCATTAACAAAACGTGATTGCTCGCGGTGAAAGCCTTTGCCGAACAGTTGCACGAAATAAAATGCGGCGGCTTGCCCTTCCAAATTTCCGACGTCACCAGAGCGCACCCGCCTTGCGTAAGACTCCAGCCGATCCGCACCCTCGCGTCCCATGAGCTGCAAGCAGGCCGCTTGGTTGGCGATTTTCTGGCGCACGATAGTTGCCCAGGTCTGCTTGGCAACGGGGCGCGGTAAATCGAGTTGTAAGCGCATCCACTTGGTGGCGCGCGAGTGCGATAAAAAGGGCAGGAACACGCCGCTGGGATGATGCGTATCGCCCGTGGCAAACAGGCTGATGCCATATTCGCCACAACACGATAGCGCAAGCTGTCGGGCTTTTCCTTTTGATCGAAGCGAAAGGTCGATAAGGTGCGGAAGCATAAGGAGATGCTGCAGCATCCGCAATGAAACTGAAGGCCTAGATACTTTTCTTTACTTTCAAACAGCCGTTTGATAATCTCGCCTCATGATTGAGGTGCTGGGTTTCCGCCAGATGCCTGCAGTCACCTTTAGCGGTCGATCAATACCCAATACTCACCGTACGCAGCGCGCGCTCGGTCTTCATCAGGACAGCCATCATGACAGCCAACAGAACCCATATCGCACTATTGCTTACCGTCCTGCTTGCCGCGTGTGGCGATAAGCCTGCCGCCGGTCCCGCACCTGCCGCTGGCAAGATGCCACCCCCGGCCGAGGTGGAGGTGATCACGGTGAGTAGCGGTGCTGCAACGCTGACCCAAGACCTGCCGGGTCGCTTGCAGGCATATCGCACCGCACAGGTACGTGCCCGTGTCGAGGGTGTGATCGAGAAGCGTTTGTTCCGCGAGGGTAGCGATGTCAAAGAGGGCGAGTCGTTGTTCAGGATAGATGCGCGCACCAACCGCGCCACGCGCGATGCCGCACGTGCTGATCTGGAAGCAGCATTGTTGAATGCGGAGCGATATAAGTCATTGCTGGAGATCAAAGCGGTCAGTCAGCAGGATTACGATCTGGCCAAGGCGCGCGCCAAGCAGGCACAGGCCGCGATGATACGAGCCGAAGAAGACCTCGCCAACGCGCTAGTCCCGGCGGCCATCTCCGGTCACATCGGCCGCACCATGGTGAGCGAAGGCGCATACGTCAGCAAAGCCGATGCGACGCCATTGGCGACCATAGAACAAATAGACCCCATTTACGCTAATTTCAGTCAGCCCAGCGGCAATCTGCTGCGTATGCAACAGGCCGTTCGCTCGGGCAAGTTGAAGAACAGTGATTCGGTCAAGGTGGAGCTCTTGCTGGAAGACGGCAGCGTCTATCCCGTCAAAGGCAAGATATTCTTTCAGGATATGGCGATAGACCCGAATACGGGTGGGGTGGCGATGCGCGCCGAGTTTCCCAATCATAAACATGAGCTGCTGCCCGGCATGTTCGTACATATCCGCTTCCCGCAGGCGGTAGCTGCGAGCAGTCTGCTGGTTCCGCAACGTGCAGTGCAGTCGAACGCGCAGGGCCAGTACGTGATGGTGGTGGGCGCAGAGAACAAGGTGATGCCTGTCACGGTGACCACCGATGGTATGGCGGGGAGCGACTTCGTCATCGCCTCCGGTCTGAAGGGTGGCGAGCAGGTGATTGTGAACGGCCTGCAAAAAGCGCGCCCCGGATCGGTGGTGACACCTGTGCCGGTAACCGTCGCACCAGCCGCCGATACTGCAAACGACAAGAAATAGAGCCCGCCATGTTCGCAAAATTCTTTATTGATCGCCCCATCTTCGCCTGGGTCATCGCGCTCGTCATCCTGCTCGGTGGCGCCTTGGCACTGAAGAACCTGCCGGTATCCCAGTATCCTTCGGTTGCCCCGCCGGCCTTGTCGATCAGCATCACCTATCCCGGTGCTTCGGCGCAGGTCGTGGAAGACACCACGGTGGCTTTGCTCGAACAGGAGATGAACGGTATCGAGCATCTGTTGTATATGGAGTCGGCATCGGAGCTGGGTAGCGGCAGCATCACGCTGACCTTCGAGGCGGGCACCGATCTTGATCTGGCTTCGGTGGAGACGCAGAACCGCATCAAGCGTGCCGAGGCGCGTCTTCCCGAAGACGTGCGCAGACTGGGCCTGACGGTAGCGAAGACGGCGCGTAACTACGTGATGTTCGTGGCGCTGTACTCACCTGACAAGAGTATGGACGACGTGGCACTGGGCAGCTTCACCGCCGCCAATGTGCTGGACGGCATACGGCGCGTGCCGGGGGTGGGCGAAGCGTTGATGTTTGGTACCGAGTATTCGATGCGCCTGTGGCTAGACACGAAGAAGCTGGAGCATTACAGATTGACGCCCGGCGATGTGTCGAAAGCGGTGCGGGCGCAGAACGCCGAACTGGCGACCGGTGAACTGGGACAGGTGCCCGCCCAGCCGGGACAGCAACTCAACGCGGTGATCGTCACCAGAAGCCGTCTCTCCACCCCGGAGCAGTTCGGCAACATCGTGGTGCGCACCAATCCGGACGGCTCGTCCTTGCGCGTCAAGGACGTGGCGCGCGTGGAATTGGGCGCGCAGGATTATTCCCGCAGTGCGCGTATAGACGGTCAACCGACCGCTGCGGTGGCGATACGTCTGTCGCCCGGCGCCAACGCGTTGAGTACGGTGAAGGACGTGAAGGCCAAGATGGCCGAGATGGCCAAGTTCTTTCCCAAGGGCGTCAGTTGGGCCGTACCGTATGACACTTCGCAGTTCATCGATATCTCTATAAAAGAGGTGCTGAAGAGTCTGGCCGAGGCGTTGTTGCTGGTGGTGCTGGTGATGTATCTGTTCCTGGAGAACTGGCGCGCCACGCTGATCCCCGCCATCGTCATCCCCATCGCGCTGACCGGCGCACTGGTGGGACTGTATCTGTTGGGTTATTCCATCAACGTCCTGACGCTGTTCGCCATGGTGCTGGCCATCGGCATCGTGGTGGACGATGCCATCGTGGTGGTAGAAAACGTCGAACGCATCATGAGCACCGAAGGCCTGTCGCCGCGCGATGCGACGCGCAAGGCGATGGATCAGATCGTCGGTGCCATCATTGCCATCACGCTGGTGCTGATGGCGGTGTTCATCCCGATGGCCTTTTTCCCCGGTTCTACCGGCGCGATCTACCGTCAATTCGCGGTGACGCTGGTGCTGACCATGATGTTCTCCGCGCTGATGGCGCTGACCCTGACCCCCGCACTGTGCGCCGCGTTGCTCAAACATCAGCCACATCAACTGACGGGCGGAGGCGGATTCTTCGGCTGGTTCGACCGCTTTTTTGCGCGTACCACCAACGGCTATGTCAGTACCGTCGGAAAAGTCACCAAGAAGACCACACGCTATCTGTTGATCTACGCCGCCATCTTCATCGCCATGGGCTGGTTGTTCAGCAAGCTGCCCGGTAGTTTCTTGCCACAGGAAGACCAGGGCTATTTCATCAACGTCATCCAATTGCCTTCCGGCGCATCGAAAGAGCGCACCTTGGAAGTGTTGACGCAAGTGGAGAACTACTACCTCAAACAGCCTGATGTCGAGCATGTCATCGGCGTGGCGGGCTTCTCCTTTTTCGGTCGCGGCCAGAACATGGCCATCGCCTTCGTGCGTCTCAAGGACTGGGACCTGCGTCCCTCCCCGGACAGTAGCTCCATCGCTTTGGTGGGCAAGGCGAACATGGCGTTGTTCCGCATCAAACAGGCGATGATCTTCGCCATCAATCCGCCGCCTATTCCTGAGCTGGCTGCAACGGGTGGCTTTGATTTCCGCTTGCAGGACAGGGGTGGCAATGGTCGTGAGCAGCTGATAGAGGCGCGCAACATGGTGCTGGGCATGGCCTCGCAAAATCCGGTGTTCGCCGGCGTGCGCCCGGAAGGTCAGGAAGCCGGCCCGCAGTTACTGCTCGATATCGACCGCGTCAAAGCCGAGAGCATGGGTGTGTCCATCAGTGATCTGAACGACACCTTGCAAGCGACGCTGGGTGTGGCCTACATCAACGACTTCATCCGTCAGGGACGTATCCTGCGCGTGCAGATGCAGGCCGAGGCCGACATGCGCAGCAGTCCGCGTGACATCCTGAGTCTGTCGGTGCGCAACAACAAGGGCGGCATGGTGTCATTGTCCGAGTTGGCAACGGCACGCTGGGTGGTCGGCGCGCCCAAGCTGGACAGATATAACGGGCTGGCCTCAATGAAGATATCCGGCGGTCCCGCACCAGGTCGCAGTACCGGTGAGGCGGTGGCCGCGATGGAAGAGATCGCCGCCAAATTGCCGCCGGGCTTTGGTTTCGAATGGTCGGGTACTTCCTTTGAAGAACGTATGTCCGGTCAGCAAGCGCCGTTGCTGTTCACCATCTCATTGTTCGTGGTGTTCCTGTGTCTGGCCGCCTTGTATGAGAGCTGGTCCATCCCGTTCGCGGTGTTGCTGGTGGTGCCTTTGGGTATCTTCGGCGCGGTGCTGGCGGTGACCTTGCGCGGTCTGCCCAACGATGTGTATTTCAAAGTGGGCCTGATCGCCATCATCGGTCTATCGTCCAAGAATGCGATCCTGATCATCGAGTTCGCGCGCCGCTTGCAGGACGATGGCATGGGGCTGATCGAGGCGACGCTGGAAGCTTGTCGCTTGCGCTTCCGGCCTATCTTGATGACCTCCATCGCTTTCATCGTGGGCGTGTTGCCACTCGCGATCTCCACCGGTGCGGGGGCGCAGAGTCGTCATGCCATCGGTACCGGCGTGATGGGCGGCATGATCGCCGCGACGCTGTTGGCGGTGTTCCTCGTGCCGGCATTCTTCGTCGTGGTACGCAAGATATTCCCCGGCCATGCACGTAGCCATAAGGAGAACGGACATGAATAAGGCATACAGATATAAACGACAGGGCCTTACCTTGCTGGTGTTGGCACTCGCTGCCTGCTCTATGCAACCCAGCTACGAGCGCCCAGCGCTGCCTGTAACGGATGCCTGGCCAGTAGCGGCCAGCGGTGTGCCTGCAACCAGCAGCGACATCCCGCATTACTTCCCAGATTCACGCCTGCAAGCTTTGATTGTCGCCGCACTGGAAAATAACCGCGACCTACGCATCGCGACTGCACGCGTCGAGGAAGCTCAGGCGCAATACGGCATACAGCGCGCTAGTGCATTCCCCAGCATCAATCTGAATGCCAGTCGCACCGCTTCGCTCACCCCGGCGAGTGCATCCATCACCGGCAACCAACTGCATGTGCAGCGTTATGACGTGAACGTGGGCATCGTCACTTACGAGCTGGATTTTTGGGGCCGGGTACGCAGTTTGAAAGATGCGGCCAAGGCCAACTATCTGGCGACCGAAGAAGCGCAGCACGCCTTCCGCTTGTCGCTTATAAGCGATGTCGCTAACGCCTATCTGTCGGTAGTGGAACTAAGCGAACGCACTGCCCTGAGTGCTTCTACATTGCAGGGCAGAAAAGAGGCTCGTGATATGGCGCAGCGCCGCTACGAGCTGGGCGCGGCGGGCGAGCTGGACAAGTTGCAGGCCGAAGGATCGTATCAGTCTGTGGTGGCCGACAAAGCGAGTTTGGAACGCCAGTTGGCGGCAGCAGAAAATCTCTTGGATGCGCTGGTCGGCAAGCAGGTCGAGCAACTCAAAGACCTGCCAGCTGGCCGTAATCTGGCCGAGCAGGGCATACAGTCCGACCTGATGGCAGGCCTGCCTTCCGAAGTGCTTTTGCAACGTCCCGACGTGCTGGCAGCCGAGCAGCGTTTGTTGGCGTCCAATGCCAATATCGGCGCGGCACGTGCTGCCTTCTTCCCGCGTATCAGCCTGACCGGAAATGCTGGCACCGCCAGTCGTAACCTGTCCGGTTTGTTCGGTGCGGGCAGCGCGGCTTGGAGTTTCCAACCGCAACTGACTTTGCCGTTGTTCGCCGGTGGCGGTGATGAAGCCAACGCCGATCTGGCCAAGGCACGTAAAGTCATCGCCGTGGCAGAGTACGAGAAGACCATACAGCAGGCCTTCCGTGAAGTGGCGGATCTGCTCAGTGCGCGCGAGAAACTCTCAGAGCAACTCAGTGCACAGACCGCCAACACCCAAGCACAGCAACAGCGTCTGAAGTTGGTCGATGCTCGCTATAAGGCCGGGATCTCCAACTATCTGGAAGTGCTGGATGCTCAGCGTGATGCCTATGCAGCCGAGCAGGCCGAGTTGCAGACGCGTCGTGCTTGGTTGAGTGCGGCAACGCAGCTGTTCAAAGCGCTGGCCGGCGAAGACAGCACAGAAGCGCAACAGGTGGCGGCAAAATGACTGAGGCCGAACTGCGCGGTAACAGTGAGCAGACCCGCGAGCGGCTCATCGTCGCGGCACGCGAAGTGTTCTCACAGCAGGGATTCCAGTCCGCCACGGTGCGCGAGATATGCAAGCGTGCCGAGGCCAATATCGCGGCAGTGAACTACCATTTCGGCGGTAAAGATGGTCTGCTCGCCGAAGCGCTCAACTTCGCCCCGCTTAAAGCCTTGCAGCAGACCAATGCGGCGTTGGATGCCTGCCCCAAGGTGCGTATGCAGGCCTTTATTCACGACTTCATGCATATGCTGTTGGACGAGAAGAAAGCCTCGTTGCAATGCCAAATCATGGCGCGTGAATTGGCTGATCCCACGCCGGCGCTGGACCAGATCGTACGCGACGCAGTCGCGCCGCTGCACGTTTTTCTTGGCGGGCTGTTGAGCGAGGTCACCGGCAAGCAGTTGAGTGAGTCACAACTGCGCCACAGCGTATGCAGCATACTCGGTCAGTGCATGTTCTATCGCAACTCACAGCCAGTGTTGCAACGCCTCAACCCCAAGCTGCGCTACGACCACAAGGAGATCAATGCCATCGCCGCTCATATCGCCGCATTCTCGCTGGCCGGGATAGAACAGATTGCGGTCAAGGTCTAGGCATTCTCCGAGATTGACAGCATCCGGACTAACGTAGAAACTGCGGCACGATTTTGCATGGCGGTAGCGCAAGGTCTGGGTCATCTGCGGCACGTAGCCGTTCTCAATTAAAGGAGTTCACATGATTACGAAGAAAACTGGCGGTTCGATATTGGCAGTATGTCTGTTGGGTGTGTCCATGAGCGCCTTCGCGGCCAAGCCCTGCGAGGAGTTGAAGTCCGAGATCGACACCAAGTTCCAGGCCAAGGGTGTTAAGAACTACACACTGGAAGTGGTCGAGAACGGCAAGGAAGACTCCGGCAAGACAGTAGGCACTTGCGATGGCGGCACCAAGCACATCAGCTATAAACGCGAAGGCATGGTAGTGGCACCTGCTGCTGAAGCCGCACCCGCAGCGAAATAAGTAACATCTAGTCACACTGAAAGCCTATACCGGAAACGGTGCAGGCTTTTCTTTTGGCGTGTGTTGCTGCAGCTTGCTGCCTTACAACCTAGCCTTCCCCCTGACATGGGGAAGGCTAGGATGGGGGTGATGCGTAATCACCAACGTTTTACCCCCCTCCCTATCCCTCCCTCTTAAAGAGGGAGGGATGTGCGCAGCATTCCCCTACTTATCCATTACAATTCCGCCTGTTGAATCAATTGGAATCTGCCATGCAAACGCTCACCCTTACCCGCCCCGATGATTGGCATCTGCATTTGCGCGATGGCGCACTGATGGCCTCGGTCTTGCCCGACACCGCACGTCAGTTCGCCCGCGCCATCGTCATGCCCAATCTGCGTCCGCCTGTCACCAGCACCGAGATGGCCATCGCTTATCGTGAACGCATCCTGGCTGCCTTGCCGGCAGGAATGAAGTTCGAACCGTTGATGACCTTGTACCTCACCAACAACACCAGCGCGGCCGAGATCAAAAAAGCCAAGGCCAGCGGCATCGTGCATGCAGTAAAGCTTTATCCAGCCGGTGCGACCACCAACTCCGATGCGGGCGTGACCGATCTGCGTCTGACCTATGCCGCGCTAGAAGAGATGCAAGCCTGCGGCATGCCGCTGCTGGTGCACGGCGAAGTCACCGATAGCAACATCGACGTGTTCGATCGCGAAGCGATGTTCATAGCACGCGTCATGCAACCGTTGCTCAAAGACATGCCCGAGCTACGCGTGGTGTTCGAACACATCACCACCAAGGACGCGGCGCAGTTCGTCGCCAGCGCGGCCGACAACATCGCCGCCACGCTCACACCGCAACATCTGCTCTATAACCGCAACGCCATGTTGGTCGGCGGCATACGTCCACACTTCTATTGCTTGCCGATATTGAAACGCGAGACCCACCGCGAGGCCTTGGTGAAGGCCGCCACCAGCGGCAGCAAAAAATTCTTCCTCGGCACCGACAGCGCCCCGCACGCACAACACACCAAAGAAAATGCCTGCGGCTGCGCCGGTTGCTACAGCGCGCATAACGCCATCGAGCTATATGCCGAAGCTTTTGAAGCAGCAGGTGCGTTGGACAAACTAGAAGCTTTTGCCAGCTTTTACGGTGCCGACTACTACGGCCTGCCACGCAATACTGACAAGGTCACGCTGGAGAAGAAGGAATGGCAAGTGCCTGCGACGGTGGGATTCGGCGAGCATCAGTTGGTGCCGCTACGGGCGGGAGAGAAGATGAAGTGGAAGTTGGAGGTATGATGCTGTAATTGTAGGGTAATTTTTATGGGGTCAATTTTTCATAAGGCATGGAAGTGAGTTATGGCACTACTTGCAGAAGAAGTCGTTGAAGAGTGGTTAAACCGCCAAGGTTTCTTTACGATTCGCGGAATAAAAATGGGCGTTCAAGAAATTGACCTGCTTGCTGTCAAATGGCAAATGAATGCAAAGGCCGAGTGCCGCCACATTGAAGTTCAGGCATCTATGCGCCCCGTCAGTTACATTTCTCGTGTTCCGAAGGAGGAACAAAAAACGGGTCGCGCAGCCAACAGCGCAAAACGTTCGGATGAAGAGTTAATTCAAGGTGTTGCTGAATGGGTGGAAAAGAAGTTTCATCGCTCCGATAAAAAGGAACTTATGGCAAAACTTTGGGGCGGTGAGTGGTCTTCCGAACTCGTGGTAAATGTTGTTAAGTCTGAACAGGAATTGAAGCTCATCGCCGGCCATGGTATCAAGATTCACAGCTTGAGTGACATTCTTTCGTCCCTTGCCAAAGATCGTTTTGTCATTGGCAGTGCGGGCGGTGCTGATATCATCGACCTCATTCACATGAGTTCACATATTTAGAGGTAACAAGAATGCCTCCTAGCTTGGAATTTTCTGAACCTACTTCAGCAATTTGTACAATTCGAGAGTTGATAATAGCGAAAGCAGAGGCAGTTGCCCAACTTTCTACCTGCCGAATGAAATTAGAATCTGAAGAAGAAATGCTGGCTTCTCTGCTTGTTGAATCCAAGACTTCTGCTAACCAGCAGTATTTAAAAGCAGCAAAGAAAGCCTGCCAAATGGGCGTTAAAGCATGGAAGCTTAGTATCACGGCCTATCAACGTGACATCGATACTTATAATGCGGAAATTGATGCCATTCAAAGAGACTTCCCTGAAGCAAGACACGACAACTAGAGATAGCCCACGATATTTTGTCGTAACATTCCCCAACCCTAATTGCGGAGTAACACCATGAGCGCAACTACTCTTGAGATCCGGTCAGACCTTAAAATCCAGCTTGACCATCTGGCAGAAGAGAGTCATCGCAGCGAAAGTGATCTGGCGAATGAGGCGGTGGCGCTTTATCTTGCACAGCAGCGCCATATTTCGGCGCGCATACAAGAAGGCTTGGCGCAAGCGCAACGTGGCGAGTTCGTGACAGACGAAGAAATGGAGGCGTACTTCGGACGCTACACAGAGCCTCAGGCATGAAGTTGCGCTACACCCTGCGAGCCAGAGCAGACCTCGCGGAAATTCACGACTACATTGCGCAAGACAATCCGCAGGCAGCGAAACGAGTGATACAGATCATCCGCAATGCTGCGGAAACATTGCGGCAAAATCCTCTGGTTGGTAGAGCGGGTCGTATTGTTGGCACGCGAGAGTTGACTGTTGGTCGCCTTCCTTTCCTGCTGGCATATCGAATCCATACTGATGAAGTGCAAGTCTTGTCGGTGATTCATACGGCCAGAATGTGGCCGGAAAGTTTATAAATTCATTAAGGCCGTCTCGCCTGAAATCATGACACTGTTATTCACTCCCTACACACTCGCCAATCTACTGCTAACGAACCGCATCATCATCGCGCCTATGTGCCAATACTCGGCGGTGGATGGAGATGCGACGGACTGGCATGAGATGCATTTAGGCACGCTGTCTCACTCGGGGGCGGGCTTGTTGATCATCGAGGCGACGGCGGTGCTGCCGGAAGGGCGCATCTCGTATGCCGATCTTGGCTTATGGTCTGAGCAGAATGAGGCAGCGCTGAAGCGCGTGCTGGATGCAGTGCGTAAATATTCTGCTATGCCAATCGCGATACAGTTGGCGCATGCAGGTCGAAAGGCTTCTTGTGATCTGGCTTGGGAAGGTGGTAAACAGCAAGGCTTAGATGAAGGTGGCTGGCAGACAGTCGCGCCTTCTGCGCTTGCATTCGGCCCTGCTGATCGCGCACCGCTGGCGTTGGATGAAGCAGGTTTGCAGCAGGTGTTACAAGCTTTCGTCGCTGCCGCACAGCGCGCACAACGTATCGGTCTAGATGCCATCGAAGTGCATGCGGCACACGGTTATCTTTTGCACCAATTCCTGTCGCCACTCAGCAACACGCGCACCGACGAGTACGGCGGCTCGCTAGAAAATCGCATGCGTTTTCCTTTGGCTGTATATCAAGCAGTGCGTGCTGCCGTGCCGAGTATGACGGTGGGCATACGCATCTCCGCCAGTGATTGGGTAGAGGGCGGTTGGGATATCGAGCAGAGCGTGGTGTTTGCACAAGAACTGAAAAAACTAGCCTGCGACTACATCCATGTTTCGAGTGGTGGGCTGTCGCCACAGCAACAGATCGCGCTGGGGCCTAACTATCAAGTGCCGTTCGCGGCACGCATACGCAAAGTGACGCAGCTGCCGACCATCGCGGTAGGCATGATCACCGAGCCTGAGCAGGCCGAGGCTATCCTGACCGAAGGCTCGGCCGACATGGTGGCCTTGGCGCGCGGCATGCTCTACGACCCACGCTGGCCGTGGCATGCCGCTGCCAAGCTGGGTGCGCAGGTCGAGGCGCCGCCGCAATATTGGCGCGGTGCGCCGGGCGGGCCGGCGCTGTTTAAAAAGAAGGCCGGCTGATGCCGGATCGGGAGCAAGCATGCCGTTAGCCAAATATCTCGACATGTACCCTGTCCTCGGCGAGCGCGTCTATCTGCACCCCTCTTGCCAAGTGATAGGCGATGTGGTGCTGGGTGACGATAGCTCGGTGTGGTGCAACACGGTGTTGCGCGGGGATGTGAATCGCATCGTCATCGGGCGCGGGTCTAATGTGCAGGACTTGAGCATGGGGCATGTGTCGCACAAGACGGCACACAAACCCGAGGGTTCGCCGCTGATCATCGGTGACTATGTGACGGTGGGGCACTCGGTCATCTTGCACGGTTGCCGCATCGGCAACGAGTGCCTGATCGGCATGGGCTCCATCATCATGGACGATGTGGTCATCTCTGACCAAGTGATGATAGGCGCGGGCAGTCTGGTGTCGCCGGGCAAGGTGCTGGAAAGTGGTATGTTGTACTTGGGGCGACCTGCGCAGGTGGTGCGTGCCCTGACGGATCAAGAGATCGCCTATCTGCACTATTCGGCCGAGCATTACATGCGCTTGAAGGACGACTATTTAAGAGAGGCGGCACCCGATGTTCAGTAAAGAAATCCTGGCGGCGGATGAAGCTGGACTGGAGTTGGTCATCGAACGCAAGTGCATCGCGTTGGGGCTGGATGTGAGCGATTCGACACACGTGCAACTCTTTGCTCAGGACTTGTTGCTCAATCTGGACAGCTTGCGTCAGAAGGCCATCGAAGGTGACCGTTCTTCATGCATCAAGGTAGAGATATATGGCCTGTCGATGTTGATGCACCGCACCAATATCCAGTTGCTCGGGCCGGGCTATCTCGCGCAGCTCGTCGAGTTGTCCAAACAGGAACGCGTCTGGTCGGTGATTGTTGTGGCGATATGGCGCGAACTGGGAAGTCGTAATCAATAAACAAAACTAGAGGAAGCAGCATGAGTAGTGATAAAGATATCAAAGAAATCAACCACGCCAAGCTCAATCAGGAGACCGCGCAGATGGCATGGAGTGACATGCAGCGTTATTTCGCCAGCGGCGTGGCACTGTATGTCTCGCCCGAACTGGACTTGGTGGATGCCGGCTTGCAGATGTCCGAGGACAACGTGGGGCAGATCAAGGTGTGGATGGAGGAAGGAAAGTTCGGCAAGGTCAGCGATGAGCAGGCCGCCGAATGGGTGACCGCTGATGCCGTGCTATGGACAGTGGTGGTCAGCCCTTGGGTGTTGGTGCAACCGCTAAAAAGATAAGTTAACGGCGCGCCTGTACAGGCGCGCCTCTGTTCAATCCAGCTTCTTCAGCGCCGCTTCGATACGTTCGCATAGTGTCTTCAGAATCTTGATGCGGGCGAAGTTCTTGTCGTTGGCTTCGACGATGGTCCAATGCGCGATCTCGGTGCTGGTGCGGTCTACCATGTCGCATACGGCGGCTTCGTACTCGTCCCATTTCTCGCGATTGCGCCAGTCGTCCGGCGTAATCTTGAAGCGTTTGAAACTAATCTCCTCGCGCGCCTTGAAACGGTTCAACTGTTCTTCCTTGCTGATGGTGAGCCAGAATTTCACCAGCACGGTGTTGTGCTCGATGAGCTGTTCCTCGAAGTCGTTAATCTCGCCGTAGGCACGCATCCAGTCCGCTTCGGAGCAGAACTTCTCCACCCTTTCCACCAATACGCGCCCATACCAGGAGCGGTCGAAGATAGCGAAGTGTCCGGTGCGCGGCACGTTGCGCCAGAAGCGCCACAGGTAAGGCTGGGCGCGCTCTTCTTCGGTGGGTGCGGCGACCGGATGGATGCGGTAATGCCGCGCATCCAGTGCGCTGGTGATGCGCCGTATCGCGCCGCCTTTGCCCGCCGCGTCCGAGCCTTCGAACATGGCGATGACCGATAGTTTGGCGAAGCGCGGATCGCGCGTGAGCAGATTGAGCTTGCCCTGATAGCGTTCCAGTGCGGTGGCGAATTTCTTGTCGCTGATCGTCTGTTTCATGTCGAGCTTGTCGAACAAGTCGAGATGATCGATGGAGGCCTTGAGCGGTGCGGCTTGTGAGTGTGTGGGTTTGGCCTTTTGCGCCAAGCGCTGGCGCAGCCCTTCCAGCAATATCTTGCCAGTGGTGAGGCTGCGATAACGCGCGTCCGTTCCTTCGATGACGATCCAAGGGGCATGCTCGTTGCTGGTGGCGAGCAGGGTGTGTTCGGATACTTTGCGGAACTTGTCGTAACGCTTGAAGTTATCCCAGTCCTGTTTGGTCACGCGCCATTGCGTTTTGGGGTTCTTCTCCAGCGACTTGAGGCGTTTTTTCTGTACATCCTTGGCAAGGTGGAACCACAGTTTGATGATGAGCGCACCCTCGCTGCTGAGCATGCTCTCGAAGTGGTTGATGGCATGGATGCGCGCATTGAGTTGGTTGGCCGTGGTCTTGCCCAGCACACGCTCGATGATGGGCGCGGTGTACCAGGAGCCGAAGAACACGCCTATCTTGCCCTTGGGCGGCAGCGCGCGCCAGTAGCGCCACATGGGTGGATGCTGGCGTTCCTCGTCGCTGTGCTCTGCCATCGCGTTGACTTGGATATGGCGCGGATCCATCCATTCGTTGAGCAGGTTGACGGTCTCACCTTTACCGGCACCATCCACCCCGCCGACCAAGATGATGACCGGAAACTTGGCCTGCTCCGCCAGATCGAATTGCGCGTTGAGCAAGGCTTCGCGCAGTTCCGGGACTTCTTTGTCGTAAGTCGCTTTGTCTATCTTGTGGCCTAGTTCCGCGGATTCAAACATGATGTGCTCCCAGTGTGAGGTTGGACTACAGTAGGTCTGGTGCGTAGACGAGACGCAAGTTGGTCTGGGCGGATTCGTCACGCTCACGGCGCGTGAACCACCACAGTGCGCCTTTCTTGATGCTAAGGGAGGGTTCAGCGCTGCCCAGCAGCAATGCCGCCACCGCGCCCAGAGTGGGTTGATGTCCGACGATCAGCACCGTGCCCTCGGCATTGGGCCAGCGTGCAGCTTGCAGGATAGCGTGCGCGGAAGCACCCGGAGCGATGCTGGGTGTCACCGTGTATTGGTCGGTATAGGATTCCACGGTCTGGCGCGTGCGCGTCGCGGGGCTGACCAGGATACGGGCGTCCACAGGAAGATGTTGTTTGAGGAAAGCCGCCACTTTGTCGGCATGCTTTCTGCCCTTGGCGGTCAGTTCGCGCGACATGTCGGGTGAACTATCGATTGCCTCGGCGTGACGCCACAATATAAGATCCATGCTAACCTCCGAATATTACATTTCACAGCAAAGAATATACTGTATAGACTGTTTTCTCCACATCAATTTTTTGAGGAATGATATGAACGCAGATACGCCAAAAGTCGCCGCAGCTAAAAACGTCACAGCCAAGACTGATGCGCCAGCCAGCAAAACGGCCGCAAAAAAGCCAGTAGCAAAAGTGACTCCAGCTAAAAAGGCCGTGGCTGCAAAGCCTGCCGCCAAGCCCGTCAGCAAGGCGGTCGTCAAAGCTGCCGACAAGAAAGTCGTTGCCGTCAAAAAGGTCAAGAAGGAAACCAAGGTAAAAGTGGTGCGTGACAGTTTCACCATGCCTCAAGGCGAGTATCAGCAGATCGCTGACATCAAGGCCTCCTGTCTGGAGGCGGGTATGCATGTGAAAAAGAGCGAGGTGCTGCGCGCTGGCCTGAAAGTCTTGAGCGCATTGACTGCGGTAGAACTCAAGATCGTACTGAATAGTCTGGATAAGATCCCTACCGGCCGTCCTAAAAAACACTAAGTCGTCGTTTTATTGTCGTTGCCCTGTGCCAGCAGCTTGAGTAGCTCTTGCTGTGCGCATATGGGTTTGCTGCGCGGCGCGCTCTTCAGTTTGTAGCGCCCCTCGCCGTCCATATCCCAAGCCTGCTGGTTGTCCTGCAGGTAGATCTTCAGACCCTCATCCAATACACGTTTCTTGAGTTTCCTGTCCAGCACCGGGAAGCTTACTTCTATGCGCCGGAAGAAATTTCTGTCCATCCAGTCGGCACTGGCCAGGTACACGTTGTGTGCCAGATCGTTGCGGAAATAATAGATACGTGAGTGTTCCAGAAAACGACCGATCACCGAGCGCACCTTGATGTTATCGGAGAGTCCTTTTACGCCGGGGCGCAGGGCGCACACACCGCGCACCAGCAAGTCCACCTTCACGCCGGCCTGTGAGGCTTCGTATAGTGCGTTGATGGTCTCGGGTTCTAATAGCGCGTTCATCTTGGCCATGATGTGCGCGGTCTTGCCCTGTTTGGCCAGTTCGGTCTCATTGCGGATGGCGCGCAGTATCTGAGCGTGCAAGCGTGAACGGTGATTGCCACAGGTGATGCAGGGTGCGCGCCTTGCCTAGACTGGTGAGTTCGCCGAACACCTCGTTCACGTCGGCGCATATCTCCTCGTTGCAGGTGAACAGGCCAAAATCGGTATACAGCGTGGCGGTGCGCGGATGATAGTTGCCGGTGCCCAGATGCACATAGCGGCGCAGCTTGTTCTCCTCGCGGCGCACCACCATCAGCATCTTGGCGTGAGTCTTGTGGCCGACCACGCCATACACTACATGCGCGCCCACTTGTTCCAGTTTGCCTGCCCAGTTGATGTTCGCTTCTTCGTCGAAGCGCGCCAGCAACTCGACCACTACAGTGACCTCTTTGCCGCGCTTGGCCGCCGCGATGAGTGCATCCATCAGGGCCGAATCAACACCGGTGCGATACACGGTCTGCTTGATAGCGACCACTTTGGGATCGCTGGCGGCTTGTTGGATGAAATCGATGACCGGACGGAAGGCTTGGAAAGGGTGGTGCAACAGCACATCGCCCTTGCGTATCACCTTGAACATGTCCGAGCCCTTCTTCTGCAGCGTACCCTGCACACTGGGCGTGAAAGGCTGGAACTTGAGGTCGGGACGCGCCACCATGCCGGGGACTTCCATCAGACGCACCAGATTGACCGGGCCATGTACGCGGAACACATCTTCTGCTTCCAGATTGAGCTCTTTGAGTAGCATCGCCTCGATCTGTTCGGAGCAGTTGTCGGCGATCTCCAGACGTACCGCGTCACCGAAGTGGCGTTGTGGCAGTTCGCCCTGCAGGCTCAGACGCAGGTTCTTCACCTCTTCCTCGTCCACGAACAGGTCGCTGTTACGTGTCACGCGGAACTGGTAGCAGCCCAGCACTTCCATGCCGATGAATAATTCGTTCACATGGGCGTGGATGATGGAGGAGAGGAACACGAAGCCGTGTTCGCAACCACTGACCTCGGATGGCATGGGGATGGTGCGCGGCAGCACACGCGGTGCCTGTACGATGGCACGTGCCGAGTTGCGCCCGAAGGCGTCTTTGCCGCTCAACTCGACGGCGAAGTTCAGGCTTTTGTTCAACACACGCGGGAAGGGATGTGCGGGGTCCAGACCGATAGGGGTCAGCACCGGCATCACTTCACGGAAGAAGAAATCTTTCACCCAGGCCTGCTGCGCTTCGTTCCAGTGTGTACGGCGCAGGAATTTGATGCCCTCTTGCGCGAGCGAGGGAACGATGTCGTCGTTGAACAGCTTGTACTGGCTGGCGATGAGCGGATGGGCCTCGTCGCGGACGATCTTGAGCGTCTGTTTGGGCGTCATGCCGTCGGCGGCCGCCGTGGAGATGTGCAGCTTGATCTGTTCTTTCAACCCCGCCACCCGTATCTCGAACAACTCGTCCAGATTACTGCTGACGATACACAGATATTTCAGGCGCTCCAGCAAGGGCAGCGCCTTGTTCTCGGCTTGTGCCAGGACGCGCCGATTGAAGGCGAGCTGTCCCAGTTCGCGGTTGAGGAATTGCTGCGGGGTGAATTTCTTGTTCAAGACTACTCTTTCAGATCACTAGTTCTTGGGCGGGACATACCCCTGTACGGCATCGGTACTGCCACCAAAGAAATAATTCTCCATTTGCGATGCCAGATATTTGCGCGCTTGCAGGTCGGCCAGATTCAGACGGTTCTCGTTCACCAGCATGGTCTGATGTTTGATCCAGCCTTGCCACGCTTCTTTGGAGACGTTTTCGAAGATGCGCTGACCCAGAGGGCCGGGGTAAGGTAGACGATCCAGACCTTCCGCTTCACGTCCCAGTTTGATGCATTGAACCATTCTTGCCATGTCGTATTTCTCCAAGTTTGTGATTGTGCGTTGCGATTGTTGCACTGTGATGACAGTCTGCGTCGCTGCCCCGCAAGCCAATAGCTATCAGGGGTGCGGCAATATGCCGCAGAGGCGTCGCAGCAATCATCTCTACAATTCGGCCCGTACTATTACGGGAGTTTAACAGTGAGATTGCAACGAATTACAATATGCGCCGTCTTGGCATGTGCCCAGCCGGCATACGCGGAACCGGAGATGATTCTACCTGAAGTGAGTGTCACAGCATCCAGATTACAGCCATTACCCGAGGCAGATGCCCCGAAAACGGCGGTGCTGGACAAGGCGCGCGTGCGCAGCAGCGACACCGCCAGATTGCTGGACGGGATGGCCGGTGTGAGCATCAAGCGCGGCTGGCGGTGTGTCCAGTCTGCCGACGCTACATGGCATGACGGATGATAGGGTGCGTGTGCAGGTGAACGGAATGGATATCGTCTCAGCTTGCGCCAATCATATGAACCCGCCACTGTCTTATATCGCACCGGCCAACGTCGCCAGCGTTGAAGGTGACGGCGGGCATCACGCCGGTCAGTCAAGGCGGTGACAGTATGGCGGGTACGATACAGGTCGATTCATTCGCGCCGCAGTTTGCGAGAGATGCTGAGTACCTATTGTTGCAGGGGCAGGTAAGTGCCTACTATCGCAGCAACAGTCAGGCGCAGGGCGGCAGCATGACGGCCACGGTGGCCAGTGAGACGTTGTCGGTGCGCTACACCGGTTCTACTGCCAAAGCAAAAAACTATAAGGCAGGTGGTGCATTCAAGCACCCGGGGGTATCGGTTGGCACCCGCGCCAATGTCTTTGTCGCAGGGGAGGAAGTGGCTTCGTCACAATACCAGTCAGACAACCATGCCTTGGCAGTCGGCTTGCGCCACAACAATCATCTCTATGAGTTGAAGCTGGGTCAGCAGCGCATACCGTATCAGGGCTTCCCCAACCAATATATGGATATGCTGAAGAACGACAGCGAGCAGACTAATCTTAAGTACACGGGCAACTACGCTTGGGGCACGTTGCAGGCACGCACCTATCATGAGCATACGCAGCATTACATGAACTTCCTGGAAGTCAAGACAAACACCCGTCCCAGTGGGTATGCCGATGAATACAGACGGGCAGAACAGCGGTTACGCGCTTATAGGCGATGTGATGTTGTCGGAACGCGATGTGTTGCGCGTGGGAACGGAGTCGCAGCATCATCGTTTGAATGATTGGTGGTCGCCGGTAGGCCCGGTCGTTGGGATGATGGGATGACCAACATGATGACGGGTGGAAATTTCTGGAACATAAACAACGGAAAGCGCGACAAGCTCGATGTGTTCGGGGAGTGGGAAGCACACTGGAACCGGCAATGGTTGTCTCAGTTGGGCTTGCGCGCCAGTCAGGTGAAGATGGATGCTGGAGTGGTGCAGGGTTACAACACCATATGTATGGCAATCCTTGCAGCCGAGTTATGGCACCTTCAACACGACCAGTCGCCAGCGAACGGACGACAATATTGATGTCACCGCTTTGGCGCGTTTTACACCGGATGAGCGCAGAACCTACGAGCTGGGCTTTGCGCAGAAGACCCGCTCGCCGAATCTGTATGAACGGTACACATGGTCGACTAACAACGCCATGGCCATGCATATGAACAACTGGTTCGGTGACGGCAATGGGTATGTCGGCGATATCAACCTCAAGCCGGAGGTGGCGCGCACGCTTAGCAGTTCGGCTGCCTGGCAGGATGGCGTCGGCGCTGAACTTAAGATCGCACCCTATTACACTCGTGTGCAGAACTTTATAGACGCGGCGAGGTGCCACGTGGCGGCAGGCACAGCTTGCACGGCGCCAACCAGATCGCTACGTCCGGTTTTGTCAATCTGCAGTTCGTCAATCAGAGCGCGCGACTTTACGGCGCAGATGTGACGGCGCGTACGCCGCTGTCCGGTGAGTTGAGCGTAAGCGGGGTGGTGAATTATGTGCAAGGCAAGAATCTGACCACTGGCGATCACCTGTATCACATCATGCCTTTGAATGCGACGCTCAGTCTGGAGCAGCATACGGGCGCTTGGAGTAATACCTTGGAAGCGCGTCTGGTCAGCGCCAAGACCCAGGTGCAGGCGGTGCGTAACGAGTTGCGTGCCAGTGGATATGGACTACTCGCGTTGCGCAGTAGTTATGAGTGGAAGCAGCTGCGATTCGATATGGGTGTGGAGAATCTGCTGAACCGTTATTACGCCGACCCGCTGGGAGGAAATTATATGGGGCAACGTCCTATGGTATATGGTGTCAACGTGCCGGGTATGGGTCGTTCCATCAATGCGGGGATGACGGTCAAGTTCTAGTTGACTCGTGACAATGCATAGACCTGCATCGTGCCGCATTTGCAGGACGGTGCCATGGGGCGGCTGTGAGCAGTGCCGGTCTCAGCGCTTGGAAAAACTCTTGAGGCGGTAGTTCTTGCCGCGCTCCAGTAGTTGATAGTAAGGCGTCTCAGGGAAATAACTGGGCTCAACTAGTTTGGTTATGCGAGTGAGCATGTTGTAATACATGCGTACGTTCTCCACCAGGATCACTGCCTCTCCACCGCGTGCATAGCCGTGTTTCAGCAGTTCGAAGTGTTGTGGTTCGGTGAGCTTGGGCATCCAGTGTCTTCACGTCCACCCAACGGTTGGGGTTCATGCCCATGCGCTGGGTGAGCACACGCGCATCCTCCAGATGACCATAGCCCTGATTGTATGCAGCAAGTGCCATCCAGGTGCGGTCCGGTTCGGGAATCTGTAGCGGCAACTGGTCGCGTATCGATGCGAGATAGCGCGCTCCAGCCAAGGTGCTTTCGCGCGGGTCAAGTCTATTCTTCACATCTAGCTGGTTGGCGGTGGCCTCGGTCAGCATCATCATGCCGCGCACATTGGTGAACGAAGTCGCCAGCGGATCCCAATGCGACTCTTGATAGGCCAGCGCCGCGATCAACTGCCATTCCAGACCACTCCAATGCCCCGCTTCTTCGAACAACTCACGGTAACGCGGCAAGGTAGTATCGATCTGCTCCAGATAGGCGGCCGCATCAATGGGTGCGAGCCGTTCGCTGGGACCATAGAAACGATCCGTCAGACGCTGGAATTGACCATCCTGTTTGATTTCGATGAAAAACTGAGCGACTAGTTGGCGGAATTTTTCATCGCTATCGGGGCTATAAGCCCAAGCCAACTGACTGGGCGGCGCAATGACAAAATTGGCGGTCTTAAGATTAGGGTGAAAGTTGCGGGCTAAGCTGAATTGCAGATGATTGGCAAACGTTACATCCAGTTTTCCCGCCGCCACTTCGTCCAGCAACTCGTCTACCCGCGTCCCGTTATGAGATTCCCAGTGTAGCTGGGGATGAGTGAGCTGAAGCTCTTTGAGCATGGCTTCTTGCGCCGAGCCTGCGACGACGGCGATGCGCAGGCTGATAACGTCGTCTAGCGATTCCGGTTCGTAGATTTCGTCGTTGTAGGCCAGTTGTTCGGCAACAGTCTGGTAACTGGGCGCAAACACCAGCCCCGATACGGGCGAGTTACTGCGAAAGCCGATCGCGGCCAGATGTGCGCGATGTTGGGCCAGCAGTGCGGGTGCTTCAGCGATATCAGCAGTGACGACCGTCAATTTGGCATGCATACGCAAGGCCAGTAATTTGGCCAGTTCATGATTGAAGCGCAGACCCGCTATGGGCTGGTTATGATCTTCCAGCACGACCAGTTCGCCTTCCTGCCAATTCGGCAAGACACGCTCTACGTTGTGTTGAAAGAGCGCCGCCAGAAGCAGCAGCATCAGCACGCCGAATTTCAGCATGTGGCGGGGTAGCTTTAGCAGTGCAGGTGTCTTCGGCATGGCAACATTCTGCACGAGTTTGCTCCTTGCTGGTAGAATGCGCGCCGCAATGATCGAGTAAAGTCGCATTTGGAGAGGTGGCAGAGTGGTCGAATGTACCTGACTCGAAATCAGGCGTAGCGTATTCCGTTACCGTGGGTTCGAATCCCACCCTCTCCGCCAGACAGCAAGTAAAAACGCCACGTGAGTGGCGTTTTTCATTTCTACCCACCAAGCTATCCACCAAAGAAGTGATTGGATAATCGCTGCCCTGTATAGCATTTGAGACGCGATTAGTCAGGAATCCACACCTTGAAAATTCACCGTCCCTAATAGTGTCATTGCGCGAGCTAAAGATTCATCCTTTGTCGCGGTGTTCTAACAGGTTGACTGACTCCATCGACACACACTAGCCCCTCAAGGTGGAACACCGGAGCGACCGCTATACCGCTGACAGCAGACCTTCAATCTGATGGGGATTTGTGAGTTTGAATGGCTCTTGCTAACCCATTGCCGTCTGAGACGAGCGGCCGCTATCGGGCAGTCTACTTTCAAAGCTGACCTTCTCTTCTCGAGACGTTGCAGTCCTTCAAATTTCCCCGAAGCGGAAATTCATCGTTGAGGTGTGCCAGGTACCATAATCGCATTGAGCATGCCCGCGTACTTGAGGTTATAGGAGTTTTGGTAGCGATTCTTGAACTCCTGAATTTCTTCTGTTTTTTCAACCATCCAGTAGTAATAGTAGTGTGACTTTGCACCCTCGATGAGTGAATGCTGAGCAAAGAAGGGGATTACTTCTGTTGGCAAACCCTGCTTAATAATCCGGCATTGCCCAGGCTGAAGGCGTGGGCTTCCAGTTTCGTTGTCTAAAAATGCAGATACGTAGGCATTGCCGTAAATCGGTTGCTTATTTATCCCCGGAAACTCAATGCGGTTGTGATAACTGAAATTACCCCAAGCGATTGACGTAGTTAGCATGATGTCGTGTCCGAGTACCCGTTTATTCAGCGCGCACACGACAGCAAGCAGGTTTTCGAGTTGCTCTTTCTGACTGTTCTGATTGTTATTTTTTGAGAAGAGGATGCCGCAGTCAGAAATAAAGAATCCATTGATATTGGCATTGCCGCCGAGAACATCGAAACCTGCGCTGTAGAACGCATCAATGGCGCTTGCGGCTCTTTCGCCGTCCTTCATCATTGCTTTAAAGCCTGATATGTCGGTAAACGCTACAAAACAGTCACCAGAAAAATCTTGGATCGGCACGTCTCCCCCCCAATATAGCTAACGTCGGTGTAGAAAAATTATTATCGGCGCATCCTGCCGTGAATCAAATGGTGTAGCTCCACTTGTGGCACAGAGTGTGCGCTTGATATTGTGAAGTGTTTGTCGCAAAGCTGCCAGTGGCATACAAAAAATTGCGCCACCATGAAGCTGGCCGTTGGCCAATTAACACTCCCGAGACATAGCTTAAAACACTCTCTGATTATGCATAGGACGTTCTAAAATTCCTGCATCATCGTCGCGAAAAAATCCCCTCAACTGACATAATTCAGATGCAATTCAACTGTATATTTTCACTGACAGTCTTGGTTGGCTTTCCTACTCCACTGTGCACAATTGCCAGCATTTACCCCTTGCGTGTAACCGCTCATAAAGCCTTGTGGGTTCGAATTTGAATAAGAATCTGGCCCAACATTAACTACAACGCCCTGATTTCCTTGGTTACAAAAGGACTGGGCATTTTGTCTTGCGATTTGGCATCTTGCCATTTTTTCATTTGCTTCATTTCGTTGCTTTTCCTGCTGAGACTGTCTCTGCACCTGCTCCCGTCGTTCACGCTCCTGCTGAGCTTGAGCCCTCTCCTGATCCTGTTGTTGAGCAATACCTTTATTAACGTTATCAACGTCTTTTATGAATGTGGAGCTGTCTTCATCTCGAGCCTGCGCAAACTCACCATACGTAACTTTTTTGTTGTATAGCTGAAGTGCTCTTTAGTTCAAACTTGGGATACAGTCCTTTCACTAAAGGGATCATGGCTGGCTGAAATAGCCCATCACTGACTGCTTTCTCAGTAATCTTTGAGCATACGTGAACCTTTTCAACCCAAAGTGTAATTACCTTTTTATCTACGGCAGTTGGGTATGCCTTGTTAGTCTTCATTTCAAACGTCTGCTCAGCTACTCCCGACAGCCCGACTTTTTCCTTTAATCTCGCCAACTCTGGATCGACAGATAACGCATTGACGCAGGCTAAGAGTTCCACTTGAAAATCTTGTGCGTTGGATACTTGTGGCAGCATAAGAATAGAAGCCAATACAAGAAATAGAAACCCACTGGTTTTTGGATATTTTTTCATTATCAATTCCCATTAAAAATATCCGCTGCGATTGTCAGGGATATCAGATATTTACGATCAACGGTTATCTTTCAAGATTGGCACAGAGGTTAAAAGTAACCTACGGAGCAACAGCGTAGCAGATGATTAAGCCCAATATGTTTATTGTCCAGCAAAAGATTTTATCGGGTTTCGAACCCAAGTATAACGAGTAGTGGATGGCAGACCTGACGTGCGGCTCCTGGCACGGTGCTGCCTGAGATCAACGACTGCTTTATGGTGGTGAGTTTTCAACCATGAATGACGCTTGTTGGCCGATAGTGCCTGTTCAACATTCTGAATACTCAGTGGCCGCTGTACATTCTATTACTGCCCTTCTGCTTTCGGCATCGCGTAACCCTTAAGAGACATAGCTGCTTCCCGATAACGGACACTCAACGTGGAAACAACCGGGCTGGACGGATTTTCGCGCAGGTCTCGTTGACTTTTGGGTTCAGCATCATTTTGCTTCAAACCTATTGATGATTGCAGCGGCCTCGTCGTTCCAGGCGCTGACGGCTGCGGCAAAACTCTCCCGCGAAATGCCGGAATATTCATGGTCAGGTGCCACCGACTGCTTTTGACCTGCGGGCCGCTCAATACCATAGTTCTTTGCAAGCCGTACCCATACTTCGTAGATACCATCACCGAATATTTCAGCCGCTTCATAGCGGTGCAATGCTTCAGTAGTTGGCACGAAAGTGCTGTCTACCTCTGCGACCAGGCCAGCCACCGTAAGGCGGAACAAGCCACTGGACATTTCTTCGTAGGTAAAAATCGAATGATTGATGTAGTCGCCGGTAGCAACGATGTCCTGTAGGGAGCCGGCGCCGCTACGCCCGCAGAGCACAATCGCTTGGAGCAGCCATACGTCCGACCATTGAAGTTTAGGGGAATCGATCATGTTGCCGAACGAAGCTGTAGAAAAAGTGATTTCATATTCAAATCGTATAGCAATTCAAATTGCGAGGACTCACGCGACAGACGGCTATTGGTCGTATTTTGCCTGTATATCTTTGCTAACACCAATGTCTCAAGTTGATCCAACTTCAGCCACATGATTTTTACCTTTTCTTAAGTTCCTGAGTAACCCGAAGCCGTCATAGACATGCGCGAATTCGTTGCCGCAAACCAGACGTTGGCTAATTCACGCAAAAGACACAAACCCGTCGCCCACCTTTATGTCGTTATGCTCCTGGATGTGGACTTGAAGTGCCCGTAGATTTCAAGATTGCTAGCTGTTCACTTAACTGGTTAGAGTGCGATGAGCAGTCATGGCGTTTACTCACCAGCTCGCGTCTGTAAACGATGAGGGCGTACTCCACTACGGTATGCGTTGTCTGGCATGTACGTACAATTCTCAATTAAGGGCGCCATCTGTAACTCGTGCATTTGCCAGATGGACTACGAGAGATTAGTTTAATATTCTCCGTCTATGACTAATTGCGCGGTTGCAGCGATCAACAAACTGTCGATTTAATACGCGCAAAGCTGCAGCAACTCCCCCTCAAACCACTGGACCAGGAACGGTGCTCTAATAAATGCCACTATTGACCAATCTTCTTATTCTTATCGTTGTTGCACGTCTACTTGGACAAGTTTTTCATCGATTCAAACAACCTGCCATTGTTGGAGAAATGCTTGCGGGCGTGCTTCTCGGACCCAGCCTCTTTCATCTGATGGAGGCTAATGCAGCACTATCCGGCATCGCCGAATTTGCGATGTTCCTCATCGTTCTTTCCGCAGGTCTGGAAATGAACTTCAAGGACGTGATCGATTCATTGCGTGGGAAAGGCATCGTAATCGCAATCCTTGGCTTCGTCATACCGCTGACAGGAGGCGTGCTGGTAGGAATTGCATTTGAACTCGATGTCATGAGGACCGTCTTTCTCGGACTGTGCATTTCAATCACTGCACTTCCCGTCACCCTCAGCATCCTAAAAAGTTTCAAGCTGCTCGATTCAGACATTGCGCGTTACTCTGTTGCAACGGCAATCTTTAACGACATCGTGGCGCTGATGGCACTTGGAATTATCCTGAATCTTCCGGAGCAAAAATCGCTACAGGCCGTTGGATTCTCTATTCTCAATGCAAGTTGGAAGCTTATCGTGCTGTGCATCTTCATACTGGGATTCAATTGGGTAATTCAAAAAGTAATCAAAAAAGGCGTACATATTGAGCGCCTATCGGAGAGGTTGGTTGACCTGATCGGCAATGAGGCCTTGTTCGGAATTCTTTTGCTTTTCGTTCTGCTCTTTGGGTCGGTCAGTGCTGCTCTTGGATTTCATTTCGTCATCGGCGCGTTCTTTGGGGCTTTGTTGATTGATCACAAGTTTTTTCTGGCATCGCGTTATCATGAACTCGACCTCACACTGAGATCGATCACTGGTGGTTTCCTTGCACCGGTCTTTTTTGCTTATCTTGGACTAGAGTTCAATATAAACGTCATCGAATCATTCTGGTTCGTTTGCGTCGTATTGGCAGTATCCATCAGCACCAAGATACTCGCCGGTTGGTTGGGCGGTCGCCTCATCCGCCTTTCACATACTCAATCACTGGGCATCGGTATCATACTGAATGGACGAGGTGTCATGGAACTCGTCATTGCCAGCATCGCCTATGATCGCGGTTTCATCGGCCAAGGCCTGTTTTCCATACTTGTGCTGATGGGCGTTGTTACTACGATGATTACGCCATTCATGTTTCGGAAATGGATCATGCCAAAACTGGAAACCAAGTCATTGCAGGTCTAGGCGCAACCAAGTTGAATAGCTGCAACATCCATCCACGTGTAGCTCAGCATAGTGGAATATAGTTTCGAGTCATGACTATCGGCTTTCGTGCAGCGACTTTAACACCTCGACGGTCTATTAATGACCAGTATTCGTATTTAATATTCTAGTCGGCGAGCGACCGCCCCACTACCGAAACCAGCAGTACAAGTTCTGTCAGTGAAGTGCTGGTCATGGCACTCTGTACTCGTTTGTGTGCCTCGCACGAGGAACAGCCACAAGGCGGCAGTTCATCTGCATCGACTGTAGCACTGAACTAAACACCTCAAATCCACCACTATCTAGGAAGTCACCCTCTCCGCAAAATAAAAAAGGACACCAGTAAGGGTGTCCTTTTTTATTGCTGCGATGCTTAGATTATTCTGCGTACACAGTTATCATGACGCCCTTAAGCGACTCACGGGCAATGCCATGAAAGATTATTTCAAGCTGTTCTTACCCCATCATGTACCAGTCACCTACGCCGAAAAGTTGCGCAGTGGACTGGCGGGCGGCTTTGCCATACTCTGGTTGGGGCTGTTGATCGAGTTCATGCCGCAGGGCGTGTTCCCGCTGCTGATGCTGGGGTCGATCGCAGCATCGACGGTGCTGTTGTTCGCCGTACCGCATAGCCCGATGGCGCAGCCTTGGAATCTGGTGGTGGGACATGCCGTCTCGGCATTGGCAGGGTGGTACGTCAGCACGCTGGTCGCTGATCATGTGATCGCTGCAGCACTGGCTGTGGGGCTAGCCATCTGGTTTATGCATCTGCTGGATGCGCTGCATCCGCCGGGTGCGGCCACCGCTTTGACACTGGTGTTAGGCAGCGTCGAATATCATTTTATGGGGAACGTCTGGGCGGCGACCATAATTGCAGTGAACGTAGGCGCTTCGTTGCTGTTCGCACTGGTCATCAATAATCTATTGCCGGGCAGAAGCTACCCGATGCCGCGTACGCCTGAGTCCCCAACTAAGCGATACATCCCATTGGGAGCAATCACTAGGGCGGATATCCAGCAAGCGCTCAGTGGTATGGACGGGGTCATTGATGTGAGTGAGGAAGATTTATTGGAGCTCACTCGCCGTGCCGTGCAGCACGCCTATCAACGCGAGGACGCACAATGAGTTTGCTGATGCTCAAGGCTTTGCATATCAGCTGTGCGGCGATCAGTTATGCCTTGTTCGTCACACGCGGCGTATGGCGCTTGAACGACTCGGTCAGGTTGCAAAAACGCTGGGTCAAGATCGTGCCGCATGTGGTCGATACCGTGTTGCTCGCGAGTGCAATCAGCATGGCGATCATGCTGGGCATCTCGCCCTTGGCCGCGCCTTGGTTGCTGGCGAAAATCGTGGCGTTGCTGGCGTATATCGTGCTGGGGATGATAGCCATCAAGCGCGGCAAGACTCGTCAGATACGCTTGTCAGCCTGGATTGCGGCACAACTCATATTCGGCTATATCGTGGTCACGGCGATTACGCACGACCCAATTCCGTGGCATCTATTCAACAGGTGAAATGATGGACTTTCTCGGCATGACGGATGCACCCGGTTTCGACGATCCTCTGGAGATGTTGCAAGCCTGCCATGGGCGGATACAAGCGCAATGTGCCACGCTGGAGAAGTTGCGGCTACATCTGCCGGAACATGGTTGCGATTTGCAGGCACGCCAAGCGGCGTTGGCCATCTTGCGTTATTTCGATACGGCGGGGCAGCATCATCACGATGATGAGGAACAGGGATCTGTTCCCTATACTGCAGGCGAGCGGCGATGCAACGGCACTCAGACTGGTCACGCATCTGTTAGGGAAACATGTGGAACTGAATGCCGCATGGGAGGCGTTGCGTACAGCGCTGACCTGTATCGCCGCAGGGACGGATGCGCATCTAGCCGATGCGGTGGTAGATGATTTCATTGGCGGCTATCAGACCCACATCGAACTGGAGAATGCCGAGCTGTTACCGCTGGCAAAGCGCTTGCTGTCTGCGGCACAGACCGAACGTCTGGGACGTGCCATGTCAGCACGACGCGGTGTTGTTTTCACCAAACCATAATTTCATGCAGATGTACTCTCAGTACTCCAGATGCAGCCGCACCGCGTACACGTCTATAGGCCCGCGCGCGGCGTTGTAGGCAGGATTGACGATGCGCTGATAGTCTCCGGTCAGCCACACGCCCTGATGCAGATTCATGCTGTAATAACCTTCAAAGATCTGTTCGGGACGATAGCTCAATGCACCGTCACCGATGAAGAAGGAGATGCCACCTGCCGCCAGAAAACTGCGGCGTTCGTTCGACAAGGTGTTTTGCAGGACCGATAAACCTACTCCGTCCGCATTGCGTCCCCAAGCATCGCCTTTGATCAGCAGGCCGGTCGAGAGTGAGCCATCCACTTCGGTGAAGGCATAGGTCTCGGTGCGCCCGTCGGCTTGCATGGCGCGCAAGAAGAAGCCGGTGTTGTCGCTGAGCTCCTGCTCGATGTTCACCCCGACACCGTATTTGATCTTCTCGCTATAACGAGTCGCGACCAGCGCGTCGGGGCCGCTGTAATTTCCCGGATGTGCGTTCAGCCACGCCAGCGCATCGCTATAGCTGGCAAGCTTGGCGCGGTTGCGCCAGCCCAATACGCGCACTTTGCCGGGACGACCCAGACAGTTCGTGCGCATGCTCGACTTCGAGTTGGTCGCCGTAGTGACTGCCCAGTGCCAGATCGGCCGGCAGGGCATTAGGTTCGGTAGGCCCGGACATGCGGCCGAAGCGCAATACCCAGTCTCGCTTGTACCACTCGGCTGCGAAGCCCCAGCCAAAGCCGCGTGCGTCGGCGGCATAGTCATAGGCGGCATAGGTCCAGTTGCCCCAGTTCATGAATTGGGTGCGCGGGTCTTTTGCATAGCTATTGGGATCGAACACATCCAGCGTCGAGAAATTACCCACCGTCAGCACGAACCTGTCGTTGTCACGCCAACCCGCCAGCTGGTTGTTCTGGGCGGCATCGACATGTTCACTGCCTCCACCGTTGTTCCAGGTCTGGCGCAGAAAAAGTTTTTGCCGATACAGCGTGGGATTCGTCCCGGCGGCACGGGTGATCTCGCCATTGGTGTAACCGCCCAGGCCGATCAGATTGGTGGAGAACGGCACGCCCTGCGCAAGTTCGGGGGTCAGATAGACCTCACCGCCCTGCCAGGGACGATAACCGATGAACGCGGTGGTGGAGAAGGTATACATCTTCTCGTGGCCCGTGATGAGACTGTTCGGGCCAGAGTAAGCCGCCTGATAACTGGGATGACGTTGCCAGTTGTAGGTGGTCTGGAGCTGTACATCCCAGTCCTCGTCTGCCAACGTTGCCTGAGCGACATTCGGTAGCAGGACGAGCATGAGTGCTAGCCCGCACTTAGTCATTCACGATCTCTGTATGACGTGCCTCATCCGCGAACAATGGGTACAGCATGGGTAGCAGCAACAGCGTGAACAGCGTGCCGGACACGATACCGCCCACGATTACCACCGCGAACGGGCGTTGCGTCTCCGAACCTATGCCATGCGACAGCGCCGCCGGTAACAAGCCCAGTCCGGCCATCAGGGCGGTCATCAGGATGGGACGCAGACGCAGCACCGCGCCTTCCATCACCGCTTCCTTGAGCCCTTTACCTTGGAGCATGATCTCCATGAACTGCTCGACCATGATCACGCCGTTCTGCACCGAGATGCCGGCCACGGCGATGAAAGCCCACTGCCGCCGACACCGACATATGCAAGCCCGGACATGCCCAGTCCGGCTAGGCCACCGATCAGAGTGAACGGCACCATCAGCATCACCAGCAAGGCTTTCATCATGGAGCGGAACGCCCAGAACAGCAGTACGAATATCATCAGTACCGACAGCGGCACGATGATCTTCAGTCGCGCGACGGCGCGTTGCTGATTTTCGAACTGGCCGCCCCAGGTGATGCTGTAGCCGACAGGAAGTTTCACCTGGTCGTTGACGGCCTGCATCGCTTCGGCAACGAAACTGCCTTGGTCGCGGCCGATCAGATTGGCCTTCACCGCCACCAATCGTCCGCCGTTCTCACGCCCGATGCGACCCGCACCCTGCTTGATCTCGACATGGGCGATCGCGCCCAAGGGGATGGTGGCACCGTTGCCGCTGGGCAGGTTGATAGGCAGGTCGCCGACATCATCCACGGCGTCACGGAAGCTTTCGTCCAGTCGCAGCGTGACATCGAAACGGCGGTCACCTTCGTAGAACACATTCACCGCGTTGCCGCCAAGTGCGGTCTGTATGGTGCTGTTCACATCTGCGACATTGATACCGTAACGCGCCATCTTCTCGCGGTTCATCACGATGTTCAGTTCGCTCTGCCCGCCTATCTTGATGGCCGCGACATCGGTCGCACCGCGTACGCTGCGCAACACGTTGGCAATCTGTTCGCTTTTGTCTTCAAGTATCTCCAGATCAGGACCGTAGATCTTTACCGCGATCTCTCCCTTCACACCGGACAACGACTCCTCTAAGTTGTCCTCGATGACTTGAGAGAAGTTGGTCGGTACACCTGGCAGCAGGTGGATCTTCTTCTCCATATCTGAAATCAAGGCCTCCTTGTCCGCAAATTTCCATGTGTCCTTGGGAGCGAGGTCGGCCATGATTTCTAGGTTGTTCACACCTTTTGGATCGGTACCATCATCGGGGCGTCCTACCTGAGTGGTGACGTTATTCACTTCAGGATAACTGTTGAGTATCTTGCGTACCTGACGCTCGATATCCTTGGTCTTCTCTATAGAGGTTGAGGGCGGCAGGGTGATGGTCAGCCAGATATTGCCCTCGTCAAGTTTGGGCAGAAACTCGCTACCTAGGCGCGGCGAGAGCAGCAGGGTGACCGCCAGTAATACTACGGAAATCGTCACGATGGGCTTGCGTCGTGAATCTGCCCAGCCCAGCAAACGGCGATAGTTCTCCTGCAGGGCATGCATCCAGCCACTGTGTTTTTCTGCCAGGTCGCCGTTCTTCATGGCGTAGCTCACCAATACCGGAACCAGCGTCAGCGTGAGCAGGATGGCACCCAGCAAGGCGAAGGTCAGCGTAAACGCCATCGGCGTGAAGATCTTTCCTTCCACGCGCTGGAAAGTGAAGATGGGCAGGAACGCCAGGATGATGATGCCCTTGGAGAACAGGATGGGGCGTCCTAGTTCCAGCGCGGTGTTCTTCAGGGTATGTACGCGCCATGAATAGTGTCCGTGTTGCGGGAACTCCGCCACATTGGCCATCGCCAGTTTGACCATCAGCGCTTCAACCAGCACTACAGCACTATCGATGATGATACCGAAATCGACTCCCCCCAAAGAGATGAGGTTGGCCGATACGCCGCGCGTATCCATCAGAACGAAAGCGAACAGCAGCGAGAGCGGGATCACCACTGCCACGGCCATCGCTGCTTGCCAGTTGCGCAGGAAGATCACCAGGATTGCGACCACCAGGAACGCGCCGACCAGCAGGTTCTCAACTACCGTATGGACAGTGTGTTTGACCAGATCGGTACGATCATAATAAGGCACCAGCTTCACATTCGGAGGTAGCTTGTTCTTGAGAAATTCGATCTTTGCCTTGATGCCTTCCACGACCTTGGTGGCGTTCTGCCCTTTGGTCATCTGCACGATGCCCTGTACCACGTTGTCACGTTCGTTGAAGGCCACCATACCGGATAATGGACGTGGCCCGACGACCACTTCAGCGACATCGCTCACCAGAATGGGACGCCCGTCACGCGTAACGATGGCGACGCGGCCGATGTCCGCGATATCCTGGAACAGACCGATACCGCGTATCACCAATGCCTCGTCGCCACGGCGCAACACGCCACCACCGCTGTTGGCGCTGTTGACGCTCAATGCCTGCGCGACCTGATCTATGGTGACATTGAATTTGCGCAGCAGATTGGGATTGATACGCGCCTGATATTCCTTGATCACTCCGCCGAAGCCGACCACATCGGCGACACCGGGCACGGTACGCAAAGCCGGGCGTATCACCCAGTCTTGCAATGCGCGTACTTCGTTCATCGGCATGTCGGTTGGTGTGTCCAGCACATAGCGATACACCTCACCCACCGCGTTGGTGAGCGGTGCGATGCCGGGTTGGGTGCCGGGGGGCAAGGTGACGTTCTGCAACTTCTCTAATACTTGTTGGCGCGCGAAGTAATCGTCGGTGTTGTCGGAGAAAGTCAGGGTGACGATGGACAATCCAGTGATGGAGACCGAGCGTAACTGCGTCATGCGAGGCACGCCGCTCATCTCTCGCTCTATCGGCAGAGTGACGCCGCGCTCAACTTCTTCCGGCGCGAGCCCCTGTGCTTGCGTGACTACTTGCACCTGCACGTCCTGCACGTCGGGGAAGGCTTCTATGGGCAGATTGGTCCAGGCGTACCAGCCGAATATCACCAGTACCAGACTGGCGGCTAGAACGAACACGCGTTGTTGTAACGCGAAGGTGATGAGTTTATCCAGCATCTCAGTTCTCGCCCGCGAGTTCTGAATTGAGTAGCAACGCGCCTGTCGTCACGACACGGTCATTTGCATTGAGGCCCTGCTTCACGTAGGCATAGTCGTGGTCTTGAAGCGCCAGTTCCACCTTGCGTCTTTGCAGCACACCGGGAGATTGTTCAACGAACACATAACTCGACACACCTTGAGTGAACAAGGCTGAATTGGGGATGCGCGGTAGGCGCGCCTCACTGTCCACATCCGGTGTGACGCGGGCATACATCTCAGGCTTGAGTTTGTGGTCTGGGTTGTTGACATAACAGCGCACTTGCACGCGGCGAGTCAACGGATCCAGTGTTTCGCCGACCACTGTCACACGGCCATAGAAGATATCTTCGGGATAAGCGTCCACCTCGATGAACACAGGCTGACCGACCTTGACCTTGCCGAGCTGGCGTTCCGGCAGATCGATCAATACCCACAGGTGCTGGGGATCGGTGATGACGAACAGTGGGTTGGGGGCATCGGGGCGTACCTCACTACCGGCCGAGACCTGACGTTCGCTGATGATGCCGGACAACGGTGCCTTCAGACTGAACTGGCCGTCGCTGGATTTACCGGACAGATTGTTATAGCGCGCTTTGGCACGCAAGGCTTCGGCCTCGGACTGATGCAGATCAGCTTCGGCAGCCTCAACATCACGTTGTGCCAAACCTTTTACCTCATACAGTTGTTTTGCGCGCTCATAAGCTTGCTGTTTGCGCGACAGGTCGGCCTTGGCCTTGCTGTCGTCTGCCGCAGCCGCCGCAAAGTCAGGCGCATCCAGTTGCAGCAAGGTGTCGCCCTTCTTCACCGGCTGACCGGCTTCGACGTTGATCTTGAGTACGCGGCCCGCAACTGGCGAATAGACGCGCGCGGTGTGGTTATCGTCATAGGTGATACGCGCATTGAGCGCTTCCACCAAGGGCTCTGGATAGGACTCGACGGCCTTGACCTGCAGGTAGGATAGTTGCGGTGCATTGGCCTCGAAACGTACCGTGTCGGAAGACTTGTGTGCGGCTGTTGGTGCGGCGGAGGCAGGCACCGCGCTATGGAAGTGTTGCCAACCCCAGTAACCAGCGGCAGCAAGAACGACGACTAAGGGCAGGAGGTAAAGGGATGGCTTGATGTTCATTGCGTGTCTTCCTAGTGTGAGGCGCTTGCGGGTACAGAGGAGGCGATTGCAGGTACGGATGATGCGCTGTTGGATGGAGCTGTAGTTGTCGTGTTTTCACGGTTCCACCAGCCACCGCCTAATGCTTGGAACAACGCTGCGGTATCGCCCAAGCGATTGGTCTGCGCCTGGATCAGGTTGATGTTCGCCGCCTGATAGTTCTGCTCGGCAATCAGTCTGGTCAGGTAGTCGATCTGACCCGCCTGATACTGCTTGCGGCTCAGTTCATACATGGTCTGCGCAGCATCGGCGGTCTTGGCTGCGGCCTGCAACGCTTCCGCATCGGAGTGCACCGTGTATAAAGCATCGGCCACGTTCTGCAAGGCGCTGATGACGGTGCCGCGATATTGTGCCCCGGCCTGCAACAGTGCTTGCTCGGCGGCGCGTGAGCGCGCGCGCAGGGTGCCGCCGTCGAACAGCGTTTGGCTGACACTGGCGGCCAGATTGAAGAAGCCGCCACCCGTCTTGAACATCCAGTCGGGCGTAGAGGCCATGCCTCCCAACCCGGCGCCGATTGCGAATTGAGGTAGGGTGTTGGCCACGGCCACACCGGCTTGCGCACTGGCGTAATGCAGTTGCTCTTCGGCCGCACGCACATCGGGACGTTGTTCGACGATCTTGGAGGGCAGGCTCAAAGGTAGTTGTTGAGGCAGTTTCAGGTTGGCAAGGGTGAAGGTCTGCTCCAGCTCCTGATCCGGTGTCTCGCCGACCAGCGCGCGCAGCAGGTTGCGCGTCTGATCAAGCTGCTTGTTGAGCGGTGGCAGAGACTGTTCGGCGCTGGCTAGCGCGTACTCCTGTGCGGCGACTTCCATGCCCGAGACATATCCCAGCTGGAACTGCTTGCGCAGGATGTCCAGTGACTCCTGATCGATGGCGATGATGCGCTGTACCGCGTCCAACTGGGCACGCAAGGACGCTTCTTGTATCGCCGCAGCGACCACGTTGCTGGCCAGCGTCAAATAGGTCGCTTCCAGCTGAAGCTTTTGGTTGTCCACTTGTGCCTGAGTCGATTCGACCTGACGGCGATTGAGTCCGAACACATCCGGCACATAGCCGACGGTGAGTTGCGCGACATGGAAGTTGTAGTACGCCGGGCCGTTGAATTTGGGGCCGGCCGGATTGGAATAGGTCTGTATCACTTTGCCATTGCCCTGCACCCCAGGGGAGTTGCCGCCCATGTTGCCGGCCAGCTTGCTGCGACTGGGACTGTAACTCGCCGTCACGGTGGGATAGAAATAGCCCTGCTGGGCGTTGGCGAACTCCTGCGCCTGACGCAGCGCGGCTTGTGCCGATTCGATATCGGGGTTGGCCTTGAAGGCTTTCTGGATCAGCGTATTGATCTGCTCGGACTGGAACAGTTTCCACCACTCGTAGGGGATGTCCATCTGTTGATCAAAGTGCTGACTTTCTCCCATCGACACATTGGCCGAGGCGGTTTGTTCGCTGAGTGGTTGCGGAGAATAGCGTGTCGCCTGGGGTGGTTTGGGACGTTCGAAATCCGGGCCGACCGAGCAACCATAGAGTAGGGTCGCGAACCCGGCAATCACGGCGACATAGGCACAACGATGGTTCATATTCTCTGCGTAAGAAGGTTAAATTAAAGTGCCAAGGTTAATCGCGGGCAGCGCCCACAAAAAAAGCCCGCCATAGGCATGGCGAACTTTAACGATATTGTTTACGTAACCATTGAATCTGGACGTGATGTACGACATGTTGATAGTCTATTATAGACGTAGTTCCTTACATACCACTTACGTGCTTAAATTATGCGTGTTTTGATCATAGAAGACGACCCCGTACTGGCCGACGCTCTGTCCCGATCCTTGCGCCAGGCCAGATATGTGGTCGAATGGGTGAGTCAGGGGCGGCGGGCGGATGAGTTGCTGAGCTCGACACAATATGACTTGGTGATACTGGATTTGAGTTTGCCGACAATGGACGGATTGGAAGTATTGCGGCGTTTGCGTCAGCGCGGCAACTTGGTACCTGTGTTGATATTGACCGCCCGCGATAAGGTCGAGGATAGAGTCCAGGGTCTGGATCTGGGTGCGGACGATTATCTGACTAAACCTTATGATTTGCCTGAGTTGGAAGCACGCATACGCGCCCTGTTGCGGCGCGGCCAAACGGTGGCTCATCCGCAGTTGCAGGTCGGTTCGCTGACGCTCGATATCACCGGTCATTGCGCCGCACTGGATGGCGCGCCTCTAGAACTGTCCGCGCGTGAATTGAGCGTGCTGGAACTGTTAATGGTACGTTCCGGACGTGTGGTGAGCAAAGAGCAGATCAGCGAGCAGCTCTCCGGACTGGGCGAAGAGATGAGCAGCAATGCCATCGAGGTCTATGTGCACAGGCTGCGCAAAAAGATCGAAGCCGGCAATGTCAGCATCCGCACCTTGCGTGGTCTGGGCTATGTGATGGAAAGAGTGCATGCCGATTGAACGGCTGCTGCGGACGGCTTCGTTGCGCCAGCAATTGTTGCTATGGTTGCTGATTCCGTTGTTCCTGCTGTGGCTATTGAATGCGGTCGTTGCCTATCGCTTGGCATTGCAGACCGCCGATAGCGCCTATGACAAATCATTGCATGATGTGACCTTGGCTTTGACCAACCAGCTCAAGTTCAATCAAGGCCATATAGAGGTGAACTTGCCCCAAGTCGCCGTAGATATTCTGCAGGCAGACGAGAAGGACAGGATCTACTATTTGGTCAGCGATCCGCACGGGGTGTTCGTTTTCGGCCATCAGGGTTTGCCACCGCCCCCGGAAGCATTTTCAGAGGGCATCAATCACGCCCAGTACTATGACACCAAGTTCAATGGCGAATATGTGCGCGCTGTTGCGGTGCCGGTGCCACTCCCCGGCAAGGCTGGGGAATACGCCTTGATACAGGCTGCCGAAACATTGGTGAAGCGGCGCGAGTTGGTCCAAGAATGGTTGCTTAGCATGGTGCTCCCGCAACTGCTGCTACTGTTCTTGGCTGCGGTTGCCATTTGGTATGGGGTGGGACGCGGCTTGCGGCCCTTGTCCAGATTGCGCGATGAGATCACTGCCCGTTCACAGTTCGACCTCAGCCCATTACGTGATCAGCAGGTGGTCGACGAGTTACAACCCCTGATACATGGAATCAACGAACTGATGTCGCGCCTCGCTCACCTGATGCTGGTGCAGCAAAGATTCATTGCGGATGCTGCGCATCAGTTGCGCACGCCTTTGGCCGGACTCAAGGCGCAGGCCGAGCTGGCGTTACGTCTGGACGATCCGGCAGAGATACGTCATTCCTTGCTGCAGATGTATAAGGCGGCTGGACAGAGTGCGCATCTGGCACAGCAGCTGCTGGCCTTGGCGAGAGCCGAACCGGAGGGGAAAAGTTCGGGATATATAAGCGAATTCGATTGGGTCGTCTTGGCGAGAAGAGTCACAACCGACTGGGTGCAGGAGGCTTTGCAGAAGAACATCGATTTCGGCTTTGAGGCGGATGTCGAGTCATGCCGAATGCACGGTAACGAATTGTTATTGGCGGAGATGATGAACAATCTCATCGATAACGCCTTGCGCTATACGCCTAGTAAAGGTCATGTCACTGTGCGCGTGTTGCGCGCTGTGGATAGCCTGATCATCGAAGTCGAAGACGATGGATTAGGTATACCCGAAGAGCAGCGTGTAGCGGTGTTCGATCGATTCTATCGGGTGTTGGGTACCGACCAGTCAGGATGCGGGTTGGGGTTAGCTATCGTCCGAGAGATCGCTACACGACACGGTGGCAGTGTGTCGATACAGAGCGGTGCACACGGTACGGGCAGCGTGTTCAGACTTATCTTTCCGATACAAAAAAGGGAAGCTACTACGTAGCTTCCCTTAGCGATGCTGCCACTGCAGTAGTGCTTAGTCCCAGTCAGGATAGTTAGGGATATTGACCGTATCGGAATCGAACACGCCTTTGGCTGCTTGTGTGTGGCATGCGTTACACATGCTCAACGACTTCACATCCTTGTTGCCTTTGATCATCTTGGCAGGGATATCTTCATGTACGCGAGCGATATAACGCAACTCGGTGATGCGCAAAGGCGCGGAGCCATTGGCAGTCGCTACCGCGATTTTACGTGAACGTTTGTACCACGAAGTCTCTGCCGCGTTGTTGACTGCGTAGTCATGGACTTGTGCCAAGGTCGCCGCATCCATCTCGGCGTTGTCGCCAAAGTGGTTCTTCAGCGCCTGTGCATTCAGCATTTTGTCCCAGGATTTTGCAGGCAATAGACCCGGCTGATAGGCGAAGTGACATTCGCCGCATTCTTTGGCATAGGTCTTGTCTGTCACGGGGCTGACACCCTTCTTGCGATCGATACTCCACAACCAGCTTGCGAACGAATCTTCCGCTTGTGCATACGGTGCGGCTACCAGCAATGTGCCCAACATCAGGGCGGCTATTTTGAATTTATTTGTCATTCTGCGGCTCCTTACCAAGTCAGTTTAACTGCGACGGCCATCGCCACGCCGCCTAGTTCCGCTATGCCGGCATGGCTGACAGGTACTGCGGAATTCTTCGATTTGTTTACGGCGTACATCATCATCACCGCGCCGACCGTTCCCAAAATGGCATGCAGGTTGTCAGGGTCGGAGAAACCGTCCTCGACGTTCACATCATCCCAGTGATCGATCAAACCGGATGCAACGGTAAATGCGGCCATCGCGGCAGCGGCCTTGGCTAATTGAGCATGGGTACCATTGGTTTTGCGTGGTTGCTGTGCTACTGCCGCGCAGTTCACTTCACAGCCTTCGCCCGGTGCAGTCAGTGCAGCACCTGCAACCAGTGCCAAGGTGGCGAAACCGGAGTATTGGTGCAGCTTGTCGCCGGAAAAAAACGGCGGCTCGAATTCAACCTTTGGTGTTGAACTGGTCACGCTCGCTGGCAGATTAGCCGCCGGTGCTTCGTTGGAAGCAAGGATGAATGAGTGCGCTGCTTTAGTCTCAGCGGGCAGGCTCAGATTCAATGCAGAATCTTCAGCGCGTGCTACGCCTGACGCGGCCAGTATGCACAGGCCCGCCAGCGTGGTTTTAAGTTTGATACTACCTTTCATTTTCATAGCACTACTCCTAAGGGTTATGTATTACAGGTTCTATTTACTTTAAAATTACAACGTTTGTGGTGATATGTTTAGCGCAGATAAAAGAATCCAAAGCCCACTACGGCCACCAGCATCGCCAGCCCCAACCAATTGTAGGCACATTTGATGCCTTGGTCGGATTCACCCGGTTTGAAGCCAGTGATCATGGCGCGCACCAGATTCTCTTTGTGCAAAAAACTGCTCATGAAAACGCCTATCAGATGCACGGCCACCACAGCCAACATCGCGTTGGTGGCATAGCCGTGGATGTCTACAACGATGTCCGCGGCATCATCTTGCAGCAACATCACGCCCGTCACGCCCAAGATCAGACCTAGGCTCAGCAACAGCCAGATCGCGACACTACCGACCGGATTGTGACCGACGAAGTGCTCGGCTTTACCTTTGAACAGCGACATCATGTAAGAGATGATCTGGCTGGGTTTGAACAGGAAGGAGCTGAACTTGGCGTAGCGTGTGCCCATGAAGCCCCACAGCAGGCGGAATACGATCAGGCCGAACAGGATGTAACCCAAGGCGACATGGATGTCGCGGGTCTTTTCCGAATCCGAGGTGAGGTATGCGCCAAGAAAGCAAAGCGCTTGAACCCAGTGGAACACCCGGGTAGGGGTGTCCCAGACTAATATTTTTTGCGACATGAAGTTGTTTCCTGAAAGTTTTAGTTATTGGTATTAGTGACGTGTTTCGGTTTTGATTTCTTTACGACGCTTTTTTTTTAGCTGCCGCCTTTTTGCTAGTCACAGCTGCAGCAGTGGTCGCGGCTGCAGCGGCAACTGCAGGCGCCTCTACTTTTGGCGCTTCAGTTTGTTTGGTACCGGCGGCTATCAGGTAAGTCAGCACATCACCCTTTTCTTGAGCGGTACATTCACGATCCAGCACGTCGTTGCAGTTGCGTTTGAACCACTTGTCGACTTTTTTTACTTCGGTGAAACGCTCGGCATTGGCAGCAGGCGCCAATGGCTTGATCACCTTCTCGGTCTTGGCATGCTTGCCCTGATTCATCGGGCTGTCGGTGTGACATGAAGAGCAACTCCACTCGCCGCCATGCTTGGTATGGAAGAAGGTGTCGCCACGCGCGGCAGAAAAACCCTGAAAACCGGCTGTTGCAGCAGCTTCGGTTTTAATCATGGCAAGAATCTCGGCAGGGGTTTCCGCATGGGCAGTTTGGACTGTGAATACGGTTGCAACAACCAGACCTAGTGATAAAAGTACGCGTGACATCGGTTAATTCCTTTAAGAGATAATGGAATTGTAATAGATAGGTAATAGGTGTAATAGTTCCAAAAGCTTACATCCGATGAAAGGTTGCAGATAGACAACAGGCGGCGTAGGGGTTAGCTCAGCTGATAGACCAGTCGACCAGGCCGCTGTAATACGTCCCTAGAACCAACAGGCCGAAGCCGATGCGATACCAGGCGAATACGGTGAAATCGTGGCTACTGATAAAGCGCAGCAACCAACGTACGCATAGAAACGCCGAGATGAACGATGCGACGAAGCCCACCGCCCACATCCCAATGTCATCGGCTGAGAGCAGTGCACGCTCCTTATAAATCTCATAAACAGTCGCGGCGATGAGAGTGGGCATGGCGAGGAAAAAGGTGAACTCTGTTGCAGCCTTGCGTGACAAGCCGAAGAACAGGCCGCCGATGATGGTGGCACCTGAGCGCGAGGTGCCAGGTATCAGTGCAAGCGCCTGCGCAAATCCCACTTTCAAGGCATCGCGCCAGGACAGGTCATCCACAGATTCCACCGTTATAGTGTGCTTACGCTTCTCTGCCCACAGGATGAACAGCGCACCGATGATAGAGGTGACTGCGACCGTGATCGGATTAAACAGTGCGGCCTTGATGTGTTTACCGAAGATCAGGCCGATGATAGCCAGCGGCAGAAAGGCGATAGCAATGTTGGTCAGAAAGCGTTTCGCCTTGGCTTCGCCGCGCTGCAGGCCAGCTATGACTTCAGTGATTTTGGCGCGGTATTCCCACATCACGGCCATGATGGCCGCCGACTGTATGACGATCTCGAAAAGTTTGCCGCGATCATCGTTGAAATTGAGCAGACTGCCCGCCACGATTAAATGTCCGGTGGAAGAGATCGGCAAAAATTCTGTCAGACCTTCGACGATGCCAAGGATGGCGGCTTTGAGTAACAGGATGATGTCCATGGTGGTTGTCTAATGCGCGGCGGACGCTTTCAGTTATTTAAAGTTGTCGGTCCAAGAGTGTGGCGACGCGCTGGTTGATGGCGATGCGCTGCTCATCGTTGATGGTCGGCCAACTGGTAATCTCGTCGAATGTGCGCAAACAGCTGCGACACACATCATCTCCCAGCACCGTGGTGCAGTGCCCGATGCACGGGCTGGCTGCAGTCACGGTGGTAGATGAGGTGAGGCACGGTTGCATGTCCGATCAGGACTTACTGTAGAGCTGACTACCCTTCTTGACGAATTCTACTGCTTTTAATTCCATACCCTTGTTCAAGGCATCCGCTTCCGCGATACCTTCTTTCGCGGCGAACTCGCGTACATCCTGCGAGATCTTCATCGAGCAGAAATGCGGGCCGCACATGGAGCAGAAATGTGCAACCTTGGCGGATTCCTTGGGCAGGGTCGCATCGTGGAATTCGCGCGCGCGATCCGGGTCGAGACCGAGGTTAAACTGATCCTCCCAGCGGAATTCGAAGCGTGCTTTGGACAATGCATTGTCCCGTACCTGAGCGCCGGGATGTCCCTTGGCAAGATCCGCAGCGTGCGCGGCGATCTTATAGGTGATGATGCCTTCCTTGACGTCGGCCTTGTTGGGCAAGCCCAAGTGCTCCTTAGGCGTGACGTAGCACAGCATGGCCGTGCCGAACCAGCCTATCATCGCCGCGCCGATGGCGGAGGTGATGTGGTCGTAACCGGGGGCGATGTCTTGAGTCAGTGGGCCTAGTGTGTAGAACGGGGCTTCCTTGCACCATTTCAGTTGCAGGTCCATGTTCTCTTTGATCATGTGCATAGGCACGTGACCGGGGCCTTCTATCATCACCTGTACGTCGTGTTTCCAAGCGATGTCGGTAAGTTCCCCCAAGGTCTTGAGTTCGCCCAATTGTGCTTCGTCATTGGCATCGTAGATGGAGCCGGGGCGCAGACCATCGCCCAGCGAGAAGGTCACGTCATACGCTTTCATGATCTCGCAGATGTCCTCGAAATGCGTGTAGAGGAAATTTTCTTTGTGGTGCGCCAAACACCATTTCGCCATGATGGAACCACCGCGCGACACGATGCCGGTCATGCGGTTCGCGGTCATAGGTACGTAGCGCAGTAACACGCCGGCATGGATAGTGAAATAGTCCACGCCCTGTTCGGCTTGTTCGATCAGCGTGTCGCGGAATATCTCCCAAGTCAGGTCTTCGGCCTTGCCGTTCACTTTTTCCAGCGCCTGATAGATCGGCACCGTGCCGATAGGCACAGGCGAGTTGCGGATAATCCACTCGCGTGTCTCATGGATGTTCTTGCCGGTACTCAAATCCATCACCGTGTCGCCGCCCCAGCGGATCGCCCACGTCATCTTTTCGACTTCTTCCTGGATGCTCGAACCCAGCGCGGAGTTGCCGATGTTGGCGTTGATCTTCACCAGGAAGTTACGGCCTATGATCATCGGTTCGATCTCGGGGTGATTGATGTTGGCAGTGATGACGGCGCGCCCGGCAGCCACTTCAGCGCGTACAAATTCGGGGGTGATCTTCTTGGGCATCGCCTTGCCGAAATTCTCGCCGGGATGTTGTTTGAGCATCATCTCGGATAGGCCATCGACCTTCTGATTTTCGCGTATGGCGATGAATTCCATCTCAGGCGTGATGATGCCCAGTCTTGCGTAATGCATCTGTGTGACGTTCTGTCCAACCTTGGCACGGCGCGGTGCGCGGCTCAGATTGAAGCGCATCTCGGCAAGTGCTGGATCGTCCAGACGTTGTTGGCCGTATTCGGAGGTCAGCGCGGATAGTTGGTCGGTATCGCCACGTTCTACGATCCAGCCTTCGCGCATCGCGGCCAAGCCGGAGCGGATGTCGATCTTGACCTTGGGGTCGGTATAAGGACCGGAACAGTCATAGACGTAGATCGGTGGATTGACTTCCGCGCCCATGCTAGCAGGTGTTTCGTCCTGAGATATCTCGCGCATCGGCACTTGGATGTCGGGGCGCGAACCTTGCACGTAGTATTTGCGCGAATTGGGCAGCGCCTTGATGGCGGCTTCGTCCACGTGGGCGGCGGTAGCTAAGAATTGAGGATTGGCGTTCATTTTGATGCTCCAAGTTAACAGGGGCATCAGAGGATGCTTCCCTACGACGGCATGACCCGTACAGGTTCAAAGGGTGTGTCTCACTGCGCCGGATTTGATTCCGTGCAGACCCCTAGCGAGGGTCGCAAGGTACTGGAAATATGGGGGAATGGCAAGTACGCCCTGAGTGTCAGTGGGATTGTGGCCTATGACCATATGCTGTGCTGCGCACGTTGCAATTTCAGCAGTGCTCCCCTACAGTCCGTGCCTGCTGTGGATACCCGATTAATAAGACAGATACCGAATATGCAAAAATTCAGCGACATCCTCCCTACACTTGCGCCCGCCGATGGTGTGCAGCGCATAACCCTCAGTCATGCAGATGGTCGTGCTGCCGGCGTAATCGAGAACAAACCCGGCAGTCAGGGCTCCATCCGTGTCTATCACCACTTGCAGCAGAAATGGGGCACGCTAGGTAGCGAGGCGGCCCAAGAGGGATTGTCCATCTATGCCGAACATACCGAGGATGCCAGGCTGAATCCGGGCAAGCATCCCAATATCGACCGGCTGTTGTACATCATCAAAAATCAGCAAGCACTAACAGTACTGATAGAACGCTAAGCAATACACCGCCGGAGGCAGAAATGAAGTCATTGTTAAGAATCATCGCAAAACTGCTATTCAGGGTGAAGGTTCAAGGTGACCCGCAAGCCTTGCAGGCGCAGAAGCTTTTGATCATTGCCAATCATGAATCCTTTCTCGATGGCCTGTTGCTGGGTTTGTTCCTTCCGGTAGATCCGGTGTTCGTGGTGCATACCGGCATCGCCAAGCAGTGGTTCTTTAAGTTGATTCTGTCTATGGTCGATTATCTGGCTGTCGATCCACTCAGCCCGATGGCGATGAAGAAAGTGCTTAAGCTGGTCGAATCGGGCCGGCCGGTGGTGATCTTCCCCGAGGGACGTATCACCACCACGGGCAATCTGATGAAGGTCTATGAAGGTCCAGCCTTCGTCGCAGCCAAGACAGGTGCGACTTTGGTGCCAGTGCGTTTGGATGGTGGAACGCGCAGCTATTTCTCGCGTGTCTCCGGCAAGATGCCCAAGCGCCTGTTCCCTAAGATCACGCTATCGATACTTCCCGCCACACGTATTGCGATGCCCGAAGCGGCCACTGCCAAGCTGCGCAGACGCAAGTCAGGTGAAGCGATGCGCGCTGTCATGCAGGAGATGATCTTCGCTTCACAACCCAAGCAGACTTTATATAGCGCCTTCTTGGATGCGACCGAGATGTTTGGTCGTGAGCGTCGTCTGCTGGAAGATATGAAGCAGGTCGAGTACTCCTATAAAGACCTGCTCAAGATGGTGCTGATGCTGGGGCGCTTAGTGGCGCGCGCTACTGCTCCCAACGAGCGGGTCGGTTTGTTGCTGCCGAACGTTGCGCCTGCACTGAGCCTGATCTTCGGGATGAGTGCCTTGCGCCGCGTACCCGCTATGCTCAACTACACCACGGGCACGGATGGCCTGCAAGCGGCTTGTGTCGCTGCTGAGATACGCACCATCGTCACTTCACGCGCCTTCGTCGAACAAGCCAAGCTGGCCGATAAACTTTCTGCGCTGCAAGGCGTACGACTGCTGTTTTTAGAAGACCTGCGTGAGGGCATAACACTCGCAGATAAATTGTGGCTGGTGTTGTACGCCTTGCGTTGTCCGCGCTCGGTCGAGCTTGCTGCCGTACCGGACGATCCAGCGGTGGTGTTGTTCACGTCGGGGTCGGAAGGCAAACCCAAAGGCGTGGTGTTGTCTCATCGCGCGCTGCTGTCCAACATCGCGCAGATACGTGCAGTCATTGATTTTTCAGTGGAAGACAAGGTGCTTAACGCGCTGCCCATCTTCCATTCTTTCGGCCTGACGGCGGGTGCGCTGTTGCCGGTATTGACTGGTGCCAATCTGTTCCTCTACCCAAGCCCGTTGCACTATCGTGTGATACCCGAGCTGGCTTATGACAGGGGTTGCACTGTGTTGTTCGGCACCAATACTTTCCTCAGCAACTACGCCAAGTTTGCGCATCCTTATGACTTCTATCGGCTGCGTTATGTGATCGCTGGTGCAGAGAAACTCTCCGACGCGGTGCGCGGTATGTGGTTCGAGAAGTTCGGCATCCGTATCTTCGAAGGCTATGGCGCGACAGAGACTGCGCCAGTGTTGGCGGTGAATACGCCTATGACCTATCGCACCGGCACGGTGGGGCCATTATTGCCCGGCATCGAATACCGGCTTGAAGCCGTGCCCGGCATAGAGTTGGGCGGCCTGCTGCATGTGCGCGGACCCAATCTGATGTCCGGCTATTTACGTTATGAGCATCCCGGTCAATTGGAGCGCCCTTCTTCCAGCATGGGTGAGGGCTGGTATAGCACTGGCGATATCGTCAGCTTGGACGAGGATGGTTACCTCAAGATCGTAGGGCGCGTGAAGCGCTTCGCCAAGGTGGCGGGCGAGATGGTGTCTTTGGAGGTGGTGGAGAAGATGGCGGGGTTAGCTTCTCCCGCTGCCGCGCATGCTGCTTCTACACAAGTGGACGCGCAACGTGGCGAGACCGTGGTGCTGTTCACCACCGATGCCGCACTGACCCGCGACGCCATGCAGTCCGTGGCACGTGAGCAAGGTTGGCCTGAGCTGGCCGTGCCGCGCAAGCTGGTGCGCGTCGATGCGCTGCCCTTGTTAGGCACGGGTAAGTTGGACTATGTGACACTCAAGACTTGGGCGGAGACAGCCTGATGAGCGGCCAATCACATCTGCTAACCACGCGGCGTTTTCTACCCTTCTTTGGCACTCAGTTTCTGGGCGCATTCAACGACAATCTGTACAAGAACGCGCTCATTGTCTTGCTCACTTTTCAGGCGGCGAGCTGGACGACGCTGAAGCCTGAGTTGTTAGCGAATCTGGCGGCAGGAATATTCATCCTGCCGTTCTTTATCTTCTCGGCCACGGCCGGCCAGCTTGCCGATAAATATGACAAAGCGATGTTGGCGCGCAGGGTGAAGATTTTAGAAATCGTCATTATGGTGGTGGTTGGAGTGGGCTTCGTGGTGCACAGCTTGGTCGTGCTGATGGCAGCGCTCTGTCTACTGGGTTTTCAATCTGCGCTGTTCGGTCCAGTCAAGTATGCGATCTTGCCCCAACACCTCAAACCCGATGAACTGATAGGCGGCAATGCGCTGGTCGAAGCGGGCACCTTCGTCGCCATACTAGTGGGCACAATCGCAGGTGCGCTGGTGGCGTCGATGGATAATGGCGCGTTGTGGATCACGGTGGGCGGTATGTTGGCCGCAGTGGCAGGTTACTTGACCAGCCGTGCGATACCGGATGCACCTGCGCCCGTGCCCGAATTGCGCATCAGCCTCAATCCATTCACTGAGACTTGGCGCAACATCGGATTCGCCCGTGAGAACCGCACGGTGTTCCTTTCTATCCTCGGCATCTCTTGGTTTTGGTTATATGGCGCGCTATTCCTCGCGCAATTTCCCGCCTACGCCAAAAACGTGTTGGGCGGATCGGAAACTGCGGTCACCCTGTTGCTGGCGGTGTTCACCATAGGCATAGGCACGGGTTCGATGCTGTGCGAGCGCATGTCCGGCAAGATGGTGGAAATTGGTCTGGTACCGTTTGGCTCTATCGGGCTGACCCTGTTCGGTTTGGACTTGGCTTGGGCCTCACCGTCATCACCGCATGGCGGAGATGCGCTGGGTGCGCTGGCCTTGCTGGCGGAGCCATCGATGTGGCGAGTGTTGTTCGATCTGCTGGGCTTGGGTTTGTTCGGCGGCTTCTTCATCGTGCCGCTCTACGCTTTGATACAGACCCGCAGCCAAGTTGAGATCCGTGCGCGCATCATCGCCAGCAATAATATTTTGAACGCACTGTTTATGGTGGTAGGCGCATTGGCTGCCAGCGCATTGTTAGGCGCCGGACTTTCCATACCAGCGTTGTTCGGTGTCGCGGCAGTTTGTAATGCGGCGGTGGCAATCTATATCTACAAGCTGGTGCCGGAGTTCTTATTACGCTTCATCGTCTGGATGCTGATACACACCGTATATCGTCTTGAGAAGCGTGGTGTTGAGCATATACCGGCAGATGGCCCGGCACTATTGATATGTAACCATGTCAGTTATGTCGACGCGCTCATCCTCGCTGCGGCGAGTCAGCGGCCGATACGCTTCGTGATGGACCATAGCGTGTTCAGTACGCCGCTGCTCGCTTATATCTTCAGAGTGAGCCGCGCCATTCCCATTGCGCCAGAACGTGAGGATGCTGCGCTGAAAGCCAAGGCCTTCGCTGAGGTCGCCGCAGCGCTGGCGCAGGGTGAACTGGTGGCGATTTTTCCAGAAGGCGGTATCGCTAAAAGCTCCGAGGTTGCAGCGTTCAGGCCGGGTGTGACGCAGATACTCAGTCGCACCCCCGTGCCTGTCGTGCCTATGGCCTTGAGTGGCTTGTGGGGAAGCTTTTTCTCCAGGGCACACGGTGCGGCGATGAGTCGTTGGGGCAGCGCGCGCCCCTTCAGGAAGGTGTTGCTGAATATAGGAGAGCCAGTGCCGGTATCGGAAGCGAGCCTGGGTGAACTGCGCGACAAGGTGTTGAAGTTACGTGGTGAGATAGCCTAACAGCCGCATTTTACCGTGCCTGTTAAGAATGGTTGAGCCATGGGCCGCTGGCTTGATATACTGCTCAGCCTTAGGCTGGTCAAATAATACGAAATCTGGGAGAGGGAATGAACGCCATGGAACAAGCACGCTTTAACATGATCGAGCAGCAGATACGCCCGTGCGATGTATTGGAAGGTCGTATCTTGGATCTGCTTAAGCAAGTACGCCGCGAACATTTCGTACCACAAGCGCAACGCGCGCTGGCTTTCGTGGATATGGAAATCCCTCTGGGTCATGGTGCGACGATGTGGTCTCCCAAGCTGGAAGCACGGGTGGTGCAGGAGATGCATCTGACGCGCGCAGATCAGGTGCTGGAAGTCGGTACCGGTAGCGGTTACCTGACCGCCCTGATGGCGACCTTGGCGGGTCATGTGACGTCGGTCGAGATCGTTCACGAGCTGAATGCGATGGCCAAGCAGCATCTGCAGGCTTATCACCGCGACAATATCACGTTGGAGATCGGCGACGCCTCACACGGATGGGGTGAGCAAAAGTATGACGTGATTGTCCTGAGCGGTTCTACACCGGTGTTACCCATTGAGTTCCAGAATCAGCTCAAGGTCGGCGGTCGTATGTTCGCCATCGTGGGAGATGCGCCGGTGATGCAAGCGCGTGTGATCAAGTGTGTAGCCGCAGGTGTGTTCGAGACGCTAACTTTCATGGAGACCAGCGTCCCCGCTTTGCAGAATGCTCAACAACCCAAACGCTTCGTGTTTTAACGCACTGTAAGAATTGCGTTAATTGGCGCGTCGCTGTAGCATTAGAGAAATCTAATATATTTGCGAGCCCGAACATGAAACTCAAACCCATCGTTTTCTTCATGCTGCTCACCGCTTACAGTGGTGCGCAGGCAGCCGACTTGCTGGACACCTACCATGCCGCGCAGGCCAACGATCCGGTGATCGCGGCCGCTTATGCGTCGCAACAGGCCGGACAAGAGAAGTCAGTTCAGGGGCGCGCTCTGCTCATGCCGTCGGTCAACCTGAACGCCAACACCACCTTGAACGACACCAACGTCCAGTATCACCCCGCGCAGCCGCCCTTCTTTACGGGGGGCAACTACCGCTACAACACCCACGGTTACAACGTCAATCTGGTACAGCCCTTGTATAGGCAGCAGAACTGGATGGCCTATTCGGAATCTGAATTGCAGGTCGCCATCTCCGAGGCGCAGTACAAGCTCGCCGAGCAGGAATTGGTGATACGTACCGCGCAAGCCTATTTCGACGTGTTGATCGCCGAGGACAGTGTGCAACTCGCACAAGCGCAAAAGACCGCTATCGTCGAACAATTGGCGCAGGCTAAACGCAACTTCGAGGTGGGCAGTGCCACCATCACCGACACCCATGAGGCGCAAGCGCGCTACGACCTGACCGGTGCGCAGGAGATCGCAGCGCAGAACAATCTGGAGATCAAGCGCCGTATATTGCAGCAGCTGACCAACAGTCTGCCAGGGCATTTGAAGCGCCTGGAAGGCGAGCTCAAGCTGGAAGCGCCTCAGCCTGCCGATATGGAGAAATGGATCGCCGATGCGCAGAACAGTAATCAGCAACTGGCCATCGCGCAGGCGAACAGCCAGCTGACCGAGAAAGAAGTCGAGCGTAACCGTGGGGGACATTATCCGACCGTGGATCTGGTCGCCAACTATGGCAAGAACTACGCGACAGGCGGCACCTTTGGCTTGGGCAGCGATACGCGCAATACCAATATCGGTGTGCAATTGAATGTACCGCTGTTTCAGGGGGGCATGATCAATTCTAAGTGGCGCGAAGCCGAAGCGAATCACCAGCGTGCGCAGCAAGAACTGGAAAGTGCGCGTCGCAACGTGACGCTGCAGACCAGCCAAGCCTATTTCGGGGTGGTCAACGGCATGGCGCAAGTGCAGGCCTTGCAACAGGCGCTGGTATCCAGCACCAGCGTCTTGGAAGCGACCAAGACCGGACAGGAAGTCGGTGTGCGTACCAATCTGGATGTGCTCAATGCCCAGCAGCAACTTTACTCGACCCGTCGCGACCTGTATCAGGCAGAGTACAACTATCTCACCAGCACGCTGCGTCTCAAAGCGGCGGTAGGTACGCTGGATGAAACCGATCTCAGCAAGGTCAATCAAGTTCTCAACTGATGGCAGCGAATTCCCCTCTGATAATACTTAAGACTGATTTGTGGCGATTGCGATGGGCGTTAAGTCCAGATAGCGTCAGTGCGGTTGCCCAATGTGTGGAGAAAAGGTAAGATTCCCGCCCTTTCGCTTTTGTATTTGGTTTTGGTATGGCGACACGTGTCGCCATTTTTTCGCTTCAAGATTTAGTGATATTAAGAATTTACTGGGGAACGCCGTGAGCAATTCTTCTTTGCCTGTGCAGCAAGGTTTATATGATCCGCGCCAAGAGCGCGATGCCTGTGGTGTCGGTTTTGTGGCCCATATCAAGGGAAAAAAGAGTCATGAGATGGTCAGCCAAGGCTTGCAGATACTGACGAATCTGACGCACCGTGGTGCGGTTGGGGCGGATCCATTGGCCGGTGACGGCGCGGGTATCCTGTTGCAAGTTCCCGATGCGTTTTTCCGTACCAAATGTGCGGCATTGGGTGTGGCATTGCCCGAGGCGGGTAGCTATGGCGTCGGTATGTTGTTCTTGCCGCGCGATGCGGCAGCGCGCGCTGCTTGCGAACAAGTCATCGCCGATAAGGTCGATGCAGAAGGTCAGATATTGCTGGGTTGGCGCGATGTGCCGGTGGACAGCACCATCCTCGGTGAAAGTGTGAAGTTGGTTGAACCGGTGGTACGTCAGGTATTCATCGCACGCGGCAAGAGCTGCACGGATCAGGATGCTTTCGAGCGCAAGTTGTTCGTCATCCGCAAGACCATGGAACATGCAGTGCGCGCTTTGGGCGCGGCTAAGTGCAAAGGCTTCTATTGCCCATCCTTGTCTTCACGCACGATCGTCTACAAAGGCATGTTGCTGGCTGACCAAGTCGGTACCTATTACCTTGATCTGCAAGACACTAGCGTGGTCAGCGCGCTGGCACTGGTGCATCAGCGTTTCTCCACCAACACCTTCCCCACCTGGGATCTGGCGCATCCATTCCGCATGATCGCGCACAACGGCGAAATCAACACCGTACGCGGCAACGTCAACTGGATGGCGGCGCGTCATGCCGCGATGTCCTCGCAGTTGTTGGGCGAAGACCTGGAAAAACTATGGCCGCTGATCGTCGATGGTCAATCCGATTCGGCGTGTTTCGACAACGCCTTGGAACTGCTGGTGGCGGGCGGTTACTCGCTGCCACACGCGATGATGATCCTGATTCCTGAGGCATGGGCAGGCAATCCGCTGATGGACGAGGAGCGTCGCGCTTTCTACGAATACCACGCTGCCCTGATGGAGCCATGGGACGGCCCGGCCGCCGTGGCGTTTACCGACGGCAAAATGATAGGCGCGACGCTGGACCGTAACGGTCTGCGTCCTGCGCGTTACCTGATCACCGATGACGACATGGTGCTGCTTGCCTCCGAGATGGGCGTGCTGAACATCCCGCAACACAAGGTGGTCAAGAAATGGCGTCTACAGCCCGGCAAGATGTTTCTTATCGACATGGAAGCCGGCCGCATCATCGATGACAGTGAACTGAAGAACCAGATATCCACCGCCAAGCCTTATCGCCAATGGATAGAGAAGTCGCGCTATTTCCTGGGCGACCTGCCCACCGTGGAAAACAAACCGGCTTTGAACGCATCTCTGCTGGATACCCAGCAAGCGTTCGGCTACTCGCAGGAAGACGTCAAGTTCATCCTCGCGCCTATGGTTAATGCGGGTGAAGAGCCGACCGGGTCTATGGGGACCGATGCTGCGTTGGCGGTACTATCCAACAAGAATCGCTCCTTCTACGATTATTTCCAGCAGTTGTTCGCGCAAGTGACCAACCCGCCTATCGATCCGATCCGTGAAGAGATTGTCATGTCGCTGACCTCCTTCATCGGACCTAAGCCGAATCTGTTGGGCATCAACGAGACCAACCCGGCCTTGCGTCTGGAAGTGCATCACCCAGTATTATCTAGCGAGGACATCGCCAAGCTGCGCGATATTGATAGCCTGACCCAGGGTCAGTATCGCTCCAAAGTGCTGGATATCACCTACCCGGCAGCGCAGGGTGCGGCGGGTTGCGAGACTGCCGTGCAAGCCTTGTGTGCTGCTGCCGACAAGGCCGTAGCTGACGGTTACAACGTACTGATCCTGTCGGATCGCGCCATGTCCGCAGAACGCGTGGCGATCCCGGCACTGGTGGCGACCTCCAAGGTGCATTTGCATCTGGTAAAAGCTGGCTCGCGTACCAGCACCGGTCTGGTGGTTGACACCGGTTCGGCGCGTGAAGTGCATCACTTTGCTTTGCTGGCCGGATACGGCGCGGAAGCAGTTTGCCCGTGGTTGGCATTCGAGACCATCGCGGCCATGAAGTTGCCTGCCAAGGTCGAAGTGAAAGAAGCCAAGAAGCGTTTCATCAAGGCGATCAACAAGGGCATGATGAAGGTCATGTCCAAGATGGGTATCTCCACTTACCAATCCTATTGCGGTGCGCAGATATTCGAAGCCATCGGTTTGAACGCCAGCTTCGTCGCCGAGTTTTTCACCGGCACGGCGACCCAGATCGAGGGTATCTCGCTCAAGGAAGTAGCCGAGGAGACCGTGCGCACGCATCGCAACGCCTTCGGTAACGATCCGGTACTGTCGACCATGCTGGAAGCGGGTGGCGAATACGCTTACCGCGTGCGCGGCGAAGAGCATATGTGGACGCCTGATTCCATCGCGAAACTGCAAAGTGCTACGCGTACCAACAATGCCGCGACCTACAAGGAATACGCCAAGCTGATCAACGACCAGTCGTCGAAATTGAAGACCTTGCGCGGTCTGTTCGAAATCAAGCCGGTCGGGACCGCCGTGCCGCTGGATGAAGTCGAATCCGCCAAAGAGATCGTCAAACGTTTCGTCACCGGCGCGATGTCGCTGGGCTCGATCTCGACCGAGGCACACACCACGCTGGCCATCGCCATGAACCGTATCGGCGGCAAGTCCAACACCGGTGAGGGTGGCGAGGATGCGGCACGCTTCAAGACCTTCAAGGGCGGCGAGATGCTCTCCGATATCATCGGCAAGAGCCGTATCGAGGCCGACCGCCAGATGTTGCCGGGTGACTCTCTGCGTTCCAAGATCAAGCAGGTCGCGTCCGGTCGTTTTGGTGTGACGGCGGAATACCTCGCCAGTGCCGATCAGATCCAGATCAAGATGGCGCAGGGTGCCAAGCCCGGTGAAGGCGGTCAGTTGCCTGGCGGAAAAGTGTCCGAATACATCGCCAAGTTGCGTTTCTCGGTACCGGCGTGTCGGTCTGATCTCACCTCCACCGCATCACGACATCTATTCCATCGAAGACTTGGCGCAGCTCATCCATGATCTGAAGAACGCCAATCCTTCTGCTTCCATCTCGGTCAAACTGGTCTCCGAAGTGGGCGTGGGTACGGTGGCTGCGGGTGTATCCAAGGCCAAAGCCGACCACATCGTGGTATCTGGTTTCGATGGCGGTACCGGCGCATCACCTATCTCTTCCATCAAGCATGCGGGTACGCCCTGGGAACTGGGTCTGGCCGAAGCGCAACAGACATTGGTGCTGAACAAGCTGCGCGGTCGTATCGCGCTGCAAGTTGATGGTCAGTTGAAGACCGGTCGCGACGTGCTGATCGGTGCCTTGCTGGGCGCAGACGAGTTCGGCTTTGCCACCGCGCCGCTGGTCGTGGAAGGTTGCATCATGATGCGCAAGTGCCATCTGAATACCTGCCCGGTCGGCGTGGCGACACAAGACCCCGAGCTGCGCAAGAAATTCACCGGTCAACCCGAGCACGTGGTGAACTACTTCTTCTTCGTCGCTGAAGAGGTGCGTGAACTGATGGCGCAGATGGGTGTACGCAAGTTCGACGACTTGATCGGTCGCAGCGATCTGCTGGATGTGAAGCACGGTATCGCACATTGGAAGTCGCAAGGTCTGGACTTTTCCAAAGTGTTCCACCAGCCCAACATGCCTGCCAGCGTGGCACGCCGCCATGACAGCGGTCAGGATCATGAACTGGAGAAGGCGCTGGACAACAGCCTGATCGCGAAAGCCCAATCAGCGTTGAAGGAAAAGAAGGCGGTCATCATCGAAAGCAAGATCGGCAACGTGAACCGCACCGTGGGCACGATGTTGTCGCACGAAGTAGCCAAACGTTACGGTCAGGCCGGACTGCCTACCGACACCATACAAGTGAAGTTCAGCGGGACGGCCGGTCAGAGTTTTGGCGCATTCCTGTCGCACGGCATATCGTTCGAGCTGCGCGGCGAAGGTAACGACTACGTGGGTAAGGGTCTGTGCGGTGGCCGTATCGCCATCATGCCACCGGCTGAAGCCAAGCTGGTGTCGCACGAGAACATCATCGTCGGCAACACCGTGATGTATGGCGCGACCTCCGGCGAATGCTATTTCAACGGCGTGGCGGGCGAACGTTTCGCGGTGCGTAACTCCGGTGCCATCGCGGTCGTCGAAGGTCTGGGTGATCACGGTTGCGAGTACATGACCGGCGGTATGGTCATCGTGCTGGGCCTGACGGGTCGCAACTTTGCGGCCGGTATGTCGGGCGGTGTGGCCTACGTGCTGGACGAGGACGGTCAGTTCGAGAAGCGTTGCAATCTGTCTATGGTCGCACTCGAACCCGTGCCGGAAGAGCTAGCCGATTTGGGTAGCAACGATGAGGTGCCGGAGAGTCACGGTCGCGTGCATTTCAATCATCTCGATAAGGCCGATGAACATGCGCTGCGCGAGCAGATCGAGAAGCATCTGATGTACACGGGCAGCGAACGCGCACGTTTGATCCTGGAGAACTGGATCAACTATCTGCCCAAGTTTACCAAGGTGATGCCGACCGAATATCGTCGTGCCTTGCAAGAGATCGCCGCGCATAAAGCTAAAGAACTGGAGGTCGCATAATGGGTAAGCCCACCGGATTCATGGAGTTCGAAAGACTGGCCGAAGCAAATTTGCCGGTCGTCGATCGACTGAAAAATTACAAAGAGTTCGTGTTGCATCTGACCGACGATCAGGCCAAGGTGCAGGGTGCGCGTTGCATGGATTGCGGTATCCCGTTCTGCACCTCGGGTTGCCCGATCAACAATATCATTCCCGACTGGAACGATCTGGTGTATCGCGGCGACTGGCAGAACGCGCTGGACGTGTTGCATTCCACCAATAACTTCCCGGAGTTCACCGGCCGTCTGTGCCCGGCACCCTGTGAAGCGGCCTGCACGCTGAACATCAACAACGACGCGGTGGGCATCAAGTCCATCGAACACGCCATCATAGACAAGGGTTGGGAGAACGGCTGGGTCGTGCCTAAGCCCGCGTCAAACAAGACCGGCAAGAAGGTCGCGGTGGTCGGCTCCGGCCCAGCCGGTCTGGCAGCGGCGCAGCAATTGGCGCGTGTCGGTCATGCGGTGACGGTGTTCGAGAAGAACAGCCGCATCGGTGGTCTGATGCGTTACGGCATCCCCGACTTCAAGATGGAAAAATCGCACATTGACCGCCGTGTGGCACAGATGGAAGCCGAAGGTGTGATATTCAAGACCTCGGTGTTTGTCGGTACCGATAGCGATATCGGTGTGCAGAACATGGCGACTACTACCCTCACGCCCCAGCAGTTGGATAAAGAATTCGACGCAGTCATCTTGGCCGGCGGTTCGGAGACACCGCGTGACCTGCCCGTTCCCGGCCGTGAGCTGACCGGCATCTATCCCGCGATGGATTTCCTGCCGTTGCAGAATCAGGTGAATGCGGGCGATGTGCTGCCTGAGCAGATCAGAGCCACCGGCAAACATGTAGTGGTGATTGGCGGCGGTGATACCGGTTCCGATTGCGTGGGTACCTCGAATCGTCATGGCGCTGTGTCCGTGACCCAGTTCGAAGTGATGCCGCGTCCTCCCGAGAAAGAGAACAAATCGCTGGTCTGGCCGAACTGGCCGATGAAGTTGCGTACCTCAAGTTCGCACGAGGAAGGTGCGATCCGTGACTGGTCCGTGTCTACCAAGGCCTTCCTGGGTAGCAACGGCAAGTTGGAAAAACTTTTGTGCGTGCGCGTCGAGTTCAAGGAAGGCAAGTTGGTCGAAGTACCCGGCACGGAATTCGAAGTCAAAGCCGATCTGGTATTCCTCGCCATGGGCTTCGTCAATCCCGTGCAAAAAGTACTGGATGCCTTCGGTGTGGAAAAAGACGCACGTGGCAACGTCAAGGCAGTGACAGAAGGTGCTCATGCTTATCACACCAACCAGGCGAAAGTGTTCACGGCGGGCGACATGCGCCGTGGCCAATCTTTGATCGTCTGGGCGATACGCGAAGGCCGTCAATGCGCACGGGCAGTCGATGAGTTCCTGATGGGTGCTTCGGTACTGCCACGCTAATTAATCTCGGAAAATAACAATGAATTTCAAATTAAAGAACGATACCTTTTTGCGTGCCCTGTTGCGCCAACCTACCGAATACACCCCTCTGTGGATGATGCGTCAAGCTGGACGTTATCTGCCTGAATACCGCGCCACGCGCAAAGAAGCGGGCAGCTTCCTCGGCCTGTGCAAGAACCCCAACTACGCCACCGAAGTGACGCTGCAACCCCTGGAGCGTTTCCCCTTGGATGCGGCCATCCTGTTCTCCGACATTCTGACCATCCCCGATGCGATGGGTCTGGGTCTGTACTTCTCCGAAGGCGAAGGCCCCAAGTTCGAACGCCCCTTGCGCAGCGCAGCCGACATCATGGCGCTGCGTCCTGCCGACATCGACAAAGACCTGCGTTATGTCACCGATGCGGTCAGCCAGATTCGCGGTGCTTTGAACGGCAGCGTGCCTTTGATCGGATTCTCCGGCAGCCCGTTCACCCTGTCTTGCTACATGGTCGAGGGTGGCGGCAGCGACGACTACGCCAAGGTCAAGACCTTGATGTACAACGAGCCCAAGCTGATGCACCACATTCTGGAAGTGACCACGCTATCGGTCATCAACTACCTGAACGCGCAGATCGAAGCCGGCGCGCAAGCCGTGATGATCTTTGATTCATGGGGCGGCGTGTTGTCCCATGCGGCCTTCCACGAGTTCTCGCTGCCTTACACCCAGCGCATCATCGACGGCCTGATCAAAGAGAAGGACGGCGTGCGCATCCCTTCCATCGTATTCACCAAGGGTGGCGGTCTGTGGATAGAGAGCATTGCCGACATTGGCTGTGATGCGGTCGGTCTGGACTGGACCATGGACATCGGTATCGCGCGCCAGAAGGTCGGCCACAAGGTCGCCCTGCAAGGCAACCTCGATCCGGTCGTGCTGTTCGCCTCACCCGATGCGATCCGCGCCGAAGTGGAGAAGGTATTGGGCAGCTACGGTTACGGCAGCGGTCACGTATTCAACCTCGGTCACGGCATCTCGCAACACACCAACCCCGACCACGCGGCGGCATTGGTGCAAGCGGTGCATGAACTGAGCCGTAAGTATCATTAAGGCGTAACCCCCTGTAGGAGCGAGCTTGCTCGCGATACTGTGTTCGCGAGCAAGCTCGCTCCTACCAATAAGCCGCAGGTACTCCCTCTAGCCGTTCCGCAAAGGTGTGTAGGTTTTTAACAAGTAGTCCATAATGCCCTCTAGTGAAAGCTAGAGGGCATTATCATTTTCGGCACAAAATCTTCCGCGTAAAGCCAGCCTGAATCCCAGTCGGAGCCGATGGGATTTAGGTCAAATACACAGCTTATCAAGCTTTTTCAACCTAAAGCCGACAACGCAGCCTCCGGTACTTTGTCTAGCACTTTCAAAAGTGCTTTGGCCGCACCTGTCGGACGGCGCTTGCCCTGCTCCCAATTGCGTATCGTTTCGAGCGAAACATCGATGCGATGCGAGAACTCAAGCTGACTAAGCCCTAGGCGATGGCGAACACGGCGTGCAAACTTTGCAGCGTCCTGCATTGCTTCGTCATCATCCTGAGCCATTTGCAAGATGATGTCTTTCTCGCTGGTGGTATCCAAACGATCCTTGTTCACTCGACCTTTTGGCAACCCAGCAAGGGTCACCGGGTCAATTTTAACGTTCACTGTTTTCATAGTCATGTACCTCCCTTTGGTTTGCCTTGCGCGCCGAGATGATTCGGAGAACCGTTCCGCGAATAGTGTACACAACAAAGAACACTCGCCCGTCGATAGATCCAAGCATCTGGTAACGATCCTCTCCGTAATCCCAGCGTGTGTCTTTGTGAATCAATCGATCGGCATCCATGAACGCGCGAAGCACGTAAGCGAAATCAAACCCGCGCGCGGTAAAGCACGCATCGCTCTTGTCCTGATCCCATTCGAATTCCATACGCGCATGGTAGGCCAATGGCCTATTTGCGTCAAGAATATTGATTGCACACCTTTGCGGAACGGCTAGGTACTCCCTGCGGCTTTTGTGTTTCTGCGACAATCACATCCTGCCATTGCCGTGAATCCATATGACCATCGTCCGCGTCGCACTCGATATCCCGTTGCCCACCTTGTTCGACTACACGGTGGGTGAGGCTATGGAAGTCGTGGTAGGTCAGCGTGTGGTCGTGCCGTTCGGCAGGCGGCAGTTGGTGGGCGTGGTGATGGAATGCGTCGCGGCTTCGGACGTAGACGCGAGCAAGATTAAGCCTATCGTGTGGCCGTTGCAGGATAGCGCGCCGTTGTCGTCTGAATTATTGCGCTTGTTGAATTTTTGCAGTGACTATTATCGCTATCCCATAGGCCAAACGGTGCTGCCAGCCCTGCCTACACGCTTGCGCTCGGACGAGCCTATCGTCATCAAACCTGTGGTGAGTTATCGATTGAGTGCAAGTGGTGCGACGTTGGATTTGAGCGTGCTGCCTAAAAATAAAAAGGTGCAGTTACGCATCTTGAATCTATTGGCAGGGCGTGCGCATACCAAGGCGGAATTGAAGGCAGTAGCGACGACTACGAGCGCGGCATTGCAGGCGTTGATGGCTGAGGGATGGGTCGAGAGCTTTCAAGTTTCTACCCCCACCCTAACCCACCCCCTGCAAGTGGGCGGGGACAAACCGCATACATTCAATAACGCCCATACCCTGACCAACGAGCAGCAGTCAGCGGTAGATGCGGTCACCCAGTCACAAGGCTATGGTTGCTTCCTGTTGCATGGCATCACCGGCAGCGGTAAGACCGAGGTGTATGTGCATCTGATGCATCACATCTTGCAAAGAGGAGGCCAGGTGTTGTTGCTGGTGCCGGAGATCAATCTCACGCCGCAACTGGAACAGTATTTTCTTAGCCGTTTTCCCGATGTCGCGCTGACCAGTCTGCACAGCGGGCTGAGCGAGAAGACGAGACTGGAGAACTGGCAGGCGGCACAGAGCGGACAAGCGCGACTGGTACTGGGCACGCGGCTGTCGGTGTTCACCGAGTTACCCGATCTGGCACTCATCATCGTTGATGAAGAACATGATAGTTCGTTCAAGCAACAGGACGGGCTGCGTTATTCGGCGCGCGATGTGGCGATCTTTCGCGCCAGTCAGCGTGGCGTGCCCATCGTATTGGGCACGGCCACGCCTTCGCTGGAGAGCTATCACAATGCACAGAGTGGACGATACAAGATGCTTGCGCTCACCCAGCGCGCCTCCGTAGCGGCGCAGCTACCCGAGGTGCGTCTCATCAACGTCAACCAGACCACCATGCATCGGGGCATCAGCGAGAACCTGCTGCGCGAGATCGCGACACGTATCGCCCGAAAAGAGCAGAGCCTGATCTTCATCAATCGCCGTGGCTATGCGCCGGTGCTGATGTGCGGCGGTTGCGGCTGGTTGTCGGACTGCAAACATTGCGCGGGCAAGATGGTGCTGCATCTCAAAGACCAGCGTCTGCGCTGCCATCATTGCGGCTATCAGATTCGTGTGCCGCACGTCTGCCCCGATTGCGGCAATGCCGATCTGCACCCGGTGGGGAGCGGCACGCAGCGCGTCGAAGAGTTGTTGCAGGAACGCTTTCCCGAGGCGCGCATCCTGCGCGTAGACCGCGACAGCACGCGCAACAAGCGCGCCTGGCAGACCATGCGCGAGCAGATACACGCCAACGAGGTGGACATCCTCATCGGCACGCAGATGCTGGCCAAGGGGCACGATTTCCCCGAGCTGACTTTGGTGGGCGTGCTCAATCCCGACAGCGCGCTGTATAGCAGCGACTTTCGTGCCGCCGAGAAACTGTATGCGCAATTGGTGCAGGTGTCGGGCCGCGCCGGCCGCGCCGATAAGGCTGGCGAGGTCATCATCCAGACCGCGTTTCCCGATCACCCGCTGTATCAGGCTTTGCAGAGCCATGACTTCAACGGCTTCGCTGCCTCACAATTGGCGGAACGGCAGATGGCAGGTTTTCCGCCGTTCATGTTTCAGGCCATGTTGCGTGCCGAGGGCAAGATCGAGAGCGAGGTGTATGACTACCTCAACCGCGCACGTGCCGCGGCCGTCGCCTTAGGCCAGGAAGTCGAGGTGCTGGGTGTGGTGCCTGCCGCACTGGCACGCAGGGCCAACCATCTGCGCGCGCAATTATTGGTGCAAACCCAGAGCAGACGCGCCATGCAGGGATTTCTGCGCGCCTGGCAACCCGCGCTGGATGTGCTGCCGCAGACGAAATTACGCTGTTCGCTGGACATCGACCCCTTGGAGTTCTAGATAGGCGGCTCGGTTTGTCGGCTGCGGGAATACCAAGCTGAGCATCGGCACATCATCAACCGGCATATTTCCGTCAGGTGACATCGCGCGAATTTGATATGTATCAATAAATGACACTAGCGATAGTCGCATGATGCCTCACTGTGACGCAGTTCCGGATGAGGCTGAAATTACGGGGGGAGCATGCCTAAGCATATTGTTCGTTTATTAACGTTGCTTGCGTTGGTCGCCATCGTCGTCTTCTCGGCCAAGAAGTATTTCACTGCCGACTCGTTTTATCAATACGGACACTACCGAGGCAATGCGGTGGCGGAGATCGCCGCCAAGCTGCCCAAGTTGCAGGGATCGGCATCTTGTCAGTCGTGCCACAAAGTAGTCTACGACACCTGGACAGCCGGCATACACCGCAAGGCGACCAGGAAGGATGCGATTCAGGGCGTCGTGTATAAATACGGCCCGGGTTGCGAGGTCTGTCACACCGGTCCGGCAGGCAATCATCCTTCCAAGGAGCCAATGCCGCTCTCGATCGAGGATAAAGTCACCACCATCACCCAAAAACATAAAGATCACCCCGTCAATATGCCGGGCAGAAAGTTGCTGCTCAGTCCGCAAGACATGCGCAACTTGTGTCTCAACTGCCATGAGAAGCTGGAGGCGCGCCCCAAGGAACAGAAGCAGATTGAGGTAGCCAGCCACAGCGGAGACGAGCTATGTACCAAGTGCCATAACCCGCATTCACCACGGATCATCTATGCCAGTCTGCCGCAGGGCAGACGCGGTGATGCGCAAGCCGGCAAGGTGATTGCGCTGGCGTGTGGCGGCTGTCACGGTGAGAAGGGCATGAGTTCAAGCCCGATGTTTCCCAATCTGGCGGGACAACATGCCGAATTTCTGATCGATGCACTTAAGGCATTCAAGTCCGGCGTGCGCAAGAGCGACATGATGAGCCCGATGGCTATCGGATTGAACGAGGCGGATATCCGCAATGTGGCGGCGTACTACTCCGCTTTCAGTTGTGGCGTCAGCGGCGGCGACAAGGTCAAAGCAGAGTTGGGCAAGATCAAGGCAGCCAATTGCGCCGCATGTCATAGCGAAGGTGGTTTGTACGGCGGTGGCGCGCCGGGCGTCAGCGGTATCCAGACCTGGCCCAACCTGGCTGGACAGAATGCCGACTATCTGGCGGGCACGCTCAGGGCATATCAGGACGGCAGTCGCACACATCCGGTCATGACGAGCATTGCGAAGACACTGAACGCAGCCGAAATAGACAACCTTGCGGCCTACTACGCCAGCATGAAATGTAAATGATCGAATACCATTAGCGGGAGAAAAATGATGGAGACGCCAGATACAAAATCCAACGAAGCGACGCCCCTGACGCGGCGCCGTTTTCTGGAACTATTTGTGCAGGGCTCGATGTGCGCCGGGACACTTGCAAGTGCGGGAAACGCGCTCGGATTGGCGGAGACCAAGACACCTAAACGCGCTTTCCAGCAGACCGATGAGCAATACGCCGAGTCCATCAATCACCCTCCCGAGGTGCCCGATTACAACTGGAACGACCATCAATGGGCGATGGGTGTCGATACAGACCGATGCATAGGTTGCCTGCGTTGCATGGAGGCATGCAAGATGGAGAACAGTGTGCAGATGGATGCCTTCCATCATCGTACCTGGGTAGAGCGATATGTGTATCTGGAAGGCACTAATACCGCCATCGTCGATAGCCAATCCGACCCGAAGAATATCGAGAACGCCGGGTCGGAGACCCACTTCCGCTTTGACAATCGCTATAAGAACGTCAAAGTGGACAAGGCGTTCTTCGTCCCCAAGCTGTGCAATCAGTGCGAGCAACCATCCTGCGTGCAAGTGTGTCCGACCGGGGCGACCTTCAAATCCAAGGATGGCCCGGTACTGATCGATACGACTTACTGTATCGGATGCCAGTATTGCGTGCAGGCCTGCCCTTATGGAGCGCGCAGCTTCAACGAATCAAGAGGCACGGTTGATAAGTGCAATTGGTGTTATCACCGCATCACCAAGGGTCTCAACCCGGCCTGTGTGGAAGTGTGCCCGACAGGCACACGCATCTTCGGTGATCGCAACGACCCGGAAAGCCCGATCAGCCAATTCATACGCAACAATCATGTGCAGGTACTGAAGCCGGAAATGGGTAACGCACCCAATGTGTTTTACAAGGGCACCGATAAGGAGGTGGTGTGATGGAAAGCGTGTTCAACCATGTCACACCGCATGTCGGTTTCATCTATCCCAATGAAAGCGAAATGGCTTGGACGCAATTGATTGTCATCTATCCGTATATCACCGGGTTGGTGGCAGGCGCATTCGTGGTGTCCAGTCTCCATCACGTGTTCAGGATACAGTGCTTCGCACCCGTCTCCAGGTTCGCCCTGCTGACCGCGTTGTGCTTCATGATCTTTGCACCCTCGCCATTACTATTCCATCTGGGTCAGCCCACCCGCGCGTTTAACGCGGTGATCACGCCGCACTGGACATCGGCGATGGCGGCGTTCGGCTATGTCGCCGGGTTCTATGTTTGTCTGTTGATATTGGAAACCTGGTTCGCATTCCGCGCAGATATAGTCGCGCTGTCCAAGACTCAGGCCGGTGTCATGAAGAAGGTATACGGCGCACTCACGCTGGGATCGGATGATGTCTCGCCGCGCGCACTGGCGATCGATCACAAGATCGCGCGCATTCTGGCCATGATAGGCATACCCAGCGCGTGCGGTCTGCACGGCTATGTGGGGTTCGTCTTCGGTTCGTTGAAGACGCGTGAATGGTGGTCGTCCGATCTGATGCCGGTGATCTTCCTGTTGTCTGCGGTAGGCTCGGGAGTCGGTCTGCTGATCGTGCTCTATGTGATCGCGTCCAAATTCCGCAAAACGCCCATCGCTGACGAAACGATGCGAGGTTTGTTGTATGTGATGTTTACCGCCATCACGGTAGTGATGGTGATCGAGGGCCTGGAATTGCTGGAAATCTTCTACAAAGGACGCGAGGGTGTCGAAACGGTAAGAGCATTGATCATGGGGCCGATCTGGGCGGGCATGACGATACAGTGGGCTATGTCAATCTTCGTTCTGATTGCGACAGCGGCTCTGCTCATATACGACGTGCATGGGAAGCGCTTGGTCAACTGGTTGTTCATGAGCGGACTTGCGATGATGATCGGTGTGCTGGCGATGCGCTGGAACGTGGTGATCGGCGGGCAAGAATTGTCCAAGACCATGAGGGGGCTGCTGACCTATTATCCCGAGATGTTCGGTCGGGAGAGTTTGTTCACGGTATTGATCATATCCATCTGTCCTTACGTCACGCTATGGCTAGCTACCAAGTTGCTGCCGCCGTGGGAAGATAGTCAGCGTGTGCATGCCTAGTATCTCTAGTTGAAATGTGTCGCCCCGCAGCGCTGAGTATCGCATTTAATCGACCACGCCAGACCGATGCGGCGCTGTTGGACAATCGTTGGGCCGGGAGCACTGCGGGTGATCAACGCTGATTTCCATCGAAGCTCGGCCCGCCGCTATTGAAGAATATCCCCCAAGACTTCTGGAAGAGCGATGCCGTTTGTGCCATCATTCGCCGTTCGATAAAGCGGTGCTTTGCACGGTTTGCGACGCCGTAAGCGTTGCTAGACGGAATTAATCAAGAATTAATATTGTGACCGTATCATGTCGATGATGTGTGTTTGGGGTTCAGGTTAATCAGGGGGATGTATGGCAGCAACAGAAAATCACACAACAGCGCGGGAAGGGCATGTCGTTGCCAAGCGCTTTTATAATCGTACTGTCAGCGAGAAGTTCTTGTACACCTCGTTCCTGTTGCTGGCCGGTCTGGGCTATCTGATGGCCAGCGCGTACCTGTACGTCACGCATGAGATGAATGATGGAAAACCCGGGCTGTCGGTGGAAGATGTGGCGGACAGTTATTACGGTAACCGCAGCGGCACACGGCTGGAAGCGGCGATACGCGGGCCGATGTCGGGTTTCATTAGCGATGAGGACAGGGAGCTGATGGTGGCATGGCTCAAGGATGGTGGCGAGGAAGACCATTATCAGAAGGAGATACTGCCTATTCTGCAAAAGACCTGTTTGAACTGTCACACCAAGTCGGTCAATCCCAACATACCGGACTACAACAGCTATCAGGGCTTGCACGAGGTTTCCAAAGTTGACACCGGCATGTCTATGGCCAGCTTGCTCAAGTTATCGCATATTCATCTGTTCGGCATCAGCATCCTGCTGTTCGTGCTCGGCTTCATCTTCATCCAGAGTGAAGTGAATGTGTATTTCAAACGCTTCCTGGTGGTTTCGCCCATGCTGGCGGTGTTCGTGGACGTGGCTTCTTGGTTCCTCACCAAATGGGACTCCCATTACGCGATGGTGGTGATTGTGGCCGGTGCGGTACTAGGCTTCTCCATGGCGGCGCAGATATTGATCTCGCTCTACCAGATATGGTTTTTGCGTGCTCCGGCCATCCCGGCTCCACCACTGAAATGACAAGAACGGCGGAGATGCAAGCGCAGCTGCAAGCCATCGTCGGTTTTGAGCATGTGCTGAGCGGTGAACAGGCCGCGCCATACTTCAAAGATTGGCGCGGACGTTATTCCGGCAAGGCAGAGGCGGTGGTGTTTCCTGAGGATACACAGCAAGTGTCGGACGTCGTGGCGCTATGTGCGAAGCACAAGATCGCTATCGTGCCGCAGGGCGGCAACACCAGCCTGTGCGGCGGCAGCGTGCCGTTGCCGGAGGGCAAGCAAGTCGTGATCAACTTGTCGCGCATGAACAAGATCATCGGCGTGGATGCCAGTAACCACACCATGACGGTGCAGGCCGGTTGTACCTTGCTGGCGGTGCGTGCCACGGCGGAATATCACAACTGCCTGTTCCCCTTGGGGCTGACCGCCATCGCCGAGCATTGCGAGATCGGCGGCAACATCTCCACCAATGCGGGCGGCATCAGCGTGTTGCGCTACGGCTCCATGCGCGACATGGTGCTGGGTCTGGAAGTGGTGTTGCCGGACGGGCGTATCTGGAACGGATTACGCAGCCTGCGCAAAGACAATACCGGTTATGACCTGAAGCAGTTGTTCATCGGCGCGGAAGGTACGTTGGGTATCGTTACGGCGGCGGTGTTGAAACTGCACCCGCTTCCGCAATCCACCGTCACCGCGATGGTGGCCGTGGGCAACGTCACCTCGGCGACGCGCATGCTGGAGCTGATACGCGAGAATTGCGGCAATACCTTGAGCGGCTTCGAGATCATGTCGCGCAATTCTCTGGAGATGGTGTTCAAACATATCCCGGGCACAGTCGATCCTTTCGAGACGCAATATCCCTGGTATCTGCTCATCCATCTGTCCGATGTGAACAAAAGTGTGGTGCAGGACACCCTGCGCAACACCGTCACCAGTTTCACCTCACCCCGATTCGATTATCAGATCACCACCGATGCGAACGTCGCGGAGCAGTGGTGGAAGATACGCCGCAACATCAGCGAGGCGCAAAAGCGCGAGGGCTTGAGCATCAAGCATGATGTTTCGGTGCCGGTCAGCCAGGTCGCGCAATTCATCTTGCACGCGGACGCCTCGCTCAAATCGGCTTATCCGGGTGTGCGCATTCTGTCTTTCGGACATATGGGCGATGGCAACATCCATTACAACGTATCCTTGAGCGACCAGCAAAAGAACATCCTGTTCATCGCGGCGCAGGAGACTAACGTCAATAAATTGGTCTACGAGGTCATCAGGGAGTTGGGTGGCAGTATCAGTGCCGAACACGGCATAGGGCAACTCAAGCGCGAAACTCTGCGCAACTACAAAGACCCGTTGGAACTGGAGTTGATGCGCGGCATCAAGCACGCACTGGACCCGCAAGGACTGATGAATCCAGGCAAGGTGATCTCAACATAATCCCAAAGTGATGGAGGCAATAATGGCAGCGCAACCCGAGATAACCAACATGGCATTGTTCTGTGATTTCGAAAATGTGGCGCTGGGGGTGCGCGATGCCAAATACGCGCCGTTCGAGATCAAGAAAGTTCTGGAACGCTTGCTGCTCAAGGGCAGCATCGTCGTCAAGAAAGCCTATTGCGACTGGGATCGCTACAAGGAATTCAAGGCGACCATGCACGAGGCTTCTTTCGAACTGATCGAGATCCCGCATGTGAGGCAAAGCGGCAAGAACTCCGCCGACATCCGGCTGGTCGTGGACGCGCTCGACCTCTGTTATACCAAGGCCCATGTCGACACCTTCGTCATCATCAGCGGCGACTCGGATTTCTCACCGCTGGTCTCAAAGCTGCGCGAGAACAACAAGTACGTGATCGGCATCGGCGTGAAGGATTCCACTTCCGATCTGCTTAGCGCCAACTGTGACGAGTTCATTTTCTACGACGATCTGGTGCGCGCGCAGGAAGCCAAGCAGAAACGCGCCGAGAAGAAAGTGCCGTTGAAATCCACCGTCGACAAGGCCAAGGCTCCCGCTGCCAAGAAGGAAGACGACAAGCGCCAAGAGGCACTCGACTTCATCGTCGAGACCGTTGAGGCGCTCATCGCGGAGCGTGGCACAGACGAGAAGATCTGGGGTTCGCTGGTCAAGACCACCATGCAACGGCGCAAACCCGGCTTCACCGAATCAAGCTACGGCTACCGCTCGTTCAAAGAGCTGGTCGAGGATGCACAACGTCACAAATTGCTGATGGCGGTTCGTGACGAAAAGTCCGGCCAGTACACCATACGCTTGCCGTCCGCAGATTGACGAGTGGCGGCGAAGAGGACTTTGCAGCTGGTGGAGCGGCGTAACTATGCTGGCGTGAAGGTCGCAAATCGGCCACATAAAGCAGTCGTTGATCTCAGGTAGCATCGTGGACGAAGCTGAGGGTCAAAATTTAGCCTCAGAGGCAAACATCCGCACTCATATATTGCCAGAAAGTATATGGTAGTATCCGCGCTCCTTGTAATGTCTATGGTTTTCTATCTCAAGAATGAAGCCACTACCTGTACTGTCATTACGCACAAAGTTGATGCTGTTGCTGACTCTGGTGTTTACCCTCCTTACCAGCCAGATGGTGCTCAAGGAAATCCAGAGCTTCGATATCATCAAGGCAGAAAAGCGTAACGACTTTCAATTGGAAAGTTAGATGGATCGGGAGCGAGGAACAACGTCACCTTGCGCTGGCGCGTCAGGTCACACTGCTGGTGATCGACAAGCTACACAAAGGCCTGACCGAGCAGGACTGCCGTCAAGGTATAACCGGTGCACCCGGCCTCGATTCCTGAATTCGGGCAGTTCGCCATCGCCGCCCCGGACGGAGCAGTCTCCTGCAATTCCATTCCTTGGCTGGCTACCGACAGTGTCGCAGACCAGGACTACTTCAAAGAAGCACTAAAGCGGGTTGAACATAGCTTTATTCGACGAAGTCGATGACCACATACAGGACCATTATGCCGCCATCTTGGCGCACGCATTGCGCGATCAAAATGGTCGTGTGCAGAAAGTGATTCTGGTTGCAATGGACTTTTCCTGGGTGAAGGAAGAAGTCGACACGATTCAGTTGCCGACAAACGCACATCTGCTGGTAATCGATGACACAGGCACGGTTATAGGCGGCTCTCCAAACATAAATGAGTGGTTGGATAAAAGTATTGCCGAGACCGCATTCTATAAACAGGCGCTTGCTGCCAAAGATTCCGCTTTCGACGGCTACGGTTTTAGCGGGGCGCGCAGCATCATCGCCGCACATCACTTCCCAACCGGCTCAGGCAATATGCACATAATCGTCGATGTCCCGTACGATATCCTGCTGCAATCTGTCTACCATGATCTTGCCGGCACGCTCCTAAGCAATGTTTTGCTGCTTGCTCTGGTGCTGGCCCTGATTTATTTCGGAAGCGACAAGTTATTTTCTGCGCAGCGTGTCGGTTATCAAAGAGACATCCAAGAAACTTGCCGACGGCGACCTAACGGTTAGGACCAATCTGGTCGGCGGGGATGAGCTTGGTCTACTGGCACAATCCTTCGATAAGATGGCCGATTCATTGCAAACCCAGCAAGACCATATCAAAGCGTCCAATGAGGAACTGTACCGGGTCAATCGAGCCTTGCGGGTGCTGTCCGCCGGCAACAAAGCCTTGCTGTTTGCCAGCACCGAACTGGAACTGCTGGAGCGGATATGCAGGGATATCGTGGTCGAGGGCAACTATATGGCGGCCTGGATAGGATTTACCGGGGTCGAACGCGATCAGTTCCTGCGCCCGGTGGCGTCACACAGCCAGGTCGAGGAAAAGTCCAAACCTTTCGACTGGAACAAAGCCGGCAATGGCGCACTGCCGATCATCAGCGCGGTGCGGAATGACCAAGTACTGGTCATCAACGACACTGAACATGAATCAGTGCATCCGCACCTAGCCGAGCAGGCGGCAGCTATAGGCTACCGCTCCATCATCGTTCTGCCGCTGCACCAAGAGGGCAAGCCATTTGGCGCACTGATCATCACCTCTTACCACATGGACGAGTTTGGCAGCACCCAGGTCGAATACCTCAAGGAGACTGCGGCCGACACCTCGTTCGGCATCGAGATGCTGCGCACCAAGGGTGAGCGAAACCGGCTCTCGCTCCTTGATACACATCATGAGTTGATGTTGCGGGACAGCCTGGAGGACGCGCTGAAAGCCATCGCGCGGACCATCGAGATGCGCGACCCCTATACCGCCGGGCATCAGCGCCGCGTGGCGGAACTGGCACAGATGCTGGCCCGGGAGTTGGGTTTGAGCGAGGACGAAATCCACGGCATTTTTCTTGCCGCTGTAGTGCATGACATCGGTAAAATCAACGTCCCTGCGGAGATTCTGGTGAGGCCGGGCAGATTGAATGAGATCGAGTTTGCACTGGTAAAGAATCATGCGGCATCCAGTTACGATATTCTGAAAGGCATCAAATTCCCTTGGCCGATCGCTGAGATAGCGCACCAGCACCATGAACGGCTGGATGGCACAGGCTATCCGCAGGGGCTGAAGGGCGGTGATATCCTGTTCGGTGCGCGGATAATGGCGGTGGCCGACGTAGTAGAGGCGATGTCGTCGCACCGTCCATATCGTCCTGGTCTGGGTATCGATGCGGCACTGAAAGAAATCGAGACAGGAAGAGGCATAATCTACGACGCCGACGTGGTTGATGCCTGTTTAAAGCTGTTTAAAGAGGAACGTTTCAAGTTTTCTGGTTAACAGGGTTGTGGGAAGAAAGTATGGAAAATGATGTTTGGTCGATTGAGTGGAGTGACAAGCTCAGCGTCGGCATTCCGGAGATTGACCAGGATCACCAGCGACTCATTACTCTGCTCAACAACTTCAATAAGTCTGTCGCAGACCGTATGCCCATGACCGAGATCAAAAAGCGGTTGCAGGATCTCATTGACGATGCCATCCACCATTTTTTGCATGAAGAAAATCTACTCGAGGAGTGGCAATATCCTGACGTAGAGAACCATGCACATATACATGCTCAAATATCAGGCGTACTCCATGACATCATGGCGAATCTCACCCACATGAGTACGGATTATCAATGGATCGACGCCGGGCTGAAGATCAAGAAAACCCTGATAGATCACATGCTGATAGAGGACATGAGGTTCGTGGAGTATTACCGAAATTCACGCAGTTCCCCGACTGCTGGAAGAGCTTGAAGCGCTGCTGAAACAAGGGCAACAGTGAGACTGAAGCGGATGGCGGACCACTGGTGTTTCTCGCTAGGTGGATTAAGGCTGGTTGATCTTGCTTGCCAGTTTTCTGCCAGTCGCCAACAACTGCAAACGTCCACAATCCAGAAGTTCGCCACCAGAATTAGGGTTAGGAGCTGCCCGATAGTACAGGCAAATTTGCAGGAGCCTCACCGACTGCAATGTATTGTTTGTTGATATAGCGTGAGAGTCAAATGACTATCAACAACCAAGTTTAGAAACAATCAGATACACCCAAAGTGATATAATTCGCGCCCTTTTTGCAAGTGTCGTGCTATGTCTGCCGTATTGAATTTCAAATCCCATCTCTCTGATCTGTTCGCGCAAGCGTTGCGCGCGGTCGCCCCTGAAGCAAGCGCCGAGATCCTGCTGGAGCGTCCCAAGCAGGCGGCGCACGGTGACTACGCTTGTAACCTTGCGATGCAGTTATCCAAGACTTTGCGCAAGCCGCCGCGCGACATCGCCAAGGCGCTGATAGATGCTTTGCCGCCATCCAATGTGGTGGGCAAGGTGGAGATCGCCGGGGCGGGTTTCATCAACGTGTTCATCACCACGGCGGCCAAACAGGCGGTCGTCCTTGCGGTGCTGCAAGCGGGTCAGGATTATGGGCGCAGCACGATAGGCGCGGGCCGCAAGGTGGGCGTGGAGTTCGTCTCAGCCAATCCGACCGGGCCTTTGCACGTGGGTCACGGGCGCGGTGCGGCGGTAGGCGATTGTCTGTGCAGTCTGCTGGATGTCGCTGGTTGGGATGTGACGCGCGAGTTCTATTACAACGACGCGGGTGTGCAGATCGACAACCTGACCCTGTCGGTGCAGCTGCGCTGCAAGGGCGTCACGCCGGACGATCCATCTTGGCCTGAGTCTGGTTATCGCGGCGACTACATCGCCGATGTGGCGCGTGCCTATCTGGCAAAAGAAAAAGTCGATTCCGACGATCAACATGCGCAAGCCTCCGGTGACCCGGAGGATGCGGAAGCGATACGTCATTTCGCGGTGGCCTATCTGCGCCGCGAGCAAGACCTCGATCTGCGTGCCTTCGGTGTGAGGTTCGATGTGTTCTCGCTGGAGTCCGCGCTGTACACCGATGGCAAGGTCGCGGCCACCGTGCGGAGTCTCATCGCCAGTGGTCACACCTACGAGCAGGACGATGCGCTGTGGTTGTGCACCACCGATTTCGGTGACGACAAGGATCGCGTGATGCGCAAGACCGACGGTGGCTATACCTATTTCGTACCGGACGTGGCCTACCACCTGGACAAGTGGCAGCGCGGTTTCAAGCGCGTCATCAACGAACAGGGCGCGGATCATCACAGCACCATCACCCGAGTGCGTGCAGGTTTGCAGGCTCTGGACATGGGTATCCCCAAGGGCTGGCCGGACTACGTGCTGCACCAGATGGTGACGGTGTTGAAGAATGGTGCCGAAGTGAAAATCTCCAAGCGTGCCGGCAGCTATGTGACGCTGCGCGACCTGATAGAAGAAGTCGGTTGCGATGCCACGCGTTACTTCCTTGCGGCGCGTCATCCCGATACCCAGCTGGTGTTCGACATCGACTTGGCGACCTCCAAGAGTAACGAGAATCCGGTCTACTATATCCAGTACGGTCATGCGCGTATCCATACCGTGTTGGCACAATGGGGCGGTGAACTGGGAACTTTGGCAGATGCGGATGTCACACGGCTGGATAGCGAATATGAGACGGCGTTATTGCAGAAGTTGATCGATTACCCGCAAGCCATAGAGACCGCAGCTCAGGACCTGGCCCCGCATCAGATCGCGTTCTACTTAAAAGATTTGGCAGCCGATTTCCATAGCTACTACAATGCCTCGCGCTTTCTGGTCGAGGATGAAGCATTGAAGTTGGCGCGGCTGGCTTTGATCGCCGCCACCGCGCAAGTGATGCGCAATGGCTTGGCACTGCTCGGTGTGAGCGCCCCGCAGCACATGTAATTTAGAGGATTGCAACGTGAGTAGAAATTCAGGAAAAAAATTGGACGCGGCAGGCAAGGGCAGCACTATGGCGATAGGTTTGTTGCTGGGGCTGATCGTCGGCGTGGCGATGGCGGCGGGCTTGGCCTGGTATCTGATGAAGTCGCCCAAGCCGTTCGTCAGCAAGACGCCGGTGGTGAGCAGGACCGAGGTCGAAGAGAAGAACAAAGCCGCAGCCGCCGAGGTGGTGCAGAGTAAGCAGCCTGCCGATGATGGCAAACCGCGTTTCGAGTTCTACAAGGTGTTGACCGACAAGCAGGATGCAGCGGCACTGCCGAGCGCACCAGGCAAGACCGCACCGGCCAAGATGGCGATGGTGGAGCCCTCCAAACCTGCCGTTAGCACGGCTGCCAAATCTGCGGCCAGCGTTGCGGATAAACAGACCTATTTCCTGCAGACTGGCGCATTCGTCAACGAGGCCGAAGCGGAGAAGATGAAAGCCGGCCTGATCTTCGATGGCATGGAAGTGACGGTGCTGGCAGTGAACACGCCGGACAAGGGATTGCTGCACAAAGTGCGCGTCGGTCCGTATCAGGGTGCGGATGAGATGAACAGCGTGCGTGCCAAATTAAAACTAAAAGGCATACCCAGTACGCCCATACGCAGTCAATGAACTCAGTAACTTTCACAGGAGCTAAGCAATGAAGAGATTTTTCACACGTCTGATGATGGTCGCGGCCTTACTGGCCGCAGGTGCGGCACAAGCCGAAGCGCAGTTGGGCAAGGATTACACGCTGCTCAATCCTCCTCAGCCGACCACGACCAGCAAGATCGAGGTGTTGGAGTTCTTCTTCTACGAATGCTCGCATTGCTTCCATCTGCATCCTTTCCTGTCCAAGTGGGAAAAGACCAAGGCCAGTGATGTGGAAATCACTTTTGTGCCCACCATGTTCCGCGATTCGACCGAACCTTTGGCGCACGCCTATTACACCTTGCAGGGCATGGGCCAGATCGAACGTATGGACGACCTGATCTACAAGGCCATTCATGAACAGCAGATCGGCCTGTACGACCAAGACACCATCAGTGCTTTCGTCGCCAAGAACGGTGTGGACAAAGCGAGATTTGAATCCGCCTACAATTCTTTCAGCGTGGCCAGCAAGGTGACGCGAGCCAAACAGATGTTGCGCAGCTATAACATCCAGGGCACACCTACCTTGATCGTCGATGGCCGTTATGTCATCACTGGCCTGCAGCCTGAGGACACCATACGCGTGCTGGATGAAGTCATCGCCATGGTACGTAAAGGCCGCCCACCTGCAGCAATCAGCAAACACAAAAAGCACTAAGTCATTTTGACGGTCAGCGACAGCCCTACGGCGCTGGCCGTCACTGCACTGCCCTGATGGGTGCGCACTCACCCCTGATCGTCATCTCCGGCGCCAGCAGCGGTATAGGCCTCGCGCTGGCACGTCACTATCTGCAGCGCGGCGCGACGGTTGCAGCCTATGCACGACGCGGCGAACTGCTCGCCACACTCGCGGCAGAATTCCCCAATCAAGTCCATATCTACACGCTCGATGTGCGTGATGCCGTCGCGCTGCAACAGGCGGCCACTGATCTCATGACGCGTGTCGGCGTGCCCGAGATCGTCATCGCCAATGCCGGTGTGAGTGTAGGCACGCTCACCGAATATGCCGAAGACCTGGACGCCTTCAAGCAAGTGATGGACATCAATGTGCTGGGCATGGTGCAGACCTTTCAGCCCTATGTCGCAGCGATGCGCGCGGCCAGACGCGGCACCTTGGTAGGAATAGCCAGTGTGGCCGGCTTTCGCGGCCTGCCGGGTGCGGGCGCGTACTCTGCATCCAAGGCCGCGGCCATCTCTTATCTGGAATCCTTACGTGTGGAATTGCGCGGCAGCGGTGTGCAGGTCACCACCATCTGTCCCGGCTATATCCGCACGCCCATGACCGCACACAATCCCTATGCCATGCCCTTTATGCTGGAGCCCGAAGTCGCCGCCTCACGCATGGCGTGCGCCATCGCAAAGCAGACCGCGTTCACCGTCATCCCTTGGCAGATGGGTTTGGTCGGACGTGTGCTGAAAGTGTTGCCGCGCTGGCTATACGACGTGCTGTTCGCCAATGCGCCACATAAACCCAGGAAAGGGAGTGGTGAGTAGGGAGTGGGAAGTCGCGCTACTTCTTTTTCCCACTAAGTCACGCCAGTGTCGTCCCACTTACCACTCACCACTTTCTATCCTAGTCGTCCAGCGGTGTATCCCTAGTCTCGGGCAGGAACAGCAGGCCCACGATAGAAGCCATGATGAGCAATCCCACCGGATACCATAGTCCGGCGGAAGGGATGCCCGCGTTGACGCTGATCAACGTGATCATGAAGGGCGACAGTCCCCCTATCCAACCCGCGCTCAGATTGTGCGGTAGCGCCACCGCGGTATAGCGGGTGCGGGCAGGGAACAGCTCGGCCAGCGTGGCGGTCTGCGGGCCGGTAATGAGTGCGACCGCCAGCAGCGGCACGAGTAGCAACAGGAAGATCATGGTGCTGTCCACCTGCGCGGCGTCGGCTTTTTCGGGCCAACCCGATGCACGCAGTGACGAGGTCAGTGCTTCGTTCTGATAACCATCCAGTGCGGGCTGTTGCGCCACTTGCACCGAGTCATGGTCGGCGCGTTCCAGTGTGTAACTCACGCCCAACTTGGTCAGCAACTCTTGATTGCGTTCACAGTCGGTCGTGGCTTTGGTGAAGGGGTCGTAATGACACTCCTTGCCATGCACCACCACCGCCACATCACGATTGAAACGCTCCAACACCGGATTCCCGTAATGCATCAGGCCGTGGAATACCGGGATGAGGGTGGCCGCGCCGAGGATGAGACCGGCCAGCAACACCGGACGCCTACCGATGCGGTCAGACAACCAGCCGCACAACACCGTGAGTGGTATGAGCAGCAGTGTGCTGATCATCACCAGCGTGCTGGCGCTCTGGGCATCCATCTTCACCACGGTCTTGAGATACACGTTGGTATAGATCTGCGAAGAGAAGAACAGCAGCGAGCCACCCGCCGAGATACAGAAGAACAATAGCGCCATACGACCCAGCGTCTTGCGGTTACGGAAGCAATCGCGCAACGGCGTCTTGGCGATGCCGTGTCGTTCGCGCAAGTGGATGAACACCGGCGACTCGTGCATCGCGATACGGCTCTTCATCGAGATGGCCAGCAACACGGCGGAGAACAGGAAGGGCACGCGCCAACCCCATTCGTGGAATTGTGTATCGCTCAGCCACATCTGCAACAGCACCACTTGTAAGGTCGAGACCAAGATGCCCAGCGGGCCCATCAATTGCAGCACGCTGGCATACATGCCGCGCTTGCCGTCGGGTGCATGCTCGGTGAGATACACCGCCGCGCCGCCAATCTCGCCGCCCACCGCGAAGCCTTGCAAAAGGCGCAGCAACACCAGTCCTGCTGGTGCCCACATGCCGACCTGCGCATAGGTGGGTAACAGGCCGACCAGAAAGGTCGCGACCCCCATCAGCAAGATCGTGACGATGAAGATAGGACGACGACCATGCTTGTCACCCAGTGAGCCGAACAATGCCGCACCCAGGGGACGCACCAGCATGCCCACGCCGAAGGTCGCCAGACTGGCCAGCATCGCCGCGACCGGATCGTCGGCGGGGAAGAACAACACGCTGAAATAGGTCGCCAAAGAAGCGAAGGTGAGGAAGTCATACCACTCGAGGAAGGTGCCGAAGCACGCGGCGAGGGCGACCTTGCGTTGCAGGGTAGTGATGGGTGCGGAACTGGACATAAGGCATACCGGAATTAAAAGCGCGCCGGATTATTGCCCAATCAGCAGATTAAATACAGCGTGGAGTCCGTTTTAGAACTGTAGCGAGGTCAGTGCGATCAGCGCGCCCAATGCCGCACCGGCCAGCACGTCGCTGGGGTAATGCAAACCGAGAATGGGGCGGGACAATGCCACCAGCAGCGCGAAGGGCGCGACCAGCCAGAACAGGCCGGGAAAGTAGGACACGGCGACGATGCTGAATGCCACCGCATGCAGGGTGTGACCGGAGGGGAAGCTGAACTGGTCGAGCGTCTTGCCCATGCACACGATGGCAGGATAAACATTGAACGGACGCGGACGCAGTGTTTTGCCCTTGATGAATTTATAGATCAGCGTACCCAGTGCCGCCACAATCAGCATGTGCAGCACGGCAGGCAGGGCGGCCGTCTGATAGCGCACCAACAGCGCGGCCATCAACGTGTACCAGAACACGCCATCGCCCAGGCGGCTGAGGCCGCGGAACAGATTGCGTACCGTGATGCTGCGGCTCTGCCGGTTGCAGAACACGCACAACTCCATATCCCAGCGGTTAATCCGTTGCAATGGCAGCTTCAGGTTGTACATGGCTCTCTCCCTGGTTGCGAACGACGTCTAACAACACCGCTTCCAGCTGACCCATGATGTGTTCCCAGGTCAGCGTCTCCACCGTCTGGCGTGCAGCGCCGCGCAGGCGTTGTACGCGCTCCTTGTCCGAGATCAGACCCTGGGCCTGATTGATGAAAGCGGCGGTATCGTCGTAGGGCACCAGCAGACCGTTCACATCGTGGCGTATGTGTTGGTGCGCGGCAGCATAGTCGTAGGCGATGGTCGCCAGACCACTGGCCATCGCCTCTATGGTGACGTTGCCGTAGGTCTCGGTCAGGCTGGGGTAGAGGAAGATGTCGCCCGAAGCGTAGTGTTGGGACAGTGCCTCGCCGGTCTGCATGCCCACAAAGATCGCATCGGGATGTTGCTTCTGCAGTTCGGCACGTGCCGGGCCGTCACCTACGATCACCAGCTTGGCTTGCGCATCCACGGTCTGCATCTGTTTGTAGGCATCGAACACCACGGACAGATTCTTTTCCGCCGCGATGCGGCTCACCAGCATCACCACCGTGGTGTGCTCATCCGCCCCCCAGGAGGCGCGCAACTCGGCATCGCGTTTCGCCGCGTTGAACAACTCGCCGTCCACACCGCGCGCCACTACCAGCACGTTGCGGTAGTCGTCCTGTTCCAGTTCGCGCTGCAATGAAGTGGTCGGCACCAGCGTGCAGTCGGCCTTGTTATGGAAGTGGCGCAGATAGGCCGAGATAGGCCGCTTCAGCAGACCGATGCCATAGTGCTGGGTGTAGTTCTGGAAATTGGTATGGAAGTCGGTACTCACCGGCAGTCCCAGCTTGCGAGCGGCAGATAGTGCCGACCAACCCAGCGGGCCTTCGGTGGCGATGTGCACGATATCAGGACGTTGCGCGCGCCACAGTTTCAGTAAACGACCCTTGGCAGGCAGGCCGGATTTCAGTTCAGGGTAACCGGGGATAGGCATACCGCTCACCAAGGTCTCGCTGTAGTCGTCAGCCAAGGCGGCGACATCCAGTTTGCCCTGACGCGGGCGCACCATATGAACGTGATGGCCCTGCTTAAGCAAGCCCTGCACCATGCGGCCCAGCGTGATGGCCACACCATTCACTTCCGGCAGATAAGTCTCGGTCACCAGCGCGATCTGTAATCGTGCGGCACTACGTACAGTTGTATTGAGTGTATTCATGCAGCGCATCGTGATGCGCCTACATGAACTTTTAATGAAGGATACGTGAAGAGTTGGTGACGACCATCAGCCCAGTAGCACCAGTCCCCACACCACCAGCACATTGATGAGACTCACCAATACTGCCGAGCTGCCGATGTCTTTGGCGCGCTTGGCGAGGTCGTGGTTTTCCAGCGAGATGCGGTCCACGGTGGCCTCGATGGCCGAATTGAGCAATTCGACGATGATGACCAGCAGCACGCTGGCGACCATCAATGCTTTGCCTATGCCGGTACCCGGCAACCAGATCGCCAGCGGGATGAGGATGATGGCGAGCAGTACTTCCTGGCGGAAGGCATCCTCGTGTTTATAGGCGGCGCGGAAACCGGCCAGAGAATAGCCAAAGGCATTCAACAAACGACGCAGACCAGTCTTACCTTTGTACGGGCTTTCCATTGATTACTCCAAGTGATTCATTGATAGCGACAGTGTGTCAAAAAAAACGCGCACCCGTGAGTATGCGCGTTGTGAGGGGAGAAAATCAGTATGACTAAGCGGTGCCACGCATAAAGTGCTTGGCGTATTTGGGGTTCATACGTGATACCGGCAACAGGATGAACAAATCAGCGCAGTTGAAATCAGGATCCCAGGCCGGTTGGCCGGCGATGTAGGCACCCAGACGCAGATAACCCTTGATCAACGGCGGGATGCTCACATCCAGATTGCGGTTCAGCGCGTGCAGGGGCAGTGGGCAGTGCGGGAATACGGTGTATTCGGAAGGGGCGGCGTGCAACTGGCGCACCTTGTCGTAGACGCTGGCGGCATAGTGGCCGCCGTCCCCCATGCTGATGCTGGCGCAGCCGATCAGGTATTCGTGGCCGTTCTTCATGATGTACTCGGCCAGACCGCTCCACAGTTGGGTGATGGTCGCGCCATCGCGGAAATCAGGGTGCACGCAGGAGCGGCCCACTTCCACCATGCTGCCGCGCAAGTTGGCCAGACGGCTCATGTCGAATTCGGTCTCGGAGTAGTAACCGCCGGCTTGGACGGCCTGCTCGGGCGGCAACATGCGATAAGTGCCGACCACTTTGTCGTCGCTGCTGTTGCGCACCAGCAGGTGGTCGCAATATTCGTCAAAGCGATCCACGTCCAGCCCCAGTTCGGGATGCGGGATGTTGGCACCCATCTCTTCGGCGAACACTTTGAAACGGATGCGCTGCGCCTCTTGCACTTCTGCGCTGGTGCGGGCGATGCTGGATGTCAGTTTGTTGCGTGTCGAGTGGCCGAGTTCGCGTTGTAGGTCGAGCATGTTCATCTCCTATCAGGTTAGAACACGCAGAATATTCAGAGCAGATTGCATCGCCGTTACGGCAATGTGAAAGATTAGTGACGCTGGAAAACGACATCGCGCTCCAGCGGGGGGGAGAGCAGCAAACAATGCAACGAAGGAATGCACATATCTTCGTCGTGCGGCGCAGGTTGTGCTTCTTCATTGAGCATCAGCAAAGAAGCTGCGATGGACTGATGAGCGCTCTGTGTCAGGCTGCGCCGGTCGGCATCGATCACGGCCAGCGGTGCGGCAGCCACCAGGCGTACCTGCAGATGACGTGCACTTAATATCTGCCACATCGAGCTGCCGAAGGATAGGTCGTCTATGTAGGCGGGTGCGTCGCTGCGCAGGCCGTAGGCATCCTGATAGCGCAACGCGATGGCTTGCACCGGCACGCCCGCATCGATAGCCGGTTGCAGCAAAGAGGAATGGAAGTGTGCCACGTGAGCGCCATCGGTGGTGGTGCCCTCGGGGAACACCGCCAGACATTCGCCGCGTTTGAGCATCTCCACCAGTTGCACGTTGACGCGCGCCGCCGAGCGCGCCTTGCCGCGTTCGATGAACACAGTCTGCGCGCGGGCACACAGCCAGCCTATCACCGGCCAGGTGCGCACTTCCGATTTCGCCACGAAGCGCATCGGCACCACCGCGTTGAGCACGAACACGTCCAGCCAGGAGATATGGTTGGTGACGATCAGGCCGTGCTCCACCGAGTGCAGTGCATCGTCACTGTCTATCAGCAAGCGGATGGCGAGTATCTCGAGCAGTTCCTTGGACCAGCTTTGCAGGATACGTCGTTGCAGGCTCAATCTCAGCCACGGATAGCTCACCGCGATAGCCAGAGCGTAGAGGATGTGCAGCAGCAGGCGCGCGGCGCGGAATACGGTGACGGTACGTTTAATCAAAATGACGTTCCCTGCTCACAGGATGGTGAGCGATGAGAACACCGACAGCGAGCAGAAGTATTCCAGAGTGTGATTGAAGCCGTGGCGGAACAGCAGCGTGCTGATCTTTTGCATCTTGCCATCCACCATCCCGACTTTGCTGCGCATCAGTCTCTTCATGTTGTCCACCCCTATCGCCTGCTGCTGACATCGCGCTGCTCCACGAACAAACTGTTGCCCTGTAATTTCTTCGCCATTTTCTTGGCGCTGCTCATCGCCTCCGAGACTTCGTGATGCGAGAGGAACTGGCCGGGTGCAGCATTGAGCGCGCCCAGCGAGATGCTGGTAAGGGGATGGAAGGCCGGTGTGCCGTTGCGCTCTTCGCTGTGATAGCCGCCCGCGGCGATATGTTCTTCGCGGAACAGCAGTGAGGACGCCTGCGCGAAAGAATCCAGCGCGCTCTCGCAACGCTTCTTCCAGTCTTTGCTCTGCATCAGCAGAATGAAATCATCACCGCCCACATGGCCCAGGAAATCCAGCTTGGGGTCGCACGCCCAGCATAGCAATCGACCTGTGAGCTGGATCATCTCGTCGCCCTTGCGGTAGCCGTAGATGTCGTTGAAAGGCTTGAAGTGATCGAGGTCGCAATAGATTGCGGTGAAGGGCGTGCCGGCTTGCAACAGGTGCTCGATATGTTCGTTGATAGGCACGTTGCCGGGCAGTTGCGTCAGCGGGTTGGCATAACGCGCGGCTTCCAGCTGCATGCGCGTCAGCTCGCGCAGCAGATCCTGGCCCGATGCCACGCCGATGTAGCGGCCCTCCTCGGTGATGATGAAACCGTCCGCGAAGTGACGGCTCTCCGCCTCCGCCATAAAGTGGCTCAACTCCTCTATCGGCATCTGCGTGTCCACCAGCAATGGCTCGGGGTTGACCAAATCGCGGCACGGCTTCTTGCCCATCAATTCGCGCTGAAACGGTTTGGCGAAGCGGTCGATGAACTGATAACGGTTGATCAGGCCGACCGGGATGCCGCCCTTCACCACCGGCACGATGCGCAGCGCCGGGTTGTGCGTGAAACGCTCGAACAACACCTCGTTGGGTGTGTCCGGGTGCATCGGTTCGATATAGGTGAGCAGCTTGTGCGCGGTGGCCTGTGAGCGCTGTGTGCTGAAGTTGTCGGCGAAGATGGCGGCCTTGTGTGAGCTCAGGATGCTGCTGGTCGCCGCGTTTGCCACCAGTGGCGGGGTAGGGCTGGGGCGCGCGATGAAATAGCCCTGGCCGTGCGCGATGCCGATGTCGCGTATCACGCGCAGCTCGGCCTCGGTCTCCACACCTTCGGCGATGACGTGCGTGCCGCAACTTTCCGCGATGCTCTGTATCGATTTCAGGAACTGTAACTTGATAGGGTCGCTGTCCACGCCCTGCACGAAATGCATATCCACCTTGATGTATTCGGGACGCAGCTCGGACCACAGACGCAAGCTGGAGAAACCCTCGCCCAGATCGTCGATGGCGATCTTGAAGCCCATAGCGCGGTAGTGCAGCAAGGCGCTGCGCATCGCCACAAAATCGAAGGTCGGCTGGTTCTCGGTGATCTCGATCACCACTCGGGTCGGGTCAAGATTGAGCGCGCGCAGATATTCCAGTGTCTGGCCGTTCTTGAAGCTGGGGTGGGTCAATGTTTCGGGGCTGACGTTGAGGAATAGATGGCCGGGCAGTGCCTGTGATGCGAACGCTTCCAGCACCGTCTGACGGGCCAGCATCTCCACTTCCAGCGACAAACCCTCTTGCTCGGCTGCGCCGAACAGATTGATAGGTGAATGCAAAGGACTATCCGCAGGCCCGCGTATCAGCCCCTCGAAGCCGAAGAATTCGCCGGTCTTCATATCGATGATGGGCTGGAACAGCACACTCAAGCGCCGCTGTTCAAGGATCAGTTCCAGCGGCGTGAGCGGCTCTTGAGTAGTTGACACCACCGCCAAGCCCGCCATAAAACGCGCGCGATACGCACTGGTATTCGTATTGGCAGATGCAAGAGGCAAGTTAGCGGACATGAGCTGCTCCTAAGTAGGGGACTAAGGAGCAGCACGTTAAACCTGGGGTGTGACGGGATTATTACAGCGAGGTGGGTCTGCTCTGTATATGGAAAAGCGCTAAGGGGTGCCTAGCGCCTTACAAACTGGTGCACCATAAGAGATGAATCTGGGCACTGGGAGGCGGCGATTTTGCTACTGACCTTCCCCCGAAACTTCGTCTTCCAAGGGTGACGTAAAATTACGAACCCATAGAGAAGGAAGATGATGAAGATCCCGAAGCAGGAATACACGCCGGAGTTCAGAGAGCTGTCGGTCAAGCGCGTGAAGTCAGGTCAGTCGATTAGCGCGGTTGCCAAGGACCTCGGCCTGATTGATCAAACACTACGTAACTGGGTTAAGGCTGCCGATGCCGGGAAGCTGAACGGTGCTGGCGGCAAGGTGGTTACGCCGGAGCAGATGGAGTTCTCCCGCCTACGTGCCGAGAACATACGGTTGAAGCGGGAGAATGAAATCCTAAAAAAAGCGACGGCGTACTTCGCGAGAGAATCGCTGTGAGGTACGCCTGGATTGACACGCACCGCCAGGGTTATGGGGTGGACGAAATGTGTGCGGTGCTGGATGTCAGCGAGAGTGGCTATCGGTCATGGAAGCACGGTGGCAAACCACAACGGAAGCGTCTGAGCGATGCGCAGATGCTCGCTCTGATTCAATCCATCCATGTTGAATTCAAAGGTTCTTACGGCAGCCCGCGCATGGTCAGAGAGCTACGATTGCGTGGCTTCCCGGCCAGCAAGGAACGGGTAGAACGGTTGATGCAAGAGAACGGCATCAAGGCGAAGCACAAGCGACGCTTCAAGGTCACGACAGACTCGAAGCACAACCTGCCGATTGCCCCGAACCTGCTGGATCGGAACTTCACACCTGACGCGCCCAACCAGGTCTGGGCATCAGACATCACCTATCTGTGGACGAATGAGGGCTGGCTGTATCTGGCGATTGTGCTCGACTTGTTCAACCGTGAAGTGGTCGGCTGGTCACTGAAGCCACGTATGACGGCGGACATCGTAACCGACGCGCTTACCATGGCATGGTTCCGTCGCAAACCGACAGCAGGACTGATACACCACTCGGATCGCGGCAGCCAGTACGCCAGCCATGCATTCCAAGACAAGCTGAAGGAGTACAGCATGACCTGCTCGATGAGCCGTAAAGGAAATTGTTGGGACAACGCACCAAGCGAAAGCTGGTTTGGTAGTTTCAAGAATGAGCGGGTGTATGGTGAACGCTTTGAGACGCGGGCCGAAATGAAGGCAATGTCGTTTGAATATATCGAGGTGTTTTACAACCGGAAGCGGCTTCATTCCACGCTGGGCTACAAGTCACCGAGCCAGTTCTTGATTGACTGGCTCAGAGATCAACAACAGGAAAAACTGGTAGCATGAACCCCGCCGCTTGGAAGACGAAAAACCGAGGGAAGGTCAGTTTGCGCTTTACCTAATAAGGTTTTGTAAGCCGACCTCGCATGAATTTTATCTACGGCTTCTAGTTCGCTTACATCTTTAAACGTAGTGGATGACCTTGAGCTTTGATTTGTACAAATCGTATAAACTTTCCAGCTATTAGAAAAATCCTCTAACGCTTTTAGAGGCTCTGGGTGCCCAATTTTTAAACGAGTAAAGTAAATTGGCATGTATGTTAACTTATAAGTGAATTATATTGCAACACTATCATTCTAGGAAGCATAGCGTACTCACAATTGCGGTGCTATATCTGTCTTCCCCGTCCAAGTAACACGGGGGCTATCAATACAAGTGTGCAATCCTACACACAAACAACCGATCTGCCAGACCTAAGAATATCTAGACCTAGTGCGGAAAACGTATCCGTGTGGCGTGTTGTCAGTAGGTGGAGGGGGGGTGTTCTATAGGAACGATAGGGGCGGGCTTGGGATTGATGAACTTCTCATGCGCCCAGTCCACCGCGCTGCCGGATGCCCAGGACAGCATAGAGGCCAGCACTATGATCATCACGCTGCGCGTCATGCCTTTGGGCAGGTCCTGTTCGTCGAAGTAGCGATGCAGATACCAGGCCGCGACGAAGAACACCACGGTGGAGACGACGAGATTGGCGATGCTGGGGAGTTCGAGCATGGTGGCCTCCGTGAGGTATGTCAATCCCTGCCGCGTGCATCACCCCAGCGCAGGGTGGTGCGGTCGTCGCCGATGTAATAGGTCTCGCCGGTCTTGTGCTCTACGCAATAGTTGGGCGAAACGATGGTCTCTTCGAACACCATGTTGGGACTGATACGAGTGTATTCGAGCAGGATGCTGCGTATCACTTTGGCGCCGGCGCAGACACGCGAGCCGTGTGATATCCAGGATGGACCGATGACTTCCGCACCGGGCTCTATGCATACGCCGGAGTCGATATACACCGGACCGACGATCTTGGCGTTGTCCCAATCGATGCGCGTGTTGATGCCGACCCAGATGCCGGGTTTCACTTCGCGGCCGGGCATCTGCATCTGTGCGACTTCGCCGTTCAGTACGCGCTGCAGCACAGTCCAGTAGTCGTGCACATGGCCGATGTCGATCCAGTTGAAGAAACGTTTCTGCGCGTAAAAGGGCATGCCTTTTTCCGCCAGCATGGGGAACAGGTCGCCGCCGATGTCGAACACTTTGCCTGAGGGAATGAGGTCGATGACTTCGGGTTCGAAGATGTAGATACCGGTACTGGCGAACAGTGAACGCGCTTCTTCCGGTTTGGGTTTTTCCTGGAAGGCGACGATGCGGCCGTCCTTGTCGGTCTCGACCACACCGTAGCTGCTGACCTCTTCGCGCGGCACTTCCAGGGTGACCACACTGGCCATCGCTTTTTTCGTCCTGTGTTCGTAGATCGCTGCGGTGAGGTCCAGATCGATCAGCGCATCACCACATACCACCAGCGTAGTCGTGTCGAAGAAGCCGCTGAAGTCTTGTATCTTGCGCATGCCACCCGCCGAGCCAATCGGTTTGGGTGTGACTTCGCCATATTCGTAAACACCTTCGTAGGAATAGCCGATGTTCACCCCCCAACGACTGCCGTTGCCGAAGTAGTTCTCGATCTCCTGATGCTTGTAACCCACGTTGACCATGATGTCCGTTATGCCGTAGCGGGCCATGTGCTCGATCAGGTATTCCATCACCGGTTTGCCAAGGATGGGCATCATCGGTTTGGGCAGATATTTAGTGAGGGGTCTGACGCGTGTACCCTGCCCGGCGGCAAGGATCATTCCTTTGATCTTCTTCATGTGTACTCTCGGTTTCCTGATGTGGTTTGATCTTCCTGCAAAGCTGGACGATGATCCGATCTATCCTCGACACGGTGTGATTTTAAACAATTTGCAGCGTAGTCGCTTGCCGGATTATACGGGCACCAGCATCGGAACGTCATAATCCATATGGCTTGATCGCCATCAGCAAGCAGCCCGGTCGCGCCGCATAGCCTGTCGTGGCGCGGTTCGGATGCGGGCTGCAACAGACTCTCAGTGTGGTGGCACATTGTTACCTTAATGTTATATTCAGCAGCTATGGACTTCGATTTCGATCATCTCATTCCGCGCGAGAACACCGCCAGTCTGAAATATGACGCACGTCTCGCCACCTTTGGCCGCGCCGACGTGCAGCCCATGTGGGTGGCGGATATGGACCTCGCCGCACCGCCCGCCGTGCAACGCGCTTTGGCGCAACGCGCCGCGCATCCCGTCTATGGTTACACCCTCTATCCCGATGCGCTATACGACACGCTGATAGATTGGTTGGCGACCCGGCATGGCTGGCAGGTGCCGCGTGCATGGCTGATGTTCTGCCCGGGTGTGGTGCCGTCATTGCATGCCGCCATCATGGCGCTCAGTCATGCCGGTGATGGTGTGATTGTGCAGCCGCCGGTGTACGGCCCTTTCCTGAACGCGGCGGAGATCACCGGCCGCCAGACGGTGCTCAATCCGCTCAAGTTGGAGGACGGGATATACCGCTTCGATCTGGACGATCTGGAACGCTGCGCCGTAGCAGGTGCGCGCCTGTTGCTGTTATGCTCGCCGCACAATCCGGTCGGTCGGGTGTGGCGTGAGGACGAGTTGCTGGCGCTGCTGGATATCTGCCATCGCTATGCCATCACCGTGGTGTCGGATGAGATCCACGCCGATCTGGTATACGCCGGACATCGCCATGTGCCGCTGGCGACACTGGCGGGCGACCGAGTGAAGGTCGTCACCGCACTGGCGCCGAGCAAGACCTTTAATGTCCCCGGACTGGGACTGTCCATGCTGATCGTGCCGGAACATGTCGATCGTGTCGCCATCGCGAGCGTGTTCGGTATGCTGCATGTCAGCCCCAGCAATCCGTTCAGTATCGCAGCCAGTGTGGCCGCCTATCGCGAGGGTGGTCCCTGGCTGGATGCCTTGCTGGTGTATCTGGCCGGCACGTATGACATGGTGCGCGACTATGTCGCACACTATCTGCCCGGCATCAGGGTGGGCGAGGCGGAAGGCACTTATCTGTTATGGCTGGATTGCCGCGCGCTAGGGCTGGACGATGCGGAACTGAAACGTTTCTTCGTGCAGCAAGCGGGGCTGGGGATGAGTCCCGGCACCGTGTTCGGCGCACAGGGGAGTGGCTATATGCGCATGAACATAGGTGCGCCGCGCGCGCTGATTCTGCAAGCCTTGGACAAGATCGCCGCAGCGCTACGCGCGCGGTAGACGGTCATTTTTTAGCGTGTCTCACCACCAGCCAGATGCCCCCGAGTATCAGCAGCGACGCAATCAGCAGGTCGCGGGTGAACACCTCACCGAGTAGCACGATGCCGCCCAGTGCCGCGAGTAACGGCGCACTCAGTTGTATGGTCGAGGCCGTCATGGCGCGCAGCTGTTGCAGCACCCGATACCACAGCACATAGCCCAGGGCTGAAGTCAGCGCGCCGGACAGCACGGCATACCACACGCCGTGTGCGTCCAGTGTCATCCATGGTGACGCGATTAACGACAGCAACAAAGTCAGCGGCACGGCACGTAAGAAGTTGCCCGCAGTCGCGGCGGCCGCATCCGGCAAGCCGCGCCCCCATAATGAATACAGACCCCAGGCGATACCGCTCACCAGCATGATGAGCGAGTCGCCCAGCGAGGGTGCTTGCACCCCCGGCGACACCAGTATCACCAGTCCGGTCAGGGCCGCCGCGAAGCCGATGCTCTGCAACGTACTCATACGCTCACCGGCGATGAAGCCAGCCAGAATCATGGTGGCTTGCACCGCGCCGAACAACATGAGCGCGCCTGCGCCGGTATTGATGCTGCGGTAAGCGAAAGACAGCGCGGCCGCATAGATGAACAGCGCCAACGCGCCGCGCCATGAGCCGTGCCGCAACGGTGCTTTATGTTGCAACTGCATCAACAGCCATAACATGACCGCTCCCGACAATAGACGCACCGAAGTGAAGCTAGCCGCGTCTATGCCGGTCTGCTTGAGCGCCATGCGACAAAACACCGAGTTGGCCGCAAAGGCCAGCATGGTCAGCGTGGTGTAGGCGAACAATCGTAGTGGGGACATGGTGAGGCTAAGCACGTTTCGGTAGATGGCACGGTTCGGTGGCGCGACGGCTCAGGTAGTGCACATCGAACCAGCCGTTCTCGTCGCGCCAGGTGGTCTTGAGGTGCCAGCCCGCCGCGCGCGCCAGTTTCTGGAACTCGTGGGCGTTGTACTTATAGGAGTTCTCGGTGTGCAGCGACTCGCCCGCTTCGAAGCGGAAAGCTTCATCACCTATCTGTATGGTCTGCACGCAGCGGCTGATGAGATGCATCTCGATACGGCCCAGCCCCGCGTTGTAGAACGCATAGTGCTCGAACTGCCCGGCATCCAACTCTGCGCCCAACTCGCGCTGCATGCGCTGCAGCAGATTGAGGTTGAACGCGGCCGTGTGTCCGGCGGCATCGTTGTAAGCGGCGTTGAGAATAGTCGGGGGATTTTTTGCAGTCCACGCCCAGCAATAGTCCGCCATCATCGCCTACCAGCGTGGCGACATGGTGCAGTAAGGCAACGGCTTCTTCGGGGTCGCAATTACCTATGGTGGAGCCGGGGAAGAACACCACATGGCGGCCGCGCCCATCCACCGACTCGGGCAGCTTGGGCATGCGTGTGTAGTCGGCGCACAAGGGATGCATGCGTACGTCGGGATACATCGCTTGCAGGCGCGCTGTGCTCTGCAGCAGATGCGGCTCGCAAATATCGATGGGCACATATTCAGCGGCACTATCCAGATGCTGCAACAACAGCGGCGTCTTGGTGGCGCTGCCACTGCCCAGCTCGATCAATACGCAGTCTGTGCCTATCAGCTCGACCATCTGCGCGCTGTGGCGCTGCAAAATGCCGGTCTCGGTGCGGGTGGGGTAGTACTCGGGCGTGGTGCAGATCAGGTCGAACAGCTGCGAGCCTCGTGCATCATAAAAATACTTGGGCGGGATGCTGCGCGGATATTGGCGCAAGGCCGCGCAGACCGTGTCTAAGAATTCGTTGTCGTCTGTGTCGTGTCGTGTAACCGGTGATTCCTTACGCATCATGCGTCCTCCGCCAGACGCAGACCGGAATACATCCAACGGTCAGCTGCTCGGAAAAAATTTCTATAAGTAGCGCGTAGATGCGCCGCAGGGGTGAGGCAGGAACCGCCGCGCAACACCCATTGGTCGGACATGAATTTGCCGTTGTATTCGCCCAGCGTGCCCGGCAAAGGATGGAAGCCGGGGTAAGCGGTGTAAGGACTCTGCGTCCATTGCCACAATTCGCCGAACATCTGCGTCAGACCTTGTTCGGTAGCGGCTTGCGCTTGCAGGCTGCCGCCTTCCAAGAAGCTTCCGATTAGCGGTAACGTTGCGGCGGCATGCTCCCATTCCGCTTCGGTCGGCAGACGTTTGCCCGCCCAGCGTGCATAGGCATCAGCCTCTAGGTAGCTCAGATTCGCAACAGGCTGATGTAAGTCCAAGGGCAGTAAACCAGACAGCGTAAAGCGCTGCCAACCGCTAGCGTTTTGTTGCCAATACAAAGGCGCGCTCCAGTTGCGCGCTTTGACTTGTTGCCAGCCATCCGACAGCCACAACTCGGCACGTTGATAGCCACCGTCGGCGATGAAATCCAGATATTCACCATTCGTTACCAGACGATTGGCTAAACGGAAATCGCGCAGCAACACCTGATGACGCGGACGCTCGTTGTCGAAACAGAAGCCTTCGCCCGCGTGGCCGATGGCGCTGAGGTTGCCGCGATAGGGACTCCAAGTCAGCGCGCCCGGGTCACTGCTCGGCGTGTGAACTTGTGCTTGATACGCAGGGTGCAATGGGTTGTGCGCAAGGTTGTAGTGCGTATCCATCAGCAACAATTCCTGATGCTGTATCTCGTGCTCTATGCCTAATGTCACGCGGCTCAAGATGTCGTGGCTGTGTGCAGCGGGAAGTTGGCGCAACAAGTTCTGCATCGCGTCATCCACATGCGCACGATAGCGTCTCACTTCGGCCACCGTGGGGCGCGACAACCAACCGCGTTGCGCTCTGGGATAGAAGGTCCCGGCGGTCTCGTAATAGGAATTGAACAGATGCGCGTAGGCAGGATGGAACACCTGATAGCCGGTCGTGTAAGGCAGCAAGATAAAAGTCTCGAAGAACCAAGAGGTATGCGCCAGATGCCATTTGGGCGGGCTGACGAAGTCGCTGGTTTGCAGGCAATAGTCTTCGATCTCTAATGGTGCGCACAACGCCAGCGTGCGGTCGCGCACCGCTGTTAGCTGCTTGGACAAGCTGGGTGCTTCGTTTGCTGCATGGGCTTGCAGTTGCATGGGCTAGTCTTCCAGTTTTACACCGTGCCAAAAAGCGATATAGCCTTGGATACGCGATGCCATATTGGACGGTTCGGGGTAGTACCATGCCGCGTCTTTGTTCACTTGTCCACCTACAACGACATCGTGATAGCTCGCGATGCCCTTCCATACGCAGTGTGTGTGGGTGTCGCTGGGGCGCAGATATTCAGTTTTGACGGCGGTGGGAGGGAAGTAGACATTGCCTTCCACGCGATGGATTTCGTTGGCGGGTGCTTCGGCGATGACTTGGTCGTTCCAGATGGCTCTAGGCATGATGTGCTCCTTGGATAGTGAGTGATCGGATGGGCGCTGCAGTATAGGTCCGCTATATTTCAGACAGATTCAAGCGGCCTTGCGTCCGGCCCTCCCCTGCATGGCGAACAGTGCTAGCCGCTCCATGGGGATATGGTCGCCCGCATCTAGTCCGTGATAGGTCTCGACCACGCGGCCTTGTTCGTCGATGAGGATGTCGGCCGGCATCAGATTCCCCGTGGACATGCCGCGCATTCCTATTATGCGCATGCCGCTCAACATGGCACCCATGCGCGTCCACATCGCTTTGAATTTTCCGGCGCGCGAGCTGCGCACCGCATAAGCGTGATGCGCAATGCCTTCAGGGTCGGCCACCATGCGGAAGGGACGCGGGCGATTCGCGATAAAGCTCAGCACATCCTCGTGCGAGGAATGGAACACCACCACGATGTCCAAGCCCATGTCACTCAGTCCCGGATAGTTGTTGGTGAGGTCGTAGACGCGGAAGTTGCAGAACGGGCAAGTGGCTTCGCGGAACAAAGAGAGCAACACGCGCCGCCCTAGTCCGAATTGGATGGGGCGACCTTCGATGTCACGTAGCGCTAATGCCGGTGCGATGCTGTTCATGTGTGTTCCTGTCAGTTAAGGGGTGTGTGCATTGGTCGCGTGAGTTGCTGATTCCTTACAGGTTGAAAATCTGTAAGGAATGGCGACGCGGCGCGACTAAGCTAGGAGCGATACAACGATAAGGAATCTGACAGTGGAAAAAACCTCATTACTAAACACCTTGCTGGGTCTGGCCATGATCGTCGAGGCGCGCGACCCTTATACCGGCGGCCATCTGTGGCGCGTGGCGCAATTCTCTAAGCTGCTCGCGCAACAAGCGGGTCTGTCGAGGCGCGATGTCGCGCTGTGCGAGGTGGGCGGATTTCTGCATGATCTAGGCAAGGTCGCGGTGCCGGATGCAATCCTCAACAAGGCCGACAGATTGAGTGAGGCTGAGTATGCCGTGATCAAGACCCATCCTGCGGTGGGTGCGCGTTTGCTGGCCAATCACCCGCTCGCCGATCTGGCGATGGATGCTGTAGTCGGCCATCACGAGCGCGCCGATGGTGCGGGCTATCCGCACGGCCTTGCTGGCACGGTCATTCCTCAAGTGGCGCGCATCGTCAGTATCGCCGACGCCTTCGATGCCATGACTAGCACGCGGGCCTACCGCAAGGGCATGACGATAGAGCGTGCGCTGAGCATCATACGCAGCGGGTCGGGCGCACAGTTCGATGCGGGGTTGAGCGGGTCGTTCTTGCAGTTGGCGAGTAGTGATGAGTTGAGCCATATCGTTGGGCATAGCGAAGCGGGTGTGCCGCTGTTGCCTTGCCCGTCATGCAATGCGCCGGTAGTGGTGCGCAAGGCACAACATGCCGGTGCGTTCGTCTATTGCCGTGCCTGCGGTGGCGAATCCAGATTGGAACAAGATATAGCGGGCAGCCGTTTGGTGATGACAGGGTCTATGGGCGATGCGGCGGCCTTGGCGCCGGATAGCGATTCCGACCTGTTGGCTGTGATGGTCGGGGATATCGCGCCGCATGTACTGTGAGCCCATGCGCTAGAGTTGGTGTGCGCTGTAGAGAAAAGAGGGCAGGCCTGCGCCCAACTTCTATCTAGTGCCGCGTCGCGCTGGTCGCGATAGGTGCGAGCGCAGCAAAGAGTTCGGCCGCATCGACCTTGTCGAATGCGTAGCACTCGTTGCAGAATTCGCAATGTACCTCTATGGTTGATCGCTCGGTCAAGATGACATCGACTTCCTCAGCGCCCAACATGCGCAGCATCTGGCTTACCTTGTCGCGCGTGCATGAGCATAGAAAAGAGACCGGCTCGCGTTCGAACAGGCGTACATCATCTTCGTTAAAGAGGCGGTGCAATAACTCCTGAGTGGGCAGCTGCATCAACTCGTCGTCGCGCAGCGTCGCAGCCAGTTGGGTGACGCGCGACCAAGTGTCGTCGTCATGGTCGGCCTGCTCAGGCATCTTTTGCAGCAACATGCCGGCCGCCGCCTGACCGTCGGCCGCCAACCAAAGGCGTGTCTCCAACTGTTCCGAGCGGGTCATATAGTTCTGCAGGATCTCCGCGACCGTATCGCCTTCCAGCTCCACGATGCCCTGATAAGCCTGCTTGCCGCTCTTGGGCGCAAGCGTGATGACGAAGCGTCCATCACCGACCAGCTCGGGCAAAGTGCCGTGCAACTCACCGTCCCACTTCGCGGTCGCACGCATGTGCATCTCGCCGTCGCACTCCACCACCAGCAACTTGATTGCGCCTGTGCCCTGTATCTGCAACACCAGTGCGCCGTCCAGCTTGAGCGTGGCCGCAAGCAGCACAGCTGCCGCCGCCAGCTCACCCATCATCTTGCGCAGCACGGGCGGATAGTCATGGCGTTCCAGCACGCTTTGCCAAGCGGCATCCAGATGTACCCGCTCGCCACGGATAGGGGTGTTCTCAAAGAGGAAACGATGGAGTGAATCAGGCTGTGTCTTCATAGCGCAGTGATTTAAATTGTTGCCGAAAAATGAAAAAGGCTCACTTCCATTCAAGAAGTAAGCCTTTTCTGTGTTGGTGCGCCCGAAGAGATTCGAACTCCTGACCCCTTGGTTCGTAGCCAAGTACTCTATCCAGCTGAGCTACGGGCGCGTTTGGTGCTATTGCCTTGGCGGAGAAGGAGGGATTCGAACCCTCGATCCAGGTTTATGCCCGGATGCTCCCTTAGCAGGGGAGTGCCTTCGACCACTCGGCCACCTCTCCGAAGGCCGCGCATACTAATGCAATCGGAGGGTGGGGTCAACAAATAATCGCCTTACCCGCGATATATTTGCAAGGGAGTGAATGGTAATACATTTTCCCGCGACGATCGGCGGGATATGACGCAAAAAAGCCATGTTTAGCGGTTGGACATTTTGGCGGGTCAGGTTGTACTATCCGGCAGTTGCTGGCTAGGCCAGATGACTGGATACGACACACTCATGATTACAGAATCTAGACTTAAAGCACTCCTGCTGCTTTGTATGGTGACTAGCTATGCAGATGCGGAGACCGAACAGGATTATCTGCAGGACTTCCCCGTAGTGCTGAGCGCCTCGCGCTTATCGCAACCGCTGTCGGAAGCGCCTAATGCGATGACGGTCATAGACCGCAAGATGATCGTCGCATCCGGTTTTCGTACCTTGCCCGATGTCTTCAACCTGGTGCCGGGTATGTATGTGAGCTACTACAAAGGTTCTCAACCCATCGTTTCTTATCACGGCTCCACCGATCAGTACGCGCGCTCTATGCAGGTGATGATAGACGGGCGCAGCGTGTATATGCCGCCCGCTGGAATAGTAGATTGGGCCAGCTTGCCGGTGACGTTGGATGATATCGAGCGCATCGAGGTGATACGCGGTCCGGCTGCCGCATCCTATGGGGCGAACTCGGTGCATGGGGTGATAAATATCATCACGCGTGACGCGGGGGATGTACATGGCACCACACTCTCCGTACGTAAAGGCAACAAGGGCATCAACGATGTGACCGGCCAGTTTGGCCATCATGGCGAGAAGCTCGATTACCGCATGACGCTGGGCTATACCGCAGACAACGGTTATGACGAGCGTACGCCTACCTATTTGCCCAGTTTTTTCAGGGCCGATATGAACAACAGTAACGACAGCAACCAAGCGCGCCTGATGAACTATCGCGCCACCTACTATGCAAATAACAGCAACGACTTCGATGTGCAATTGGGCTACAACCGCGATGTGCAGGGTGTGGGGTTCTGGGACAGTCATGCGCAACTCAATCCGGCGCACGATCTGATCGGCGTCTCCAGTTTTCAGCAGCTGACCTGGACGCATCATCTGGAGAATTCCTCGGATTTAAGTGTACTTATGTCCCATACACGCAATGCCTATTGGGAGCGATATCAGGTGCCGACGGCAGGCCCCGCCATACCCGTGGATAAATCCTTGGCGGCGGACCGCTCTAGCCTGGAAATCCAGCATACGCTTCCGGTGAGCGAGACGAACCGGCTGGTGTATGGGGTGCAGACGAGTGTCGAGCAATCGCAGGATAAGGTGTACTTCCCTTTGGCGGGACAGCCCAGTTTGGCGAACAATCTCAGCGTGCAGTCCAATCGCTTCTTCCTGCATGACGAAATGCGTTTTACCCCCAGCTTGATCGCCAATATCGGCGGCATGTACGAGCGTGACGGTTGGGGAGGCAAGCAGTTTTCGCCACGGGCTACTTTGAATTATCACGTCACCCCCAAGCAGACGCTGAGAGTCGGTGCCTCCATCGCCTACCGTACGCCCTCCATGGTTGAGAATACCGGAGTGTCGGTGGATGCCTATCAGATCGGTGACCGGCTCGTCGCGGGTAAGACCTCATTGAAACTGACGCCGGAAAAGATGTTGTCGCGCGAGATCGGCTATCTGGGCGAGTTCCGTGAATGGGATGCCTCCCTCGACTTGCGCGTGTTCCAGGACCAGTTTGGCAACGCCATCTATCCCAGCAATACAGGCTTCAGCAACGGGATGTCGGGCGTGTACCACGGTGTCGAAGCGACGCTCAAGAAGTCGTTTGGCGAATCCGCCAATGTGACTGTCAACTATGCGCGCGAACATGCTTACAGCAACGTCATTTCATTGCAAGGTGGCACACTGGATCTGTTGGCCTATAGCACGCCCACCAATACCGTGAGCGTGTTGTATGCGCAAAATCTGGGGCACGAGCTCTCCTATAGTATTGCCTATTACCAGCAGGGGGGTATGCAAGGTTTCGATCGTGGGTCGGGTGACTACCAGAATCTGCATCGCCGCACCGATATACGTTTCGCGCAGGGCTTCAAGAATGTCGCGGGCCTGGAGGGTGATATCGCCTGGGTGGTACAGAACCTGTTCAAGGATAATTACACCGAATACGTGGCCACCAATGTGTTCAATCAGCGCACTTACGTGACGTTGACGCTGCGCTGGTAGCCCTCACGGCCATCTGACTTTCATGCTGGTCGGATGGGGCACGGCACGGTTCCATCCGCAGCGGCAAAGATGTTATCTTATGGGTCACCCATACACGTCGAGTCCACCATGACATTTATCAATCCCAGTGCCGAGCAGATCAAGCAGTTGTTGCATTCTGTGCAGCGCGTCGCAGTGCTGGGCCTATCACCCAGTCAGGCGCGTCCCAGTTTTCGCGTAGCGCGCGGCTTGCAAAGCAAGGGTTATCACATCATCCCGGTGCGCCCCACGGTCAATGAGGTACTGGGCGAGCGCGCCTACCCTGATCTGGAAAGTCTACCGCACCCTCCAGACATCGTGGACGTGTTTCGTGCTTCCGAGCATGTATCCGCCATCGTGGATAGTTGCATCAAGCTAGGCATCAAAAATCTGTGGCTACAGGAGGGTGTGATAGACGAAGCCGCCGCGCTGCGTGCTCAACAAGCCGGTATCACGGTGGTGATGGATAGATGTATGTGGCGTGACTGCGTGCAGTTCTGTTCGGATGACGAGCCGAATGACTGAAATCTGTCGTTGCGTATGGGCGGGTGACGATATGCTGTATCAGCGTTATCACGATCTGGAGTGGGGCGTGCCGCTGCATAATGATCGTAATCTGTTCGAGTTCATCATTCTGGAAGGTGCGCAGGCCGGACTGAGCTGGATCACGGTGCTGCGCAAACGTGACAATTACCGCAAGGCCTTTGATGATTTCGACGCAGTGCGCATCGCCGCCTATGGCTCGGCTAAAATAACTGCCTTGCTGCACGATGCCGGTATCGTGCGCAACCGCCTCAAAGTAAATGCTGCGGTATTGAACGCGCAGAAGTTTCTGCAAGTGCAGGCCGAGTTCGGCAGCTTCGACCGCTATGTATGGCAGTTCGTGGGCGGCAAGACGATACAGAATAAAAGGCGCAGCCTGGCCGAGGTGCCCGCCAGTACGGTGGAATCGGACGCGATGAGCAAGGATATGAAGCGACGCGGTTTCAAGTTCGTCGGCACCACCATCTGCTACGCCTTTATGCAGGCCACCGGCATGGTCAATGACCACACGATTGATTGCTACCGTTACAAACAGTTAAGCTGAGGATCATTATGAAGTTCACAAAGATGCATGGTGCAGGCAATGACTTTGTGGTTATAGATGGCGTACGTCAGTCCATCAACCTGACACCCGAACAATTGCGCTTACTGGCTGACCGCAACTTTGGCGTGGGCTGCGATCAGATCTTGCTGGTGGAAAAAGCGTTGAGCAATGAAGCGGATTTCCGCTATCGCATCTTCAACGCGGATGGTGGCGAAGTCGAGCAGTGCGGTAATGGTGCACGTTGTTTCGTACGTTTCGTGCATGAGCAGAAACTCACCAGCAAGCGCGCGATCGTGGTTGAGACCAGGAGCGGCATGATCATGCCGCGTCTGGAAGACGATGGTCACGTCACAGTCAATATGGGCGCGCCTATCTTCGAGGCAGCTCGCATCCCCTTCAGCGGCGGCACCGGGCAAGTGCGCGAATCGTTGGAGGTGGATGGCGAGATCTTGCATATCAGTGCCGTTTCAATGGGTAATCCTCATGCAGTGCAAGGTGGTCGAGAATGTCGAGACCGCCGAGGTGGCGCGCTTGGGGCCGTTGATAGAGCAACATCCGCGTTTTCCGAAACGCGTCAATGCTGGCTTTATGCAGGTGATAGACAGGAACAGCATCAAGCTGCGCGTATATGAGCGCGGCACCGGCGAGACGCTGGCCTGCGGCACCGGAGCGTGCGCGGCAGTGGTGGCAGGCATCCGTTTGGGAATGTTGCAAAGCCCGGTGCATGTACTGACGCGTGGCGGCTCATTGAGTATCGCTTGGGATGGTGTGGGTGAAGCGGTCTTCTTGACCGGACCGGCCATCACGGTGTTCGACGGTGAGATTGCAATATAGTGAATTTATTATTTTTGCGATGAGCGGAAACACTGACGACGCGCTGCATGCGAGCGGATTTAATTGGGAGTAGAGATGAGAGCGGAAGACGTAGCGCAATACCTGGAAGATAACCCGCAATTCTTTGAGACGCATATCGAGACCCTGGTGCGCATCAATTTGCCGCACCCGCACGGTGGCCGCACCATCTCGCTGAGCGAGCGACAGTTGCTGGCATTGCGCGAGAAGAATAAAGACCTGGAGAAGAAGCTGCACGACCTGCTGTTGTTCGCCAAGGAGAACGACGCGTTACAGCACAAGGTGCACGAGTTCATCGTGGCGTTGTTTGCCGCGCGCAATCTGGACACGCTCAAGGACATGGTGCCGCATCTGCTCGGCGACATCTTCACCGTGCCGCATACCGTGTTGCGCCTGTGGCAGATCAATCCGCCCAGTGCAGAGGTGCTGGCTTTCGCCGATGCGCAGTCCCAGCCGGTGTGTCTGCATCATCCCGCCCATGACACCTCGACCTGGTTCGGCAGCCATGCCAACGACCTTCGTTCCTACGCCTATCTGCCCCTGCACGCCGGCAGTGACACAGTAGGGATATTGGTGTTGGCCAGTTCCGATAAACAACGCTTCTACCCGGAGATGGGCACGGTGTTCCTGCAACGCATCGCCGAAGCGGTGGCCAGCGCACTGCATCCTCATCTGCAATAGATATGCCGGCCCTAGGCACAGAGGAAGGTTCAGTTACCCGTCAGCCTGTCCTGAGTCCGGTCGCAGCTAGCAATGAAAAATACCTGCAAGGCTATCTGGCTTGGCTACGTTTCGAGAAACGCTATTCCGAACTGACCGCCGAGAGCTATGCGCGCGATCTGCGCCACCTGTTCGAGCTGTCGGGTGAGACGCCGCTCAGCACGCTCAAGGTTCACCAGATACGCCGCTATATCGGTCAGTTGCACGGGCAGGGATTGTCCGGCCGCTCGTTGGCGCGCATGTTGTCTGCTTGGCGCGGTTTCTACACCTATCTGATGCGCGACCACGGCCATACGGACAATCCCTGCACGGGATTGCGCGCGCCAAAATCGCCCAAGACCTTGCCGCAAGCACTCTCGCCCGACGAGGCCGGACGCTTGATGGCGATACCCGGCGACGATGCCGAAGCCTTGCGCGACAAAGCTATGGTGGAACTGCTGTATTCCTCCGGCCTGCGTCTGGCCGAGTTGGTGGGTCTGGAGGCGGCGGATATGCAGGCCTATCTGGGTAGCGGCGAAGTGCGCGTCACCGGTAAAGGCAACAAGACTCGCGTCGTGCCGCTCGGCAGTTATGCTGTCACCGCCTTGCAGGCGTGGCTGGCGGTGCGCGAACAACTTGCCATTGCCGGTGAGACGGCTTTGTTCGTCGGCGCACGCGGGACAGCGTATCTCGCCGCGCGTGGTGCAGTTACGCATGAAGCAATGGGGCATCAAGCTGGGCATCACCAGCAGTGTGCATCCGCATCTGTTGCGTCATTCTTTTGCCACCCATGTGCTGCAATCTTCCGGCGACCTGCGCGCGGTGCAGGAGATGTTGGGCCACGCCAGTATCTCCACCACACAGGTCTACACCCACCTCGATTATCAATACCTGAGCAAGATCTACGACGCGGCGCATCCGCGCGCCAAACGCAAACCTTGAGAAAGCTATGAGCCAAGACAAACCTAAACAGCCCCGTTCGACCGGACGGCGCACCTCTTCCGGCAAGCCCGATTTCCGTAAACGTACGCAACAGCCTGCTGCCGCACCACGCGTGTTGACGCAAGCGCGTGCCGGTGATGCGCATGCTGCACCCACCATCGTGCTGGCAGCGGGTCGCGAGAAGTCATTGCTGCGCCGCCACCCTTGGGTGTTCTCGGGCGCGCTAGAACGTGTGGATGGACAGCCCGGCAATGGTCACACCGTTGCGATGCGCAGTGCCGAAGGCGCGTTCCTCGCATGGGCGGCCTATAACGCTGCCTCGCAAATCAGCGCACGGGTGTGGTCGTGGCGCGAGGACGAAGTCATCGATGCGGCATTCTTCAGTCGCAAGATCGCTAACGCGCTGGCGGCGCGCGACACATTAGGTATGCGCAAGGACAGCAGTGGCATGCGTGTCATCCATGCGGAATCGGATGGCTTGCCCGGCCTCATCGTCGATCAATATGGCGAGGTGCTGGTGATGCAGATCGGCAGCGCGGGCGTGGAGTTCTGGCGCGAGACCATCGCCGATCTGCTGCAGGAGATGTTGAAGCCGACGTGCATCTATGAGCGTTCCGATTCCGATTCGCGCGGGCTGGAAGGACTCGCCGAGCGCAATGGAGTGCTGCGCGGCACCTTGCCCGATGTCGTGGAAGTCGTCGAACATGGCCTGCGTTTCAAGGTCGACGTGGCCGAGGGCCAGAAGACCGGCTTCTATCTGGATCAACGTGACAACCGTCATCTCACCGAACGTTTGGCACGCGATAAGATCGTCCTGAACTGCTTCTGCTATACCGGCGGCTTCTCGCTGTATGCCTTGCGCGGCGGGGCTAAATCGGTGCTGTCCATCGATGCCTCAGCGGAGGCGTTGGCGATCGCCGAGACCAACCTCTTCACTAATGGTCTGGATGCAAGCGCGGCAGAATGGCAGTGCGACGATGTGTTCCAGGCGCTGCGCAAACTGCGCGATCAAGGCCGCAAGTTCGACTTCATCATCCTCGATCCCACCCAAGTTCGCCCCCACCGCCGCTTACGCTGAGAAGGCAGCAAGAGGCTACAAAGACATCAATCTGCTGGGTTTCAAACTACTCAATCCCGGCGGCCTGCTCGCCACCTATTCGTGTTCGGGTGGTATCAACGCAGAACTGTTCCAGAAGATCATCGCTGGTGCGGCACTGGATGCCGGTGTTGATGCACAGATCGTGCATCATCTGCACGAAAGCGCGGATCATCCGGTGCTACTCAGTTTCCCCGAAGGCGCGTATCTGAAGGGGTTGGTGTTGCGGGTGGCATAGTTTTCCTCGCCGTTCGTGGTGAGCACCTAAGACCGTTCGTCCTGTAAAACTCCGTTCACTCGGTATTTTTTGCGGCGGCGCACAGCGGAAGGAAAAACAAAAACCTTAAACCAGTATCTGAATAACAAGTTGCCCGCGATACTTAGATTGATGGTCAAATCAGTTTTACTCAGGTAGATTCAATCTTAAGGTTTCGCTCTCAGTCAACAATCGTCAGTCGCGGATGTTCGCTTTGCGCCCTAGAGTTCGCCAGCATAACAATTACAAGTGGTACTTTTGTTCAATGTGCTTTTCTGCATCTGTTAGCTATAGCGCCGCTGCCGTGCTGGTGACCACTGGTCTGTATGCCGTCCAGCAGGCCAGACGGCTGCATCCCCCATACTGGATGTGGGCGCTGGTACCTGTCTTGTTTGGTTTACAGCAGGCATTCGAGGGGCGGGTATGGCAGGAGCTCGACGCGGGGGATGCCAGTGCAGCGGTGCCATTTGCGCTGGGGTTTCACTTCTTCTCGCATTTTCTATGGTTGTGGTGGTTCCCGCTTTGCAGCTACCTTGTCGAGTCAGGGAAGATACGCAAGAGGGTCATGGGCGGCTGCGCCATTTTCGGTGCTTTCGCAGGCGCACTGGTCTATTCCGTCATGCTCTTCCATCCCGGGTGGATGATGGTCGCGGTGAGAGAACATTCCATTTACTACAGTTTTTCCGTTCCCTATCACAGCTTCATCCACCTGCCGATCACACCGGCCGCGCTCTACGCCTTGACCATCCTGGTGCCGCTGTTCGCCTCCAGCCACGGGAAGATCAGGATATTCGGGGGGCTGGTTGTCTTGTCCGTGATGTTGGCATCAGAGGCCTATAGTTACGCCTACGTCTCTGTCTGGTGCTTCTTCGCTGCCGTGCTCTCGCTCTATCTCGTCTACATGATTCGCCATCTTGTTGCACAGTCAAAGTCAATTAGGGGCAGGCCTTACGTTTGACACGCCAAAGGTACCTATTACGCTTTCGTCTGATGCCAGACTGCGACTGTGGAGATCAAGAGCTGATGAAACCAGCTGCGGGTCTACCGCCGGAGGTTTTGCTTTTATAGCTCCAAAAGAAAAGGGTTGCATCCGCAGCCCTTTTTACATCAACTCACTTGCATTGCACTATCAGCATCTCCGGCCGGATGTCTTTGCTGGCGCATTTCCATGTTAGCGTGTTATCGATAAGCAAGGTGGGGGTGTAGATCAGGTGTCGTCCCGCGAGGACGCCCTGACCCTGAGCGAACTCAACGAGCAGCTGGCCGGTCTGAGTGTCGTAATTCAACGCGGCATTGCCGTTGCTGTAGGCGGGCAGCTTGGCTTCGGCGGCTGTGTCGGGCAATTTGCCGTTGGCGGTGAAGTAGCGGTCCAGCACTTGAGTCCCCGCCACACCTTGCGGATAGGCTTGTTCCACATGCGCTTTAGCCACATATCCCGAATAGGCGGGGATGGCGATAGCCGCGAGGATGCCGATGACGGCGATCAGCACGATGGTGCCGACGACCAGGACGATGATCAGTCCGGTGGAGCTGCTGTTCGGCTCGTCATCCACTACTGTGGTCGAGCTGACGATGTCGTGCAACGCTTGCTTGCGTTCGGTGAAAGGCTGGATCAGATAGCCGATGTAGAAGGTGATATTGGAGATGCCATGTGCTACCCAGCGCACCAGGGCGCGACCCTTGCTCAGGCGCTTCCCTTCCACATCCAGCACTCGCAGATTCAACCAGCGTTTGCCGTAGGTGGCGCTGTGCTCGCCGGATTCCATCATGGCGTAGTAATAGGCGGACCCGCCGAACATGAGCAGATAGAACAGTCCGATCAGCAAGCCGGATTGCATGCCGAGTAGCAGGCCCAGTATCGCTATGATCAGTATCGAGGCGAAGCTGATGATGAGTCCGTCGATGAATAATGCGGCGAAACGTTTCCAGAATCCGGCATAGACCAATTCGGTCGTTTCAACGGCTGCGAGACTGGCGCCGCAGGCACTGCATTCGGTCGCAACGTACAGATTATTAGTGCCGCATTTTGCGCAGATCATCGCGTGTCCTTAAAAGTAGAGGGGTTGCTTCACTTCAAACTAACGAACGGTTTGACGCCCAGTTTGCTGTGCAGCTTGGGTGCCGCCGAACGTGCCTCGTCTACATTGGCATACGGGCCGATCTGTACACGCATCAAACCGCCCTTGTGCAACAGCACCAGTTGCTGCGGGCTGTGGCCCAGCTTTTGGCGCATCTTGATAAGAAATTGTTTTGCGCTGTGCTCGGTGTTGAATGCGCCGAGCTGCAGATAGATATTTTCTTGCTGTGCCGTTGTCACGTTCGTGGCTGGCGCAACTGGGGGCGTTACCGGTGCGGCGACAACGGGTGTGATGGGTGTGGATGAGATGGCGGGAGTCTCTAACGGGGTGCTCTCTACGCTCGCGACCGGTGCGGCTGGGCTGATGACAGCATCCGGCGCCAGACTTTCGACCTCCACTTCGGCGCTGCCCACGCCGATGATGCCCAGTTTGTGGGCGGCGGTGAAAGACAGGTCGATGATGCGGTCATGCAGGAAGGGGCCGCGGTCATTGACGCGCACCACCACCGATTTGTGGTTGCTCAGATTGGTGACGCGCGCATAACTGGGTATTGGCAGTGTGGGGTGTGCCGCACTCATGGCGTACATGTCGTAGGTCTCACCGATGGAGGTGCGCTGCCCGTTGAACTTTTTGCCATACCAGGAGGCGATGCCGCGTTCCTTGTAATGGCCGACACTGGTCAGCGGCGTGTATTCCTTGCCCAATGCCTTGTAAGGGCGGTTGGCGTAGCGGTGCAACGGCTCTGCCTTGGGTATGGCATCAGGTGTGTCGTCTATACCGGCAGGGACATCGCTGTTCGGGCCGTCACCCGCTAGGTATCCGCCGCCCGCTTGTGCGGTGCCGGGAGCGGGTGTCGTTTTAGCCGTGTCTTGGTGCGTAGGTGCGCTGCTGCAAGCGGCAAGCATGAAGGTGGTCAGGGTCAGCAGGACGATACGTTTTTGCATGTTATTTCCTTAGGTCTTGTTGAGCTTTTGATGCGTCTCGATACTCATCAGCATGCCGAAGCCGAGTAGCAGTGTCAGCATGGAGGTGCCACCGTAACTGATCAGCGGCAGCGGCACACCCACCACCGGCAGAATGCCGCTTACCATGCCCATGTTGACGAAGGCATAGGTGGCGAAAGTGAGGGTGATGCTACCGGCCATCAGGCGGGTGAAGTAGGTCGATGCGCCGCCGGTGATCATAAAGCCGCGCGTGATGACGAAGGCATACATGGCGAGCATGAGAACGTTGCCAACCAGCCCGAACTCCTCCGAGTAGACCGCGAAGATGAAATCGGTGGTGCGTTCCGGCAGAAAGTCCAGATGGGTCTGCGTGCCCTCCATGTAGCCTTTGCCGATAAGCCCTCCTGAACCGACCGCAATCATGCCCTGTATGGTGTGGTAGCCCTTGCCCAGCGCGTCTTGGGTGGGGTCGAGCAACATCATGATGCGGTGTTTCTGGTAATCGTGCAGCATATTCCACATCACCGGCGCACTGGCCAGACCCGCCACCACCATGCCGCCTATGATGCGCCAGCTCAGGCCTGCCAGAAACAGCACATAGAAGCCGCTGGCGGTGATGAGCAAGGCCGTGCCCAGGTCGGGTTGGCGCGCGATCAGTCCGACCGGCACGATGAGGATGATTGCTGCGATCAGATAGTTCTTCCAGGTGAGCGTGGCCTCGTGTTTCTCGAAGTACCAGGCCATCATCAGTGGCACGCCTATCTTCATCAGCTCGGATGGTTGTATGGTCGCCACGCCGATGTTGAGCCAACGCCGCGCGCCGTGACTGATCTCGCCGAACAAGGCCACGCCTATGAGCAACAGCATGCCCAGAATATAGACGGGCAAGGCGGTGCGCATCAGGTAATGCAAGGGCATGTTGGCTACCACCCACATCAGCACCAATGCGACCAGGATGTTCGCGCCCTGTCCGCCAACACGCAGCCAGTTACCGTCGCTGGCGCTGAACAGCAGCATCAGACTGGTGCACATGAGCAATCCCAGACCCAGCATCAGCATGGGGTCGATATGGGCGATGAAGCGCAACCACATTTGTCGTTTAGTCATGGGGAGCGTCCTCACTTTCCGTTATATCGGGCAGGGGGGTGGGAATCTTGCCAAGCAGGTAGTAATCCATCACCTTGCGCGCGATAGGTGCGGCCGTACCGCCGCCGTGACCACCGTTCTCGACCAGCACTACCAGCGCGATCTTGGGTTGTTCGGCGGGCGCGAAGGCGATGAACCAGGCGTGGTCACGATGGCGTTCATCGATCTTGCTGGCATCGTATTTCTCGCCCTGTTTCATGCCCACCACCTGCGCGGTGCCGGTCTTGCCTGCGATATGGTAGCTGGCGCCGAGCGAGGCTGCCACGGCGGTGCCGCCGGGTTGCGTCACCGCCACCATGGCACGTTTAACTAACGCCACGTCGTCCGGATTGAGCTTCATATCCACATCAGGCGGAACCGTGATAGTACGGTTCTCATTGGCGCGTGAGCTACGTATCTCCCTGACTAGATGCGGACGGTAACCTACGCCGTCATTGGCTAGTGTGGCGACCGCAAAGGCCAGCTGCATGGGCGTGACCAAGCTGTAACCCTGACCGATGCCGATAGATACAGTGTCGCCGGCGTACCACTTCTGGTTGTAGCGGCGCGTCTTCCATTCCTGTGAAGGCAGCAGACCCGAGGTCTCGCCTTCCAGGTCTATGCCGGTCTTTTTGCCGAAGCCGAAACGCGACAGGAAATTGAAAATATTATCTATGCCCAACTCGGTGGCGAGGCCGTAGTAGTAGGTGTCGCAGGACACCACGATGGACTTGAACATATCGACCGTGCCGTGTCCGCCCTTCTTCCAGTCGCGGTACTGATGACTGCTGCCCGGCAAGGTGTAATAGCCGGGGTCGCTGATAGTACGGCTGGGCGAGCGGGTCTTGTAGAACAAACCCGCCAGTGCCATGAATGGTTTGATGGTCGAACCGGACGGATACTGGCCGCGTAGCGCGCGATTGTTGAGCGGATGGTCGGGCGAGTTGTTCAGCTCGTCCCAGCTCTGCTCGTCTATGCCGTCGATGAAAAGGCTGGGGTCGTAGCCGGGCTTGCTGACGAAGGCCAGCACTTCGCCGTTGCCGGGGTCGATGGCGACCAGCGCGCCGCGATAATTGCCGAACGCCTGCTCGGCGATCTCCTGCAGTTTTGCATCTATGCTCAGCACCAGTGTGTTGCCCGAGATTGGCGCGGTACGTGACAGCAGGCGTACCGCACGTCCACCGGAATCGACTTCTACCTGTTCGATGCCGGTGGTGCCGTGCAATTCGGTCTCGTAGCTCTGTTCCAATCCGGTCTTGCCGATGTAGTCCGAGCCACGATAGTTGGCTGCGAGATCGTTCTCTTCGAGCTGGTTCACATCGGTCTCGTTGATACGTCCGATATAACCGATTAGATGTGAGGCCTTGTCGGCATAAGGGTAGTCGCGCAGCAGGCGCGCCTTGATCTCCACGCCGGGAAAACGATATTGCTGCGCGGCGAAGCGCGCCACTTCCTCGTCGGTGAGACGGTTACGTATCATCACCGATTCCAGATTGTGGTTTTCTGCGGAAAGTTTTTTGAAACGCTTGCGGTCACGCGGTGCGATAGGCACCAGTGTCGCCAATTCTTCAATGGTGGCGTCGATGTTGGCAACCTTGCCAGGGCTGATCTCCAGGGTGTAGCCGGAATAGTTGTGCGCCATCTCGACGCCGTTGCGATCCAGGATCAGGCCGCGATTCGGCACGATGGGCACGATGGAGATGCGGTTGTTCTCGGCCAGAGTCTGGTAATAGTCATGGCGTACCACTTGCAGGTACAGGAAACGCAGTAACAGTATCGCCAGCAGCAGCATCGTGAAACCGATGCTGACCGCCAGACGCAAACGGAAGTGGAAGATTTCCCTGAGGTGGTTTTTAAGCTCTACATGCCGCTTCATCAGAGATCACGGCCTACTCGAATCTGGCGCAATCCCTGGAACAACAGACTGAGCGGGATCCACAGCAAGGTGGAGGTCAGGCAGCCGAGGAAATATCCCCACACGATATCCCCGTTTATCAGCCAATGTACCAGTGTGTAAACGGTATAGGTCATAACGAACAGCCCCAGCACCTGCGTGGCCTGCTGGCGCAGATCGAACATTTGCAGGCGGCGGTGCAACACTACGCCGCCGAATGCCAGCAGCGTATAGGTCAAAGCATGCTGGCCGAACAGGCTGGCGTCGGCCACGTCGGCAAAGATGCCCACTCCCCATGCCATGCCGATGCCGATACGCATGGGTTTATGCATGCACCAGTAGAGCAACACCATGGCGACGAAATCGGGACGCAGCATCAGCGCGTAGCCCTGCCAGGGCAGGCCGTTGAGCAGTAAAGCGAGCACGATGCTGATGAATATGAACAGGTTGCTGATTGGTCGCTGGATCTCAGTCTTGGCGGGATTGTGCAAGGCCATTATTTTTTCCGCCTCGCTTTTGCGTTATTGATTTCTTCTACAGTCAGGGCGGGGGCGGGCAGCTCCGGCAACTTGGCTTGGGCAGAAAGGATCATCACATGCCGGTTCTTATCCACGCCACCCAACGGCAAACAGGTGATGCGTGCGAACGGATAGGCCGCATCGCGTTCGATCTTGGTGACTTTGGCGACCGGGATGCCGGCCGGATAAGTGCCGTCTATGCCCGAGGTGACCAGCACATCGCCTTCGATGATGTCGGCACTGACGGGCATGTAGCGCAAAGCTAACTGACTGGTGTCGCCCGCGCCGAACACGATGGTGCGCAGACCGTTACGCACGATCTGGGCGGGTACGACGTGATCCTTTTCGGTGACCAGTGTGACTTCCGACAACCAAGGGTAGACGCGCGTCACTTGCCCGACGATGCCGGCATCATCCATTACCACTTGTCCGGCCTGAATGTCGGCGTCGGAACCTTTGTTGATCACCACCTTGCGTTTGAACAGGTCGCGCTCGCTATAGATCACTTCGGCCATCTTCGTGGTGTAGGTATCACGGATGGGCAAGGCGACCAGATTGCGCAACTGCTGGTTCTCGTGTTGCAGTGCCTGTAATTGCGCCAGTTGCGCCGCGTCGATCAGATGCTGTTGTTGCAGTGTCTGATTGGTGGACTTGAGATAACTTTGCGAGGAGAAGAAATTGCCCAGGTCGTTCCAGATGCGAGCGGGGAGCGTCGCCATGGACTGGATGGGGGCGACCATCACTGACAGGGTGCTGCGGGTCGATTCCAGATAACGATAGCGCGCATCCACGAACATCAGCAGCATAGACAACACCACGAAGAACACCAGTCGTACGGCCGGACTGGGGCCGCGCTGAAAGAATCGGAATGAGTGGGTGTTGTCTAGCATTAGTGGGGGAGTGGGAAGTGGTCAGTCGAAGAGTGGACTGATGGACGGCGAGGTTTTGCCACTCCCCACTCACCACTTCCCATAGTCATCACTCGGTGGTGAAGATGTTAGTCGAAGTATCCAGGCTTTCCAGTGCGCGACCGGAGCCGCGTACCACGCAGGTTAACGGGTCGTCCGCGATCAGCACCGGGAGACCGGTCTCTTCCATCAACATGCGATCCAGGTCGCGCAACAGCGCGCCGCCGCCGGTCAACACCATGCCCTTCTTGGCGATGTCCGAGCCCAATTCTGGTGGCGTCTGTTCCAGCGCGATCTTCACCGCACTGACGATGCTGTTGAGCGGCTCGGTCAGGGCTTCGAGGATCTCGTTGCTGGAGATAGTGAAGCTGCGAGGCACGCCTTCGGCCAGATTGCGGCCGGTGACTTCCATCTCGCGCACTTCTGAACCGGGGAAGGCGGAGCCTATGGTCTTCTTGATCTCTTCTGCGGTGGTCTCGCCGATCAGCATGCCGTAGTTACGACGAATGTAGTTGATGATGGCTTCGTCGAATTTGTCACCACCGACGCGTACCGAACCGGAGTACACCGCGCCACCCAGGGAGATCACGCCCACCTCGGTGGTGCCGCCGCCGATGTCCACCACCATGGAGCCGGTCGCTTCCTCGACCGGCAGTCCGGCACCGATCGCGGCGGCCATCGGCTCTTCGATCAGTTCCACGCGGCGTGCGCCGGCGTTAATCGCGGATTCACGTATCGCGCGGCGTTCGACTTGGGTGGAGCCGCACGGTACGCAGATCACGATACGCGGGCTGGGGCTGAAGATGCCGGCCTTGTAGACCTTGCGGATGAACTGCTTGAGCATCTGTTCGGTGACGGTGAAGTCGGCGATCACGCCGTCTTTCATGGGGCGGATAGCGGTGATGTTGCCTGGTGTGCGGCCCAACATCTGCTTGGCACCCAGACCGACCTGCTGGATCACCTTCTTGCCATTTGGGCCGCCTTCTTGGCGTATCGCTACAACCGAGGGCTCATTCAGGACGATACCTTGACCACGCAACCAGATCAGCGTGTTCGCAGTACCAAGGTCGATTGCCAGATCGTTAGAAAAATAGCTGTTGAAGAATCCAAACATGATGTATCCCGTAGTCAAAGAGGTGTGCTGATAAACCCCGTTATGATAACCTATTCGTCTTATTTCAATAAAGCTTTTGCTATGTCTCTTACTACACAGGATGTACAGAAAATCGCCCGTCTGGCCCGTTTGGCCATGAACGGGTCCGAAATCGAAGCCGCGCGCGCCCAATTGTCGGGCATCTTCGAGCTGATCGAGCAAATGCAGGCGGTCGATACCCGCGGTATAGAACCTATGTCCCACGCCCAGGAATTGTCGCAGAGATTGCGCGAGGATGTGGTCTCGGAAGTCAATCAGCGCGAGGCTTTTCAGGCTATCGCTCCGCAGGTCGAAGATGGCCTGTACCTCGTCCCACAAGTGATTGAATGATGCTTGAAGCGTGATTTGAAAGGTGAAACGAAGTAGCGTTTTCACCTTTCATCTTTCGCCTTTCACGGAACTTACATAATGATAAACGCCAGTCTTAAACAACTTTCCGCCTCGCTCGCCGAGAAAAAAATATCCAGTGTCGAACTGACCCAGCTCTATCTGGATCGTATCGCCACCCATAATCCTGTATTGAACGCCTACGTCACCGTGGAGGGCCATAAGAGTTTGGCTCAGGCCAAAGCCGCCGACGCGATGTTGGCGAACGGTACTGCGCAAGTGCTGACCGGTATCCCCATCGCACAGAAGGACATCTTCTGTGCACAAGGCTGGCGCACCACCTGCGGCTCCAAGATGCTGGACAACTTCATCGCGCCATATGACGCGCACGTCATCTCGCAATTCAATGCGGCGGGAGCGGTGAATCTGGGTAAGACCAATATGGACGAGTTCGCTATGGGTTCCTCCAACGAGACTTCGTATTTTGGCCCGGTGCGCAATCCATGGGACATCAAGGCGGTGCCTGGCGGCAGTTCCGGCGGCGCAGCATCGGCCGTGGCGGCGCGTCTGTGTGCGGCGGCGACCGGTACGGACACTGGCGGTTCGATACGCCAACCTGCCGCGTTGTGCGGCATCACCGGCATCAAGCCGACCTATGGCACGGTGTCGCGCTACGGCATGATCGCCTTCGCCTCCAGTCTCGATCAGGCTGGGCCTATGGCGCGCAGCGCGGAAGATTGCGCGCTGATGCTGAACGTGATGACAGGTCACGACCCGCGCGACTCCACCAGTCTGGTGCGCGACAAAGAAGATTACACACGTGAGTTGAATCAGCCGCTGGCCGGTCTGCGTATTGGTCTGCCGCGCGAGTTCTTCGCCGAAGGATTGTCGCAGGATGTGGGCGCAGTGCGTGCAAGCCGCCGTCGCCGAATATCAGAAGCTGGGTGCGACCGTGGTGGAGATCAGTCTGCCCAATGCCAAGCTGGCCGTGCCGGTTTACTACGTGTTGGCGCCAGCCGAAGCGTCGAGCAATCTGTCGCGTTTCGACGGCGTGCGTTACGGTTATCGCGCACCGGACTACACCGACCTCACCGACATGTACGAGAAGACCCGTGCACAAGGTTTCGGCGAGGAAGTAAAACGCCGCATCATGATAGGCACGTATGTGTTGAGCCACGGCTACTACGATGCGTATTATCTGCAGGCACAGAAGATACGTCGACTAATCGCGCAGGATTTCGTCGAAGCGTTCAAACAGTGCGACGTGATCATGGGGCCGACCAGCCCATCGACCGCCTTCAATTTGGGCGAGAAGGGCGACGATCCGGTGCAGATGTATCTGTCCGATATCTACACCATCGCGGTCAATCTGGCTGGCCTGCCCGGCATGTCCATCCCTTGCGGCACCGGCGCGAACGGCATGCCGGTGGGCTTGCAGATCATCGGCGATTATTTCAAGGAAGCGCAGATGCTAGAACGTCGCGCATCAATACCAATTGGCGACGGACTGGCACAGCCGCGCACCTCAAGGCTTGTAAGGAAACACTATGAAATGGGAAATCGTCATCGGGCTGGAAGTCCACACTCAGCTCTCCACCAACACCAAGATATTCTCCGGCGCATCTACCGCGTTCGGCTCTGAGCCCAACACGCAGGCCGACGCGGTGAGCATCGCGCTACCGGGTGTGCTGCCGGTATTGAACAAAGGCGCGGTAGAACGCGCCATCAAGTTCGGCCTCGCGGTCGGCGCGCACATCGCGCCGCGCTCGGTGTTTGCACGCAAGAATTATTTCTACCCCGATCTGCCCAAGGGCTATCAGATCAGTCAGATGGACTTGCCAGTCGTCGGTAAGGGCGCGCTGACCATACAAGTCGAGCCGCTTTCGGGTAATGCAAAACCGTATGAGAAGACCGTGCGCATCACGCGCGCACACTTGGAAGAAGACGCAGGCAAGTCGGTACACGGCGCAACACAAAGCATGACCGGCATCGATCTGAACCGTGCCGGTACGCCGCTGTTGGAGATCGTCTCTGAGCCCGACATGTGTTCCGCCGCCGAGGCGGTGGCCTATGCCAAAGCCTTGCATTCCGTGGTGCGCTGGATAGGTATCTGCGACGGCAATATGCAGGAAGGTTCGTTCCGATGCGACGTGAACGTGTCAGTGCGCAAGCACGGCGAGCCGCTGGGCACACGCCGCGAAATCAAGAATCTGAACTCCTTCAAGTTTATGCAGCAGGCGATCGATTACGAAGTGCAATGGCAGATCGACACGCTGGAGAGCGGCGGCAAGATCCAGCAAGCGACCATCTTGTTCAACCCGGATACCGGTGAGACACGCTCCATGCGCAGCAAGGAAGACGCGCACGATTACCGTTATTTCCCCGACCCTGATCTGTTGCCGCTGGACATCACACCAGCGATGCTGGCGGCAGTGCAGGCGACCATGCCGGAATTGCCGACCACCAAACGGGCGCGTTACACCAATGAATTCGGCTTGTCGGCCTATGATGCCAACAGCTTGACCAGTTCACGCGAGATGGCGGAATTTTTTGATGCGAGCGTTGAGATGGTCGGGGCGGCACAGGCAAAGCTTGCTGCAAATTGGCTTATCGGCGAACTCAGCGCACAACTCAATCGTGATGGTCTGGACATCGCGCAATGTCCGCTCAAGGCGCAGCAATTCGGTGGCATGTTGGCGCGCATCGCGGATGGGACCATCTCCAATTCTGGTGCCAAAGAAGTGTTTCGTACCTTGTGGGCGGAAGGTGGTGAAGCCGATGCCATCATCGAAGCGAAAGGTCTTAAGCAAGTCTCCGACCGCGGTGCGATTGAGAAGATCATCGCTGAAGTCATGGCAGCCAACGCGGATAAGGTCGCTGAATATCGCAGCGGCAAAGACAAGTTGTTCGGCTTCTTCGTCGGTGCGGCGATGAAAGCCAGCCAAGGTAAAGCCAATCCTGCACAGTTGAATGAGTTGTTGAAGAAAAAGCTGGCGGGTTGATCTTGCGTTGGTGAATTTGGTTCCTCCCCCCTTTGCAGGGGGAGGGAATCTCTATAAGGAGATGAAAATGTTGCGTACCATCTTTCTAGTTGCATTCTCAACCTTAGTCTTGAGTGCATGCGGCACCAATCCGGTGACGCACAAGACCGAGTTTCAGTTCGTCTCGGAATCACGTGAGATCGAGATGGGGCAGCAAAACTATGTTCCGGCTCGCCAGCAGCAAGGCGGCGATTACGTCATCGACCCCGAGTTGACCGCCTATGTGCAGAGCGTGGGCAATAAACTGGCCGCAGTTTCCGACCGCAAGCTTCCCTATGAATTCGTCGTGCTCAATGATTCCGTACCTAACGCTTGGGCGATGCCGGGTGGCAAGATTGCGTTCAATCGCGGCCTGCTTTATGAGCTGAACAGCGAGGCGGAACTAGCCGCAGTGCTGAGTCACGAGATCGTGCATGCGGCGGCGCGTCACGGCGCAAAGCAAATAGAGGACGGCCTGCTGTTGCAGGGGGCGGTACTGGCTGCCGGTGTTGCGACGCAGGACAAGAACTACGGTCATCTGGTGGTGGGCGGTGCGCAGCTCAGCTCGCAATTGATCTCCACCAAGTTTGGTCGCGATGACGAGTCCGAAGCCGACCACTACGGCATGATCTATATGAAACGCGCCGGTTATGACCCGACCGCGGCCGTCACCCTGCAGGAGACTTTCGTGCGTCTCAGCCAAGGGCAGAAGAGCGACTTCATCAAAGGTCTATTCGCCAGCCATCCGCCTTCTGAGCAACGCGTGGCAGATAACAAGGCGACACTGGCCGAGGTCGGAGCGGGCGGTTTCTGGGGGCGCGAAATCTACGCGGAAAAGGTAGGCAAGTTGAAAGCCACCGAAGCGGCCTACAAAGACTATGACCAGGGCGTGAAAGTGCTGGCGGCGGGCGACCCCAAGAAAGCGGCCGACTTGGCCAAACAGGCAATTGCTATCGAACCCAAAGAGGCGCGCTTCCAGGAGTTACTGGGGGATGTGGCCTTGGCGGAAAAGGACAACAAGTCCGCGCTCAACTATTACGACAAAGCCATCAAGATGCAGCCGGATTATTTCCGTCCGCATGTCCAGAGCGGCATCGCGCTGAACAATCTGGGGCGCAAAGCCGAGGCCGAAAAGGAACTCACGCGCAGCAACGCCTTGCTGCCCACCGCGACCAGTCATTACTTGCTGGGTCAGCTGGCCGAAGGGCGCGGCGATGTGAATGCTGCCTTGCAGAACTATGAGGTCGCGGCAGGTTCGGCTTCGACCATAGGCCAGTCTTCCACCGCCAGTTACCTGCGCCTGGATTTGCCGCGCAATCCAGCCAAATATCTGCAAGCGGGTCCGCAGATCGATGCACAGGGCAATCTCTATGCGGTAGTGCAGAATCCCACCGCCGTGGCGGTCAGCAATGTCAGAGTCAGAGTGATACGTGTCGATGCATTAAGCGGCCAGCCCGTGGCACAGAGCCAACCTTTGGTCATCGCCGGCAACATCGCTGCCCAGCAGCAAGGCAACGTGCCGGTAAAGGGGGTGCGCTTGAATAGTCAGCAGGAACTGGCGTTATATCGCGTGCAGATCGAAAGTGCGCAAGTGTCCAGATAGGCTATGTGGCGGCGGTGGCTATCGCCACCGCAATGAGGCGGTTCAGTTTGGTACAGGCAAGAACTCATGGACGGTGTAATCACCGATGAATTCGCTGAATAGACAACCGTCCACCAATATCTCGCGTGTCAGTTTGTGTGTGTAATGTTTCATGATATTCACCTCGCTATCCTTTTCGCGGTTCAGCAGCCCCATCCCCGCACCCTTGTTTCAGTTATCGGCAGATAGCGCATTTCCTTTAATCGCGCTGCGCAAATCGCTGCGGCGATCTCGCGCTTGCGTACGGGGAGACTGATGGCGAACTATTTCACGTGCGTAACGGGCAGAGTTTCTGCGGTGGGCGGCGGCGTGCGTATCAGCAGCAACAAGGGCAGCATCACTACGAAATTGAGCGTGGCGAACCAGAAGCTGTCGATATAGCCGATGTTCTGCGCCTGATGCAGCACGGCCTTGGCGGCGAGCGCAATCCCCTGCGGGTCGTTCACACCCAGATGCAGCGGAGCCAGATAGCTGTGCAGGGCTTCGCTGTAGGGCGTGATGTTGCCGCGCAACTCGCTCCAGCTTTGCTGGGTGCTACGCGAAAAATAGGTGGCCAGGATGGAGATGCCGAGTGCCGAGCCGACCGCGCGTATCAGGCTGTAGATACCCGCTGCTTCGGCCGCCGCTCCCTTGGGCAGCGTGGTGAACGCCAGTGTCGAGATGGGAACGAACACCAGTCCCATACCGAAACCCTGCAACACCATGGGCAGGATCAGATCGTTCGCGCTGATGTCGCCGGTGAAGCGTGTCATCAGATAGTTGCCTGCGACGCTGCAGAAGATACCGACCAGGATGAAGTTGCGCGGCAGTATCTTGCCGGAGAACTTGCCGACGAACATCATCACGAAGAACGAGGCTACGCCGCGCGGTGCCATATACAAGCCGGCCTCAAAGGTGGGGTAGCCGAGGAAATGCTGCAGGTAGAGCGATTGCAGCACCATGCCGCCGAAGAAGCCTATACCGATGCTCGTCATGATCAGGCTGGCGACCAGAAAGTTGCGGTCCTTGAAGATGCGCAGATCGAACAGCGGATGATGCTTGCCGGTCAGCGTGTACACGATGAAGAAGACGATGGAGAGCACGGCGACGATGGCGGCGAACACCAGCATCTGCGAGCTGAACCAGTCGTCCTGGTTGCCACGGTCCAGCACCAGTTGCAGCGCGCCTATGCCCACTGCCAGCGTGGCGAAACCCAGCCAATCCATGCGCCGCTCGCGCGTCGGCGTGTCATGCACGTAACGCAGCGCGAGGATGAAAGAGATGATGCCCACCGGCAGGTTGATATAGAAGGTCCAGCGCCAGCTGATGACCTCGGTCAGCCAGCCGCCCAGCGTAGGCCCCAGTATCGGTGCGACCATCACGCCCATCGCCCAGATCGCCATGGCCTTGCCGCGCTGCTCGCCGGGGAATATCTGCAACATGATGGATTGCGACAGCGGCACCAGCGCCGCGCCGAACACACCCTGCAGGAAACGGAACAACACCATCTGCGCGAGACTGGTGGCGAGGCCGCACAGTGCCGAGGCGATGACGAAGCCGGCGATGCTGATGAGCAGGAAACGTTTCTGCCCGACCCGGTCGGTGATGAAGCCGGTGAGCGGCATGATGATGGCCGAAGCGATCAGGTAGGAGGTGAGTACCCAGCTGATGTTGTCCGGCGTGGCGTCTAGCTCGCCCATCATGTTCGGCAGCGCGACATTGATGATGGTGGTGTCCAACACCTGCATGATGGTCGCTGCCATCACGGCGACACCGGTCCAGACGCGGTTGCTGTTCATGGCTTACTTCAGATGCACACTCACCGACGCGGTCGCGCCGATGCGCAAGGGATGCTCAGCATCGGGCGCGGTAAAGCGTATGCGCACCGGTACGCGTTGCGCGATCTTCACCCAGTTGCCGGTGGCGTTCTGTGGGGGCAGCAGTGAGAAGGCCGTGCCGGTGCCGCCGCTCAGACTCTCCACCACGCCCTTGAAATGCGCATCGGGATACATGTCGATGCGGATGTCCACGTTCTGGCCCGGATGGATGCCGTGCAACTCGGTCTCTTTGAAGTTGGCATCGATGTAGTAACTGCCGTCCTCTATGAGCGCGAACAAGGGCTGGCCGATGCCGACCAGCGAACCCGCGCTCAGCGAGAGGTTGCTGATCACGCCGTCCTGTGTGGCGATGACATGAGTGCGTTCCAAGTCGAGTCTGGCCTGAGCGATGGCGGCACGCGCCTGCAGCACATCGCCGCGCTGCGCAGGGTCGACCGGCACCGAACGTGCCTTGTTCAATTTGGCATGCGCCTGTTCCAGCATGGCCTGATACGACTGCATACGGGTATGCGCATCGTCGGAGGATTGCTGCGAGATGTAGTGCTGCGAGACGAGTTTCTGTTCACGCTCATAGCTGCTGCGCGCATTAGCCAGATCGGTCTCCGCCTGCGTCACTTGTGCTTGCGCTACGCCCACCTCTGCATGGTCCTGACGTGCCGATTGTTCGGCTGTCGCGAGTGCCGCCTCGGCGCGTTCCAGCGCAATGGCATAGGGTTGCGGGTCGATCTCGAACAGCGGGTCGCCTTGATGTACGCGCTGGTTTTCTTTGACATGCACGCTCATCACTCGGCCGGCGACTTGGGCTGCCACGTTCACCACATCGGCATTGATATAGGCGTTCTCGGTAGTGCGCGTTAATCCGGAATAATATTTAAACGCCCGCCCGCCCAGCAGCACCGCTACCAGCACAGCGGCGACGATGATCTTCTTGTTGAATTTGATAGCTTCCATCTCTCTACTCCTGAGCGCTATGGCAGTAATGCCAGTTTTTCACGGATGCGTTGTAATACTGCGTAAGTGATTTGCAACTCTTCTTTACTGGTGTCGGACAGGATGTCCTTGCGCAATTCGGCGGCATTGCTGCGGATGTCCACCACCACCTGCTTGCCTGCATCGGACAAGTTGAGATGTTTAACGCGACGGTCGGTCTCGCTGACACAGCGCTTGAGCAAACCTTCTTTTTCCAAGTGATCGACCAGCTTGACCAAGGTGGGTGCTTCTATGCCCATGTGCTGTGCGAGCTGCTGATGGGTGCAGCCGTCATTGCGTGAAAGATGCAGCAGCAACAGCCAGCGTGAATGCGAGTAGCCTAGCGGGCGCAAACGCCTGTCCAGCTCGGTGCGCCAAGAATGCGCAAGCATATGCACCGACTCCGCGAATTGCTCTTCCATGGATTTCATGACTTAGTTCGTTCCCTAATGATTAGCGGGCGAACTATTATTACGCAAAAGGCGGGCGCTGTGGTACGTACTTTTTAGAAGGTAGGGAGGAAGAAGGGGTGGAGCGCGTTTGAGTGGCGGTGAGGCAGGATCGCATGACAATCGCTAATCGTAATTAATACTAGGCTGCGCCCTTTGATTCAATTTGGGTCAAGTGTGAAGCTACTGTGCTAGACCTAACCCCAATGTTTGCCTAAGAGTCAATCGAGTCTGACCCCATTATTCCATGATCATTCAAAGTGAGGAACGGCAAAACGGAGTGATAACTCATCTTTGCATTTTTCCCATACCGTGTTGTGTTCTGATTCCAATCCGCACGCCAAATGTGCCAATTCGTGAAAAAGAGTTTCAATCAATGCTGAATCGCTAAGCCCTTCTCGAATAGAAATTTCTGGTGGAATTTGATTGAAATCACAGACACCATCGATGCAATTGTTGCAATCCTTTGTTACGTTAGTAACAAATTTTAGTGTGAATGGCATGTCGCCATGGGTCTGGCGAAACACCCGAAGAACTTCAATAACAAGTTCTGATTCGTCATACGACATATAGCCCCTCATATTCGGCTAAAGTTAAACGGGTATCAGTTGCGCAGAAAATTGGTACGGGTGAGTCAAACTATACTTGATGGAAAAAAACTTAAGCACTTGTCCTAGACAATTCTCACCCTAACCGTCTTACCCTTCACTTTGCCCGCATTGAGTTTACGTACAGCTTCCTCGGCGATATGTCTGTCCACCGCGACATAGGTGGAGAACTCGGTGACGTTGATCTTGCCGATCTGTTCCTTCTTATAACCCGCGTCGCCGGTGAGTGCGCCCAGCACGTCGCCGGCGCGTATCTTCTCTTTACGGCCACCGAGTATCTGTAGCGTGACCATAGGCGCGACTAGCGGTTCGTCATCTTCGGCTTGCAGCTCGCTGAGCTCGTGCCATTCGGGTTCGATATGCATCATCTGCGCGATGGTGATGATGCGGTGACGGTCGGTGGGGCCGCACAAGCTGAGCGCCCAGCCGTTCTCGTCAGCGCGACCGGTACGACCGATGCGGTGGATATGCACTTCGGGATCAGGGGTGACATCGACGTTGATGACCGCTTCGAGTCTGGCGATATCCAAGCCGCGTGCCGCTACGTCGGTCGCTACCAATACTGAGCAACTACGGTTAGCGAACTGGATCAGCACCTGGTCACGCTCGCGTTGCTCCATGTCGCCGTTCAGCGTCAGCGCATTGATGCCTTGTGCGTGCAGCAACTCCAGCAGCGAACGGCATTGTTGTTTGGTGTTGCAAAACGCCAGCGTGCTAACGGGGCGATAGTGCTTGAGCAGGATGGGCACGGCTTCTAGGCGCTGTTCGTTGTCTATCTTGTAGAAGCGTTGGCGTATCTTACTTTCCTCGTGCTGGTCTAGCAGTTTCACTTCCTGCGGGTCACGCATGAACTGACGCGCCAGTCGTGCGATACCTTCCGGATAAGTGGCCGAGAACAACAGGGTCTGGCGATCACGCGGGCAGTTACGCACCACATAAGCCATAGCATCGACGAAGCCCATGTCCAGCATGCGATCCGCTTCGTCCAGCACCAGCGTGTTGAGCGCGTCTAGATTCAAGGTGCCGCGTTCGATGTGGTCCATGATGCGGCCAGGTGTGCCGACCACGATGTGCGCACCGTGTTCCAAGCTGGCGATCTGCGGGCGCATGGTAGAACCGCCGCACAGTGTGAGTATTTTGATGTTGTCAGCGGCACGCGCCAAACGGCGCAGTTCTTGCGTCACTTGGTCGGCCAGTTCGCGGGTCGGGCATAGCACCATGGCTTGCACGGCGAAACGGCGCGGATTGAGATTGGTGAGCAGCGGGATAGAGAATGCAGCGGTCTTGCCGCTACCGGTCTTGGCTTGCGCGATCAGGTCCTTGCCGGCCAAGGTGATGGGCAGGCTGGCGGCCTGTATCGGCGTCATGCTGGTATAGCCGAGCTGCTGCAAGATGGCCTGCATGGCAGGCGCAAGATTCAAATCGGTAAAGGCGGTGCTGAGAGTGTCGTTCATGCTCAGTCCTTGCGCTTACGCGAGTAGAAAGGATTGAACGGCTGCTTCTTCAGCGCGATCTCGGCCTTACTCTTGGGCATCAGCATATTGCGTATGCCGGGCTTTTTCGCGGCGAGGTGCGCATCCACTGCCGCCTTGATCACCTCAGGCTGGATGTAAAGCGTGACGTGTTCACCAACTAGGTGATAGTCGGCTAGATGTTCTTTGAGTCGATAGATGTGCTTGGCGTTGTCGTCCTTCTTGCGTTGGCTCTCCATCATCTTTTGCGCATCGGCAGACAGCGCATAGCCGCCATCAATCTCTACGATCAATCCGTAAGCGGACACGCGCGCGA